>CAZRVK010000001.1:0-202227 GCA_964603585.1 uncultured Planctomycetales bacterium
CGGGTCGGGGGTTCGATTCCTCTCGCCGGCTTTACTTATAGGTTATACAAGCCGCATACCCCGAACCGAAAGGGGTGCGGGGAAAAAAACGACGGGTCGGGGGTTCGATTCCTCTCGCCGGCTTTAAATGAGGCCACAACTTATGGAGCGAACGAAGAGAGCGAACATAAGTTGTGTGGCCGAATTTATCCCCGCAGCGCCAAGAAAATTTGGAACAAATTTTCGCAGCGATAGCTGCGGGGATAAAACTAGCAACACAAATTGAAACCTGATTCTTAGATCTTAAATCTGATTTAACGGGTAGGTACCCAAGTGGCCAAAGGGGGCAGACTGTAAATCTGCTGCACTTGTGCTTCAGAGGTTCGAATCCTCTCCTGCCCATTAAATACAGATTCCAGATCGAAGATACAAGAGGCAAGAAAGAAGATCGACTTTGCGAGAGTAGCTTCCCGCGGAGCGGGACCCCGCAATCACTTTAATAGCTAAGATGCGGGGCAATGGCATAATAGTAGTTTTGCTTCATGTAATATATTTGCGAGAGTAGTTCAATGGTAGAACAATAGCCTTCCAAGCTATATACGGGGGTTCGATTCCCCTCTCTCGCTTAAATGAAAAAGGAATTCATGGCAGAAAGAGAGTTTTTTGAGCCGGTTTTCATTGATGCCTTTGACTTAAATGACGCCTGGTTCCAATGCCTCTGCGAGATACTGGAAAAGGGCCATGTCTATACCATTACCAAAGGCAGTTACGAAGGGCAAAAACGCCTGGAATTTGATTTTGCCGTAATACGAGTAAAGAAACCATCCCACCAGATCATTCCCGTGATCCCCGAGGGAATGTCGATCCCCGCCCCTACGGATATGGAATATATCCAGGGATATTTAAGTTATCTTCTGACCGGAGTTAAAACCGAGACCGAAGACTATACTTACGGTGAAAGGCTGGTTGATCCAAAAGTAAAAATACGCCAGCAAGTCAGCGGAAAAGAAATGGTTAAGGAAATGCCCTTAGAGGTAAATCAGATCGAAGAGGTAATAAAGATTTATAAGGAAAAGGGGTTCGGGACAAATCAGGCTACAATGGAGATCGGGATGCCTTGCGATATTAAATTAACCGATCCTCCGTGTTTAAGGATCATCGACACACGTATCCGCTACGGAAAACTGCACTTTATCCTGTATTTCCGCTCCTGGGATTTATGGGGTGGATTTCCTTCTAATTTAGGAGGATTACAACTGGTTAAGCAGTATATGGCAGAGGAAATAGGGGTAGAAGATGGCGAGATCGTTGCGGCGAGTAAAGGGCTGCACCTTTATGATTACAGCTGGGACCTGGCAAAATTAAGAACGAACAAACCAATACAAAACTCGAAGGTTTGATATGGAAAATTCCTACCTTGGTCCTGACCGCAGGCAGTTCATAAGACTGGATTATTCATCGCCTCTTAATTACAAAATATGCAATCAGGGGATCATATCCAAGCTGTTTGAAGGATATACCGTCAATATAAGCGAAAGAGGCGTTTTATGCACCTTGAATGAAAAGGTTAATCTCGGGGATATCTTATGGCTTTCTTTTGATCGAGGGGCATTAAGCCTTTTTGAAGATATCGATAAGCATATATTGATTTACCAGAGCGGAATAATCGGCAAAGTAGCAAGGATTGACCACAAAGAAGATGACAGTTTTAATATCGGAGTGCATTTCCTGATGCGGGAAGAAAAGAATGCTACTAACATCTTCCCGGAAACACACTTTAATCAGAATCAACCAAACATCAATCTTAAAGACAAATCAGAATGAATGACCTGAATATCACCATCCTCGGGGATGGAGGATGGGGGACAACCTTAGCCATATTACTTGCGAGAAAAGGTTTCCGCCTGACCTTATGGGGAGCATTTGCCGGATACACCCGAGAAATGAATAAGACAAGAGTAAATAAAAAGTTCCTGCCCGGGATAAAAATACCGCCGCAAATACAAATTACCAGCGATTTAAATGCCGCACTTGATAAGAAAAGCCTTGTTGTCTTTGCCATTCCATCGCAATACATGCGAAAAATCCTAAAGCAGATCAAACAGCTTTCTTATCCTAAGGATGCGACTTATCTAAGTGTTACCAAGGGAATCGAGATCAATTCCTTAAAAAGGATGTCAGAGATCATATATCAAGAACTGGGTAAAATAAAATTAGCCGTTCTCTCCGGGCCAACGATTGCGCATGAAGTAGCGAACGGCCTGCCAACGGCAGCGGTAATTGCCTCGCCTGAAAAAAATATCCGTAAACACCTGCAAGATATTTTCACAACCGATAGATTCCGAGTTTACACAAATGACGATATAATCGGGGTTGAGCTGGGAGGAAGCTTAAAAAATGTTATCGCTATCGCCTGCGGGATCGCTGACGGATTGGGCTTCGGCAATAATACAAAGGCCGCGCTTCTTTCTCGCGGCCTGGCAGAGATGTCACGATTGGGCACTGCCATGGGAGCAAAAGGCAGTACGTTTAGCGGAATTAGCGGACTGGGGGATTTAGTGACTACTTGCGTTAGCACGCACAGCCGGAATAGATTTGTCGGAGACCAAATCGGACGCGGTAAAACCATGCATCAGATAAAATCGCACATGCAAATGGTCGCCGAAGGCGTCCCTACCGCAAAATCAGCTTATAATCTTAGCAAAAAATTTAAAGTCTCCATGCCGATAACTAAGGAAATCTATTCTGTCCTATATAAAAATAAATCTCCGGTTAAGGCGGTCAAAGACCTAATGAACCGCCAGAAAAAAGAAGAATAGACCCTATCCATATCACTGCTAAAAAGGAGGCACACATGAAAAAAAACCTGCTTTTAACCACAGTCTTTTTATCCCTGCAGATAGTCATCCTGGCCTGTTATTCTTATGCCCGTGATAATTCGATCCGCACAATACCGAATTATACGAACGACTGCCGAAACGGCAATTCACTTTTTGACCGCAAGAATTTTCCGGCAGGGGAAACTTTTACATATTTAGAAGGGATATACGACACATTGAAACTTACCGGCCGGCTAAGCCCGAATGTCCCGGAACGGATCATTTTGCCGGAACGGCTAAAAGACTATTATAAAACCAATGAACCCGACCTCAAAAAACCGATTGTTGATATTTTTATAAAACTTTACGGCCTGAATTAAAAAACCTCATTCGGCATCCTAATAAAGCCTTTCTAACCACGGGACGCAAAAACTTCAATAAAATCTTTCTTTACAGCAAGCGTAATATTTGATATATTATTGTGTTATATATTAAATATTAGTAAGCCTGAAGATAAGAACAAGATGCCGGCTAAATCTAAACGGCGCAAATGCATAGGCTTATAAACTTATTCCGGGGCGTGGCTCAGTTTGGCTAGAGCGCTTGAATGGGGTTCAAGAGGTCACAGGTTCAAGTCCTGTCGCCCCGACCATTTTGTTTTACGATATACAGGTTCTATCTAATGCATGATCATTTATTGCAGAGGTGCCAAGCATCTTGAGGATCGGAGAAAAAGGAGGATTCCATGAACTATCCCGGGCCTGAAAGACGAAAGCAACCGCGTATCAGCGGCAGATTCATTGTTTCTTACCGTATATTGGAAGAAACCGATAATACCATTGATATATCCCAGACAAGAAACTTAAGCCTGGGAGGAATGCTTTTAACTACCAACAGGAATTTCAATCCGGGAACTAATCTGGCGATCGAGATCAGATTACCTTTTGATCCGCACCCCATCATGCTCATCGGCAAGGTAATTGAATCGAAAGAAATAACTAAAGACCTTATTTATGACACCCGAATGCAGTTTCTGGCTGTAGACGAAAGACATAAGAATATAATCAGCCAGACAATCGGCTACTATTTGAAGAAGAAGGAATAATCGGTTTGATAAAGAAATAGGGAAAGGTCCGCATATGGAAAAGATCAATATCGGTTTAATCGGTTTCGGCAATATCGGTTCCGGAGTAATAAAGATCTTACGGGACAGAAAAACCATTCTCTCGGAGAAAATAGGGCTTGAGTTGAGCATCCAGAAAATATGTGACAAAGACCTGTCCTCAAAAAGGAATGTCTCCGTAGATAAAAGCCTGCTTACTGCAAACGCCGATGAAATCATCAATGACCCTAAGATCGATGTCGTAGTCGAATTGGTTGGAGGAATACATCCTGCCAAGGAGTTTGTCGTTGAAGCCTTGAAAAAAGGCAAAAATGTGGTAACCGCCAATAAAGCCCTGTTAGCCGAATATGGCCGTGAATTATTTACCCTTGCCCATGACCGGGGCAAAAATATCTATTTTGAAGCTTCCGTGGGTGCAGGGATCCCGATCATAAAATCACTGCGCGAAGGATTAGTTGCGAATAAGTTCACCAGTATCTTCGGGATCGTCAACGGTACATCCAACTATGTGCTTTCTCAAATGTCAGCTAATAACTGTACCTTCAATGAAGCCTTGGCCGAGGCCAAAGCCAAGGGTTTTGCCGAAAAGAACCCTACTTTGGATATCGACGGCATAGATTCCGCACATAAACTTGTATTACTTGCATATCTTTGTTTTGGCCGGCTGGTCAACTTAAACGATGTATTTATTGAAGGGATCTCGCGCATATCTCAAGCCGACATTCAATATGCCAAGGAAATGGGATTCGAAATAAAACTCCTGGCTATCGCGAAAAAAGAGGGGGCAGAACTGGAATTAAGGGTTCATCCCACACTTATTCCAAAAACACACTTATTATCTTCTATAAACGGCATATTCAATGCCATCCACGTTTCAAGCGACCTGGCAGGAGACCTCATGTTTTACGGCCCCGGGGCAGGACAGCTCTGCGCGGCATCCGCGGTAGTTTCGGATCTGGTGGATTTTGCTCATGACCTCAAAGCCGGATTATTCCGCCCGGTTTTTAATATTGTTGAGGATACCGGAATAAGAGGCCTGCGTAAGATCGATGAAATAGAAAGCCGCTATTATATCCATTTTACCGCGGTCGATAAACCCGGGGTATTGGCAAAGATATCCGGAGTGCTTTCTAAATTCGGTATCAGTATCGCTTCCGTAACTCAAAAAGAGAAAGACAAAGGGCCTACCGTGCCGATCACAATGATTATCCACGACTCAAAAGAAAAGAGCCTTCGCCAAGCGTTACAACAAATTGACCGCTTGGATATTATCAAGGAAGATTCAGTGGCTATCAGGATAGAACAATGAACCAGCATTCAAGAAATACGCGGTATGAAGGATTAATTAAGAAATATCGCAGGTTTTTGCCAGTAACCGCAAAAACCCCGATCATCACACTTAATGAAGGCAATACCCCTTTGATCTATGCCCCGGCATTAAGCCGTATAGCAGGCGGTAATATCGAAGTTTACCTAAAATATGAAGGCCTCAATCCTACCGGTTCCTTTAAGGACCGAGGAATGACCATGGCAATCTCTAAAGCCTGCGAAGAGGGCTCTAAAGCCGTGATCTGCGCTTCAACCGGAAATACTTCAGCTTCGGCCGCGGCATACGCCGCCAAGGCCGGATTGAAATGTGTAGTGCTTATTCCCAATGGCGCAATCGCGTTAGGTAAATTAAGCCAGGCGCTTATACATGGAGCAGTGGTTTTAGCTATCGACGGCAATTTCGATAAAGCCCTTGAGCTGGTCAAAGAAATCTCCAGACAATATCCGATAACCATGGTTAATTCCTTAAACCCTTACCGGATTGAAGGACAAAAAACCGCCAGTTTTGAGATCTGCGAATCCTTGAATGCTGCCCCAGACTTTCAACTAATGCCGGTTGGCAACGCCGGGAATATTACCGCATACTGGAAAGGTTATAAGCAGTATAAAGCCCTCGGGAAAATAAATGCCCTGCCCCAAATGCTGGGTTTTCAGGCACAGGGTTCAGCACCTATAGTAAAAGGGTACCCAATCAAACATCCGAAAACAATCGCAACGGCAATTAAGATCGGTAATCCAGCCAGTTGGAAACAAGCCGAAACTGCCCGCGATGAATCAAACGGCTTAATTGAAGCGGTTTCCGATTCCCAAATCCTTAACGCATACAGGATCTTAGCAAAAAAAGAAGGGGTATTCGTTGAGCCAGCATCTGCCGCATCAATCGCCGGGCTTTTAAAGTTGTCAGCCGCCGGGTATTTCCCGAAAAAAGCCAGGATAGTCTGTATACTTACCGGGCACGGGCTCAAAGACCCTGATCGGGCGATAAAAAGCGTAAAACCGCCAAAACTTCTGAAACCGGAGTTAAAGGCAATCTTGAAAGCAATTCAATAGCAATAAACTTAAGATCAATCTTTGGCTAAACAGATTTAGCAAACGATGAGCAGTTTATATAACAAAAGGATATTGATCACTGCCGGTCCAACCTGGATCGCGATCGACAGCGTACGTGTGATCAGCAATATCGCAACAGGAGTTACCGGGATACTGCTTGCGCATCTGGCGCATAAAAATGGGGCAAATGTAACCTTATTGTTAGGGGCAGTGCCGTATCCCGAAAAACTGGACAGGGCCGTTAAAATACAGCGTTTTCAGTATTTCGATGAATTAAAACGCGCATTACTTATTGAGTTGCGCCGCAAAAATTACGATTGGGTAATCCATTCTGCGGCGGTATCAGATTACAAGACAGCTGTGCCATCTAAGAACAAGATCAGTTCCCGGCTGAATCGTTTAACCTTAAAACTTGTGCCAACGGAAAAATTACTGGATCTTATCAAAAAGGCCGATCCCAGAATAAAGGTTGCCGCTTTTAAATTCGAAACCGGCACCGGCAAGCAAGAATTGATCCAAAAGGCAAGGTCTCTTCTTAGACGCACCCGGTCAGATATCGTAGTTGCCAATACGGCCTGCCGCGGTAAATATACCGCTTATATCCTAGAGGATGATAAGGTTACCACACCTATATTCTCGAAAAATAAAATGGTTTCTGCCTTACTTAAAAGAATAGGAGCCTGAACCATGGAAATCATGACCTTAAACGAAAAGAACCGGAAATTATTAAAAGATTTCCTCACAGGACTTAAGAACACCTACTCCACTGACCTGATCTCAGTGATCATTTACGGCAGTGCTGCAGACGGAGAATTCATTGAATCATTTTCAAACCTTGACCTTCTCATAGTGCTTAAGAACACGGATTTGCACAATCTAAGGAAGGCATACCCTCTTTTGCATAAATTGCCATTTAGAAAAATAAACCCGATATTTATGACCGAGATAGAAATAAAAAACTCTCTGGATGTGTTCCCCATCGAGTTCCTCGACATGCAGTCAAACCACATCTGTTTGGACGGTAAAGATGTTTTAGAGGGGCTTGAAATCAACCTGAAAAACCTGCGTTTTCAATGCGAGCAAGAGCTTAAATCGAAATTGATCAATCTCAAACAGCAATATCTGCGTATCGGACAAGCCGATAAAACCGGATTAAGCACCTTGCTTTTTAAGAATTTCACCTCGGTCATGCATATCTTGCACAACATTATCCGGTTAAAAGGCAAAAATGTTTCTAACCGGCGGCAGGATATCCTCCGGGATGCGGCATTGGAATTACAGGTAAGTGTTACTACCTTTATCCGATTACTCGACATGAAAAAAGACTATGCCACCTTGAACAGGCCCGAGCTGGAGAAACTTTTGTTCGATTATGTTTACGAACTGGAAAAAATAGTTGCGGCAATAGACCGATTATAATGCCTAAATTGATACTTTTATTGTTTTCATTCATCTGGATGGGATTAGCGCATGCCCAGGGCCTTCCTGCGCCGCAGGGTTGGGTAAATGATTTTGCCGAAGTATTAGACAATGAACAAAAGGCAAAGATTAGCGCGATAATCAATGAGATCGAAAATAAAACCTCTGCGGAAATAATCGTGGTAACCAGGGAATCCATTGCTCCATTCGATGAGATTGAATATGCCCGAAAGCTATTTGACACATGGAAACCGGGGAAAAAAGGCAAGGATAACGGAATATTGTTGCTCCTGGCCGTAAAAGAAAGACGCTGGCGTATCGAGACCGGTTATGGGATGGAAGGGATCTTACCCGACGGCCTTTGCGGCGAAATCGGGCGCAAATATATGGTGCCATATTTCAAGAATCAGGAATACAGCCAAGGGTTATACTACGGGGTCACAGCTATTGCACAGGTGATCGCAAAAAATGCGAACATAAACTTAACCTATGCCGAAAACATCGGCGACCCGGCAAAAAGTTCCGAACCCCCAGTTTTTCTTTATTTGTTTGCTTTCTTTTTCTTTTTCATCTGGAATCTTCCTTGGCCGGTATTCATCGGACTGCCATTCACGCTCATATTCGCACTGGCATTCCTGAAAACATCATTATTGGCTTCGGCTCTTACAATGCTTGGATATATATGCTCAATGCTCTTTCGCTATCTTTATTGGAGCAAACTCCCCATTGAAGAAAGAAAGAGCCTTTGGAATACGCAAACCTACGGTGGATACGGAGGATACCGCGGGAGAGGATTCGGTTCGCAAGGATTCAGCCGGACTGGGGGAGGTTTTGGCGGTGGCTCTTCAGGTGGCGGCGGTGCCGGAGGCGGGTTTTAAAACAGGAGGCGATGAAATGAAAAGTATTTTTACGGCAATAGGGATTATTTTATTTCTAATCGTAATTGTTATCGCAGGCGCAATTTCGGTTTACAACAATATCGTTACCCAGCATGAAACAATCACCGCAAAATGGGCCCAAGTGGAAAACCAGTTGCAAAGGCGAAATGACTTGATCCCAAACCTTGTGAATTCCGTTAAAGGTTACACAGCACATGAAAAAGATGTTTATGATAAAATAACTGCCGCCAGATCCAGCTGGTCAAAAGCCGGCACTTTGAGTGAAAAGGTAGCGGCTGCTCAAGCAACTGACAGCGCCCTATCCCGATTGTTGGCGATAGCCGAAAGCAACCCCGAGCTAAAAGCAAACCAGAATTTTATGAAGTTGCAGGACGAACTAGCCGGAAGCGAAAACAGGATTGCTGTTGAACGCATGCGCTATAACGAAGCGGTAAAAAATTATAATATTACGATACGCACCTTCCCGGGCAATATCCTTGCAGGAATGTTTGGATATGCAAGCGTTTCAGAATACTTCAAATCCCAGGAAGAGGCCAAATCAGTCCCAGAAGTCAAATTCTAAGACATAAGCGGAAAGAGAATATGAAATACATAGTATTGGTCTGCGATGGAATGGCGGATTATCCAGTAAAAGAGCTGGATGGACGTACTCCATTAGAAGCCGCAAAAACCCCTAATTTCGACCTTATTGCCAAATCTGGAGAATTAGGCAGAGTAAAGACAATCCCGGATAAAATGAGCCCTGCCTCGGATGTCGCCAATATTTCCATCTTAGGCTATGATCCCGCCGTCTATTACAGTGGACGCGGCCCGCTTGAAGCGGCCAATCTTGGGGTAAAATTAGAGGAGGGAGATGTTGCCTTTCGCTGTAATTTAATAACCGCTGGCCAGGATAAGATCATCGATTACAGTGCCGGACATATCAGTTCCAATGAGGCCAAGATGCTGATCGAATCCCTTGATTCCAAAATAGGCAATGACACATTGAAATTTTATCCCGGGGTAAGCTACCGCCATTTACTGCTTTATAAGAATGGCGTACAAAAAAAACTGGAACAAATCTCCTGCCGGCCCCCGCACGACATTACCGGACAAAGTATATCGGAAAACTTACCGAAAGGAGAAAATTCGCAGATTCTAATAGACCTGATGCAAGAATCCCGAAAAATACTCCAGGATCATGAAATAAACCACGTGCGCATAGACTTAAACGAAAATCCCGCGAACATGATCTGGCTCTGGGGCCAGGGCAAAAGCCCAAGCATGCCTTCATTTCTCGATAAATACGGGCTTAAAGGGAGCGTTATTTCCGCAGTTGACCTGATAAAGGGGCTGGGCAGGATAATAGGACTTAATGTGATAAACGTTATCGGGGCGACCGGATATTATGATACAAATTATGCCGGAAAGGCCCAGGCGGCATTGAAATCACTGGAGAAAAATGATTTTGTCTTTATACATGTCGAAGCCCCGGACGAAGCCGGCCACAATGGCGACCTGCGTGAGAAAATAACCGCTATTGAAAGATGCGATCAAATGATCCTTGAACCGGTATTAAAAGCATTCAAACATAAGCCTAACTTTAGGGTCATGGTATTACCGGATCATGCCACTCCGGTTTCCTTAAGAACTCATACTTCCGATACAGTTTGTTTCGGAATATATGGAAAAGGCATTGTCAGCAAGGGGTTTGCCAATTTTAGCGAAAGAGAAGCCGCAAACTCCCAGCTTTATTTCGACCAAGGCCATAAATTAATGGGGTATTTTATAAATCAGTCAAACTAAAACCAGCAATCAATCGCAGTTGAACAGACCTTAGGAGTTATTAAATGGAAAAAAAACTGATCGTACAAAAATACGGAGGGTCTTCGGTCGCAAACGTCGAACGCATCCAGAATGTCGCGCATCGGGTGGCTGAATACAAGAAGAATAATAACCATCTTGTGGTTGTAGTTTCTGCTTTAGGAGACACTACCGACGAATTGATCGAGCTGGCGGCCCAAATAAACACCGAGCCTTCCGACCGGGAAATGGACATGCTTCTATCGACCGGAGAGCAAATTTCCGTGGCGCTTTTAGCCATGGCACTGCATAAATTAGGATATGAGGCAATCTCCTTTACCGGCGCGCAAGTCGGTATTATTACGGATACCCATCATACCAAAGCAAGAATCATCAAAATAAATGCCGATAAGATACGCGATGAGCTAAAAAAGGGAAAAATCGTCATTGTCGCTGGTTTTCAGGGTGTTACCCTCACCCAGGACATCACCACCTTAGGCCGCGGGGGATCGGATCTTACCGCGGTAGCACTCGCCAAGGAACTCAAGGCTGACGCATGTGAAATCTATACTGATGTCGAAGGCATTTATACAACCGACCCGCGGATCGAGCCAAAAGCAAAGAAGATAAGCGCAATAACTTATGATGAAATGCTGGAGATGGCCTCTTTAGGCGCACAGGTAATGCAGGCGCGTTCAATTGAAGTCGCAAAGAAATTCAATGTTCCAATACATGTCCGTTCTTCGCTGTCCAAAAATCCAGGAACCATGATCATACAGGAGGTTAAACAAATGGAAGAAGTAGTGGTTAATGCGGTAACCGTAAATAAGAATGAATCCAAGATCACCATCTGCAACGTTCCCGATCATCCTGGGGCAGCGGCTGTAATATTTACAGAACTGGCCCGCTCCGGTATCAGTGTCGATATGATCGTACAAAACGTCAGTCATTTGCGCCAAACCGACATTTCATTCACCGTGGCAAAAGCCGATGCGCCAAAGACCATTAAACTCGCTAAAAAAATCGCCATGGAGATAAAGGCCGGGGATGTCCTGCAAGATGATGACGTTGCGCGCGTTTCAATAGTCGGAGTGGGAATGAAATCACACCCCGGAGTAGCCGCCACCATGTTTGAGGCACTGGCAAAACAAAAGATAAATATCGAAATGATCTCTACTTCCGATATTAGCATCTCTTGTATCTTTAAAAAGAAATTTGCCGATGCGGCCGTCCGTTCGCTGCATGAAAAATTTGCCTTAGGCAAATAAGGAGCATATATGCCGGAAATCAAATTATACGATACCACCTTACGTGACGGCTCGCAAGCCGAAGGAATATCTTACTCGGTAACCGATAAAATAAACATCGCCTTAGCCTTGGATAAATTAGGCATCCATTATATCGAAGGGGGCTGGCCGGGATCAAACCCAAAGGATATGGAATTCTTTCTTTCCATTTCAAATAAACACCTAAAGAATTCCCAAATTGTTGCCTTTAGTATGACCAGACGACCCAATACCAGCACAGAACAGGATGCAAGCCTGAAGGCATTGCTTAAATCAAAAGCTCAAATCGCCACGATCGTAGGCAAAACCTGGGACCTGCATATCCGAGATGTCTTAAAAACATCACTTGAGGAAAATCTCAAGATGATCGAAGACACTATTTCTTTTTTATCGGCAAAAGGCCTCGATGTTTTTTATGATGCTGAACATTTTTTCGATGCCTACCAGGAAAATAAGGAATATTCTTTAAAATGCCTGCATAAGGCCGCCGAGTGCGGGGCAAAGTATATTTGCCTTTGCGATACCAACGGAGGGGCACTTCCTTCACAGATCATAAAAGTAGTTACCGAGCTAAAAAAAACAATAAAAACCCCGCTGGGGATCCACTGCCATAATGATGCTGGGCTTGCTGTTGCAAATTCCATCTCTGCCGTAGAATATGGCTGCTCCATGGTCCAAGGGACGATAAACGGTTATGGTGAACGCTGCGGTAACGCGGATCTTGTGCCAATAATTGCCAATTTATCCCTTAAACTCGGAATAAAATGCATATCTCCAGAGAATCTCAAGGAGCTAACGCATGTTTCTCATTTTATCAGTGAGGTCAGTAATATGCGCCTTAAGAATGAACAGCCTTATACCGGTGAATCAGCTTTTGCGCACAAAGGGGGAATGCACATAAATGCAGTTATGAAAAACCCGAGGACTTATGAACATATCGACCCTGCTTTAGTAGGAAACCACCGCCGGATGTTAATATCAGAACTTGGCGGCAAAACCGGGATACTGCTTAGGGCAAAAAGCCTCGAACTCGATCTAAGCAAAAATGACCCAAAAACACAAAAGATCCTGGCGCTGGTCCAAAAACTGGAACATGAAGGGTATCACTTTGAAGCCGCTGAAGCATCCTTTGAATTATTGATGAAAAAAGCTTTAAAGAAATACAAAAAGTTCTTCGTCCTAGAAGGATTTAAAGTGGTGATCGAAAAACAATCGAATAAAAAGATCACGTCTGAAGCGATCATTAAAGTTAACGTTCTTGGATCACGGCAACACACCGCAGCCGAAGGTGACGGCCCGGTAAACGCCCTGGATAACGCACTGCGAAAAGCCCTGCTTGAGTTCTACCCATTATTGTCAAAAATGCACCTGACCGACTTCAAGGTGCGCGTACTGGATGAAAAAGCCGGCACCGGGGCTAAAGTCCGGGTACTCATCCAGTCTCAAGATGGAACAGACTCCTGGAACACGATCGGCGTATCCGAAAATATCATTGAGGCCAGCTGGCAGGCTTTAGTCGACAGTGTAGAATATAAGCTCTTAAAGGATAAAACTGTTTAGCTCAAATAATAGCAAGAATGGATTTTAAACCGGCATCCCCAAAAAAGCCTAATCCCTATATCGAGATTTACATTGATGAAGAGGGGACGATATTGTTTACCCCGGTCACCAATTCTACAATCAACGTGCTGAAAACAATAATAGACCAACCAGAAGCCCTGCCGGTAACCTATTGCGGATAGGCAAATCTTAAGGAGACAAATCCATGGAAACCCGTTCAGACAAGGAAATTGATCTTTTAGTTAGATCACGCTATCCCTTGATCTATATCGTAAGCTGGGAAGAATCCCGGGTGCTCGAAAAGATCAAAACCATGTCCGAGCGCCACCAAAAGAAACTTTTAGTCTGGTCTACAACAAGAGGGATATTTACCCCTGAAGACGGGCCTGAAAAAATAAACGAGGCGACCCGAGACCCTCTGAATGCGTTGAATCACATAGAGAAGTTCCCGGATCCGGCAATTTTTGTTTTCCTGGACTTCCATCCGTTTTTAGGCGACCAAACCGTGATCAGAAAACTGCGGGACCTGGTTTCAAACCTCAAGGGAACATATGAAACACTGATGATCCTTTCGCCGGTATTAACCGTGCCGGTTGAATTGGAAAAAGACCTGTCGATTATTGATTATGACCTTCCGGATTATACCGAGATAAATGAATTGCTGGAGGCAATCCTACAGGTCGTCTCCAAGAATGAACAAATACAGATTGAACTGAATCCGCAAGACAGGGAAAAACTGGTAAAGGCATCACTTGGGCTAACCCGTTCAGAAGCAGAAAATGCCTTTGCCAGAGTTATTGTAGAAGACAAAAGGTTGACCGTAAATGACGTGGAAAAGGTATTAGAGGAGAAAAAACAGGCGATCCGCAAAAGTAAACTGCTCGAATATTATGAATCAAAAGAGGAATTTGCTAACGTCGGAGGCCTTGATATCCTAAAGGATTGGCTTTTTACGCGAAGCTCTGCTTTTACCCAGCGCGCCCAGTCTTTCGGGCTACCCCAGCCAAAAGGGATAATGCTCCTGGGCGTACAGGGCTGCGGTAAAAGCCTGACGGCAAAAGCTGTTGCCAGTCTTTGGAAACTACCTTTATTACGCCTGGATATTGGCGCGGTTTTCAGCGGGATCGTAGGCTCTTCCGAAGAAAACATGCGCAAAGCCATAAAAACCGCCGAAAACCTTGCCCCAATCATCCTCTGGATAGATGAGATCGAAAAAGGTTTATCCGGAGTGCAAAGTTCTTCATTTTCCGATGCCGGAACAGCTTCCAGAGTATTTAGCACATTCTTAACCTGGCTTCAGGAAAAAACTGCCCCGGTATTCGTAATTGCTACCGCCAATAATATCCAGCAGCTCCCCCCTGAACTGCTGCGCAAAGGCAGATTTGACGAGATTTTCTTTGTTGACCTGCCTTCATTAGAAGAACGCAAGGAAATATTCTCTATTCATATCAAAAAGAAAAAAAGGAGCCCGGAGCAATTCGACCTGCAAGCTCTGGCGGCGCAAAGCGATGGTTTCAGCGGAGCGGAAATTGAGCAAGCAATCGTCTCTTCACTATACGATGCCTTTATCAATAACCTTGACATTACAACTGCCGGCATTCAGAAAAGTCTGAAAGAGGCCGTGCCCTTATCAACAACCATGAAGGAACAAATAGACCAGACCCGCGAATGGGCAAAATACCGGGCACGCCCTACAAGCAGTGCAGGCGCAAAGAATATATCATTAAATAGCGGGCTAAAACTGGAATTTTAATGCTGAAGAAGATCCGTAAACGTTTTGAGAAAATTGAAAGTTCAGCAATCTATTTCAGAAATGATAGCGCAGAGCTGAAAAAATCAAAACGTTTTGAATGCCTGGAGATCGGCACGCGCAAGATAGAAATTGCCATTACCGATAAGATCTCTGCTATAGAAACCGCGCCGGATGAAATAAATTACTACGTTTTCTGCCCGTACTGTGGGAAAGAGAACCTGGCAATCTCAAAAACCTGCACCGGATGCAAACACTCTTTGGAAAGCAAATTGGCGGATAAATTCAATCGTACAACATCCCTGTTAAGAAAATGCACAGTTTGCCAGGCCATGAACACGAAGGGGCGGGAATTTTGTTGGGTTTGCGGGAAGAATTTACTTCACGATGCCCAACTAAATCCAGAAACAAAAAGTGATAATGTCATAATCCTGAATCTTGATGGGGCTGAATACAGATCAACCGATACAAACCTGCCACTTGATGTAAAGGAGTTAATGGAGCAAATACGCCACCAAGGATATAAAAAAGAACTGATCGATGCCTGGATTTCAAATAAAGGCGGCAAAAATGATGATAAACTGGAGGGATTAAAACAGCAAATCGACCGGACGCAAACAGAATTCACAAGACGGCTTGTCGGGCTGATTATCGGAGGCGCAATCTTATTGATCTATATTATCTTAAGAATAAGCGGTTGTTAAAAAGGAGATGCTATGTCTTCAGGGGCGCATATAATCACTACCATAATGGAACTGATCGAGTTAAAGAACACACTTAACCAGTTAAAGGCCCAATATGAGGAAGTAAAAACCATGACTACCTGCGATGGGATAAAACATAATGTCGAGATTATCATCAAAGACCCGAACGGGCGCAATATCGGCGTACAAAAATCCAAATCCGGCGAATACCAGTTCATCACCGATACTACCGGACTAAAACCTAAAGATTTAAAAGCGCAAAATAAATTTGTTAATGCAATAAAACAGAAATATGCATATAATAAAGTGATCGCAGAGTTAAAACGGCAGGGTTATCAGATCGCGCAAGAGCAAAAAGTTGAGAACGATACTATAAAGCTGGTAGCCAGAAGGTGGAAGTAAAGGAGATCGATCATGGCGGATAAGCAAGAAATAGAACTGTTTATTTCCGAGGAAGGTGAATTAAAACTTCATATTAAAGGTATTCCGGGGCCGGCATGTTTAAAAACATTAGACGATATAGTACATGCCGTAGGCATAGAAAAAGAGCGTAAATTGACCGATGAGTATTATCAAACCAAAATCAAACAAACGAATTTAAACCGGCAAAAAAACAAATAAAATGACCGAACTTACCACAAAATACAATCCTAAGGAAACAGAAGATAAATGGTATAAATTCTGGGAGGAGAACGGTTTATTTTGCGCAAAGGCTGATCCGGAGAAAAAACCTTTTTGCATCGTGATCCCTCCCCCAAATGTAACCGGTATTTTACATATGGGCCATGCCTTGAATAATACCATTCAAGATATCTTGATCCGCTATCACCGAATGAAAAATGACTCTGCACTCTGGATGCCGGGCACTGACCATGCCGGTATTGCAACCCAAAACGTCGTAGAAAAAAAGATCGCTAAGGAAAACCTAAAACGTCAGGACCTGGGCAGGGATAAATTCATCGAGCAAGTATGGCTCTGGAAAGAGGAATACGGCTCAACCATTATCCGCCAGTTAAAGAAGTTAGGGGCTTCCTGTGATTGGAACCGGCTGCGTTTTACTATGGATGAGGAGTATTCCAAAGCGGTAGTCGAGGCCTTTGTCCGGCTTTATCAAAAAGGGTTGATTTATCAGGGGGATTATATCATTAACTGGTGCCCCAGATGCCAGACCGCGCTTTCCGATGAAGAAGCTCCTCATCATGACATTGCCGGAAACCTTTATTATTTAAGATACCCGGTAAGAATGAATGAGCAAGACAACGCCAGCACTCCAAAAACCGGTAATTCCAGGAAAAAAGCCAAGATCCCGGAATATATCGTAGTGGCAACTACCCGACCTGAAACCATGTTAGGGGATACCGCCGTTGCCGTAAATCCCAAAGACAAGCGTTACAGCCACCTGGTAGGCCATAACGTGATCGTTCCATTAATAAACCGCCAGGTTAAAATCATCGCCGACCATATGGTCGATATGAAATTCGGCACCGGGGCGGTAAAAATAACCCCGGCCCATGACCCAAATGATTACTTAAGCGGGAGGCGCCATGGACTGGAGTTCATCAATGTAATGTATCCTGACGGCAAAATGAACCAAAATGCCGCAGATTATAAGGATATGGACAGATTCGAAGCCCGGGAAGTGATCATACAGGACTTAAAGGAAAAGGGTCTTCTGGAAAAGATCACGCCTCATTCTTTATCCGCAGGACATTGTTACCGCTGCCACACGATCATCGAGCCGTATCTATCCAAGCAATGGTTTGTCAAGACCAAACCACTTGCCGCGCCGGCAATAGAAGCAGTCAAGAAAGGCAAGATCAAATTCCACCCTAAACGCTGGACCAAAGTCTATTTGAACTGGATGGAGAACATACAGGACTGGTGTATCTCCCGCCAAATCTGGTGGGGACACCGTTTACCGGTTTATTATTGCCAAAATTGCGTGAAATCGGTAAGCGAGTTAACAGTTCACAGTTCACAGTTAACAGAAAGTACCAAGAAGGGAATAATTGTTTCCCGGATAAAACCGGAAAAATGCCCGGACTGCGGATCAACACGGATTATTCAGGATGAAGATGTCTTAGACACCTGGTTTTCCAGCTGGCTGTGGCCATTTGCTACTTTTTACTGGCCGGACCATGATTTAAAGGATATTCATAAACAGGAGCTAAAATACTTTTATCCGACATCGGTATTGAGCACCGCTCCAGACATAATTTTCTTTTGGGTAGCACGCATGATCATGTCCGGAATAGAATTCATGAACGATATCCCTTTTAAAGATATATACATTCATGGCACCGTCCGTGACTCTGATGGAAGAAAAATGTCGAAATCACTGGGTAACAGCATTGACCCTTTAGAGATAATCAACGAATACGGCACGGATGCCTTGCGCTTCAGTCTCATCTCTATTACCGCACAAGGACAGGATATCTTTCTATCTAAGGAAAGGTTCGAGTCTGGCAGGAATTTCGCCAATAAGATCTGGAATGCCTCAAGATTCATAATGATGAACCTTGAAGGCCAAAACCAGCAAAAAGACCTGTGTGCTTTCTTTAAAACTGAACAGTTAAGTCTGACTAACCGCTGGATCTTAAGCCGCTTTTATTCAGTCCTTAAAGAAATCAATGCCAACCTTGATAATTTCAAGTTCAATGAATCCGCTAATATCTTATATGCCTTTTTCTGGCATGAGTTCTGCGATTGGTACCTGGAGGCGGTAAAGCCACAAATTAAGGACCCTGCGAACCAAATAGTAATCTTCAAGATCCTGGAAAAATCCTTAAGGATAATGCATCCTTTTATGCCCTTCATCACGGAAGAGATCTTCCAAACACTCGAAAGCCGGGCCGATGAAAACAAACGCCCGACAAGCATTATGGTAAGGTCCTGGCCGCACCTGCAGGAAGAGATGATCGATAAGAAATCCGAAAAACAAATGCAAAGCATCTTCAGCCTGATCGCAACAATAAGGAACATGCGCTCGAATATGGAGATAAAACCGGAACAGAAAGTAAAAATAGATATCTTTGCGCATAATGCGGCCAAAGCAAAGCTGATCCTTGCAAATTCCGCATTGATCATAAATCTGGCGAAATTGGAAAACCTGGAAATCCTTGCCAAAAACAACCGGGCGGCGGCTACGCTTAGCGCCGTTTCCGATGATGCTGATATTTACATGCATCTAAGCGGGATACTGGATATCCCGAATGAGGTGAAAAAAACCAAAGACAAGATCTCTAACCTGAAAGTTTCCATTAAATCAAAAGACGGCCGACTCAAAAATAAGGAATTCACCACCAAGGCCCCCCAAGAGATCGTGGAAAAGGAAATTGAAAGCAAGGCAAAATTGGAAGATGAACTGAAACGACTGGAGAAAATGCTCAATGACCTATCCTGATACCTCTGGAATAAAAAAACTCCTGATACAGGCATTAAAAGAAGATATCGCAGGCGGGGATATTACCAGTATTAATCTAATCCCAAAGGGGAAAAATATAAAAGCGGTGATTTTAGCTAAACAGGAATGCATGATCTCTGGCCTTAAGGTCGCCGCGATGGTATTTAAGCTGGTCAACCGGACAATAAAGTTCGATCCCCGTATCCGGGATGGCGACATAGTTAAAAAAGGGGCACTTATTGCTGATATTTCCGGAAATGCCAGAGGTATATTAGCCGGGGAGCGGGTGGCATTGAATTTCTTGAGCCTCTTAAGCGGGATTTCCACAAAGACTCTGGCTTATGTAAACGCGGTCAAACCTTTTAAGACCAGGATCCTTGATACCCGTAAAACAATTCCCGGACTAAGGCGTTTAGAAAAATATGCGGTCATGACGGCCGGCGGATATAATCACCGGATGAGTTTAGATGAAATGATCATGGTAAAAGACAACCATCTTAAGCTCATCCCAGGGCTGGATAGATTGGCTGGATTACCCGCTAAATACAAGGTTGAGATAGAAGTAGAGAATTTAGCGCACTTCCTATTGGCCTTAAAATCGCACCCGGATATAATCATGCTTGATAATATGCCTGTTAAGGATATAAGAAAGGCCGTGGAGATAAGAAATCGTTTGCTCCACAGACGTCCTCAACTGGAAGCCTCCGGGGGGATAACCCTGAAAAATGTAAGAAAAATAGCATCCACTGGCGTTGATGCTATCTCTATCGGAGAACTTACCCATTCAGTCGATTCGGTTGATTTAAGCCTGGAAGTAATTTAAGTAAATGGAAAAGTTCAAATTGGTTTCGAGTTATACCCCCTGCGGGGACCAGCCGCAAGCAATCAAACAATTAACCGAATCCATCTTATCCGGCAAGCGTTATCTCACATTACTGGGAGTTACCGGAAGCGGCAAAACCTTCACCCTGGCAAATGTAATCTCCAAGGTCAATCTTCCTACATTGGTCATCTCGCATAATAAAACACTGGCCGCGCAGTTATACGCCGAATTCAAGGAGTTTTTTCCGCATAATGCAGTCGAGTATTTCGTGAGCTACTACGATTATTACCAGCCCGAGGCCTATATACCTTCCACGGATACATATATCGAGAAGGATTCTTCCATAAATGACCGCCTGGACAGATTACGCCTAAGCAGCACAACATCATTAATGAGCCGCAGGGACGTGATCGTTGTTGCCTCGGTATCCTGCATCTATAACCTCGGTTCACCCCAGGATTATCAGAATATGCTGGTTATGTTGAAAAAGAATGATACAATCACCCGTGATGAATTGATCTGGCGTTTCATCCAGATCCAATACGAGCGTAACGATTATGAATTCATCCGGGGTAAGATCCGCGTAAGAGGGGACTGCGTAGAGATTTTCCCCTCATACCAGGAAAAGGCATTGCGCATAGAATTATCCGCAGATATAATTGAGAGGATCTCGGAAATAAACCCAGTCACCGGGGAAGTCTTAAGCTGCCTGGAACAAACTGCTGTTTATCCTGCCAAGCATTTTATCGCCTCTGAAGAAAAGGTCTCCATCTCGATACAATTAATCCTGTCGGAATTGGAAACCCAGCTTAAGCTCCTTCGCAAGCAAAACAAGCTCCTGGAAGCCCAAAGGCTGGAATCCCGGACTAAATACGATATGGAGATGCTCAAGGAATCCGGATATTGCCACGGAATCGAGAATTACTCCCGGCATTTATCACAACGACCGGCCGGATCACGCCCATATTCACTGCTCGATTATTTCCCCGGCAGTTTCCTGACGATTATCGATGAATCCCATGCAAGCATCCCTCAAATAAGAGGAATGTACGAAGGCGACCGTGCCAGAAAAAAAACTCTGGTCGAATACGGATTCCGGCTTCCTTCATGCCTGGATAACCGCCCGCTCAAATTCGATGAATTCAATGAACTCACTAAACAGGTGGTTTTTGTCTCTGCTACCCCTGATGATTACGAGCTCAAGAAAAGCCAGGGGGCAAAGATAGAACAAATAATCCGCCCCACAGGACTGGTTGATCCGGAAGTAATTATTAAAAAAAGCGCCGGACAAATCGAAGACCTTGTAAAAGAAATAAAGGAACGTGCTAAAAAGAACGAGCGCGTGCTCGTAACAACCCTGACGAAAAGGATGTCAGAAGAGCTAACAAATTATTTACAAGAACAGGGATTAAAGGTAAAATACCTGCATTCGGAGATAAAAACCATAGAGCGCACATTAATCATCAAAGAGCTGCGCCAGAAGAAATTTGATTGCCTGGTAGGAATAAATTTATTGCGTGAAGGCCTTGACCTACCCGAGGTATCGCTGGTTGCTATCTTAGACGCGGATAAGGAAGGGTTTTTACGTTCCGCGACCAGCCTGATCCAGACATCAGGCAGGGCAGCACGTAATATAAACGGAACAGTGATCATGTATGCCGATAATATCACCGGCTCGATGAAAAAAGCGATCTCCGAAAGCCTCCGCAGGCGAAAAAGACAGCTAAACTTCAACAAAGCGAATAAAATCACACCCCGTTCCATTGAAAAGGCGATCAAGGAGGGAATAGCTGAACTTACCGAGGCCGAAGAATTCCTGCAAACACTGACCGGGCAGAACAAGGAAAAGTATGCCTTGAATCAATTTATATCCGAACTGGAGTATGAAATGGAGCTTGCCGGACGTAATTTACAATTTGAAAAAGCAGCTCTGATCCGGGATAAGATCAAAGAACTGGGTGGTTTTAAACATTAACCGGGAATTCAAGTGTCAGTTAACCTTAAAAACCATATGCGCTTAACCGTTGATATCGGCAACACCAACATTACTACCGCGGTTTTCAAGAACAGACGAATAATAAAAAAATTTGATATTGCCACACGCTCTTATTCACTGGAGAATTTCAAGCGTCATCTTGGGGCCGCCAAGTTCGATGACGCAATAATAGCAGGCGTTGTACCTTCGGTTTTAAGAACTCTGTCCCGGGATTTAAAACACCTTACCAAAAAGAGCCCCTGGATCGCAGGAAAGAATATCTTTGTCCCGATCAAGAATTGCTATCATAATCCCCAGCAGGCAGGAATTGACCGCTTATTGAACGCCTATGCCGCGGTAAAGCTTTATGGCGCCCCATCAATTATCATTGATTGCGGCACCGCAATCACCTTTGATATCGTAGCAAAAGATAAAAGATACCTGGGGGGGATGATAATCCCTGGAATGCAGGCCTCTTTGACTGCCCTGGCTCAAAATACCGCATTATTACCACAGCTTAAATTATCCGGACCCAGGCAATTCATCGGCCGAGATACAAAAACCAGCATTTTAAGCGGGATCGTTTACGGTTTCGCCTGCCTTACCGAAGGTTTTATCGGTAAAATAAAGAGAAGGACCGGAGAAAATACTTTAGTTATCGGAACTGGAGGCAATATTAAATTAACCGCTAAATATTGCCCAGCGTTTGATATAATCGAACCGGAATTAACCTTAAAAGGATTGAATTTACTTTTGCAGGATCAAAAACGTGCCTAAAACAACTACTGTAATTCCTGCTTTGCTTTTGTTCATCATTCTGCCGTTTACGCCGCTTTTGGGCGGAGTAAATGACGAATTCAGAGAAAAGGCGTTTGATTTAAAGTGGATAGCCTATGCCCCAACTAATTTTAATCCGGAGCAAGATATTTACCCTTCGGAAAAATCGATCAGGGATGACTTGAAAATACTTTATGATTTCGGATTCAGGGGAATAGTCACTTACAGCGCGTATAAAAACCTGGCGTTAATCCCGCAAATTGCATATGAAACAGGGTTCAGAGGGATAATCATGGGGGTTTGGGATATACAGAATAAGGATGAGATCATGAACGCTGTACTTTCCCGGGAATATGTCGATGGATATTGCCTTGGCAATGAAGGACTGAATTCCCGTTATGAACTGGATGATTTAAAGGATGTTATTTCCTCCTTGAAAAGCTCAACTGGAAAACCATGCACTACAACCGAACAGGTATCGGATTATTCCAATCCTTCAGTCAACTCTATTGGGGACTGGATATTCCCTAACATCCATCCATTCCTCTGTGAGGTAAAAGACCCGCAAAAAGCCGCTTTGTGGATCCAAAAGTATTACCGGATACTTAAAAAACACTGCCCGGATGATAAAATCGTATTCTTCAAGGAAGTCGGCTACCCTACACGGGGAATGCATAAAGCAACGGAATCGAACCAGAAGAAATTCTTTATTAATATGAAAAAATCACAATTGCCTTTTGTTTATTTCGAAGCCTTCGACCAGCCATGGAAGAACAGCATTAGCGTAGAGCCTTATTGGGGGCTGTTTAATTCCCGGAGAAAACCTAAGAAATTTATTTCTGAATTCAAGGATATTGCCGATTAAAACACATGGAAGACCCCATTAAGAAGACTTTACTTAAGCAGATAATGAAATATCCGGCAATCACATTGGATATAGACAGCCATTTCAGCAAAGTAGAAGAATTTTTCCGCCTCTACCATATCCGACACCTTCCTATTGTGGATAAGAATAATTGCTTGCTTGGGATCATCACGCAGAGGGATCTTTACCGCCTTTACAGCCCGCATAAAACCATGGAAGGAGATATGGTTTTCGACAAAAACGAAATGGACCGTTTGATCCTTAAATATGTGATGACCCCAAATCCCCTTGCACTCAAAATCGAAGATACGGTTGCCCGGGCAATACAGGTAATGGCCACGCATAAATATGGTTGTATCCCGATAGTGGATAACGCCAATAAAGTACTGGGTGTAGTAACCCAGATAGACATACTGCGTTTTTTTTACAATCAATATATAGCAACTGATTAAATTCTTCTGACTCTAATGGATAACCGGGCAGGGGGTGAGCGCAACCATCCCCTACAATAACATCAATTCTCTAAATGAAAATTTCTGCAGTAATCCTAAATACCTTGTTTTTAGGCTTTTTTATCCCGGTCTTGCCTGCCCAGGCCGCAGAATCAATTATCGAAACCATCCAAACCATTCGCCCAGCATTAGTAATTATTAAAGCCGAAAATGCCGAGGTCTATAAAGGCCCGGATACCTATATTAAGGATGGCGCAAGCTTAATGGTAGTCAACCCGGTAAGAGTCGCACAATACTCGCGCCATGGTGGAGGAGTAATCCTTGACCCCAGCGGGATTATCGTAACCAATTCTCATACAATAAAACAAGCCGGAAGGATAAAAGTATTCCTTCATGATAATACCGAATATACCGCAACGGTAATATCTATCTCTGAAAATGATGACCTGGCATATTTAAAGATCACCCCAAAAACCGGGCTTATCTCCATGGAACTGGCGCCTGCGGATTCAGCCCGGATTGGCGATTCAATTTATACGGTAGGCAGTTCTGAAACCCTAAAAGGAGTAATTAGTGGAGGAAGACTGATCGCTTTCGGCACAAAAAACGATGGCCCGGGAAATAAAACCATCCGGGCATTATTAAGGGTAACCTTTGACATATATCAAGGTGACAGCGGAGGCCCGGTAATCGATAGTAAAGGCAAACTGATCGGCTTGATTTCGGCAGGAACAACTTCCGGCAACCCCACAAGCCTGGCAATTGCGGCGGAAAAAATACGCCAGCTATACATAAATCTTCCTAAATCACCCTAAACCCGTATCTCAACCGCTATCTGCGATGTTTAAACAGCCAAAATCGGGCAAAATTAGCCAATATTTCCCTTGACGCAACTGCTTTTAGAGGTATAATTTCCCAAATAGGAGTTTTTTTTATTAACCAGGATTTAAGTAATTTTTGGAGCAAGAAATGGAAAAGGCAGCAAAAGGAGTGGTAATTTTAGCAATATTGGCAGTGGCAATAATCTTAGGCGTGGTTTTAGGCAAGGAATATTGGAGCACTAAACAAAAATTCTCCCAATTAGAAGCCATGCTCGAACAAGAGAAAAGAGAAAATGCCGAACTTAAAACCATGTTTGATCAGGTGAGCAAGAACCTCGAAGAAAACCGCTCCCAATTGAACATGTTAACCGATAAACTCGGAACAATGGAAAGGCACAATTCGGAACTGAAGAAATCAAAAGAGAACCTTGAACAGATCGTAGCCTCTCTGGAAAAGGAGAAAATGGCAATTGAAGCCAAATTGCATTCCTTAGATGAACTGCGAAAATCCATTAAGGCAGTAAAATTAGAATTACGCGAAAAAAGAGTTCAGGAATACCAGGAAAAAAAGAAATTACAGGCAAAACTCGACGCCCAAGCGCTGGAAAATGGCAACCGCGGGTTTTTAGTTAAAGAGGGAGTATCTTTCTTCAAATCAAAAGTAAAGATCGAAGTAAACCCCTGGTAAGAAACAATCCCAAACTTGTAGTTTCCCTCGTAAGAAAAAAGTGAAAAAAAATTCTTGACAAAAAAAGTTTTTTGTTTATAATTAGCACTCTGGAAAGCAGAGTGCTAATCTTTTAAAAACCAAAAGGGAGGTGTAGCAAATGGAGATCAAACCATTAGGAGACAGGGTCGTAATCCAGCCTTTAGCGGCAGAGAACAAAACCAAGGGCGGAATCCTACTGCCTGACACAGCGAAAGAAAAACCCCAAGAGGGAAAAGTTGTTGCAGTCGGTAAGGGTAAAATGCTCGACAGCGGAAGCGTCCAGCCCATGGAGGTAAAAGTTGGAGACAAGGTTTTATACGGCAAGTATTCCGGCAATGAGATCACTAAAGACGGTGAAGAACTCTTGATCATGCGCGAAGAAGATATTTTAGCAATCATCAAATAATAAAACAGGAGGAAATACGTTATGGCAAAGCAATTACTATACAGTGATGAGGCGCGCCGAAAGATATTAAGCGGTGTCGAACAGTTAGCCGCCGCAGTCAAGGTAACCCTGGGCCCAAAAGGGCGCAACGTAGTTATCGACAAGAAATTCGGCTCACCCACCATCACTAAAGACGGTGTAACAGTAGCAAAAGAAGTTGAACTTGAGGACCCATTTGAAAATATGGGCGCACAGATGGTAAAGGAAGTAGCGGAAAAAACCTCGGATATTGCCGGTGACGGAACCACCACCGCTACTGTATTGGCGGAAGCGATCTACCGTGAAGGCTTGAAGAATGTGACCGCCGGAGCCAATCCCATGGCCTTAAAGCGTGGGATCGAAAAGGCCGTAGCCAAAATAGTCGAGGAATTGGAAAAGTTGTCCACCCCGATAAAGGATAAAAAAGAGATTGCCCAGGTTGCATCGATTGCGGCAAACTCTGACACCACGATCGGAGAACTGATCGCCGAAGCAATGGATAAAGTCGGCAAGGATGGCGTTATCACCGTTGAAGAAGCAAAATCAACCGCTACCACCTTGGACGTTGTCGAGGGTATGCAGTTTGACCAGGGATACCTTTCTCCTTACTTTGTCACGGATGCCGAAAGGATGGAAGTGCTCTTGGAAGATCCTTATATACTGATTTATGAGAAAAAGATCTCATCGATCAAGGATATTCTGCCGCTTTTGGAGAAAATCGCCCGCGCCAGCAAACCGCTACTCATCATCGCAGAAGAGGTTGAAGGCGAGGCATTAGCAACATTGGTCGTAAACAAGATCCGCGGGACATTTGTTGCCTGTGCGGTCAAAGCTCCCGGATACGGTGACAGGCGCAAAGCTATGTTAGAGGATATTGCGATCCTGACTGGCGGCAAGGCCATTACCGAAGATCTCGGGATTAAACTGGAAAATATCGACATCGAGGATCTTGGACGCGCTAAAAAAGTAAAGATCGATAAAGAAAATACCACGATCGTAGAAGGCGCTGGAAAATCTGCTGGGATCAATGCGCGTATCGCACAGATCAAAAAGCAGATCGAAGGCACCGACTCTGATTATGATAAAGAAAAACTTCAGGAGCGTTTAGCCAAGCTTGCCGGTGGAGTCGCCGTAATTAACGTTGGCGCCGCTACTGAAACCGAAATGAAGGAAAAGAAAGCCAGGGTCGAAGACGCACTGCATGCAACCCGCGCTGCTTCGCAGGAAGGGATCGTTCCTGGAGGCGGAGTGGCTTTGGTCCGTTCTATTCCTGCACTCGACAAAGTAAAAGTCGATGGCGATGAAAAGATCGGTGTGGCGATCGTGCGCCGCGCCATTGAAGAGCCTTTAAGGAAGATCGCGGAAAATGCCGGTCTTGAAGGATCAGTGGTCGTACAAAAGATCAAACAGGAAAAAACCAATATCGGTTATGACGTTTCACAGGATGCCTATGTAGATATGATCGAGGCTGGTGTCATCGATCCTACTAAGGTAACCCGTTCAGCTTTACAGAACGCATCCAGTATCGCAGCATTACTGCTGACTACCGAAACAGTCATTGCTGACAAACCCTCTAAAGAGGAAAAAATGCCGGCAATGCCACCAGGAGGCATGGGTGGAATGGGCGGAATGGGTGGAATGTATTAAACTGCAGTTGAAATACGTGATAAAAAGAGGCGAAGGCGAAAACCTTCGCCTCTTTTATTGAGTATACTACCGATATAATTATTCAGCTTGACAAATTTATGATCTTAGTGTATAATTTTCTTTTCTAGAGGCCTTGTTAATTAGCCATAATTTATTGAAAATACAGGATTTACATATAACGCATATCACAAGGAGACCTAAAGATGGCAGAGTGGATAGGTATTGGCAGGCGCGCACGCAGATGCTACGGATTCGATGAGATCGCACTTGTTCCCGGAGCAGAAACCATAAATCCGAACGAAGTAAATACCAGTTTTGAGATCGGCGGAATGAAATTCGATGTCCCGATCATGGCCGCGGCTATGGACGGGGTAGTCGATGTAAAATTCGCCATTGAAATGTCCAAATTAGGGGGGATTGCCGTATTAAACCTTGACGGCATCCAGACCCGTTATGAAAAGCCTGACCTGGTTTTAGAGAAAATCGCCCATGCCTCGCCAGAAGAAGCCACCGCTTTAATGCAGTCTCTATATACCGCTCCGATCAAAGAAAAACTGATCGCGCAAAGGATACGCGAGATCAAACAGAAAAAAGGCACCGCGGTCGTCAGCTGTATCCCAGCGCATGCGGAGAAATTCTCCAAGATCGCTCTTGCCGCCAAAGCCGATATGTTCGTCGTCCAATCCACAGTGACCACAACAAAGCATATCGCCAAAGAATATAAAACTCTGGATCTGGCTAAATTCTGCAAATCCTCAAAGCTCCCGGTCATACTCGGAAACTGCGTCACTTATGAGATAACCCTGGAGCTCATGGAAGCCGGGGCTTCCGGATTACTAATCGGGGTCGGGCCGGGAGCAGCTTGTACGACCCGCGGGGTATTGGGGATAGGCGTACCTCAAGTTACTGCCACCGTTGATGCTGCAGCCGCAAGAGATTTTTATTTTAAGCGTTCCGGCAGATATATACCGATTATTACCGATGGCGGGATGAATAGAGGAGGAGATATCTGCAAGGCCTTTGCTTCCGGGGCAGATGCCGTAATGATCGGATCAAGCTTTGCCCATGCCAAAGAAGCGCCCGGCAGAGGGTATCACTGGGGAATGGCTACTTCACACGTAAATCTGCCTCGAGGAACTCGAATTTATGTCGGGACAACCGGGACTTTAAAAGAAATACTTTTCGGGCCGGCACGTGTAGATAACGGCTCACAAAATTTAATGGGAGCACTGAAGACTTCCATGGGTTCTTTAGGAGCAGCTGACCTTAAGAAAATGCATGATGTCGAGATCATCATTGCGCCTTCCATTCAGACCGAAGGCAAGATCTTTCAGGTCGGACAACGTGTAGGGATGGGCAAATGACCAGACAAACAATTTTTATTTTGGACTTTGGATCACAATACACTCAACTGATCGCGCGCCGTGTAAGAGAAAACAAGGTTTTTTCCCGCATTATCCCCTACAATACCCCGGCTAAGGAGATCGCCGCGCTTTCTCCCAAAGGATTAATACTTTCCGGAGGACCGGCTTCCGTGACCGAAAAGAAAAGCCCCTACCCTGATAAAGCAATATTCAAATTAGGTGTGCCTATTTTAGGTATCTGTTACGGCATGCAGGTGATCGCCGAGATGTTATCCGGACGGGTAAAACATACCCGGCGACGTGAATTCGGAAAGGTCGAGCTTTTTATAGATGATAACCGCGATCTATTCAGCCATCTTCCAGGTAACTTTACCTGCTGGGCAAGCCATGGGGATTTCGTTACAAAAATGCCTGCGGGATTCCATACCAGCGCCCATACCTTAAATACTCCAATCACCGCGATCTCAAATCATCAGAAAAAGATCTACGGAGTCCAATTCCATCCCGAGGTAACACATACAGAAAAAGGCTCGCAGATCATCAGTAATTTTTTATTCAAGATCTGCGGGTGCCTAAGCCGCTGGACAATGCAGTCATTTATTAAAGAATGCATCGAAAATACAAAGAAGAATGTCGGCCGCGACAAGGTCGTGCTGGGCTTAAGCGGAGGAGTGGATTCATCAGTTGCCGCGATCCTGGTACACCGGGCGATCGGCAGAAACTTACGCTGTATCTTTATCGACAATGGATTATTGCGCAATGAAGAAGCTGCGCAAATAAAGAATGTCTTCCGGGACATGTACCACCTGAACCTTGATTATGTCGACCGTAGTAAACGTTTCTTAACCCGCCTCAAAGGGATCACTGACCCAGAGGAAAAGAGGAAGATAATCGGAGATGAATTTGTAAAGGTTTTTGAAGAAGAAGCCGATAAAGTCAAAGGAGTGAAGTTTTTGGGACAAGGGACTCTTTATCCTGATGTAATCGAGTCTATTTCCCCCACTGGCGCTCCCTCTGCTAAGATAAAAAGCCATCACAATGTGGGCGGACTGCCAGCGCACATGAAATTAAAATTGATCGAGCCTTTACGCGACCTTTTTAAGGATGAGGTACGCCTTATCGGTAAAGAGTTGAATTTACCTGACCATATAGTTTTCCGCCAGCCATTTCCCGGCCCAGGCCTGGCAATCCGCATCATTGGCGAGGTTACCAAGGAGCGCTTGGATATTTTAAGAGAGGTTGACCAAAAGGTGATTGAAGAAATAAAAAAGGCCGGCCTTTACGAGCAAATCTGGCAATCATTTGCAATACTGCTTCCCATTAAAAGCGTTGGTGTCATGGGCGATGAACGCACTTATGAAAATACGGTAGCTATTCGCTGCGTAACCAGCCTTGACGGAATGACTGCCGATTGGGCAAAAATTCCCTATGAGATCTTAGAAAGAATGTCCAACCGCATTATAAACGAAGTAAAAGGCGTAAACCGGGTTGTTTACGATATAAGCTCAAAACCACCCGCAACTATCGAGTGGGAATAAGCGGCTTAAAGTAAACAACGGTGGCTCATTGCTGATGGCTCATGGTAAAAACAAAATGCTTGTAAACAATCGGCGCTATCGAGTAGAAGAATCAAACTATAAACCATTAGCGAAAGCTATAGAAGAAATTGGCTTATAACTTATGTGCTTGCTTTTACCATGAGCTATGAGCCATGAGCCAACGACCCAAGGCTATAAACTTCCCATGCCCCATTCTGACTTTATCCACCTGCATCTGCACACCCAGTATTCACTTTTAGACGGCGCCTGCCGGATCAATGAGCTGTTGGCCCTGGCTAATCAGTACAAAATGGACTCCCTGGCAATCACTGATCACGGCAACATGTTTGGCGCAATTGATTTTTATACCTCGGCCCAAAAAGCCGGGATCAAACCGATCATCGGCTGTGAGGTTTATATCGCTCCCAAAAGCCGCCTGGAAAAGAGTATCCAGGGGGTCGAAGACTCTTCATATCACTTGATCCTTTTAGCCAGGAATGAGGCAGGATACCACAACCTAATGAAATTGGTTTCTATTTCTTATCTTGAAGGATTTTATTATAAGCCCAGGATCGATAAAGATATACTTGAAGAATACAAAGACGGATTGATCGCCCTTAGCGCCTGTCTGAAAGGAGAGATTCCTTCTTTATTACGGCAAAAACGTTTCAATGACGCCTTAAAATCTGCCGAAGAATTCCTTCGGATATTCACAAAGGAGAATTTCTACCTGGAACTGCAGGAAAATGGTATACCGGAACAAAAAGAAGTGAATCTTGGCCTGGTAAGGATATCGAAAGAACTGCATATCCCGCTGGTAGCCACAAATGATGTCCATTACTTGAACCGTAACCATGCCAAAAGCCATGAAGCGCTTTTATGCATACAAACTCAAACCACGCTTAACGATCCTAAGCGAATGAAACTGCAAACCGATGAATTTTATTTTAAATCCCCGCAGGAAATGAAACAATTGTTTAGCGAGTATCCAGAGGCGATCGCCAACACCCTTGAGATCGCCAGCCGCTGTAATCTGGAACTGGATTTTTCATCATATCATTTGCCGAAATACCTGCCTCCGGAAGGAAAGACCAAAGAAGAGTTCCTGCGCCAATTATGCGAAACCGGGATAATACAGCGTTTTGGACAGAAATCTACCGAGATCGCTGAACGCCTGGAGTATGAACTAAAAATGATCAAGAATATGGGATTTACCAGCTATTTCCTGATCGTATGGGATTTCATCCATTACGCTAAAAGTCAGGATATCCCGGTAGGCCCGGGAAGAGGAAGCGCAGCAGGAAGCATCGTCAGTTACCTTTTAGGGATCACCGATATTAACCCGTTAAAATACGGACTGATCTTTGAAAGGTTCCTTAATCCCGAGCGCTTGAGCATGCCAGATATCGATATCGACTTTTGTTACGAAAGAAGGCCGGAAGTAATAGATTATGTAACAAAAAAATACGGCAGGGAGAATGTGGCCCAGATCATCACTTTCGGAACAATGCAGGCAAAGCTGGTGGTCCGTGACGTAGGCAGGGTCATGGGTATTCCTTACGCCGATGTTGACCGGATCGCCAAAATGATCCCTACTGACCCCGGGACCACCTTAAAAAAAGCCCTGGAAACCGAAATGGAATTAAATACCCTGTATAAAACCGATTCACAGATCACCGAACTCTTAAACATCGCGATGTCATTGGAAGGGCTTAACCGGCACGCCTCTATGCATGCCGCCGGTGTCGTAATCAGCGATAAGCCTTTGAATAATTACAGCCCGTTGTTTAAAACCCAGGATGACCAGATCTCCACCGGATTTACCATGGAAGCCCTGGAGAAGATCGGGCTTTTAAAAATGGATTTTTTGGGGTTACGCACCCTGACCGTAATTGACCAAACGATCAAAATAATAGAAAAAACACAGGGCAAAAGAATAAAAGTCGATGAAATACCGCTCAATGACCAAGAAACTTACGGACTTCTTAGTTCCTCACAAACTATCGGCATATTTCAGGTCGAAAGTTCCGGGATGCGCGACCTTTTACGAAAGCTTGAACCCGAAACATTCGAAGACCTGATCGCTTTAGTTGCCTTATACCGCCCTGGGCCTATCGGATCCGGGATGCTCGATGATTTTATCAAGCGCAAACACAAGCTTATCCCGATCAAATATGAACATCCTTTACTTGAACCCATACTTAAGGAAACCTACGGGATCATGGTTTACCAGGAACAGATCATGCAGATCGCATCAAGCCTGGCTGGGTTCAGTCTTGCCCAAGCCGATATTTTACGCAAAGCCATGGGCAAAAAGATCCCGGAGGTAATGGAAAAACAGCGTATAAATTTCATTTCCGGATGCATTAAGAACGGGGTAAAAGAATCCACCGCCGCAAAGATCTTCGATCTGATCGAATATTTTTCCGGATACGGATTCAACAAGTCGCACAGCGCGGCATATGCACTTATTTCTTATCGTACGGCCTATTTAAAAGCGAATTATCCGGTTGAATTCATGACCGCCCTGCTTACTTCCGAGCGTAACAACACGGATAAAATCGTAGAATACGTCAACGAGGCAAACCGCATGGGTTTAAAAATATTGCCGCCGGATATCAATCAAAGCGATGCCTTTTTTAAAGTGATCGATCACGAAACCATCCGGTTTGCCCTCTTAGCAATAAAAAACGTGGGGTCCGGCGCTGCAGAATCCATCGTAGCCGCCCGTGCTAAAGGAGAATTCACCTCCTTAGATAAGTTTTGCCAGCGTATAGATCTTCGATTAGCAAACAAGAAAGTCTTAGAGAGCCTGATCAAATGCGGAGCCATGGATTGTTTTAACCTGCCGCGTGCACAAATGACAGCATCCTTAGATAAAATAATCGAGGCGGCCGCCAGAAGCCAAAAAGAGATATCCACCGGACAACTTTCTTTCTTTGATTCCCCGGTTTCCGGACAAAAAGGATTCAAAGAAAATACTGCCAATATCCCATATGTCAAGGAGTGGCCGGAACCGCAGATACTGGCTTTCGAAAAAGAAATGCTGGGCTTCTACATCAGCGGGCATCCGCTGGCGCGTTATGCCAGACAATTAAAAAGATTTGCGTCCACCTCAATTGCCAATTTAGGAAATCATAAACATGATGATGAAATAAAGATAGTATGCCTTTTAGCCAAAATAAAACAGACCGTAACCAGGGCAAAACAGGAAAAAATGGCGATCTTAAAGCTGGAAGATCTCGAAGGAGTTGCCGAAGCTTTGGTTTTTCCGCAATCTTTCCAGAAAATATCCCGTTATTTATTGCCGAATACCGTGGTATTGATCAAAGGACGTTTAAGCATAGTAGAGGATGAAGCTCCTAAAATACTGGTCAATGAACTCCTCCCGATGGATGCGGTATATAAATTGATCAGCTCGATCAATATAAATCTTTCCGGTTTACAGGAAAACCTGTTTATATCCCTTAAAACACTGCTTGCCAGCCACAATGGCTCAACACCAGTATTTTTGCATATAGATACCCCTGCCAAATCCGTAGTCCAGCTTGTAGTCGGAGAAAACCTATATGTCTCTCCCAATGAGAAATTAATACAAGAGATAATCGACCTTATAGGAGAAGATAAATTATCCCTTGTTTTATAAGCGTTTATTTTATACTTCAATTATCGGTTTATAGCGAGTTAGCAAAAAAACTGTTGACATCGTAAGCTTTTGTTTGTATTATACTTACGAATAATAAGATATTTAAAAAGGGGGCAAAAATGACCAAAAAAGATATTATCCTGAAAGTTTCCGATGAAACAAAATTAAAGCAAATAGATGTAAAACAGGTAGTACAAAAAACCTTTGACTGCATAACTGAGGCACTGGTAAGAGGAGAAAAGATCGAGTTGCGCAATTTCGGGGTTTTCAAAGTAAAACAGCGGAAAAGCCGCACCGGAAGGAATCCACGCACCGGTCAAGTAGTCCCAGTCCCCCCCAGAAAAGTGGTTATCTTTAAGCCCGGCTTAGAGATGAAGCATGAAATAAAATAACTCTATAACCTCACCTTTATAAAAAACGATGTTTAACCGAATTCCCGGAACAAAAGATATCCTTCCGGATGAAATATATTTATGGCAGACAATAGAAAATATCTCCCGGGATATTTTCGCGCTTTATGATTTTAAGGAGATCCGTCCGCCGGTAATCGAGGATGCCTCTTTATTCAACCGTTCTTTGGGGGAATTTACCGAGATCGTCCAAAAACAGATGTTTTTGATAGCTCATCAGGACGACCTTTATGCACTGCGACCGGAAGGGACAGCCTCGGTTGTGCGCGCATATATCGAAAATCACCTTGATAAAACATTGGGGGCCGCCAAATTATATTATATCGGGCCGATGTTCCGTTTAGAACGGCCGCAAAAAGGAAGACTGCGGCAATTTCATCATATTGGGGCCGAAGTCATCGGTTCATCATCTTGCGATGTTGACATTGAGATCATTTCACTGGCAAACCGCCTTTTAAGGGAATATAAAATCGATGACTATGAGATACTCATCAACAGCCTCGGATGTCATAAGGATAAACAGGGGTTTATCGGAATACTCCGTGAAAAATTAAAAGATAAACTCAATGATCTATGTCCTGACTGCAATGACCGCTTTCACCGTAATGTGTTGCGCATTTTGGACTGTAAAAATGAATCCTGCAAAGCAGTCGTTAATAATATGCACCTGGATAACCAACATCTTTGCCAGGATTGCCGTGAACATTTTTCAAAAGTAGAATCCGGCTTAAAAACTTTAGGCATCAGGTTCACGGTTTCCCCGCTGCTTGTCCGTGGCCTCGACTATTATACCCGTACGGTTTTTGAAATAAAACATGCCGGTTTAGGCGCCCAGGATGCGATTGGAGCAGGAGGGCGCTATGACAACCTGGTAAAAGATTTAGGCGGCCCGGATCTATGCGCAGTAGGTTTTGCCTTTGGGGTCGAAAGAGTATTGCTGGCCGCCAAAGATATTCCTAAAGAACAAAAACAGAAAAAACTGGCTTTTGTTTTTCCTTTGGGAGATAAGGCACAATCCAGTATTCTTGAACTTGCGGATAACTTAAGGCTTGCAGGTATCCCAACCGCACAATGTTTTTCTTTTGAGGAAAAATCCCTAAAAGGCGCTATGCGGCAGGCTAACAACATCAAGGCAAGCCACTTTTTGATCATTGGCGATAATGAGTTGAAAAATGGCGTGGTCTCCTGTAAAGATATGTCTACCGGAGAGCAAAAGGAATATAAAAAAGACGAAATTATTAACAAACTCAAAGATAATAAACCAAGGATAGACTAACATGTTACGGACACACACCTGTGGAGGCTTAAATGCCAAGGATGCACAAAAAACCGTTAATCTTTGCGGATGGGTCGCAACACGCCGGGATCACGGTAAATTAATTTTTATTGATATCCGCGACCGCTACGGGATCACTCAAGTCACCTTTATCCCTAAAGAAGCCGGGGATTCCTATAAAATAGCCCAGGAACTAAGAGCAGAGTATGTCATCCGTGTAACCGGGGTGGTCAACTTAAGGCCGGCAAACAACATTAATCCGAACTTGCCTACAGGTGAGATCGAGATTCTGGCAAAGAACGTGGAAATCCTCAATCCCAGTTTAACCCCGCCGTTCGAGATCCTAGATACGCTTGAAGTTGCCGAAGATATACGGCTTAAATACCGCTATCTGGATCTGCGCCGTAAAAAGGCTTTCGATAATTTCGCCTTACGGCATATAGTCTATCAAACCACCCGGGCATTCCTGAATCAACAGGGGTTCATCGAGGCAGAAACCCCTATACTTACAAAATCCACTCCGGAAGGGGCACGAGATTATTTAGTCCCTTCCCGCATATCCGAAGGGGAATTCTTTGCTCTGCCCCAATCACCACAGCTGTTTAAACAGCTGTTGATGGTGGCTGGGATAGATAAATATTATCAGATCGCTAAATGTTTCCGTGATGAAGACCTGCGTGCAGACCGCCAGCCTGAATTTACACAACTGGATATGGAAATATCATTTCCTTCGGAAGAAGAGATATTCTCCATCATTGAACAACTGATGCAATTGATCTTTAAAACGGCTAAAAACATCCAGATCGAGATCCCTTTCCCGAGGATGACCTACCAGGAAGCGCAAAGCAAATACGGCTGTGATAAACCTGATATCAGAAAGGAAACAAAACTGGATTTCGCTTTTATCTGGGTCACCGATTTTCCCTTATTCAAATTCAACCAGGAAGAAAAACGCTGGGAAAGCGAGCACCATCCATTTACCAGCCCAAATGACCAGGACCTGGATATATTGGAAAGCACCCCCGATAAAGTAAAATCACGAGCGTATGACCTGGTCTTAAACGGCATGGAGATAGGTTCCGGCTCAATCAGGATACACAACCCCAAGCTGCAGGAAAGGATATTTAAGATCATCGGCATCGATGATGAACAGGCAAGAAAAAGGTTTGGGTTCCTGCTGGAGGCATTTCAATATGGTGCGCCTCCGCATGGGGGATTTGCCTTTGGTATGGACAGATTGTTAGCTACTTTGGCGAATGAGGATAGTATCAGAGAAATGATCGCATTCCCAAAGACCGCTAAAGGATTCTGCCCTTTGACCAATGCCCCGTCTGAAGTAGAGGAAAAGCAGTTAAAAGAACTACATTTAAGCATCAGGAAGTAACACGGTAGAAGATAAATCTTAAAAGTGCAAACAAAAAGGGGGGAACAGATGCAAATGGAAAGCAGATTAAAGATACTATTACTGGCCACAGTTTTCTTATTGTCGGGTTGTGTCGTAAGGACTTATCAATCGACGCGTGACAGGGTCGATCAGGACCTGGCCGGTAACCGCGGATATTTAAAAGGCCAAATACCCGCTGGCAGCGAGTTAAAAGAAAGGCCGACTACCAGGTCAACCCAGGTAGTAGAAATCGAACTCCACCCGCTGATCAAATTCGAAAAGAAAAATAAACCCAAAGTGTCTGACCCCGTTATCGAACCACCGGTTACCCAGGAACAAAATAAAGGGATAATTTATGAAAATATCCCGGCTATGGATGATGCTAAAGCGGCAATGAACTTTGAAAAATATACCGTCCAAAAAGGGGATACCCTTCAGAAGATCTCCGATAAATTTTACGGCACGACTAAAAAATGGCCGAAGATATTTGATGCAAATAAGGATATAGTCAAAGGACCGAATAAGCTCTACCCCGGGCAGGTGATCAATATCCCGCAAGAAGTAAATGCCTTGCAGGAACCGGCAGAAAACCTTAAGTAACCTTTCAAAAAGGCACCTGGTTATGAACAGCTTGATAAGTATTGAATCCCGGCAGGAAGTACAAGATCTTTTTGGAGCCCAAGATGAGAATCTGAAATTGATCGAAAAAGAGCTCCGTGTCAAGATCACCCTGCGAAACGAAGAAATAAAGATAAGCGGAACTGCCACCAACATCAAAAAAGCCACCCGGCTGTTAGAATACCTGTTGGCCGGTATCCGAACAAATTCCGCGACTGTAGAGATAAATGACCTGAACTATTTGATCAAGAACCTTATCCAGAACAAACCGCTCGTAACAGTTCCAAAAAATCTTTCATCAGGCGTAAAATCATCCAAGGAAAAAACCATTAAACCCAGGTCATTCGGCCAAAACGAATACAGCCTGGCAATAAGTAAATACGACATAGTCTTCGGTATCGGCCCGGCTGGCACCGGAAAAACCTACCTTGCCATGGCCGCAGCTGTAGAGGCGCTGAATAAAAAAGAGGTGCGCCGGATCATCCTGACCCGCCCGGCGATCGAGGCAGGGGAATCGCTCGGATTTTTACCGGGGGATATGTATGAAAAAATATCCCCTTACTTACGCCCGCTCTATGACGCCCTTTATGATATGATGGATGCCGACCGGATCGAAAAATACCTGGAAACCGGCATAGTCGAGGTTGCGCCGCTGGCATATATGCGGGGCAGGACATTAAATGACGCCTTTATCATCCTGGATGAAGCCCAAAATTGTACCGCCGAACAAATGAAAATGTTCCTAACCAGGCTTGGGTTTGATTCTAAGGCAGTGATAACCGGGGACATGACCCAGAGTGACCTGCCTAACGGCAAGCCTATCGGGCTTTTTCAGGCCAAAGACCTGTTAAGCGGTATCGAAGGCATAAAGTTCATCGAATTGACCGGCGCCGATATAGTCAGACATGCTTTGGTACAAAAAATCATTGAGGCATATGATAACGCAAATTCTAAAAAATAAAGTAAAACTGATCTTCGGCGCAATACTGCTCTTTGGCATAAGCTATATCCTTGCGCTTAACCCGATAATACCGCTGTTTTTACTATTGATCAGCATCTATATCCTGGTAACTTATCCGAATCTAAAATCCCAGCCGTATAATTTCCTTAATTTAACCTTACTGTTTGTGATCTCGTTTACCTTAAGCTACTTTATCCTTAAGCAGGGCTGGCCCTTATTTTACCTGCCTTTTGGATTGATCCCCATGCTTTCAATCATACTTTTCGATATGCCGGTTATCTCATTATTAATCACCCTTGCATCATCGATCAGCATTGCAGCAATAAACGGAAGCATCTCCATAGGCATGTTATTCCTGGTCAGCGGGATAGTATCGATCCTTGTCAGCCGTGACTCCCGAAGAAGAGCAGTAATAATAAAGGCCGGGTGTATAATCGGATTAATGCAAATGCTGGCGCTTTTATCGATCAACCATTTTAAATTCCAAAACACAAGCAATTATTTGATGTTCCTCGCTAACGGGATAATTTACAGCATTATTGTCGTCGGGATACTGCCCGTATTCGAATACCTGTTCAAAACTATCACCAATGTCAGCCTTCTGGAGCTTGCGGATTTCAATATCCCTTTGATGCAGCGGATGACTATGGAAGCCCCCGGGACCTATCACCACAGCCTGATCGTAGGCAATTTATCCGACGCCGCATGTAAAGCGATCGGGGCGCATGCACTATTAGCAAGGATAGGGGCGTATTATCACGACATCGGCAAACTCGCTAAACCGGATTATTTCAGTGAGAACCAGGGGATGGATATAAGTAAACACTCTACCCTGACGCCGGCAATGAGCAAAATGGTGATCATGAACCATGTAAAGGAAGGGCTGGACCTTGCAAAAAAATATAAACTCAACCCCCGTTTAATTGATTTCATACAACAGCATCATGGCTCAAGCCTGGTTTACTATTTTTACCGACGGGCATTGGAAACACAGGAAAACAACCAGGAAGTAGCCGAAGAAGGCTTCCGCTACCCTGGCCCAAAACCCAATACAAAGGAAACTGCCGTAGTCCTTCTGGCGGATTCAGTTGAGGCCGCGGCCCGCACATTAAAAGAGCCTTCACCGGCAAAGATAGAAGAATTAGTGCATAAAATAATCAATAATAAATTCATCGACGGACAGCTTGATGAATGTGACCTTACCCTCAAGGACTTAGAGAGAATCGCAGAAGTATTCATCCGAATACTTACCGGGATCTACCATGGACGCATCAGTTATCCTGAAACCGAACAACATTAATGAAGGTTCTTATTCAAAACCTGCAAAAAAAATTTCGATTGACCCCGGTTTTTAAGGTATTGCTTGAGAAAACAGCAATTTCTGCCTTAACTGGAAAAAAAAAGGATCCGCGCAGCCAGATAACGATCTTAATTACAAATGACGCTCAAATAAAAGAATTTAATCTGTTATATCATGCAAACCCTGAAGCAACCGATGTACTTACATTCGATCTTTCAGAAAACAAAAGAATGCTTTCCGCCGATATTATTATCTCTGCCGAGACTGCAAAAAATAATGCCAAGGCATATAAAACTACCACGGATTTTGAAATAATGCTTTATGCCGCGCATGGTATTTTACACCTTTTAGGACATAATGACGATACAGCCAGGAAACGCCAAAGGATGAACCAGGAAGCAGAGGAGATAGTACAGAAAATACTTTTAGCTCATAGCTGATAGCTCATGGTAAAAACTACGAACAATATCCAATGAGCCATGAGCAATGAGCCAAGAGCCATGAGCCAACATGCCTATACATAAAACTGAAGCCATCGTATTAAATAAGCGCGATTTCCGTGAAACATCATTGATCGTAAATTTCTACACCCGGGATTTCGGTAAACTGACCGGGTTGCTAAAAGGAATCCGCAAGGACCCCAGGAAATTCGCCAGCACCCTGGAGCCATTTTCACATAACGAAATAGTTTTCTATCAAAGCCGGCATTCCACACTGCACCTTGTTTCACAATGCGATATAAAGAATAATTTCAATAATGCCCGCGCAGAAATTTCTAAAGTAGGCGCCGGAAGCCTCGTTGCGGAACTGCTGCATTCACTTATGCCGGCAGAGGACAAAAATGAGGAAATCTTCAATCTAGCCCTTACGGCACTAAAGGAACTGGAAATAAATTATAACCCGGACAAAATAACGACGATTTTTAAGATTAAAATGCTGGCACTTTCCGGATTCAAGCCTAATTTTGATTCCTGTGTATCCTGCGGATCACGGCTTTTAGGGCAATCTAAATTCTCCCTTTCCCTGGGAGGCCTGCTTTGTTCCGCCTGCCATGAGAAAGATTTTAAGGCCCGGGCGATCTTTCGCGGGACAACCGCGTCGATCTTACATATTCAAAAAAATGATTTTAAGAATACCCTGAATTTGGGGATGAACCCGGTAATCAAAAGGGAAATGGAGCTGTTACTGAACGCTTTTCTTAACTTTCATATGGAAAGAGAATTAAAGTCGCAAAAGGTGATCAATAAACTTAATGCTGCCTTCGTAACAGAAGGGAGGGGGTAAATGAAAATAGTGATCGTCGGGCCCGGAGCAATGGGATGCCTGCTTGGTGCGGCTATTTCCAGGTCCCTGACTCCTGGAAAACAGGATAAGGATGAAGTTTGGCTTTTAGATAAGAACAAACCCCGTGCAGAAAAGATAACCCGTAACGGGATCAGTGTTGAAACCGGATCCGGCAAATGGCTTGCAAAGGTTAATGCCACAACCGCGCCAAAAGAGATCGGACAAGCCGATCTGCTGATAATTACAACTAAATCATATGATACAAAATCCGCTATTTCGCTGGCTAATCCGGTGATTACCGATGAAACTTATGTGTTAACCCTGCAAAATGGCATCGGCAACATCGAGATTATCTCCGAGGTCACCGGAAATGACAGGGTGATCGCAGGCACTACCAGTATCGGCGTTACCCTCTTAGATACCGCCTGCATCAGGTATGCCGGACAAGGAGAGACGATAATCGGGAAATTAGACGGGACAACCCCGGTAATCTTGCGTTCGATCCGCGAGATATTCAACCGGGCAAAACTGGAAACAAAGATCTCCCGCGATATCAAAAGTATTTTGTGGAGCAAACTGATCATCAATTGCGGAATCAACGCACTTTCTGCTGTCACAAGGCTAAAAAACGGGCATTTGATCGAATTCGAAGGCACACGCCGGCTTTTACGCCAGGCAGTCACCGAAGCTATCAAGGTCGCGAAAAGAAAAAGGATAAAATTGATCTATGACGACCCTTTAGCTAAAGTAGAATCGGTATGCGAAGCTACCGCATCCAATGTATCCTCGATGCTCCAGGATACCCTGCGTAAAAAACGCACGGAAATAGATTTCATTAACGGCGTGATCCTGCGCCACGGTCAGGAGCTGGGGATACCCGTTTTGGTAAACAGTATGCTGGTGGACCTGGTAAAAACCATTGAAGCCAGCTATGATTTAACGGCACAAACGATAAATTAATGCTGTCCACCAGATCAAAACAAATCATATCCCTGATTTGTATTACCGCAGGAATAACCGCCTTGACCGCTTTTTTTGTACCTGCGCAATATAACCCTTTTAGATTCTTCCTGCAAAATCCTGTGGCAAAAGCCATATTCCACCATAGGGCAAGCCAGCAAAATACTGCCGATGGAATAAATGAAGCGTTTATGCAACTGAAAAAACGTAAAGACAATGACGCGTTAAAGATATTCGAACGGATCCTCTCCAAACATCCGGATAACCTTGATGCCCTCTGGGGCAAAGCAGAGGTCTTAAGGAGAAATTACGATTTAGAAGGAGCGAAATCCGTCCTTGAGAATATCCTGAAAAATAATCCCGGGCATATTCCTTCCCGGATATCATTAAGCTACTTAGTCTATAATGACAATGACCTGGAGCTTGCACAAAGGATAATCGACGCGGTACTGAAAGAAAAAGATATCGACCGACAAAACCAGGCCTTGGCTTATATCATGCTGGGTATGATCAGCAGTAAACGCGCATCTGGAAGGTGGCTGCTGGAAAAGATCAAGTCCGGGATACAAATAAGGAATTATTTCTTAATGGCCAACGACCTTGCCCCGGACCTGCCGGAGGCACACCTGGGACTCGGGACATTCTATTTATTAGCCCCTCCAGTCTTGGGAGGAAACAATAAAAAAGCCATCGAAGAACTGGAATTAACCGTAACCCTTGCCCCGGAATTCGCCAGCGCCAATATCCGCTTGGCTCAAGCATACAAAAAATCAGGGGCGAATGAAAAATATAATTTCTATATTGCCCGGGCACGGGAAATAGATCCAAATAACGAGTTCCTGAAAGACCTGGGAAATATCAAATATTGAGATCTATCCTGTTTTTTAAGCAAAAACTAAACCTCGCCGAATGTATAAAATCTTAGCTATTACCTCTAAATTGTTTATCCTCTGCCTGCTCTTGGCAGGATGCCACAACAACCGCCTCTACCGGGACACCCAACTACTGATGGGTACTTTTGTCGAAGTGATCTCCCCCGAAGAGGCTGCCAGTCAAATCGTATTCTTTGAAATGAAACGGATAGAGCAGATCCTAAGCAAATATATCCCGGATAGCGAAATATCACGATTAAATCAAACAGGAAAGCTTCAGGTAAGTGCGGACACATATTATATTATCAAAAAAGCTAAGGAGTTTTCAGCCGCCAGTTTTGGGGCATTCGACATTACAGTTGCGCCTTTAGTGGACCTTTGGGGTTTTACCAAAAAAGAGTATTCCCTGCCCGCCGCAAACCTTATCAATAAAGCAAAGATGCTGGTAGGTTATGATAAAATTGTTTTGAATGACAACAATAATATGGTAGAATTTATAATTCCAGGAATGCATTTGGATCTGGGCGCAATCGCTAAAGGTTATGCCATTGATCTGGCGATAAGAAAGCTTCAGGAATCGGGAATAAAAAATTGTCTGATAAACGCCGGAGGGCAAATCTATTCCCTGGGTGATAAATTCGGCAAACCATGGGAAATAGCGCTTCGCAACCCGCGCGACAAAAAAATATTCCGCCATCTAAGGCTTAAAAACCAATCGGCCTCTACAAGCGGTGATTATGAGCAGTATTTTACCGCCGGAAATAAACGCTATTCTCATATTATCGATCCCAGAACCGGCCGTCCGGCGCACTCCGGCATTATTTCTGTGACGGTAATTGCCCAGGAAGGTTTGACCGCGGATGCGCTTTCAACTGCGATATTCGTATTGGGAAAGGATGAGGGAAAACGCCTCCTAAAACAGTTCCCGGGGACACGTGCAATTATAATTGAAGAGGATAAAATAAACCCTGAAAAACCGTTATTGATCGAGTATATAACTGAAAGGCCTTTCCAGGCCGAATAACACCAATGGTTACCTTAAATAAAACTACCCCGATATTCATTTATTTTTCTCAACTCATGGATAAACCGGTCGTTGACAAAAATAATTCCCTCCTGGGAGAGGTTTATGATATTATCGTTAGGCCTGGCGAAGTCTATCCCAGGTCTTCGCATCTGATCCTCCGCAAAGGTTTTATAAACCGCAAATATGCGATGATCCCATGGAAGGATATTGCCGAGATCGAGGAAAAAGAGATCCAGTTAAACCTCGATAAACAATCCCTTAACTTCGAGCAGAAACATGATAAGAAGGAAGAGCTTACCTTAAGGCGCGATATCTTAGACCAGCAGGTAGTAGATATCCAGGACCATAAAGTGATCCGGATAAATGATATTCATCTGCTTTTCGTAGACAATGCGCTGATGATCGCCCATGTCGATATCAGTTCCCGGGGGCTTCTGCGCCGGTTAGGTTTCGAGGATGCGGTCCTTTGGGCGATCAGGCTGGTGAATAAAAACACGCGTTACCTGAAAAAAGAACACCTGATCAGCTGGAAGCACATCCAGCCGCTTTCAATAAATCCTGCCAGCATGACGATAAAAATAGATGTCCCGCAGAAGCAGCTAACTAACATACCTGCCGCTGACCTGGGGGAGATATTCCTTGACCTGGATATCCAGCATAAAATAGCCTTATTCAAATCGCTTGACCTTGTATCAAAAGCCAGGATATTCGTTAACATAGATTTCAAGAGCCAAAAATCGTTGATCGAAGAACTGCATTCAAAGGACATTTCCGATATTTTAAGCGCTATCCCTCCGGATGAAGCAACCGACTTCCTGGAAAAGCTTCCTAAGGATATGATCCATAAACTCTTGAGCCTTATTGAGAACAAAAAATCGAAGAAATTGTCCCAGCTACTCGGATACGCCAGTGATACCGCAGGAGGACTGATGACCACAGAATTCCTTTCTTTTACAAAAGACACCTCGGTTGAATCGGCTCTATCCCAAATAAAAGAGAGGGCCTTTAAGGTTGAACCCGTACAATTGGTATACCTGGTAGATGAGACTAACCATCTTGTCGGCGCAACCAGCTTCCGCATGCTTTTGATCGCTAACCCGGCAGAACCAATCCAAAAAGCAGCGTTGCCAAAAACCTATTTTGTTCATTTAAACAGTTCAGTAAAGGAAGTTGCCTATTTAATGGAAAAATACAAATATTACGCCATTCCGGTAGTAGATGATAACCATATCCTGCAAGGGATCATTACTGTGGACGATATCCTTAGTCAGGTGATCGCTATTGCCTGGCGACGCCTTACAAAAATCAAAGTACAGCCTAAATAAAAAATGAGACTTAAGAATTTCTGGACAAAGATCATTATTTTCCTTTCCATCATGGGGCCGGGGATCATTACAGCTAATGTTGATAACGATGCCGGAGGGATTACCACCTATTCGGTCGCCGGGGCACACTTCGGATACTCATTGATCTGGACCTTTATCCCGATCATCATCGCCCTGGTGATCATTCAGGAAATGTGCAGTCGCATGGCTGTCGTCACCGGCAAAGGCCTGGCGGACCTGATAAGAGAGGAGTTCGGGGTAAAGGTTACCTTTTATGCCATGGTAACTCTGGTGTTCTCGAATATATTTAATACCATTTCTGAATTTGCCGGGATTGCCGCCAGCGCAGAATTGTTCGGAATAAGCAAATACATTTTAGTCCCGGTATGCGCTTTTTTTGTCTGGTGGCTTATTGTTAAAGGTACGTATAAATCGGTAGAGAAAATCTTTATGTTTGCCTGCCTTTTTTATGTTTCCTATATTATTTCCGGATTTATTTCAAAGCCGGACTGGGAGGAAGTCGCCTCAAGCTCAATCAATCCGACGTTTCACTTGGATAAAACATATATTTTCATGTTAATCGGCGTGATCGGGACAACCATTGCTCCCTGGATGCAATTTTACCAGCAATCCTCCGTGGTAGAAAAAGGCATAAAACTACGGGATTATAAATACAGCCGCCTGGATGTGATAATCGGAGCGTTTGTGGTAAACATTGTAGCTATCTTTATTATAATCGTATGCGCAAACACCTTGTTTAAGAACGGGATAAGGATAGAATCCGCCAAAGACGCGGCCCTGGCGCTAAAACCTCTGGCCGGCCAGAATTGCTTTTATCTTTTTGCCTTCGGGCTCTTGAATGCCTCGGTATTTTCTGCCTGCATCCTGCCGCTATCAACCGCATATTCGGTTTGTGAAGGAATGGGGTGGGAAGTCGGAGTAAACCGCAGGTTCCGGGAAGCACCCCAGTTTTATTCGCTCTATACGGCAATCATCGTGATCGGCGCGGCAATAATACTCCTGCCGAACGTACAATTGGTTCCGATCATGCTGGTTTCCCAGGCCACAAACGGTATTTTATTGCCCTTCGTGCTTATTTTTATGCTCTTGTTGGTAAATAACAAACGCCTGATGGGAGAACACACAAATTCAAGGTTTTATAATATCATTACTATACTGATAGTAGCAATAATGATCGTGCTTTCAATCACCCTGATATTCACCACTTTTATGACATAGATGGAAAATACACGATTGACAGTCTCTGAAATCATAACGCTCAAGCACGCGCGTAAACTTACCATGCTTACTGCCTATGATTACCCGCTCGCAAAACTGATAGACAATGCAGGGATTGATATCATTTTAATCGGGGATTCCCTGGCGAATGTGGTTTTAGGTCTGGAATCGACCAAAGATGTCGGAATGAGCGAAATGATCCATCATGCCAAAGCAGTCGCTCGAGCAGTCAAACATGCCCTGCTGATAGCCGATATGCCTTATAATGCTTATCAAACCAACCCCCATGAGGCTCTGAATAATGCCCAGCGTTTTATAAAGGAAGCGGATTGTAACGCGGTAAAATTAGAGTGGTTTGACCAATGCATAGAGGTCAGCCGGCAGATTATCAGTGCCGGGATCCCGGTGATGGGGCATATCGGGCTTACTCCGCAAACCGCGGATAAAATCGGCGGGTTCAAAGTACAGGGCAAAAGCGCAAAGGATGCAAAACGCCTGATCGAACAGGCAAGATCCCTTGAGCAGATAGGATGTTTTTCTATTTTGCTGGAGTGTGTTCCAGACAAGATCGCCGAAATGATCACCCTGCAATCAAAAATACCTGTTATCGGCATAGGCGCGGGCAGTTACTGCAACGGGCAAGTTTTAGTGATCCATGACGTACTGGGCCTTTTTGACCGCTATAAACCAAAGTTTGTAAAACAATATATCAATCTTTCGGAAATAATACACAATGCCGTTTGCCAATATAAGCACGAGGTTATTTCCGGGACATTCCCGGATAAAGAGCACAGTTTTACAATAAAGGATGAGGAACTGGATAAATTACGAAATGAAGAAAAAGGCGATCATTAAATTCCTTCTTAGTTCATTAGTATTCCTTGCGGCCGTAGCCTATGTAATAAAATTCGGCACTCCTCAACTGTTAAGAATGTATGTAGAAACAGGTATGGGCAACTGCCAAAACCAGCCGATTTTCTGCACCATCCCGCAAGGTGAGATTAATAATCCAGATATTGACGCCGACTATATCAAAGGCTTAACACGTTATATGCTCCCGGAGATCGAAATCGATGTCCCAAAAAATTTTACCGTGGTCAAGCAATCTATTACCAAGGTTTATTATAAGAAACGCCGCCAGCTTGATAAAAAGCCGACAATATACCTGCTTTATCAAAAACCGGGGTTTTTCATCAATTTATTCCCGCAGCTGCAAAGGCAGGGGGTAGAAGATGACTACACGTTCATGCAAATGACCTTAAACGCCAAGACCAAAGATATCAAGAATATTACCGATGCATTCTTCTCCATTACCAAATCGATCTTTACCCCTAATTTAGGAGATCAGAAAAACTTAAAGATCGTCCGGTTCGTAGTGAAAAATAAACGCGGGTTCATTACTTACAACCTTATGCCGAAAGAAAACTATTTCGACTGTAATTTATTCGATACCGATAAGAATTATTTCAAGCTGTATATCAAGGATATCGGCGCAACTTTAGACCTTGAGAAAGTCATCGCCATCATTTCAACAATAAAAAAAGGCGATATCCCCGCAATAAGCGATAAATTGCCAGGATTGGAACAATCTGTCAAGATAAAATAAAGTTTGCCTTGACTTTTAGCTGGTTTTGAGCTAAAAATAAAGGGTTGTTAATCAATAGAAAGGTTTCAGGCCGTGAATCTCGAATCAATGGATAAAATAGTCTCGCTTTGCAAACGCAGAGGGTTTATTTTCCAATCCTCGGATATTTACGGCGGCCTTTCCAATACCTGGGACTACGGGCCTTACGGAGTAGAACTTAAAAATAACGTCAAACGCGCCTGGTGGAAAACAGTAGTTTACCAGCGTAACGATATATTCGGTATGGATGCGGCGATTTTAATGCACCCCAAAGTCTGGGAGGCTTCCGGGCATGTGGAAAACTTCTATGACCTGAAAAGCGACTGCAAATCATGCAAAAAACGCTTTAAAACCGCTGACCTTAAAGACCCGAAGAAGTGCCCGGAATGTTCCGGAGAATTGACCGAAGGCAGGCCATTTAACCTTATGTTCAAAACACATCAAGGACCGGTAGCAGATGATGCCAGCCTTATTTATATGCGCCCGGAAACCGCACAGGGAATGTTCGTAAATTTCCTGAATATCATGGATTCAAAACACCCGAAACTGCCTTTTGGCATGGCACAGATCGGCAAGGCATTCCGCAATGAGATCACTCCCGGGAATTTTATTTTCCGCACCAGGGAATTCGAGCAGATGGAGATCGAATATTTTGTCCGGCCGGCAGAGGCCGATAACGCCTTCGATTATTGGGTCAATGAAAGATTCAACTGGTATCTGGGGCTGGGAATAAAAAAAGAGAAACTGCGACAGCGCCGGCATGAACAGGATGAACTGGCGCATTATGCCCGCGCCTGTACCGATGTAGAGTATAATTTCCCGATCGGATGGAGCGAACTGGAAGGGGTGGCAAACCGCACTGACTTCGACCTGCGCATGCATGCCGAAAAAAGCGGCCGGGATTTCAACTACTTCGATGATGCCTCAAAAGAAAAGTTCATCCCTTTTATTATAGAGCCTTCGGGCGGGGTAGACCGCAGTATACTGGCATTCTTAACCGATGCCTATCATGAAGAAAAGGTTAAAGACGATATACGCGTGGTCCTAAAGCTTCACAAAGATCTTTCTCCGGTAAAAGTCGCCGTCCTGCCCCTTTTAAAGAACCGGCCTCAAATTACGGAACTGGCAAAAAGAATTGCTCAAGACCTAAAGAAAAGCATCCCTGCAGTCTATGATGACACAGCGGCTATCGGTAAACTTTACCGGCGGCAGGATGAAGTCGGAACGCTTTATTGCGTAACCATAGATGTGCAGTCTTTAGAAGACAATCAAGTCACCGTTCGCGATCGAGATACTATGTTACAGGAAAGAATCGCTATTGACAGGTTAAAAAGTTATATTTTAGATAAACTTAACAATTAGCACGTAGTCCATTGAGTTTTGGTTCTTGGCTCTTGGCCTATGGCTCATCTGTTTTACTATGAGCCATGAGCTATAAGCCAAAAGCCACATGCTATGGACTAAAAAGGAGGGTTTTAAAAGCAATGGCAAAGAAATATGTTTATTCGTTTGGCGGTGGAAAGGCTGATGGCAATGAAAGCATGAAAAATCTTCTGGGTGGCAAAGGCGCTAACCTGGCGGAAATGGCCGGACATAAAAACCTAAAACTTCCGGTACCTCCGGGATTTACCCTAACCACGGAAGTTTGTACTTACTATTATGACCATAAAAAATCTTATCCCAAGGGATTAAGAGAAGATGTTGATAAGGCGATGGCAAAGATCGAATCCTTAATGGACAGGGGTTTCGGCGATGCCGATAATCCGTTATTAGTTTCCGTTCGCTCCGGCGCGCGTAAATCCATGCCCGGGATGATGGAGACTGTTTTAAATGTAGGATTGACCGAAAAAACTATCCCCGGCCTCGTCAAACAATCTAACGGCAATGCCCGTTTCGTTTATGATGCTTACCGCAGGCTGATCATGATGTATTCCGATGTAGTCATGGAAAAGGCCGCCGGTATCGAACCAAAAGATGAAGAAGGCATCCGCAAACAGTTAGAACGCATCATGGCCCAAATGAAGAAGGAAAAAGGCTACACCAGCGATACCGACCTTACCGTAGAAGACTTGAAGAAACTGACGGCTATGTTCAAAGAAAAGGTAAAAGAAGTCTTAGGCAAAGATTTCCCCGATGATCCCAAACAACAGTTATGGGGAGGGATTGGCGCAGTATTCTCATCATGGAACGGTAAACGTGCTATCAGCTACCGCCGTATCGAGAATATCCCTGATGAATGGGGTACTGCCGTAAACGTGCAAACAATGGTATTCGGAAATATGGGCAATGATTCCGCAACAGGAGTAGCCTTTAGCCGTAATCCCGGAAATGGAGAAAACGGTTTTTACGGAGAATACCTGATCAACGCACAGGGTGAAGATGTCGTGGCCGGGATACGTACACCGGCACCGATCAACGAATACTCAAAATCCGACCATAATAAGGATTTATTGACATTGGAAAAAGCAATGCCCGCGATCTATAAAGAGCTGTCCGGTTTCCGCGCACGCCTGGAAAAACATTACCGTGATATGCAGGATATCGAGTTTACCATCGAAAAGGGCAGGCTTTTCATGCTTCAGTGCCGCGTAGGAAAGCGTAATGGTCCGGCTGCGGTGCGTATCGCAGTTGACATGCTTAAGGAAAAGGCAATCAAAAAAGAAGAAGCCGTAATGCGTGTCAGCCCAGCACAACTTGATGAATTGCTTCATCCGATCATCAATCCAAAAGATGAACTCGCAAATAAGCCTCTGGCCAAAGGCCTTCCGGCAGGCCCGGGTGGCGCTTCGGGACAGATAGTTTTCAGCGCCGCTGATGCAGTGGAGTGGAAAAAACAGGGTAAAAAATTGATCCTTGTCCGGGAAGAAACCAATCCCGAGGATGTTGACGGAATGCGTGCGGCCGAAGCAATCCTTACCGCCCGCGGAGGAATGACCTCACATGCTGCATTAGTCGCCCGCGGCTGGGGCAAATGCTGTATTGTCGGCTGTTCCGACTTGCACATCGATTATGCTAAAAAAGAACTGCATGTGGCTGGAAAGATATTAAAGGAAGGGGAGTGGCTGACGTTAAACGGGACCAAAGGAACGGTTTATGCCGGAAAACTTCCCATGATGGATGCGACCGAAGAAAATGTTCTTTTGACCCAGTTCCTTAACCTGTGCGGCTCGATCAAGAAATTAGGGATCCGCACCAACGCGGAAACCCCGGAAGACGCAGCAAAGGCAAGGCAGTTCGGCGCTGAAGGAATTGGTTTATTCAGGACCGAGCATATGTTTTACGGTAAAGGTTCTGATGAACCTCTTTTTATCTTACGTAAAATGATCGTTTCTAAAACAGAAGCAGAAAGGCAAAAAGCGGCAGATGAACTTTTCCCATATGTCAAAAAAGACATGAAAGCAACTCTTGAAGCAATGAACGGATTCCCGGTCGTTATCCGCCTACTGGACCCGCCGCTGCATGAATTTGTGCCCAGAGAAACGGAAAAATTACAGGAATTAGCCAAAGAGTTGAATATCTCAATGGAAGAGCTCACGAAGCGCGCCGAAGGCCTGCATGAATCAAATCCGATGATGGGCCACCGCGGAGTGCGTTTAGGAGTGACTTATCCGGAGATCAGCGCTATGCAAATCAAGGCTATCTTCGAAGCCGCGGCCGAGTTGCTTAAAGAAGGCAAAAAACCGTACCCGGAGATCATGATCCCGGTAGTTTGCGACGTAAAAGAACTGGATGACCAGCTTGTGATCGCCAAAAATATATATAAGGAAGTGCTTAAGAAATACGGGTTAAAAACCATAAAGCATATGTTTGGCACAATGATCGAGATCCCTCGCGCAGCGCTTGTGGCCGGTGAACTGGCAACTGTCGCGCAGTTCTTCTCCTACGGAACAAACGACATGACCCAGATGGGATTCGGATTTTCCCGTGACGATATCGGAGGGTTCCTGCCGGAATATGTCAAAAAGGGCATTTTACCGGAAGACCCCTTCCAGACCATTGACCAGAAAGGGATCGGAGAACTGATTAAGATCGGTATTGAACGCGGCCGTAAAACCCGTCGTGACCTGGAAGTCGGTATTTGCGGGGAACACGGAGGAGACCCGCGCACAGTTGAATTCTGCCATAAGGTCGGCATGAATTATGTAAGCTGTTCGCCTTTCCGCGTGCCGATCGCAAAGCTGTCAGCAGCACAGGCGGTGTTAAAAGAGAAGTCAAAGAAATAAGGTAGCTCATGGCTCATAGCTCATGGCTCATTATAAAAAATGAGCTCTGAGCTATGAGCCAACTACCCAACGCTATGGACTAAACTATGGAAGCCCTAAAAACATACCTCAAAGAAATACGCACCATTGCCTTATTAAAACCGGAAGAAGAGATATCCTTAAGTACCAAGGTACAAAAAGGGGATGAACATGCCAGGAAGGCAATGATCCGCGCAAATCTTAGGCTTGTAATCAACATCGCCAAGAAATACATGTATCTGGGAATTCCACTCCTGGATCTGATTGAAGAGGGGAATTTAGGCCTGATGCGGGCGGTAGATAAGTTCGATCCGAAACGAGGATTCCGTTTCTCAACCTATGCGGCCTGGTGGATCAAACAAAGCATATCCCGATCCATTGTCGAGCATGGGAAAATGATCCGTATCCCGGTTTACATGAACGAACTGATCACTAAATGGAAAAAAACCAAAGAACAGCTGGCGCATAAACTAAACCAGCTGCCGACAGATGAGGAAATAGCAAAAAAACTTAAACTGTCCGTGGATAAAGTAGAACAAATAAATTTCTGGCTTTCAACCAGTACCTCTTCATTAGAGGCCCCGATCGGAGAAGAAGGGGAAAGCCATATTTCGGACCTGGTAGAGGATAAAACTTCAATTTCTCCTGACGCAGAGATCGAGCATATGATGGATAAAGAACGCGTCGCCAACCTTTTAGCCGGGATGCTGGACCGGGAAAGAAAAGTGCTGGATATGCGCTTTGGCCTAGCGGACGGCAAAGCCCATACCTTAGCGGAAGTTTCTAAGAAACTTGGGGTTTCCCGTGAAAGGGTAAGGCAAATCGAAGAAGAGGCCTTGCGCAAAATACGTAAAGTTGTAGATCAACAAGATGGAGAATTATAAGCCTGTTAAAAAGGAGCCGTAGAGATGAAGGCAAAGATTGATTTAAAAGAGCATATCCGGAATATACCGGATTTCCCCAAAAAAGGGATATTGTTCCGGGATATTACCACCCTTTTAAAAGATAAACAGGCATTTAAAAGCGCTATAGATACTATAGTAAAAAAATATAAAAGCAAGAAAATCGATAAAGTAGTCGCGGTTGAGGCACGCGGGTTCATTCTGGGTGGGGCGATCGCGCATTGTTTGGGGGCAGGATTTGTACCGGTGCGTAAAAAAGGCAAACTGCCATGGAAAACCAATAGTATCACCTATGACTTGGAATATGGCACCGACACTCTGGATATGCATGATGATGCCATCAAACCCAATAACCGCGTATTAATAATTGATGACCTCTTAGCTACCGGAGGGACGATCAAGGCAGTTATTGACCTGGTCAAACAATCCCAGGGCAAGATCATCGGTATCGGTTTTTTAATCGAGCTCACCGGCTTAAAAGGCGCACAAAAGCTAAAAGACTATCCGCTGTATTCGGTGATAAAATATTAAAGTCGCCATGGGTCACAAGGTCACAAAGTAATGTTTGAATCCTTAGTATATAGCAACAAAAAAGCTTTTACTTGTGACGTTGTGACATTGTAACTTTGAAACCCATAGCTATCGACTTAAATAGCCCCTGTAGCTCATAAGGATAGAGCAGCAGTTTCCTAAACTGCGTGCGGCAGGTTCGATTCCTGCCAGGGGCATTTTACTAAATAGCTTTGGGTAGATGGCTCATAGATCATGGTTCATAGCTTATATATGTAATATGAGCCATCAGCCATGAGCTATGAACAAAATTCCTATTTTCGTATAAAGTATGTATAACCTACACTGCCACTCCTTACTAAGTGATGGAGTTTTGCTTCCCGCAGAAGTTGCTGTGCGATACATGGAGGCCGGATACAAGGCGCTTGCCATTACTGACCATGTCGATTACAGCAATATCGAATCAGTAGTAAAATCTATTTTAAAGTTCACCCGCACCTGGCCTAAAAACTCACCAATCAGAATTCTTAGCGGGATCGAATTAACCCATCTGCCGCTAAACCAATTCAAGCCTTTAGTTAAATATGCCCGGAAATCCGGGATACAGGTGATCGTTGGCCACGGAGAAAGCCCGGTAGAACCGGTGATCGCTGGCACAAATCGCGCGGCATTAGAAGCAGGCGTCGATATCCTTGCGCATCCGGGACTGATCAACGATGAGGAGATAAAGCTGGCAGTTAAAAAAGGTGTGTTCCTGGAAATTACCGCGCGATCCGGGCACAACCGTACTAACCAGCATGTGGCAAAACAAGCGCTGAAATCCGGGGCAAAGTTCGTCATCGACACCGACGGGCATACTCCCGAGGATATCATCAGCCCGGAAAAATTGAAAAAAGTCGGGATCGACGCCGGAATAGCGCCTGAAGCAATCGATAAAATGTACCTGCAAATAAGGGATTTTGTCCGGCGAATATAATCCTTAATTCAACCACGTAGGGGATACGACGGATATAGTCCATAATTCAACCATGTAGGGGATGGTCGCGACCATCCCCTACAATGAAAATAAATAATTATAACGGCAAAAACAATATGATCCTCCTCCGATGCAAGAGGGATCAGGAGATGTCAAAGATGAAGTTAAAGTTTTCATTTATATTAATAACATTCTTTTTTATGTGCTTAGCCTGCGGATGCGCCTCAACCGGCAGTAAAGGCCCCGATATAAACACCCCGGGGCCAATACAACCCCAGGCCATCTTGAAGTTTGGCGATATCCCCATGCCCAGCGGGTTTAAGGAAATACCCGGAGAATCATACTCATTCCAAAGCTCCGGGATACGCGTAGGGCTTTTGAAATATCAGGGCAAAGCCGATATCGAACAGATCATCAGCTTTTATAAAGAGCAGATGCCGATGTACAACTGGAACCTCTTAAATGTCGTAGAATACGGCCAACGCATGCTCAATTTTGACCGCCAGGAAGAAACCTGCATCATCAGCCTTACCCCTAAAGGCAAGAACGTAATTATGATTATTTCCGTAGGCCCAAAATCGACTGGAGCCAAGAAAATTCCAGCCAAACCACTGAAATAGTTTAATTTTATTAAAAAAATCCCCTATTCGAGTAAAAAATGCTTGACAATCAACGGGTTATATGATAAAAATACAATGAACTTGATTATACCACTGGAAATGGCTTAAATGTACGACGTAAAGGAGGTGGTTAAATTAAACTGTCTAAAGCCATGACAAAACCAGTGATATAAAAATAGATGGTAACTCTCTAGGAGTAAATATAAAAACCTAGTTAATATAATATTCATAATCCAATAAGTATCTTACAGGAGGTTTTAAAAAATGAGTAAACGCTTAATATTATCGCTGGCAATTGCCATGCTGCTGGTAACTTCAGCCGCATACGCAGAAGTCCAGAATGTAAAAGTTAGCGGAGATATCACCATTGGTGGCGTCTTCCGTAACAACTTTGATTTAGCAAAAAGCCCCAGCAACAGCGAACCCACAACGATCAATAGCCTTACATATCGCGATGAAGAAAAAGATATGTTCTCGATCACCAGGGTACGCGTGGATGCTGATCTTACCGATAATGTCGCCGTAGCAGTCCGTTTATTGAACGAAAGAAACTGGAATGGCGAATCAGCTGAAGGCACTGGCGAAAACAATAGAAACATCGGCTTAAATGCAGCAAATGCTGTTGATGAGCAGGATGTGGATATTGATTTAGCCTATGTAACGTTAAAGGAATTCTTATATTCACCTTTAACTTTAACTGTTGGCCGTCAGGAACTGCATTTCGGTAATGATTGGATCATCGGAGATCCGGACACCAATGGTTTTGCATTAAGGTCAGCTTTAGCCGAAGGCGATTTAAGCTCACGCAAAGCCTTTGATGCTGTACGCGCCACATTTGATTATAATCCTTTAGTTTTGGATATAATCTATGCAAAATTGGGTGAGAACAACACCGTATTCAATGATGACACAACTTTGTACGGTCTTAATGCTGCATATGAACTGAACAAAAACAACACAATCGAAGGTTTCTTCTTCTCCAAGATAAAAGGCACAAACGCTGCAGCTGCCACGAATATCGATGGAGCAACCTTAACAACGTTAGGTGAAGTAGTCAAAGATAAGGGCGATATCGTCCACACTGTCGGTGCCCGCGTTGTCAATAAGTCAGTAAAGAACCTTACTATTGACGCACAAGGTGCATTCCAGTTTGGTACATACAACCCGAAATTCGATCCTAATGCAAGATATGATAACGCCGGTGTAGAAACTGATTTAACTACTGCAAAAGTCGGTAATCGTCGCGCATGGGGATTAGAAGTACTCGCAGCATATGACCTCAAGGATGTCTCAAAGATCGCTAAATATAACCCGATGGTCAGCGCCGGTTATATTTATCTTTCTGGCGAAAACAGAGACAGGGTCGGTGGTGGAACTTACCATGGCTGGGATCCAATGTTCGAGAATCAAACATTCGGACACATCATCAATGCCATCTTTGGTTTCTCTAATGTAACCGGTTATATTTTAACCGCACAGGCGAAACCCATGAATGACATCTCGATGAAGCTTGATTATGTCCGTCTGTGGTTCAACAAACAGTATCCTGCAGTTACAAACGCTGTCTTATCAGGAGTTTCCACTGCAAGACAGTTCACCATGGGTAAAACCAACTACTTAGGGCAGGAGTTTGATTTAACTACAACCTACGATTATACCGAAGATGTTCAGTTCTCGCTTTTAGGCGGTATATTCCTTCCTGGAAAGTCAATCAACAAGACTTCCACTCAAGGTTTAGTAGCTAATGAGAACCCAATGAGAGCCGTTGCCACTGAAGTTGTCGGTTCTATGAAAGTAACATTCTAATAGTACGTATGTATTCACCAAAAGCCCTCGAGGGAGCAATCCCTCGGGGGTTTTTGTTTTAGGTGGTAGGTGTTAGGTAATAGGTGTTAGGGAAAATGCAAGATAAAATAAATAGCTTTGAAGATTTAAAGGTATATCAGAAATTATGTAAGTTGCATATTGAAATACACTATTTAACCCTAACCTCCCCTGATATCGAAAAGTTTGAATTAGCTTCCCAATTAAGACGATCAACAAATTCTGCCCCAGCAAACCTCGCAGAAGGCTGGAATAACAAAAACTTAAATATATATTTAGAAGGGATTAACCGCAGCCAAGGAGAAATCAGAGAAACAAAACATCATTTATCTATGGCATATCATAAAAAATATATTGCTGAAAATAAATTTAAATATTTTACACAGGAATATGATGATTGTGGTAAAATGTTAACCGGCCTAAGAAATTCATTGGAAAAACACAACACCTAACACCAGACACCTAACACCAAACACCTAAGCTATGCTAAACCTCGCCTTTATTTTCCACATGCACCAGCCGTATTACAAGAACCTGCTCACTAACGAGACTGAACTCCCCTGGGTACGCCTGCACGGGGTCAAGGATTACATCGATATGGCTTTAGTGCTGAACAAATTCCCGGATATCCATCAGACGTTCAATTTCGTGCCATCGCTTCTGGAACAGGCCGAAGATTATACTGACCGCTCGGTCAAGGATAAATTCCTTGAGCTTTCCTATAAACATGCCGATGAATTGACAGCTCATGAAAAAGAGTTCATTATTAATAATTTCTTTATGATTGACCGCGACCATGTAATCGCCATGCATCCGCGTTATTATGAACTCTATTATAAAAAAGAGGAGAACCGCCATTTCAGCCTGCAGGATATCCTTGACCTCCAGGTATGGTTCAATCTTGCCTGGATAGACCCTTATTTCAGGGAAACTATTCCCGAATTAAAGAAAATAACGGCTAAAGCCAGGTTTTTCACGGAAGAAGAGAAACATATTGTCTTAGATAAGCAAATATTCATTATAGAAGACCTCTTTGAAACCTATAAAGACTTTATCGCAAAAAAACAGGTAGAGGTAAGTATAACCCCATATTACCATCCCATTCTGCCCCTTTTATGCAATACGAACATTGCCAAAGAAGCAAATTTAAAAACCATTCTACCGAAGATCGGTTTTTCTTACCCAGAAGACGCCAAACAACAGATTAATGATGCGGTAAGTTACTTTAAAGCGAAATTCGGCAGTGCGCCGCTTGGCATGTGGCCATCAGAAGAGGGGGTAAGCGAACATATCCTGCCGTTTATAATAGATTCGGGTATAAAATGGATAGTAGCCGATGAAGCCATCCTCTTTAAATCAATGAAATCAAAGAAAAGGGACACTAAACTCCTGTATCAGCCGCATCTTTTAAGCCGGGCCAACGGAGACTTGAATATCGTTTTCCGTGACCGTAACCTGTCGGATCTTATTGGCTTTAATTATCACAAGTGGGAAACTAAAGCCGCCGTAGATGACTTTATGCACCATTTAAAGAACACTGCCGATGCCTTCGGCGGCAAAGACATACTCCTTACCATCGCTATGGATGGAGAAAATGCCTGGGAATACTACCATAATGACGGGCATGATTTCCTGGAATTGTTATATACAAAACTATCCGAAGCTAAATTCGTAAAGACCACGACTGTAAGCGAATATTTAAAGCGTCACCCCGCTACTCATAAGATCAAGCACTTGTCCGCCGGATCATGGATTTACGGTGAGTTCGGTAAATGGATCGGCAATCCCCATAAGGTCCGGGCTTGGGAGATATTGGCGATGGCACGCAACGAACTTCAGGATATGATAGATAAAAAAGAGCATATTCCACCGCTGGCTTGGAAACAAATGCATATCTGTGAAGGAAGCGATTGGTTTTGGTGGTATGGCGAGGGACATACCGAATTCGACAAACTTTTCCGGCTGCATCTAAGTAATTTCTACACTATGCTTGGCAAGGAGATACCTCAACACCTTAAGAATCCCATATAGAAGTAAATAATCACCTGTCCGGCAACCCGATAAAGAAAATGGTTTTTATCGACTGAAACAAAAGGTTGACAGACAATCTATTTTATGTTATAAAATATCATTAATTTGCAAATGGACAAAAAAGATATTTACGAACATCTTGCCAAAATATACCTTGACGCCTCTGATAAAAAGAATAAAAAAGGAAAACGGATACCAAACCGTAAGAATATTTTTGTCTTTGGTATCATCCTGGTGGCAGGAGTCAGCGTATTCCTATTTTCTGCTCTTAATAAAAATCGCCCGGCCGGCAGTGAAACTGCTTTATACCTGGTGCCGGATATTGCTAAGATCAATTTTAATTTTGACCCGGCCAAACAGGAAAGCTATTCCCTTGACCTGAAGAAACTCGACCTGGGCCGGTATAAGACTCTTAGTTTTTCCGTAAAAAAGAGCAGCCAGTCGGATACAATCGCTTTAAAGCTTGAATTTACAAGCTCCTTTAAGGAGCATGCTTCGATTTATCTTAAGGATATTCCGGTAAATTGGCGAGAATATAAAATATCCTTAAGCGATTTTAAGAATATAACCGACTGGTCGAACATGTCAAAGGTTTCATTCATTATCGAGGAATGGAACACCAGAGTTAACAACGGGATCGTCTATCTTGAAAATATAAGATTTTTACGATAAGGAGGGGGCACGAATGCGCATAATTGCGATCACTAACCAAAAAGGCGGATGCGGCAAGACCACAACCTCAATCAATCTTTCAGCTACCTTAGCCGCAAACGGCCGGCGCGTGCTGCTTATCGATTTAGATCCCCAGGCTCATGCTACTTTAGGCTTAAACCTGGCACCAGAATTCAGTATTTATAACGTACTTTCCAAACTTACTAACAAAAAAGTCCGCCTGGCGGATATCATACTCAACGTTTCCGGCAATTTCGATATTGCGCCCTCCAGTATTGTCTTAAGCACCCTGGAACAGGAGTTAGCCGGAGAGATCAGCCGGGAATCCCGCCTTTGGGAGATATTAACCAATTTTGAGGGTAAATATGACTATATCCTTATCGATTGCCCTCCTAACCTGGGTATTTTGACCATTAACGCCATCCGGGCAGCAGGGGAGATCATCATCCCGGTCGAAGCCAGCCGTTTTTCACTCGAAGGATTATCACAGCTGATCGATATCATAACCCTGATCCAGGACCGCCTCAAACATATGGTCAATTACCGTGTTTTAGTTACTAACTTTGATTCTCGGTTAAGGCATTCCTTCAAAATACTTGATTATATTAAAGCCACGTTCAAAAACAGCTTATTCAGCAACATCATCCATGTAAATGTCAAGTTAAAAGAAGCCCAGAGCCAGGGGACCCACGTGCTTAATTACGATAAATACTGCCGTGGAGCAAAGGATTACTTCAGCTTAGCCAGAGAGATCATAACCCAGGAGAACAGCTTAACGCCCGCTAAAGAAGAAAAAGATAAAGCTATTTCCCTTTCTGATAAAATGAAAAAAGCGATCAAAGAAAACCTGCCAAAATTAAACGAGCTTGTATTTTCCATAACTGCTCCGGAAGCAAAAGAAGTTCACCTCGTAGGAGACTTTAATAACTGGCAATTGGGTGAAGAAAGCAACATGTCCCGAGATAACGGTGCTTGGACAAAAAGATTGCCGCTTAATCCCGGAAAATACCACTACCGTTTTGTCGTAGATGGCACCTGGATCGAAGACCCGGCTAATCCAAGAACCGCTAAAAACCCTTTTGGCCAGATGAATTCCTTGATCGAAATTGAGAATAAATAGTGATTTAAGTGTGCCAAAGATGACCGATAACACCACACCTAAAACCGCATTACCAGAGGCAAAAGAGATCCATGAAGGAAAATTCTTAGCTTCTGTGGCATATTGGATGATCTTATGCATCCTGCCGCTGTTACTGATGAAACACAACAAATTTGCCGTCTATCATGGAAAACAGGGTCTGGTCTTATTTATTATCTTTATCGTAGCCTTTATTTTAGGAACGATCCCTTTTTTAGGCTGGATCATTTTCCGCATCGTGTGCCTGACCTATATTTTATTGGCCCTTTGGGGCACATTCCAGGCTTTATCCGGCAAATATAGCCGTATACCGTTTATCTCCAGGATCGCGGACAAAATAATACTTTAACAAAGGTTACCGATGTCTGTTAAGAAGATGAAGAAAAAAACAAAAAAATCCCAACTAAAGAAAAACAAACGTAAGTCCACTCTAAAGAAAACACCCGCCAAAAGGAAAAAACCGGTATCCAAAATAAAAAAACCGGCAGTTGTAGGGATAATTACGCATTACTTTCCCAAGGTAAGGGCTGCGGTAATAAAATTAAAGATCCCTCTAAAGATAAATGACAGAATAAAAATTAAAGGGCATACCACCGATTTTTGCCAGAATGTCACTTCAATGCAGGTAGATAAGCAAATACTCACACAGGCTAGAAAAGGCCAAATCATCGGGCTTTTAGTAGATTCCCGGGTACGCCATCATGATATCATCTATAAGGAATCGTAAATGACCTTAGCCATCAGCATCATCACTAAAAATGGAATCGCCTTTGCCGCAGACAGCCGGGTCACAAGCGGCGACCCCAGAGGCCCGACTACGGTAAACGATACCGTTAAAAAGATATTCGAGCTTGGAAACTCCTGCGGGCTGACAATCGCCGGGGACGGCGGATTGGGAGCAAGTATTATAGACCTTATATATTATGAGCTGCACAAAAATCCCGAATACCTGTATTTAAGCGTCGATGAAATGCTTGCGGTCTGCCGGGAAAGCGCGATAAAAAGATACAATGAGTGGTTTGGCGGGGTAAATTTCGAAGATCGACCTACATTACATATCATATTAAGCGGTTATCGTAAGGATATCTCGACGGCACGATTCATCGATGCCCCAGAAATATTTACCTTGCACAGCGAACGCAATTTTGCTCCGCACCGCTGGACATTATTGGGATTCATGGCAATCGGGATTACGCCACTGGCGACATATCTGTTAAACACTCTTTATTCAAGAGAAATCAGCTTAAAACACGGGCTGGAGCTTGCGGCATTGGCGATCCTTGAGACCGCATCCCAGGATGGTAAAGTCGGCAAGGATATTCAACTGGCTTCATGCTCATTGGAACAAAAATTCAATATCTATTCCCAAGATGAAACCTATGAATATATCTATCAAGCGCAACGTCATAAGGAAAACCTGAAAAAAGCGTTCTATAACAAAGAAAACTAAAAAGGAGAAGAAATGAGACTTTCAGAAGTCGAGAAAAAAGCACGTGACCTGGGGATCAAGAATACCTGGAAGTATTCAAAAAAAGACCTCATAAAAACCATTCAAGCTAAAGAAGGCAATATCGCCTGTTTTGCCACGGCAAAAGGATCCTGCACGCAAACACTTTGCTGTTGGAAAGAAGATTGCCTGCATTAATAACAATATAAGCCCAGCATTACGAACAATCACAAACAAAAGGACAACCAACAATGAAATATCGCTGCCAGATTTGTGACCGGGATATCGACGATTTCGCCAGTTTAACCCATATCAAAAGCGAAGAATACCTCCTAAAACTGATCCAGAAGGACCACCCGGAGTGGACAGACGAAGAAAAAACCTGCCATCAGTGTATAGAGTATTACCGCAAGATGGTAAAAAGCGCTGAAATTTAATAAAAACCCGATTCCCGGAGATTGATCATCGACGAGAGTATTTTCTTCAAATCCAATTATTATGAGTACTTACTCATAATAACCCGGGCGTTAAAAACAAGTAAGAATAAGTAAACCTGCGTATTTGCAGAATAAAATACAGGTAAATAATGGAACCTCGCGGCAGGCCGAAAAAATACCGGATTGTCAGGCTGGACCCTAAAATCAGCCAATTCAGCCCCAGAGGCCGTGCAGGCAGGCCGGATGAAACCGACCTGAACATGGATGAATTCGAAGCTATCAGGCTGGCAGATTTCCTGGGAGTAAAGCAAAAAGAAGCCGCAGAATCAATGCACATATCCCAACAAACCTTTAGCCGCATACTTAAAAAAGCCCACCGCAGAATTGCCGATTGCCTGGTTAACGGCAAGATCATCAAGATCCAGGGCGGTTATTATGTAATCAGCTCAAAGATAGAGCACACTAGCCAGTCAAACACCCACAATAATTACTAATCAGTAACCATTAAAAGGAACTGCAAGCAAAGCGAAGCAGTGGCAAAACAATCTATTCAGGTATCAAATACCATTAATTAACCCCTCATCGGATGCCCTGACAACTTCCTATAATATATCTTATGTTAACTACACATAAGCAGAATTCCTTTCTTAAGGTGTTGTGCTAAGGTGTGTTAGTAATAGGCGGGGTTTTGGCTTAAGAAACGGAATTAGTGGACTATTTAGATTTAATGCTTCCGGCGGCTTCAGGAACCCCCATAACATCACTTACTTCAGTGTCAGGGCTTTGCAGAACATACTCCGGGCTCATTAGAGGCTTATCATAAGGAGGAAAAGGAAATGTCACCATATCATACAAACCGGTAGCTAAACGAAAGAGCGAAACCACTACTCCCTGGCCCATACCAACTGTTGCCCCTGCCGCGATATCCTTATCTTTACTAACCCTTAAGAATGACGCAGGAACTTCCATAAAGAATAACGGCACATTGATCAGTCCGCGGCCAAGTTTATTCAGGGGGCTTTTAGGGGTTTGGATTTTGCTGGATTCAAGCGCCGGAGTTGTTTTATATTTTTCCATTTGGAGGTCATAATCGCTCTTTAATTCGAAAGCCACGGCCGACATTGGAATGGATACCGCCAAAATAATGAAAAATAAAATTTCTTTTTTCACTTTTTTCTCCTCCAGCATATTAGCGTTTGATTGATTGTTTGTTATACTGAATATATCTTATTACATATTACGAAGAAATACAATATCTTTTTTGTATTACTCTTTTAGATTACCCTGGTTTTTCTCCAACGCCGGTATAATAATAAAATAATTAAAGCACCTGCATAAGTAATCAGCGCAAGGAAAAAAGCGATAAAAAGATACCCCAAAACAACCGGAAGGATAACCTTATATGCCGATAATTGGAACAAGGAGTAAAAACTAAAATCCTTTAAAAGTGACTTCCAGGCCAGGTGCAGATCAACCCAATCCAACCCCAGTAATTTAGCCCCTGTCTTAACTGAAAAAACGGCAATTAAAATACTAAACCATGTGTTCGTAAGCAGGCTTCCCAATAAGGCACTGGCGCGATTCGCGCGTAGCGCCATTGCCAGGAATAACGCCGCAATCGGCCCGGTACCGGGCATAATCCCGGAGAAAACACCTAATCCTAAACCAAAAGCTACCCTTTGAGGAGAATCATTAATGCGAAAGAGCTTAAGATAAACCCAGCGCATCAGGCGTTTAAAACCGAGTAATTTGGGCTTTAGAAGATTAGGCATAGGCTTATCGAATACTTAGATGTTTGGTTTGATATTACTCCCGGCAAATTTTTCCAGCCCATGCGAATCCTGGATCCATCCGTTAAATAACCCAAATCCGTACATCGTTTTCTCCGCTAAGGCATACTCTTCCAGGCTTATACGCCGAGACAAAGCTTTTATCTTAAGCGCCTTATAACATGGCAGGTACTGGCTCATCAAACTAACATATGTACCAGTCGATACCTCTTCGGCAATAAACTGCATGATCGATCCGGTACCGGATATCCCCTCCGGCAAAACAAGATGCCTGATGATCAATCCCTTTTGGATCAATCCTTCAGAATCGAACTGCCCCCCCCCTGCCTGCGAGTGCATCTGTTTTACCGCGGCCCGGTTATATTCCGGATAATCACCCGCGGCGGAATACTTTAATGCCTCTTCTTTACCCGCATAACGCATATCTGCAAGATATACATCGATTATCCCGTCTAAGAGACAGATCATTTCCGGCAGCTCATAACCTCCGGTATTATAAATTAAAGGTATCCTAAGCCCTTTGGGAACAGCCAGGCAAAGCGCCTTTAATATCTGCGGCATGACATGCGTTGGGCTGACAAGATTAATATTGTGGCAGCCGGCAGCTTGCAATTGCAGCATAAAGCCTGCTAATTCTTCAAAACTTACTTCGCGGCCATTGCCCAGCTGGCTAAACTCATAATTCTGGCAATAAACACAACTCATGTTGCAATGAGAGAAAAATATCGTCCCCGAGCCATGACTTCCGGAAACCGGAGGTTCTTCCCCATGATGAGGGAACTGGCTATAGACTACCGGTAAAAGCGCTGTTTTACAAAACCCCCTATCCCCTTTCAGGCGGTTAACCCGGCACTTACGCGGGCAAATCGCACACGACTCCAGCATTTTTAAGGCAATATCTGCCGTCCTGGCTAATGACCCGTTTTCATAACTCCTTAAATACGAAGGGTTCATTTTTAATGATAGTTCCGGATTTCTTTTTCTACGTTCTTTATGCGTTCATCTATCGCCGGATGAGAACTCAAAAAAACAAGTGGCGCCTGGCGCCCGCTTCTGTCGGCATCCTTCTTTAGTTTCTGAAAGAAGGTCACCATCCCATACGGGCTGAACCCGCTCCTGCGGGCATAACGCACAGCTAATTTATCCGCAAGTTCCTCATCCTTACGGCCGTAGCCTAAACTGGCTAAATTAAAAACTATATCGACCGCCTGAAGCATTGATTGTTGAGTATTGACGCCAGAGGCGATCCCCATCAAAATACTGTATCCCATCGCGGTTTGCATTTTCTTCACCGTATGCCTGGCAGCCACATGCCCGATTTCATGAGCCAGAACACAGGCCAGTTCATCGTCATTTGCACGCTCCATTAAGCCGCTATTAACATAAATAAAACCCCCGGGAGTCGTAAAGGCGTTCAACTCCTTATTCTCAATCACCTTAAAATGATACTCCAGATCCTGGCGGTCAGAGGCTGCCGCGACTTTCTCACCTATCCTCTGCAGCCTTTCATCCATAAACAGGTCATTTGAGAATTTCATCTGCCTTTTAAGCTCTATATCCATATCCCTGCCAATACTCACCTCGCTTTTTGTATCGATCAATAACGATTCATGGCGACCGGTTGCCGGATTATATACCGTGACACATCCTCCTAAGAATAATACCAGCACAACCGCAATTATTAGGTTAAATATCCTGGATTTGCCTTGCATAAATACTCCTTATTTCTTTAAAAATAGCATTATATTCAGATGTACGGTAATCCCGATAAGTCCACTCCAAAGGCCGGAATTCCCCTTTTTGAAAGCACAAAGTCAGCTCGGCGAAAATCCCTTTATTCAAATAAATACGATGGTAATAATCTTTGGTGGATGCAAGCACCAGGCGTGCAAGATTAAGGTATCCCGGATCGATATTAATTGTCCGTGCCCCGGAACAAGAAAGCTTATCTTCCAGCTTATTAGTAATGATTTTCGCCTTGTAAAGCCCGGACGGATCGATTAAACGTTTTGCACTGCAAAACTTTTTCTTAAGCCCAAAACCAAGCTCTTTTTGATAATAATCCGTATAGGAAAAATCCAGGATTTGGCTTTGGAAATCCATTTTGCCAAAACTCCGTTCAAGAGAAGGCAACGCCTTATTAAAGGCGGATTCTTCTTTAAAGATAAAGCCAAAAATTAGTTTAACTGGCAGGGCCTTATGACTTACGCCCATTATAAGCTTTGTACGAGCGAGGATTTAGACTGTTTTGGGATAAATTGCGCGACGTACTTGGAGATTATCTTGCGTTGATTATCCTTAATGCGGTTAAAGAATATAGCGATATTAAATCCTTTTTGTGTATCATCCTGGGAACGCACTACAACACCGTTACATTCGACACTGTAATCCTTTCTTCCGGAGCGTGTAGCAACAGGCAGGTCCAGACGGATGGCAACCCGGGTAAAAGGAGGTATATATTTCTCAATATGGCAAAATGCCCCCAGACAGCTGATATTCTGCGTGGTTGTGGAAAAATCATAGCCATTTGCCGCAATCCTTACCGGCAAAGACTGATTAAGCCTCGGATGAAGCCTTCTTTCACTTAAGCGCTTAGCCATTACTTCTTCTCTTCCTCTTTAGGCTTTAATGACTTCTTCCAACATCGTTTAGTGCAATAAAATTTCCCGTTACGATAAAATCTGGTCAATCTCTTGATCGGTTTATTACAAACTATGCAATTAGTTTGTTTTTCTGCTTCCGGTTTAGCTGCCTCCGGTGAATTTACTGCATCTGGAGCCATATCTTATTCCTTTCTTGAATACGTGATATATTCTAAGTTATAATTGATTTACAACCTTCCGCTTTGCATATCGATATAATCGCTTAAATACTTTTTATCTTCGCTGTCCATTTCTAAGAACTCCACGCCATATTTATACCTGTCGGTATGCGCAACAGAATTAGCCCATCGCACCTTGGCTACAGGCTTGAGCACCCGGGATAAAACATTCACCTCCAGCATGAGCAGTGTATCGGGAGCCAAAAAACGGCCATTCGAGAAAGACATGCCGCCACAACTTATATTATCGGAAATGGTGTGGCTATAAACAGGCTTCCCCCGGATCTGGTAGCGCACCTCATCTTGAAGCTTAACACGCGGAGTCTGCCGGTATTCCTCTATCCTGTTGATCATTTCTTCCCTTATTTTAGAAAAAACCTTTTCCAGGATTGCCTGTTTAATTTTATGATAAAGACTATAGCATAAATCTTCTTCAGTGTCAACTACGCTTTTCTAAGGCAGAATAGGATTATTTTACCCCTTGTAGGATACTATCAACCTCGTGGTCGACATAACGGTGTAATCCGTTTTTCTGTATGTATAAAAGATCATCCAGTTTTTTCTCCGCTGCGGCAACTTTTTGCTGCGCATTTTCCAAAGCATTCTTCTGGGTCAAGTTACCCATACTAATGATCCGTGCTGATTCATTAGCGTTTTTTAATTCCGTCTCGGCAATAACAAGAGATTCATCCAGTAATTCCTTTGAATAGTGTTCGGCATAAAACGGCTGAAGGATCTTATATAAGGCATCTTTAGCTGCCTGGCGGGAAATACGGCCCTGGGTCAACTCACGGATGATCTTGTTCTTTTCCAACTGCATTTGTTCCGTCCGGCCAAGCCAGCCTGCTATACCAGGCTTACTGTCCTTAAGCCCTTTTGCCCTGTCCATCCTTATTTTATTAAAATCAAGTACCTTCCAATAATGCTCCTCATTATTTTTTTTAAGCCTGGCCATTTCGGCTGTAGAACCAGGAGAATCTTTCTCCATAAAACCAAGGATCTCGGTTTCCTGGACGGCTAAGGCAGGTTTTTGATTGTTCAAATCACCCCCGCTTCCCGAAGAGACATTTTCCCCTGCCTTTTGATCATCAGGCATATTTTCAAATTGAGACTTAAGAGAATAAATGTTCTCCCAATAACTCGCAGGATTGGTAGACTTTAGTTTTTGTAACGCCTCATACATTGGCACAGACTTGTTCTTGAGTAAAGTAAGGACCTCTTTTTCATCACTATAAGAAATCAAATTCTTTTCCTGGGCATAAACGGACAAGGACAAAGATACGGTGATACCTAAAAGCAGGCACGCTCCTTGAAAATAACGGGAGGGAAAAACTCGTTTAAGCTTAATCATCATGCAGGATTAATCTAATAATTGGATCTTTAGACTTAGCGTCTTGGAGGCAAAGAAAAAGAAATACTTACAGCCGTCTCTTTTTCTAAAGAGCCCTGGATAGATATCTGGCATACGATATTATCAGCTTTATTCTTTGCTTCAAGCAATACCGGAGATGCCTTTTTGATCAAGCCGATAATTTCTTTCTCATTATTACTGGAAACGATGTATTCCGCGGTTTTTGCATCCATTCCTTGGGGAAAAGCCCCCTGATTTTCCTGTTTTGCGGCAGACAATTTGCTTTTTAGATCCGAGAATGATTTGATAAAATCCTTATCCATGGTTTTCACCGTTACTTCCCACCCTTTTTTCTCAAACTCTTTCCGGAAAAAAGAAGCCAGGCATTCAAGACAAGTATCCGTTGACTGATACTGCAGGACTACTGAAGTACCTGAAGATTTAGCAATAGAGGCCGGCAAAGAAAGATCCATCGCCCTTAAGATCTCCCGCTCCGTATCAGGGATCTCTGCATAAGCTAACCCAGAAATAAGGAAACTGACTAAAACCAGGCACAATAATCTTTTCTTCATTTTCGCTCCTTAAACTAATTAGGTTGGATTGATACAACGAAACTTCATACGAATAGTTTCAGTACCCGTACAAATTACAAGGACTACCGGAAGTTGAATAGGTATTGCGATACATAAAGGCAAAACCCCGCTCTCACCTTGCACCGAATTCAAGAGGCCTGGCTGGGGGCCTGCTGTCTCGCAATCGTGGCTTACTGGAAAAGGCGTCAGTAAAAGCGGCTTAAAAGCAGTCCAGGGCTGAACTTGCCAGGTCGGAACCCTCCATTTACCGGCGGTTCCGGACTCATCAACGATACTCGCAGTAGTTATATCCTTGGCGCGCAGGACACGCATATAAGCCGTAGTATTCGAATTAAAATCCAGCCGGGGCGTGGAAATATTTCCGTCGCTGCCAATACTGGTTTGCACACCGGCTCCCGGAACAGCCGGGACACTGGTTTGCGAGGAAGTAGTCTGTAATGATCCGGTCGCCGATAAAACCATCGACTGATTTGCCGTCGTCTTGTTATAAACATCGATTTCGTTATAATTACCTAACGGCGAAGGATAATAAGTTGTCAGGGAAACCGATTCAGGCGCGGCAGAAATCCCGCTTATTCCGGGAAAAATCCCGCTAAGGATAAGGCTCAAACATAAGCAGATTATTTTTCTTAACATATTTAGTCCTTTATCTTATAACGAAAAGCCGCGTATTGATTAGTATAGCTTGAACCAAAGCCAACCAACACTGCTACACCCAGGCCGAAATGACTGCTGCCAAGCTGAACACCGACTCCGATCCCGGCGACGATTTCCGGATACTTTGTCGTCCTGTACAATGCCTTTGCCGCAGAACATTCTCCCGGCCCGCAAGCCCCGGATAAAGTACTCCTGAAAACCGTTAAAGGATTAAGAGCTGCCAAACAAGCATCCAGGCTGGCTGGCGGCCCTAAATAACAATTGGCGATGCTCTGCGACATCGCATGATAATCATACCCGGAAGTAGCTCCCGGATTTGTATCGTTAAAAGGCGGAAAATATAAGTCCGGAACCTCTTTAAGAGGAACTCCGGCTATTTCTATATAAGCCGGATTAGAAGGGTTCCCAAAATTAACCACACGAAGTTGATTACTGACATTTACGCCTCCGGTACATAAACCGGAATTACAACCATACACCGAGACCGTATCGATATAAGCGTCTTTTTTTATCCTGATCCCAGCCGCCGGGCATAACGCAGTGCCGGAAGCCCGGTCGCAAATGGTCATGATCGTCGGGCCGCTTGCATCGCCCACACTAAAATCACCGTTTGATTTTACGGCAATATTACTGGTCGCATCTGTTCGTGTATTAATAAAGAAATCATAAACATGGACATTAGGAGAAGGATAATATGAGGTAATAACAATTCCGCTATCCGCCGCAAATACAAGAGCGCAGGGATACGCCAGGAGAACTAAAACCAGGAATAAAACTGTTTTATGTTTCATCCACATGTTTAACTCCCGCTCAAACACGCATTGTAACAAGTAGGATCACCGCTGCATATACAATTACATAACTGCTGTTTGGCCGTATTAACCGGCGGATATAAAGGATCTCGTATTGCTTTTAAGTTCTGGTATTGGTTCCATAAAGGAGGACATTGTGCCAAAGTAGGATCATACCCGCATCCCACCGATTGGCCGTTAGTATCCGGGATCGCCTCTGTAATAATAGGCAGACTATTACAACATCCCGCGCTTCTCATCTGATCAAACTTGGCGACAATATTCAACTGCGCGTTCTTCCAGGCAGTGTTCTTTGCGTTATAGTTATCATATTGGGCCTGGCATGGTGAAGGAGTAGTACTCCCAGAAAGTGATGCATCCGTACCGGCAATTTTACAGCAACGATAATTTACCACGGCCATCTTCACTCCCCCGCCTAATCCCAAAGCTCCACAGGCATAACCTCCGCCAACCCCTGCGCCCAGATAAAATCCGGGGGTTTCCCACACACCGGTCAAATAAGAGTTATCGGGACACGCCGCAGTATATGAAAACACAAAGAAACTTGAAAAATCAGTGCATTGGCCTGGGCCCGGCCAGGAATCGATTATATTGCCGCCAACATTCAAACTATTCAGGTCACGGATCGCATTCACGTTAAGATTATACGTATTAAAGCTCATAGTCGCAGCAGTCGAACCCGGAGGAGGAATAACCCTTATTGATTTATTCTGGTCGAATAAAGAAAAATACACCGGGGTGCTGATAAAATTCGTATATGTACTACCCGGAGGATAAGAACCGGTAGGAGTCGCAGTATTGCCTACTCGTAACGGATAATTGCTGCCGGTAATCTCTTTTTTGAACTCACCGGTTACAATCGTAGATTGGGATAAAAGTTTATCGGTTGTCAGTTGGTCGTATTTTAGTACCGGGGCGGGGAAATATGTGCTTACCTGGACTTTCTCATCAGCCGCAGAACAGATACTCGTAAAAGCCGCGATCAGAAGAAATAACCCTATGATCTTGCATGTTTTTGCCATGTTCTGAAATTTAGGTATTACTTTCTTATTAAGCTCTTACTTATATATATGTACTTAAATAATAACACGAAGCAAAAACAAGTCAAGCAAAATTAATATACAAAACGAAAACGGTTACAATCCCTTTACAAAAAAAGATTTTTTGCTATAATAAGCTGTATAGATAAACGAGGTATCCTATGTATTGTAGTTTCTATGGCTTAAAAGAACGCCCGTTCAATGTCACAAGCGACCCCTCCTTCTTTTTCTCCAGTATAAAACACAAAGAAGCGTTCTCACACCTTTATTATGGCGTAACCCAAAGGAAAGGAATCATTGTCCTTACCGGAGAGATCGGAACCGGTAAAACCACTCTTTGCCGGTTCTTCATAAGCCAGCTGGCTAAAAATGTCAAAACCGCACTGATCCTAAACCCGCATTTTTCAGAGATACAGCTCTTGGAGGCGATCATCAAGGATTTTGGCATAACCACAACGGATAAAACCCGCCTCTCGTTTATCTCCGAACTAAACCGTTTTTTGATCAACGAATCCAGCTCCGGCAATAATGTAGTTTTGATCATTGATGAAGCCCAGAACTTAAAACCAAACCAGCTTGAACAGATCCGCCTGCTCTCAAATCTCGAAACTGAAAAGGAAAAATTGATCCAGGTTATTTTAGCCGGACAGCCCGAGTTGAACCGCAGGCTTAACCTTTATGACCTGCGCCAGCTGCAGCAAAGGATAATGGTCCGCTACCATATCACACCGTTAAACAAAGAAGAGGTAAAAGATTATATCTTCCACCGGCTCAATATTGCCGGCTCGTTAAATCGTATTATTTTTACTGATGAAGCCATTCAGTCGATCACGGATTTTTCCGGAGGGATCCCGCGCCTGATCAATATTACCTGTGACCGGGCGCTTCTGGCAGGGTTCGTTGCAGAAACCTATACTATCGATAGAGAGATCATAAAAAAATGTATCGAAGAACTTGACAGTTACTTTGCGAGGCAGGTATAAAAATGAGCATAATCTATGAAGCACTAAAAAAAGTAGAAAAATCGCAAAATCCGCCGCAGGCTCCACAAACAGAAACTCCCCCTGCACCCCCCAAAAAAAGCCTCGCCCAGCAGGTCAAAACCGGTTTAATCCTTATACTGGTGCTGGCTTCAGGGATATTCGTGGCCAATCTCCTCTTTAACTTATTGCACCAGCTTGCCCTAAGATCCCACGACACAAAAGTTACTGTCCAACCGCAAAAAACACCGCCGCCGGTCATTCCTCATCCCGCAAAGACCGAGGAAGTAAAAAAACTTCCGGAAGAAATAACTTCTTCTGCTCCGGAACCCGCTCCTTTAGAAAATGTTCAAGGATCAATACTCGCAACCAGGAAAAATGAGCAAAAAAGCGAATCCGCACCGAAATTAGTATTGAACGGGATATTCTCTTCTAACGGGCAGAGTTATGCCTTGATCAACAACCATATTTTAAAGGAAGGCGACAGTATAAACGGAGCAATTATAAAAAGGATTTCCCCGGCTGGCGTCGATATCGAATCGGCGGACGGTAACAGGCATCTCTCCCACAATTAGGCCAGGTGTTAGAATTGTTCTCGGAGGACTTTGGTAACAAGATCAAGCGGAATGCCTTCTATTATTTTCGCAGCCCCTATCCCCTGCAGGATGACAAACCGGTTCTTCAACCCGGTGAACTTCTTATCGTGATAATGCGCTTTGATAATATCTTTAAGTAAGAGCCCTTTTATCATTACCGGTAAACCGGCATTCCTGATCAAACCTTTTATTCTTATCGCGCAAGTTGTATCGATAAACCCTAACTGCCGGCTTAATGCGCTGGCAAAAACCATTCCAATCGCTACTGCCTCTCCGTGGTTGTATTTTTTATATCCTCCTGCGGATTCAACCGCGTGTCCTATGGTATGCCCAAAGTTCAAGGCCGTGCGCACGCCATTAATTTCCCTTTCATCGCAAGAAACAATACCGGCTTTTATCGCACTACAGCGGGAAACCAGGTACTCCAATACCATAGGCTCGCAGGCAAAAACCTTTTGATAATTATCTTCCAGGAACCCGAACATTTTCCGGTCGGATATCAAAGCGTATTTGATCACTTCCGCAAGCCCGCTTCTTAACTGACGCAAAGGCAGTGACCTTAAAAATGCGGTATCTGTCAGCACAAGCCTTGGCTGATAAAATGCCCCGACTAAATTCTTGCCTTCTGCCAGGTCCAGGCCGGTCTTTCCCCCGATACTGGAATCCACCTGCGCTAAAAGAGTCGTCGGCACCTGGATATACGGCGTCCCGCGCTTGTAAATAGAAGCGGTAAACCCGGACAGGTCCCCGACCACTCCTCCGCCAAAAGCGATAATAAAAACCTTGCGGCGCGAACCATATTTTGCCAGGTCTCTTAGTACTTCATTCAAACAGGCAATGGATTTACTTGATTCTGAATCGGCAATAACCTTAAACTTTGCACCTATGCCAGCTTTAGTTAATATCCCATGTAAAAGTGCGCCGTATTTACTCTTTACAAGAGAATTGGTAATAACATAAGCATCCGAGCCCAGACCTAATGCAGAAACCAGTTTCCCCAGCCGGCCGATAATATGGCTGCCGATAACAATATTATAACTGCGCTCTTTTAAGCTGACTTTTATGATCTTCATATCTTAATATGTTATCCCCAAAAGCCCGGTTATAAATCTTACCATCGGCCAGACAAAAATATCGGTGATGCGTAAATAAATAAGCGCCATCAGGATGATAAAACCATAAGGCTCAATCCGGGAATATTTCTCGGACAACTCATAGGGCAATATGGCAGACAATATCCGTGACCCGTCCAAAGGAGGAATGGGTAGAAGATTAAAAACCCCCAAGATAATATTGATATAAATAAGATACCCCAGCATAAAATGCAAAATAGATGATGCGGGTAAAAACCTCCAAACCATGCTGACTATAAAAGCAAAGATAAAATTCGCCAAAGGCCCGCTTAATCCAATTAACCCCATATCCCGTTTCGGATTTTTTAAGCTCCAGTAATTTATCGGGACCGGCTTTGCATAACCAAAAACAAAACGCCCCCCGGTTGAAATAAAAAGAAGCAATGGCAAAACTACCGTTCCGATAGGGTCGATATGGTGAATCGGGTTCAAACTAAGGCGGCCGGAATATTTAGCGGTGGTATCCCCAAGTTTATATGCCACCCAGCCATGGGCGAATTCATGCACCGTCATCGCGATTATCAGTAACCCGAAGGAAATCAAAAGGCCTCCTAAATTCATTCCATGACCTCCATTTTACTTACTTCTATTACTGGATATTTTGAACCGGCAGCAGTTATAAATTTACCGCTGACCCTTGCTTTATGATATGTAAGCGAATTAAGATTTTCCCTATTCCCTTTCAAAAGAAAAACCTGGTTATCCAGGGATATGATCTTATGTGTCGCCTGACGCTTGATTACCCTGCCGTAAGGATGGACATACCCTTCGACCTTGATTTCATCTACAGGAATAACAGTTACCGTCTCCGGCAAAGGTTGAATAACCGAAAGAGGTGTGGGAAGGGTCTTAACCGCGGCATCCAAAGATGGCTCACTTGCTACAGGGTCGCATTTTACAACAAACCGTTTGTGTATCCATCCAAAACTGTTATTTACCGGAACAATTCTTGCCCACTCTCCCTGCCGCAAGATGATATTCACCACTTCACCTTTGTTCACCTGACCGACTATAGGCGCGGATTTATCAGGGGCAAGACGGATATTTACCCGGTCATTCAAAACCTTAGCCGTACGCTCATCGATATTAGAAAGCAGGTCATTTTTTATGAATGATGGAGCATTATGCGGCAGGCGTATCTTGTACCAATCATATGACTGGGCAATGACCTCAATCTGGTCAGGCTTGCTCAAATTACAGATAAGCGCGGACAAAACCGTAGAATCACTACGTACATTAATATTATCCTCTATTACTTTCCCTTGAAACGGCTCAAAACCAAAGGCGCAAGTGACAAACCTTGCGCCCAGGAAGAATACTAAAACCGTAACAAAAAACAGCTTTCGGACCATACCGATTATTTCTTCTCCGCAGTTTTGCCTGCAGGAGCCTTGGCAGCTTCTTTGCCGGCAGCGGGAGCCGCACCTTCAGCCGTAGCCTCTGCCTTCTCGGCTTTTTCTTTTTTGATCTTAATGCGTAAAGTCTTTATTTTGGGCAGGCCAAAAATATCCTCCCCTTCCTTCCAATCCCCCCGCTCAAGCATAGTCTTAAGGCGTTCCGGGCGTTTCAATACCGACCTCTGTTTTTTGGTTTTATCTGCGGCTCGTAAAGACGGATGTATCGACATGTGTTTATAACCTCCTTATAATGCAACCTTTGTATTTTTTCTCTAATTTTCCCATCGCCATCTGCGCTTTTTCCCGATTAGCGAAATTCCCCGCATATAACACACTATAATTGCCCTTGACTAAAAGCTTTACCTCTAAGCCAGATTTCCGCAAAACCTCTGCTTCCCTCTGGGCATTCTTACGGTCCTTATAAGCCGCAACTTGAATTGTATAACGGCCGATATCCTTTTCCTGCAGGCGATTCCCGGTTACCGGCAGTTTTACAACCACCTTTTCCGGTGTATTAATCGAGGAAGCTTTTTGCACCGGTAACGCCGGTTTAGTCTCAACCGCAGGCGCTGATACCGCCATATCCGCAGGAACCGGATTGGCCGAAGCAGTTTCCAGATTTAAATACCCGCTGGCCCGGGCGATACGTTTACCGCGTTCCACACCAAAAGAAAAAGAAACTACCGCACAAAGCAAAAAAGCGATACTGATGATAATTACTTTCTCATACCCAAAGAAAGACGAAAAGAACGAACGATTCTTTCTTACCGGGTTAACATCACCAGTCCCCGATGCCGGAAATAGATCTGCTTGTACATTAGGCCGTTCCATAGATTAAGCGCCTCCTTTGGCCTGCCCGGGTTTGAAGCCTTAGGGGAAAATTTTAATTATACCGCTTTTTCAGTATGTTGCAAATAATTTTTTGTTTTTATCTTCTTCACAACCTTTAAGAACGCCTCTACCACCTTCGGATCAAACTGCTGACCGCTTTTTTTCTTGATCTCTTTTATTGCCGAAGGTATATCCATCCTCTCCCGGTAAGGCCTTCCATAAACCATCGCTTCAAAGGCGTCAGCCACTGCCATGATCCTCGCGCCTTGCGGTATCTGCATTTTCTTAAGTCTGGAGGGATAACCCGTACCGTCATATTTTTCATGATGGTGCATGATCATCGGAATGACCGGACGCAGTATCTGCAAAGGCCGCAATATCTGTGCCCCCTTGACCGGATGCTTCTTTATGATACTATACTCCTCCGGGGTCAACTTAGTGGTCTTAGTCAATATTTCCATCGGGATATCCACTTTTCCCGTGTCATGCAAAAGGCTGGCGTATTTCAAGCTTTCAACCTGCTTTTGGTCCAGATGCATTTGAGTGCCAATTGCAACAACCAGCCGGCTAAAATACGGGGAATGCGTATATGCCTGCGGTACACGTATATCCAAAAGCGTCACCAGTGATTTTATACTGCCAATTACTATTTTCTGCTGTTCTTCAAAAAGCTGAAAGTTCTTTATCCCGATGATCGCCTGTTCGGCTAAAGTGACCAAAACCTCATAATCGAACCTTTCAAACGGCCGGTCGCTTTTATTACGGCGCACGATGATCAACCCCATAATATCATCGGACACAAGCGGCATTGCCAAAAGATGCGGTTTTCTTACCGAAGACAGCGTCTTAATGATATTCTTTTCAAGCCGCCCTTCGATCTTGCATTTTTTGTCAAAACTGTACCGTTTGGAACCTTTAGTTTCACATTTAAAAAGAGAGTATTTTTTTGAAGGATCGAGTAAAATGATCTGGCTTTGCCGAGCACTGAAGATCTGATAAAGCAGACGGGTCAGACGCAAGATCAATTCGTTGAGTTCAAATGTCGAATTGATCAGGCGGTATACGCTGTGCAATGAAGAGGTCAGCGTCTTATACTTTTTCGTAGGGGTCAAATAATTTTTTGTATTCATCTAAAGCATACCTGTCAGTCATCCCGGCGATATAATCACAAACTACCTTGTATTTACCGTCTTTGAAGATCCTTGCCTGTATCGGCATAGGCAATGCATCCGGCCTGGCGATATAGAACAGAAACAGCTCTTTAATAAAACGTTTCGCCTTAATACTCATGCGTACCACCCGGTAATGGTGATAAAGCTTATCCATTAAAAGCTCTCTTAAAGGCCTCCGTAACTCCATCATCCTGCGGCTAAAGGTCACAACCCGAGAAGAACGCTTTTTCACATCCAAATGGGTATGGATACGCAAGGATTTGATCTTGCTTTCTGTTTCCTGAATTAGGTCGGTAACCTGCATATCGATCAGGGCCCGGATGATCAGGAATTTAGAGAGATTTATCCCCATTTTCGGGTACCTCGTCAGGACTTTTTGTGACAATTCCTGCCAAAGAGCTATTTTCTCCAGATCTTTTTGCGTCAGCAATCCGGAGGTCAAACCATCGTCTAAATCATGATTATCATAAGCAATTTCATCTGCGATATCGGCTATCTGTGCCTCTAACGTCGGAGACTCTTTAGGGCAAAGTTCCGGGATCTTCCCTGCTTTATCAAAGGCCGTCGCATGTTTTACAATACCTTCCCGCACCTCCCAGCTTAAATTCAGCCCGGAAAAACCAGGATACCTTTCTTCAAGGATATCAACCACCCTTAACCCATGGATATTATGGTTAAACCCGCCGAGTTTAGAGGTAAGGTCATTTAAGGCCTCTTCTCCGGCATGGCCGAATGGGGTATGCCCGAGGTCATGAGCCAAAGCGATCGCCTCGGTCAGATCGACATTGAGCCTTAAAGCATTGGCGATAGTTCGGGCGATTTGGGCGACTTCCAGGGTATGCGTCAGGCGAGTTCGGTAATAATCACCTTCATGATTGACAAAGACCTGTGTTTTATATTCCAGACGGCGGAAAGCCGCACTATGCACTATCCGGTCACGGTCCCTTTGATAATGGGAGCGATACGGATGCGATTCTTCCGTATAATGCCGGCCACGGCTATTATAGCTTTTCATGGCATACGGCGCAAGTATTTTATCTTCGAAATCCTTTATCAACCTTTGATTGAGCATCTCTTAATTGTTTATATAACTCCTCAAGCGATTGCGAGATCACCTTTGTTTTATTTACAACCGGCATGAAATTCGTATCCCCGTTCCATCGCGGAACAATATGCACATGCAAATGCCCGATAATCCCTGCCCCGGAAACCCGGCCGATATTTATGCCCAGATTGTATCCCTCGGGCTTAAGGGTACGGTCCAGGATGGCCTTGGCCTTGTTTACCGCCTTGCACAGATCCAGAGCTTCTTCGTCCTTAAGACAGGAAAGATCTTTTGCATGCCTTAAAGGCGCAACCAGCAAATGCCCATTATTGTAGGGAAAAATATTCAGCATGCACAGGCAATACCGGGTCCGGAAAACCACCTGATCCTGCTGGTTTTTCTTATCACAGAATATACATTTATGCTTACGCCTTGCCGAAACAACGTAATTCTTGCGCCAGGGGGCCCAAAGTCTGTCCATATTCAAACCTTTATTATTTTCGCCGATATATTGTAACTGACTTCGATTATCCCATAGGAATTATACGGAGAGAATATATCGTCCGTCGGGCTTCCGGGATTAAAATATAATACGCCGGACCTTTTCTCGTTCAACGGCAGATGGGAATGCCCGAAAACAATTACATCTACATTATCACTCTTGAACTTCGCGGCAACAAATTCGATCAACCTGCTGGGATGGCCAAACCCATGGGCTACCCCGATCTTGAATTTACCCACGTTAATGATCTCTTTGTCCGGCAACTTCTCTTTTAGTTCATCGGAATCCATATTCCCGGATACCGCATGAACATCCGGACACACCGTACGCAGCTGTTCGATAACCCTTAAATCCACAAGATCGCCGGCATGAATCACCATATCCACTTTCTTGAACTCATCAAGGATCTTCTTTGGTATCGCCCTTGCCCGGTCGGGAATATGCGTATCTGCGATCACTCCGATTTTTATCATCTTATCATTTCTTAAACAATGACCCTGGGCTTAGAAAACAGGTCAAACATCTGATTGACATTATTTATATCCCACATCCAGATCTTCTCTTCTAATGCGCGCAAACGGGTATTACTATCAATATCATTTAAAGTCACAATTATCTTGCGCTGGGTCTTATGACGGTAACGTTTGCATTCCTTGGAAAATTCGGCAACATCATCCTCGGTCAAATGGTTGTCTTTGAATGCCATGATCCAAAGGCTCTCAACCGAACGGCCGATCAAACCATTCTTCAAATTACCGTTATTGAATTCCAGGGGTTTTATCTCGCGAAAATGGTCAAGCCGCAGGCGTTTACGCTCAAACTGGACAGTATCATCGGCAAAAAGACGTAGTAATTCCGCGACCCTTTCTACGATCGGCTTACCTGCACTAACCAAGAACTCTGCCACCAGTCCTTCGATATATTCCCGGAAAAGGGTTTTCTGGTTTTTTGCGTCAAATGTCAGGGAATTGAATTTCCCCTGGTAAACAAACCTAAGCCAGAAACCAAAAACCCGGTCATTTATGCTCAAGAAATCACCGCTGCGGCTGATCACATCCAGTTCAAACAAAATATTGATCTGTCCGCTTAGATCCTTAACGGGTTTACGCAAAACATGGGCAATATCCTTGAGCCGGTTACGCCCGCTGGCAATTTGATACAACACCGCCAGATTCTGATGGTTATTCCCGGAATCCATGAACTGTTTTAAGGAACTGGAGAACTTCTGGTTTAATATCCCGGAAGATTCAAAGAGCAGTTCCTGGAGGATATCGACCAGGCTGGTTTTAGACCTGGCCAGCCCAGAGCTGATCAGCGACAAATAAAACGGGAATCCTCCGGTAAAATGCACGATAAAGTTCTTCAGCCCAGACTCTAAATCAAGGCCTCCGGCATACTCATGCAGATACTCTTCACTCGAACGTATATCGAAAGGCTCGATCTCCAGCACCTCAAAATTCCCGAACAGAAGGGATAAATTCTTAGCTAATATCGCTTTAGACTTGAATTTCATCGAACTGATGATGATATACATAGTATTCTTATCCGCCATCAGCGATTTTGACCATTCGGCATATAGGTCCTTAATCCCGATCCCCTCAAGATTATGGAACTCATCGAATATAACAACTACAGACTTGCCGGTTTCCGCATGGATTATTTCACTTAAATGCAGGAGTTCAACAAAACAATTGCTCTTTTTTCTTTTTTCCAGGGTATTTAAGATCGATCGTATCCGGGCAATTGTCTGTGGGATATACCGCTCGGATCTTTCCATCAGGAAATTTATATCTTCTTTAAGGTCAATACCGCTGTTGGAAAGAAAATTATACAATAAAACGCCAATAAACCTTCTGGCAAATGCAGGCAGGGTTTCGGGGCGGGCTTCTAAATAGGCCAGGACGATCCGGCTGTCGTTTAAGCTATTTATCAGTTTATATACCAAAGACGTCTTACCAACCAGTTCATAGCCCAAGATCGCGACATTCTGCCGGTAACCATGGGTTAGATCGCTAACCCGTTTCTTTAAAAGGTCTAAATACTGCTTTCGGCCAAAGAACTTCTCATCCATCAGCTAATGTCCTTAATCAAAATACCAGGAAACAAACGCATGCACATTATACCATTACAGGTTCATACGTTCATCAATTTAAATAAAAATTCGGGTTCTGCGGAGTATGCCCTTTTCGTATTTGAAAATGCAAATAACTGTCTCTATCCCTGCTTGTTCCGTCTAACTTAGCGATCGAAGCACCCTGATGAACATCATCACCCGGTTTAACAAGAACTTCCTTATTCCGCGCATAAACAGTATAAAAACCATCCCGATGATCTATGATCAGGGTCTTTCCGTAACCACGGAACTGCGGGCTGTAAAAAACCACTTTCCCTTTGCGAGAAGCCACTACATCGCTGTTTGAGTATACGGCAATATTAAGGCCTTTATTGACCATATTATTTACCGTCTGGCCAAAACCATTGACCACCCTGCCGCGTACCGGCCAAATAAAATCCTCAAAACTGGCTTTTACCGCCGGGATTGCCAAAAGCGGTGCTTTCGGCTTTGGCACGAAAATAAGCTGTCCGGTATCGATATTGGTCACATCGGATATATGATTCAGTGCGATCAATTCGTCAAGATCAACATTATAGATCTTGGATATCTTCCAAAGTGTCTGGCCCTTTTCCATCCGGTGATATTTACCTTCCACCCCTTTAGGCGGCACAGGTACAGAGGGAGGCGAAACAGCCGGCGGCACAGTCGCACATCCACAAACCGATACAAAACAAAGAACAACCAATAACAACCTAATGCGTTTTATAATAAAAATCCAGGTCCCCTTCGCAAGTTTATCTATCCGCATTATCCCCTATCTAATATCATCCTCTCGTACCTGGTTCCCCTTTGGCACATTGCTATTAACTTATTAAAGCGGGTGAGCGGAATCGAACCGCCATATTCAGCTTGGGAAGCTGATGTTCTACCACTGAACTACACCCGCATTATCTACCACTGCCCCGCCCACTTTATCTCATCACGGGGTCCCGCCACCAACTTAATGTTACCTGGGCGGGAAACTACACCCGTATACACTTATCTATCAGTTTCATGGGGCAATACTTGCCGCACATCGTACAAACATCCAAGGAATCAGGTTGAGAAGAGAGTCTAAGCTTACGCGCCTTATCCGGATCGATCGATAATCTTATCTGTTTTTTCCAATCGCGTTTCTTGCGCGCTTCTGACATCGATTTATCCCAAAGGACAGCGGTTTTAATCCCTTTAACAATATCGGCAGCGTGCCCGGCAATCCGGGAAGCAATAACCCCTTCACGCACATCCTCTACAGATGGATGACGCAAATGTTCAGAAGGTGTCAAATAACAAAGAAAATCCGCGCCAAAACTTGCCGCCAGAGCACCACCAATAGCCCCGGTAATATGATCATATCCTGACCCAATATCCGTCACCAGCGGCCCTAAAACATAAAAAGGCGCTCCATGGCAAATTTGTTTTTCTAAAAGCATATTCTTCCGGATTTGATCCAACGGGACATGCCCAGGCCCTTCGATCATTACCTGCACATTCCTCTTCCGGGCGCGTTCGGCAAGCTTACCTAAGATCTTTAATTCTGTGATCTGCGCATTATCAGTTGCATCAAGGATAGACCCCGGCCTTAACCCATCGCCTAAACTCAAAGTAATATCATATTTAGAGGCAATATCCAGGACCTGGTCAAAATACTGGTAAAACGGGTTCTCTTTATGGTAAGTCTCGATCCAGCTGGCAATGATTGCCCCTCCGCGGGAAACCACGCCTAAAGTCCTTTTTGATCTTTTTAAAGCATCCACGCTTTGTTTGGTAACACCTGCATGTATGGTAAAAAAATCTACTCCGTCATTAGCTTGGAGCTCCAAAGTCTCTAAGATATCATCAATGCTGAACTTCAAAAGATTGCCTCTTTTCATCTGCGCGCCAACCGCTACTTCGTATATCGGCACTGTTCCTACAGGCACAGATGACTCACGGATCACGGCCTTACGTATTGCCCGTAAATCCCCACCCACGCTTAGATCCATTACCGCATCCGCGCCATATTTGATCGCGGCCTTTAACTTCGCCAGCTCATCATTAAGCCGGGATTTATCGGTAGAAGTCCCGATATTTGCATTGACCTTGGTTTTCAAGCCTTCTCCGATTGCCGAAGGCTTACGCAAGTGTCTCTTGATATTGTTGAGGATAACCACCCGGCCGGATGCAACCTGTTGTAAAATAAACCTGGCCGAAACCCCCTCTAAAGCTGCTATCCGGCGCATTAACGGAGTAATGCTATTTTTCTTTGCAAATTCCAGTTGTGTCATGAATTTTCAATTATCCTTTTCAGTTCTCTCACCTTATGGGAAATATTCTCGGCATGGCAAATATCACGGCACACCGCCGCACCCCATACGCCATACTCCAAAACTTTATGCAGATTAATTTCGTTTATTCCGCCGATCGCAAAAACCGGGATTTCAATCCTGTATTTCATCTCTTCAAGCAGGTCTAACCCGAAAGCCTTGTCAATATCCTTGGTCCGGGTATGGAATACCGGGCCTACTCCGATATAATCCGCGCCGCGGCTTTGCGCGTCCAGGGCTTCTTTTAAATTACTGCAGGAGATGCCGATAATCTTATCCCTGCCTAAGACTTTGCGCGCCGACTCAATTGTTGCATCAGACTGCCCAAGATGGACCCCGTCACTATCCGTTATCCGGGCGGCATCCACAGAATCATTGATAATGAACAAATTCCCGGTATCTTTGAATATCGGCCTAAGCCTTTGCGCGTCAGAAAGAAAATCTGCCGGCAGGGAATGTTTATCCCGGAACTGCACGATTAAATCAGAAAAAACCTTTAGCTCTTCGGCTACGCGTATAATCCCGCGTTCGGAACAAACCGCTTTATCGATTATGGCATAAAGACGGTAATTTTTTAGCAATTCTTTTCTCAAGGGCATAGGCCTTATACCTTAGTTTCTTGAATTCCAAAGCTGCCCCAAGGTTTTTGAGTTTCGAGAATTCCTCAAGCACCCTTAATGACTCCTTGACCCTCTGGATATTAGCAAAGAAAATATCGCGAAAATCAGATCTTTGAAACTCCGACCTTAGACTAACCCTGGCGCCTACATCAGTTAAGCTGTTCCGATGGTTTAAAAGTGTGCCACGGTCCGGAAGCTGTTTTACTGCGATATCGATACTATGCCGGATTTTTTTAAATTCAAGGGTCAAAGCCCGGTTTTCCAATATAAAACGGCTAACCTCTTCAGAGACCCTCAAACCTTCCTTTAGGCGGTTTATATTAGCGTCGAGGATCCTTTCAATAGCATCAGCTTTTATAGGTTTCAATGATTTTCCTGATTAAATTTGTAGTAGAACGCCCTTCGGCAAGCTTTATAGTCAAGACTTTACCGCCATGGCTTTTTACGATATCCGCTCCAACGATATCCTGTTTGGCCCAATCCGCGCCTTTGATCAGAATATGCGGCTTTAAGGAAGATATAAGATCGAACGGTGTATCTTCATTAAAAATTACCACATAATCCACACAGGCTAAGGCAGCGACCACTTTTACCCGGTCGGATTGATTTACCAGTGGCCGGCTGTCCCCTTTGATCCGCTTAACCGAGGCATCGCTGTTTACCCCGACTACCAGGATATCACCTTTTGCTTTCGCACGCTCCAGATACATCACATGGCCGTAATGCACCAGGTCGAAACAGCCGTTAGTAAAAACTATCTTTCTGCCCTTTTTCTTAAGCAAAGAAATGGTCTTCTTTAACGCCGAAAGGCTCTTTACTTTTGTTCCTGACAAAGTGTTTGTTCTACCAGCTCGCATATAATATGGCCCACAATGATGTGCGCTTCCTGTATCCTTGCCGTAACCGATGAATTTACGATAAAAGAAACATCGGCAAGTTTGGCGATCTCTCCGCCGTCTCCGCCGGTAAAGGCGATGGTCTTTAATCCATTTTTCTTCGCCTGCTTTATCCCTAAAGCGACATTTTTGGCCTTACCGCTGGTAGAGATGCCTATTGCTATATCATTCTTCTGCCCTAACGCCTCTACCTGCTTGGCAAATACCACATCGTATCCGTAATCATTGGCCAAAGAAGTTAAAACCGAGGTGTTGGTAGTAAGCGATATTGCCGCCAGCGCCGTACGGTCTTTTTTAAATCTGCCGATAAACTCCGCCGCGATATGCTGTGCATCCGCGGCCGAGCCTCCGTTACCGAAAAGGATTACTTTACCGCCTTTTTTCAAAGCCTCGATCACCAGTTCAGAAAGGTCTTTTATTTGTCCGACGCTTGTCCTAAGCAATTCCTCCTTAACCTGAATACTCTCGAGCAATATATCCGTTATTCGCTCTCTCATAGAAGCTCCTTATCTCTAATGATTAACCAAAGAAAACTTTGGCAATATCATAAAGCTCCATATCAACGGTTTTAAGATCTTTTACTGCTTCAGATAACGGAACATCGATTATCTTCATTCCGGCCAGCGCAACCATCCGTCCAAACTTCTTATTCTTGATAAGCTCTACTGCCTTGACACCAAACCGCGTCCCCAGGACACGGTCAAAAGCCGTAGGCGATCCTCCGCGCTGAATATGGCCAAAAACGCTCACTCTTGTCTCAAAACCCGTTCTTTTTTCGATTTCTTCCGCCAGCAGCTCGCCGATCCCTCCAAGCCTGACATGGCCAAAAGAATCCAGTTTCTGTTCTTTAAGGACCATATCCTTTTTCCTGAACTGCGCGCCTTCGGCAACTACAACAATGCTGAAAGTCTTTCCCCGCGCATGCCTCTTACGGACGATACTACAAACCTCCTCGATATCAATCGGCATTTCAGGAATGAGGATAACATCGGCTCCCCCGGCAATACCGGCCTCGATCGCGATCCATCCGGCATGCCTACCCATCACTTCGGCGACAATGATCCGGTGATGGCTTTCGGCAGTGGTATGCAGACGGTCAATACAATCAGTAGCAATATTTACCGCTGTATCGAACCCAAAAGTATAATCGGTAGCCGAAAGATCGTTATCTATGGTCTTTGGCACACCGACAATGCTGGGGATACCGTTTTTCACCAGTTTCGCCGCGACCCCAAGTGTATCCTCGCCTCCGACCGCCACTAACGCGGTCAACCCAAAGCTCTTGAAATTCTCTTTGACCTTTTCCAGGTCGCCTTCTTTTTTATAAGGATTGGTCCGGCTTGTGCCTAAAATAGTGCCCCCTTTAGGCAATATCCCGGAAACCGTATCTATCGTCAAAGGCATTGCATTAGCCTCGATCATCCCTTTCCATCCATTTTTGATCCCGATCAACTCATATCCTTCAAGCAAACCTTTTCTTACTACTGCGCGGATGACCGGATTTAGCCCAGGGCAATCCCCGCCTCCAGTCAAAATACCGATTTTTTCCATGAAACTCTCCTTTCGAAATGTTAAAAGTATATTTTCATCAAACCCTGCCGTAACCACCAAAGGGGATTGTCGGCTCTATCCTGTCTACATCCCGTTTTTTCCTGTCTTTATCATCAAGCGGAACGATTTTAGCGATATGGATCTTGATCGTGATCTGATCTTCGATCCCCAAAACCTCCTGGATCTTTGCCTTAGTTACTTCCTGCAGGCGGCTGGTGAGCTCCGGGATATTTGCCTCTGATTTTAAAACCACCCGCAGATCCACCATGATCCCCTTTTTGCTGGCAATGACATCCGGGCGCAGTTCTCTTATCTCCGGGACTAAAACCACCAGCCTTTTAATAAGGTCCTCTACCGCATTTAACGCCACAGTAACTTCACCGGTAGGGGTATCAAAAGCAATGGTTTTCTCCCTCTGGAACCTGCCCAAAATAAGCTGTGCAAAGGAAAAACTCACTAAGATCAAAATAAGCCCGGAAAGCCCAACTACGATCCGGGAGTTAAGATGCTGCTGAAGATAAACCATGAAATTAGCTACATCCTGGGGAAGGATAATATTAAAAGATAAAACAATAAGCCCGGCTCCGATCAAAATAAGTATAAAAGCGTAAAATAAAATACCAAGAACATTAAAAATGCGCATAACTACCTCCTCTTAGGCTAAAATCATTTCTCAATCCCCTGCACATTTATGGTAATATCCTTAATCGATAAATTCGTCATTTTCTCTAACGCATTGCGGACATTCTCCTGGACCTTGGCGGACACATCCGGGACATTAAAATCATACTGAATAATTACCGGGATCTCTAAATGCACATCCTCATGTTTATCGAAATCGACCCTGATCGATGAGATCGTAGGTTTTCCGATCAACTGCAGGATCCCGCTTTTCAGACTGCCTTCAACACGCTTGACACCGTTTATTTCAGACGCGGCTATCGCAGCGATAGAAGCAATGACATTCTTATGGACTTTGATCGCACCTAAATCTGTTTGGGATTCATCAGTATGCATTATTCCTCCGCTTTTTCTTCCTTTAACATCTCTTCTACGAAATGCGTGGAGATATCGCCCTTTAAGAACATCGCATTATTCAATAAACGCTGATGGAAGGCGACCGTAGTTTTTATCGGGGCAATAATAAATTCGTTTAAAGCGCGTTTCATGGTTTTGATCGCTTCACTTCGGTTCTTTCCGTGCACGATCAGTTTTGCTACAAGTGAATCATAGTGCGGTGAAATACGATACCCGGAATAGATATGCGTATCCACACGCACCCCAAGTCCTCCGGGCAAATTCAAGGTTTCGATATTCCCCGGGCATGGCATAAAATTATTCTCGTAATCTTCAGCATTGATACGGCACTCGATCGCCGCGCCGTTTATATGTATATCATCCTGCTGCAGGCGCAGTTTCTCTCCGGCAGCCATACGAATCTGCTCTTTGATCAAATCTATACCGGTCACCATTTCCGTAACCGGATGCTCCACCTGGATACGCGTATTCATCTCCATAAAATAGAAATTATTGTGCCCGTCAAGCAAGAATTCCATAGTGCCGACATTAGAATAATTCACCGACTTTACCGCCTTTACCGCAAGCTCGCCTAAACGCTTGCGCAATTTACTGTCCACTGCCGAAGAAGGAGATTCTTCCAGAAGCTTTTGGTGCCGCCGCTGAATACTGCAATCCCTTTCACCTAAATAAAGGCAATGCCCGAATTTATCCGCAATAAGCTGGATCTCTATATGCCGAGGCTTCTCTAAATATTTTTCGATATAAACCTTGGAATTCCCGAAATTAGCCTCTGCCTCCTGCTGTGCAGTCATTAAGCTGGAAACCAGGCGGATATCATTATGGCAAATACGCATCCCCTTGCCGCCTCCGCCGGCGGCAGCTTTTATAATAACCGGATACCCGATTTTTTTAGCGACCTTAAGCGCATCCTCTTTATTTAAAACTGCAGACGGGCTTCCGGGAACGATCGGCAGGCCGGCTTTTTGCATCGTAGTCCGGGCTACCATTTTATCCCCCATCAACCTGATATTCTCCGGAGTAGGGCCGATAAAGGTTATCTGGCAGGATTCGCAAACTTCCGCAAAATGCGCATTCTCCGCCAAAAAGCCGTATCCCGGATGAATGGCGTCCACATCGGTAATTTCTGCAGCGCTGATTATGGCAGGTATGCTTAAATAACTCGTAGAACTTGTTGCAGGGCCGATACAAATAGCTTCATCGGCAAAACGGACGTGCAAAGAATCACGGTCAGGCTCGGAATAAACTGCTACAGTCCTTATTCCCAGTTCATGACAGGCACGGATAATCCTTAGAGCGATCTCGCCCCGATTAGCGATCAGAATTTTAGAGAACATCTTTTAGAGGGGTTCTATAAGAAATAATGTCTGCCCGAATTCAACCGGCTCGGCATTATCCACTATGATTTCCAATATCTTACCTTTGACCTCTGATTTTATCTCATTCATCAGTTTCATGGCTTCGATAATACAAATGACCTGCCCAGCCTCGATGGTTTGGCCGACTTCTACATAAGGCGGAGCCTCCGGAGCTGGCGCGCGGTAAAATGTCCCGACCATCGGTGACTTTATCTCTAACCCCGAAGAAACATCCTTCGGCGCGGCAGGCGCCGGGGCCTCTTTTACTTTCGGTTCTTCATGTATCTTGTGCCGCTCGATGACTACCGGCATCCCAGAATGATCAGACAACGACACATTCTTTTTGAGGCGGATGCGCGTCCCGTCCTTTTCGACTTCCAGCTCTACCAGCCCATTATCGTTCATGAGCGCCAGCATTTCCTTTATTTCCTTAATATTCACTTAAGCACCCTCTCCTTTTTAATAACCGGCCTTAAACGACCCGTTCCACATACTGGCCAGTCCGCGTATCAACTTTGATCCTGTCACCCTCATTAATAAAAAGAGGCACCTGAACTGCTGCACCCGTTTCAATCTCCGCTGGTTTCGTGCCGCTTTTGGCGGTATCGCCTTTTATTCCCGGCTCGGTATGCTTTATCTCAAACTCGACAAAATTTGGAAGATTAATATTTAAAAAATCATTTTTAAAGAAATACGCCTGCACTTCCAGGTTGTCTTTCAGGAATTTAGCTTTATCCCCCACATTCTCCGTGGAAATCGCCACCTCTTCATAATTTTCCTGGTCCATGAAATGGAACATATCTCCGGTGCTATACTGGTATTGCAGTTTCCTTTCTTCAACAAAAGCCTCATCGATCTTTTCATCCCCGCGAAAGGTCTTTTCCTGGATGCTGGAATTCTTAAGGTTCCTAAGCTTTGCCCGCACGAAAGCCGCGCCTTTTCCTGGTTTAACATGTTGAGTTTCGACTACAAGCCAGACTATATTATCCACCAGTATAGTTAATCCTGCTTTAACTTCATTTATTGAGAGAGCCACTTAGAACATCCACTCCTTTCTGCGTTACCAGACACATATCTTCAATCCTTACACCAAACCTGCCCGGCAGGTAAATTGCCGGCTCAACCGTAAAAACCATCCCTGGCCTAAATTTAGCTTCGGTATTAGCGGATATGCGGGGCGCTTCATGGACCTGCAGGCCTACCCCATGTCCCAGGGCATGCCCGAAAAACCTGCCGTAACCTTTCCTGCTTATATGCTCCCTGGCGGTTGTATCTACCTGCGAAATAGGAGCATTTACCGCGATTTTTCGTATTGCCTTCTGCTGCGCCTCTAAAACAATATTATATATTCTCTTAACCAAGATGTTTATTTTACCTAAAAAGAAAACCCTTGTCAAGTCGGATTTATACCCTGCATAATCCACCCCCATATCAACCAGCACCGGCTCGTTATTCTTGAGCTTACGCTCTGAAGTCATGTGGTGCGGCAGGCTGGAATTAGGCCCGGAGGCAACAATAATATCAAAACTTGATGCCTGCGCTCCATTATAACGGATAAACCGCTCTAACTCTGCGGCAATTTCGATCTCTTTCTTGCCGGCAGTAATAAAATCCTTAATGAAACGAAATGCCTCTATAGCAATTGCAACCGCCTTACTTATCTTTTCCAGTTCCCGGCTGGTTTTTATCTGCCGCAGGTCTTCAACCATTCCCGAGACTGGAATAAGGCTCATGCCGCTTCCTAAAGCCTCCCGGATCTTCTGATATGAGGAATAAGTAAAATGCTGGGCTTCAAAACCTATACGTTTCAACCGTAACCGCTGGCAGGCCTTAAGAATAGCCGCGGGGGCCGATTGTTCGATCCTGGCGACCGAACAATCCCGGAGCTTGCTTTTTGCTTCTTCAAAATAGCGGGAATCGGTAATATAGATCCTGGAATCAGGGGAAAAAACGAGATAAGAATCCCGGCTGGGGAACCCGACCAGATAGGAAATATTCTCTGGTGATGAAAGCAAAAAGCCATCCAGCCCCTGCTTTGCCAAGGCTTGATCAATCTTTGAATGATTCATTCTCGGTCTAAAAGGTCAATTAATGCCTCAAGCCCTAAATAATAGCTGGCAGGGCCGAAACCTAAGATTGTGCCGATACATACCGCAGTAATGAGCGATTTATGGCGGAAATCCTCCCGGGCATAAATATTCGATAAATGCACCTCGACAGCCGGGATACCTACTGCCGCGATCGCATCACGGATTGCGATACTTGTATGGGTATAAGCGGCGGGGTTGATCAGTAATCCGTCATAACCAGACTTGCTTTTACCGATTTGGTCAACGATCATGCCTTCGTGGTTAGACTGAAAAAAAGTCAACTTGACCTTTTTGGCCCGGGCAATTTTATTCAAGGCATTATTGATCTGTTTAAGCGTAACCTTACCATACACCTTAGGCTCACGCCGGCCTAACAAATTAAGGTTGGGGCCATGGATCACCAGGATCTTTTTCATATTTTATCCTTCTGCCTCATCGATAAGCATAACCGGAATCCCGTCTTTAACCGGATACCGCTTACCGCATTTTTTACAAACGATCTTTTCGTTTTTTTCTTCCACATCGCCTTTACAAGCAGGGCAAGCTAAGATCTCTAAAAGGTCTTTATCTATCATTTAACCTCTCCTTTGCTCTTAGAGATATAATGCATTCTCAATTCATAAAGGACATTCTCTAAAAGAGTCTCTTCTTCCTTAGTAAGGTTACCCGAAGTTTTTGTTTTCAGCATAGCAAGGGTATCAATGATAAACTTCGCCTGGGTAAGGTCTTCTTCTTTTTTGTTTGTTGCCGGGTTCTCTACTGCCCCCATGGAGATCGAGGCCTGCAGTGCCAGAGTGGTCAGAAAAAACTTGAAATCAGGTTCCGGCGGCTGGAATTTCCCCTCTTTTTTCAAGGCTTCCTTTTCTTTCTCTGCGGTTTCTTTCCAACTTTCATCGATATCTTTTCTAATCTCGTCCATATTCATCGCCTTTCACTTGACCAGTATCCCGGCATAACCTACTACGCTGTCATTGTCACCGGTTATATCTCCGGAAGTCTGGTATTTTACCAACTCCGCACTTTTTGCCCCCAAACTTTTGACGGCGCTAAGCATTGCCACTACCGGGGCATATCCGCACATAGTTATCTTTAATTCTCTGACAGTCTTAAAAAGCCTCTGTTCATCTAAATCTAAAATTGCCTGGATAGCGGCATTATCCTTTTTCCCCGCACTCGCCTTTGGCTCGTAATGAGTCATATCGGAACTTGCCAGGATCAACGTTGACTTCTCCAGATGCAGATCCTTAAGCACCGAGGCAATTTCTTTGCCAACTGCGGCCAAAGCCTGATAATCGTCGGACATAAAACATACCGGAACGATCTGAAAATCTTTACGAAAATACTGCAGAATCGGCAACTCCACTTCCAGGGAATGCTCGAACTTATGCGCTAAATGATCATTCTGGAGATACTTTGACCCGGCAAGCAAAGCCCCGGCTAAATCCTGGTCTATTCTTACCGGAGCCATCGGCGTCTGCCAAACGCCTGAAGCCATGATACTGAAACCCGCCCCATATCCGGTATGGTTGGGCCCTAACAAAACCACTCTTTCCGGGATATTTATCCGGGATGCCACCGCAACAGCTACCGCACCGCTATAAACATATCCGGCATGCGGCATAAGGCAGGCGGAATAATCGGATCGTTTTACCGATTTATCAAGAAACCCCTCTATCTGTTCAGTGATCTCGGAAGCAGTAGCAGGATAAAACTGCCCGGCAACCGCCGGATTCCTCAAATTAACATTTCCCATGGCATATCTCTTCTAAAAAAGCCTTGCTTTTCTTTAGATCCTCGCCATTCGCCGGATGATGCGCCTCGATAACTTTTATAGTATCTTTTCTTAAGTAAGGAGTAACACGCTTAAAATCAAAATCGCCTAAAGACGGCGCCATATGGTCATTGCATCCGGATATATCATGTAAATGCATACCCAGCATATTTTTCGCATATCGATCCAGAAAATCATTATGCCGGGCGAGTTCCAGATTCTCCATTACCTGGGCATGGCCGGTATCATGCCAATAAAAAATATTCGAACCTTGGAATTTGCTCAAAATAATGCTGATCTCGGCAAATGATGGAATTTCCCGGTAATAAAACCTATTCTCAATACCCAAGGATATACCCAGAGACGCCGCATATTGATTAAGCTGATCCAAACTCCAGAGTGTATTGTTCAAGAAACCAGGACTTGACTTTTCCCTCTGCAGGACCATTTCATCCTTAAGCTCATCAAATTCCCGGGTATTCTTTAACCCCTGGTTATAAAGCTGGATCAGCTGCCGGGTATGGTCCGGGATCTCAACCCTGCCACAGTGCAAAACCACGGCTTTTGCGCCAACTCTGGCTGCAGAATCAATGCTTTTTTTTGCCTGACTGACTGCCAGCTTTTGTTCCTGGTCATCAAAAGAGGATAGAGAAAAATAGTCCGGCAAGGCAATTTCCCGCTTAAGGTTATCGGGGACAGGGCAGAAATTATGTACGCTGGATACTTTAACCCGGCCGGAACCAGCCAGCCCTTCTACCGTATCTACCATCAGGCTGGTCAGATTAAAACTCAACTCGATTTCTCCAAAACCCAGAGCAGTTATTTCAAAGACCATGGCTTTGGCATCATCATGCCGAAAAGCGTTCCATGAAGTGGACAGCGAAAAACTCATTGCTTATTTTCTGCCTCTGCGGGCCTTTTTTCTTTTACGCTCGCTTGGTTTTTCATAATGCTTGCGGTCGCGTACTTCACGCAGGATGCCTTCCTGCTCGATCTGCCTTTTAAAACGGCGCAATGCCGCTTCAAATGATTCATCTTTTCTGATCTCAATCTGTGTCAATCTTATCAACTCCCTTCTCTATGATTTTGTGGTGCAATCCGCTTATTTATAAAGAATAAATATAACATCATTCCTTTGGCCTGTCAATTATAAAAACCGCCCTATTCTGAAGGGGCCGCAGACATCTTTAACTTTATATATCACAACGCCAATTAATGATTGACTATCACGGCTAAATATGCTATTTTTTAAACATTATGGAAGAAATTACCCGGGTTAAATTAGAACTGGAACGCACCAAAAACGAGCTGGCGATACTCTATGAGGTCTCCAATGCCATGCGTACCACCTTAAAGCTGGATGAGATCCTCTACATTATCTTAACCGGAGTAACCGCCCATACCGGGCTTGGGTTTAACCGGGCGGTACTGTTTTTGGTTAATGAAACAGACGGCCTGATCGAAGGCACCATGGGGATCGGCCCGGAAACTGGTGAGGACGCCAACCGGGTATGGAAACGCATCGAACAGGAACAAATGGACTTAGAAGACCTGATCAGCGCCTATAAATTCTCTAAAACCGCGGTTGATTCCAGTTTTAACCAGCAGATCCGCCGGCTAAAAATCCCGATCCACGAGCCAAGTGGCGGGATCCTGGCAATAAGCGTATTAGACGGGATGCCAATACACTTAACCAGCGAAACCATACATAATTACTCTAATGACCCTATTGTGGCAATGCTAAAGGCCACGGAACTGGTTTTGGTCCCGCTTAAAGCAAAGGACAAGGTAAACGGCATAGTACTGACCGATAACTTCATTACCAAAAAACCGATCACTAAAGATGATATCCGGATGCTGATCATGTTGTGCAACCAGGCAGGTCTGGCAATAGAAAACTCCCAGCTTTACGAAAAAACCGAAATGCGCGCGCATTCGGATTATCTGACCGACCTATGGAACCACGGGTATTTTCAATACCTCCTGCAAACTGAATTTGAAAAAGCCAAAGCCACCCAATCACCCCTTAGCCTGATCATGCTGGATATCGATGATTTTAAGATCTATAATGACCGTCTTGGTCATCAGGCAGGAGACCAGATCTTAAAGGAGATCAGCAATCTGCTTAAGAACCAATCCCGGAAAATGGATTTTGTCTGCCGCTATGGCGGGGAAGAATTTACCATCATCATGCCAAAAACCAATAAGGATGAAGCATTTGCCATTGCAGAAAAATTAAGGCAGGACCTCTACAAGCACAACTTCGCGCATGAAGAAATCCTGCCCAATAAGAAACTTACCGTAAGCTTAGGGCTTTCCACCTTTCCTTCCGACGGATCAACCCCTTCTGACCTGATCCTTTATTCCGATAAAATGCTGTATCAGGCCAAGCGTAAAGGCAAAAACACCACCTGTTACTGTAATCCTTAAACCGAATCTTCTACAATCTCTGTATCCAGGTCTTTAGCCTCGGCACGGCCTAAACTGTCATTAACCTCTGGCTTCTTATCCTGGGAGAATTTTACCGAGACTATTTTTGAAACACCGGACTGCTCCATGGTAATACCGTACATCACACTGGCGTTAGCGATGGTCTTTTTATTGTGCGTGATCACGATAAACTGCGAACCTTTGGCAAATTCCTGCAGTATCTTGCCAAACCGGTCAACATTGGCCTCATCAAGAGCGGCATCGATCTCATCTAAAATACAGAAAGGCGCAGGTTTAACCTTGAATATGGCAAATATCAAAGCTACCGCCGCCATGGACTTTTCGCCGCCCGAAAGTAAAAGCACGTTTTGCAACTTCTTGCCCGGAGGCCGGCAGATCACTTCAATACCAGACTCCAGGGGATCGCTTTCATCGGTCAGGAACACCTGGGCATCCCCGCCATTGAACAAGAGGCGGAAATAATTCTTAAATTCCACCTTTACCTTTTCAAAAGTCTCCAAAAACATCTGTTTGGTGGTACGGTTGATCTTTAAGATCGCCTGATGCAAAGATTCCTTGGCAGACACCAGATCCGTCTGCTGTTGAGTAAGAAAATCATACCTCTGTTTTAATTCATCATACTCCTCTATCGCGATCAGGTTTACATTGCCATAGGAGTCCAGTTTATCCTTTAGCCTTTGAATATCCTGGGTCAAGGCATTCACATCTACCTGAACCACCTCCGCAACAGCGCCATTGGGATCCTGGGCGGGAACCAGCGTAGAATCAAGATCGGTCTTGTATGCCTGAAGCAGGCGTTCTTTTATATTCAAATATTTAAAATCCACATCCTTAATGCTCATCTGCAGTTCATACATTTGAGTTTTCATCTCATCCATGGCCTTACGGTCAGCCTCGGTCTTTTCCACGATACCGCTTGACTCATCGGCCAGCATTTTATATTGAGACTGCGCCTGACCCAATATCCCGGACTTTTCCTGTATAGTTTGCTTTGCCTGGTTAACCCTCGTATCCAGGTCACTGATCTCTGCGGCAAGAGACTGTCCGCGCAAAAGGCTATCCTTTATCTGGGCATCAAGGGCAACCAGATTCGCCTGATCCTGTGCATACGCCTCATCCATCATCTTTAAATTTGCCGCATCGGTATTGATCCGGCGATTAAGATCATCAAGCTCCGTCTTTATCTGTGTGATCGCAATTAAGGAATCTTCTTTTAATTTATTACTGATCGAGATACTGTTTTCTTCGTTTATAACAGCATCCCGGGCACTTCCGTCTGCTTTTTCTAACTCCGCCAGCTCAAGCTGATAACGGCTGACATCACCGTCAAACCCGGCCAGTTCATTATCCACATCAGTGAGTTCAAGCGTAATCAACTCTTCTTCGGCCCTTATCTTCTCGAACTGCTCAAGGATCGTATGCTGATACGCCTTTTTATTGGCTAAGGCCAGCTCTTGAGCGCGCAAAAGCTCCTGCGAGGTCAAAAGGTCCTTATCCAGGGTATCCTTATGGCTCTCCTTGACCCGTTTAACTACTTTTAAGGAATCGATCTTCATCTGGATCTGATCAATCCTTTCACTGATCTTTTGTGTATCCAGATCGATCGGTTTGGCTTCGCCGGCAAGTTTAAACCCTCCGGATTGAGAGTGGTCAGGGTCCTCGGTATTACCGGCTTCAGGATAGGCATTTACTTTAATCACCAAACCACTCATCTTTTCTTGAGGCAGTTTATCCAGATAAATCACCGCATTCATCGACTCCCCAATACCGTCATACTCCGTCTTAAGCTTGCCTAAAAATTCTTTTTGCGATAAAAGGCTTAAATTCTGGCGTTCCAGGTCTTCAATATCAGAATCGATATTCTTGATCGATAAATTCTCGGTTTCCAGTTCTTTTTTGATCTCGGAAAGCTTAAGGCTTAGCTGGGCAAAATCCCGTTCAAGATCCGCCACTTCCTGGTTTATGTTATTTAAGTTGCCCTCAACGGTATTCTTTTCTTCGTTGACCTTGGCCCGCTCAATATCCAGTCTTTTTTTGCGCGCCAGCATTACCTGCTGTTTGGAAAGCAGGGTATTTATAGTATTATGCGCATTAGATATCTTTGCCGCCAGATCCAGGATATTCTTTTTGGCATCAGCGATATTCTCAAGCGACAGGCGTATCGCCGCTGTAATTTTCGCAAGTTCAGCCTCATGCTCCTTTAAAACCGCGGTTTTGTCCGCGATATTCTTATCAAGAGCGTTATACTCCTGTCGTAATTTATCCAGTTTTTCCTGGCTCTGCAGGAGGCGTGAATTTATCTGCTCGACCTGGGTCGCCAGATACGCCTTGCTTGACTCCAGCTCAATGATCCTCTCTTTATTAAATGCGATATGCTGGCTGTCGCGGCTCAACATATTCTCCAGATTGGAGATCTCAAGCTTTATCTTGCTGATATTATCCTCGGCGGATTTTAATTCATCATGATGGGATAAAACCCTGGATTCCTGTTCCTTTATTGCCGCGGATAACTCTGTTTCTTTAACCTCCAGTTCCTTTAAGGTGTTAAAGAGCTCGTCCTTTTGCTTTTGCAAAGCGTCTTTCTGGATTAATGCCAGCTTTATCTCTTTGGCCTTCAACTCTTCAAAAACCTCTTTATACCTGCGAGCCTTGTTTGCCTGACGTTCAAGAGAACCGATCTGGCGTTTAACTTCCAGAATAATATCATTGACGCGCAAAAGATTCTGCTCGGTTTCCTCCAGCTTGCGCAACGCCTCTCTTTTTTGCGCCTTGTATTTGGTGATCCCGGAGGCTTCATCAAAAACCAGGCGCCGGTCTTCCGGGCGGGAACTCAAAACTAGATCAATCTTTCCCTGCTGGACAAGGGAATAACTTTCCGCGCCAATACCTGTGCCCATCAAGAGATCCAGGATATCCTTTAAGCGCACCTGGGTTTTATTCAAAAGATATTCACTCTCGCCGTTACGGAATATCCTCCGGGTGATCGCCACCTCGTCATGGTCGACCGCAAAGAATTTATTTGTGTTATCGAAAGCAAGCGTCACTTCCGCCAAACTCAAAGGCTCACGCTTGTCCGTACCGTTAAAAATAACGTCCTGCATATCCGCCCCGCGCAGAGCTTTAACTGACTGCTCACCCAAAACCCAGCGCACCGAATCAAAAACATTGGACTTACCGCACCCATTAGGCCCAACGACCGCGGTCACCCCCGGCTCGAAATTAAGGACCGTCTTATCCGCAAATGATTTAAAACCTATCAGTTCCAGCCTTTTAAAATACATTATCTTCTCCTCGGCACAGCCTTTGAGGAAACCGCGCCTTCCAGCCATGCATCGATTTTGTCGCGCTTAAAGCGCCATTGCCCGACTAATTTTAAAGCAGGGATCTTATTAGTTTTTAGCCATTCATAAATGGTGCGCCGGCTGACCTTTAGATATCCTGCCAGGTCATCGATCGTCATTAATACATTATTATTTACCATAGATTTTATTATATGTAAAGAAATAAAATTTGTCAAGGAAATTCATCACATCCACTGTCATAAATATGCAGACATTAACATAATGATGAAATTACATGCTTATAAATGCTGAAATGAGAAGAAAAAAAATGGCGGTTCCAAAAAATCAGAACCGCCACTTAAATTATCCCGTATTTTCTAAAGGTGCTGCATAAGGTATTGCTCGATATTCTTGCGGTCATCCTTATGGATCGACGTAAACTCTATTCCGGCATCATAAGCCTGGCTGGTCCCGATATTACCAACCGCAAATTCATCGATCCATGCCACCCGTCCCTGGGCAGTAACGCCTTTTTCATCCCCAGGCAGGGAAAATTTAAGGCTTAAGGTATCACCGATATTGAGCTTTTCCAAAGCAACGATACAAATCCCGCCGCCGCTAAGATTCTTGCTTTTTCCAACTTTTAAAAAGTCCGGTGACGAATTCAAAAGTTTATACTCTACTTCTACACTAAAATTCAGCCTGGGGAACCGCCTGCGTTCATCCATGATATTTTTAGATCTCCTCTCGTTCTACCTCTGAAACCTCCGAAGGATCGAAGAAATACACCGTTGCGTTAGCCTTGCCTTTATCGGGAGTAACCACAAGGTAATTGTTGGCTTCAAAGATCGCGCAAACCTGTTCATGAGGGAGATTGGAAAGATTAAGATCCAGCTCATCCCCCACATTGATCTGGGAAAATACCGGCCTTTTGATTCGGCTGCTAAAGGCATGAACATTGATCTTTTTGATATGCGTGTCTTTTACCGGAGCACCTGTTGCCTGTTCGGCAAACCTCTTAAACCGCTCTCTCACCTCAGGTGGAATGGGGAATTGCTTGTTCTCATTCATAATTACACCTCCTTATCCAGAAAGGATAACACCGGCGCATTACCGATTAGCGCCGGGTGTTCCAGAAAGGATAACACCGGCGCATTACCGATTAGCGCCGGGTGTTCCAGAAAGGATAACACCGGCGCATTATACCCAGTCCAGGTACACTGGCGCAATGCCGATTAGCGCCAGGTGCCGAAAATAAAAAAAAGCAACCCTCATTTCCCGAGAGTTGCCTTTACGAAAATTCTACCGGTATTTTCATTTCACGCCTCCTCTGCTGCCACTCAAAGGACTCGTCTTTTGCTGTTACCTTATTATACTACTTTTTGATCTTTTGCAAGCTTTTTTTATAATTCTGGATCCAAAGGTTTATTACTTGGCTAAGGGGAGCTCAATAGTAAAGGTAGTGCCTTGCTGGTATTGGGATTCAAAAGAGATCTTGCCTTTATGCGCTTCGGTAATGATCTTTTTGATCACATAAAGGCCCAGACCAGTGCCTTTACGATTAGTGGTTTTTGTGGTAAAAAACGGGGTAAAGATCTTGTTTAAATTGCTTTCCTTCATCCCCATACCATTATCGATAATTGTAATCTCAAGATTTGCCCCTACGGGCTTGGCATGAAAGATGATCTTTCCGCGGTAACCTTCTTCTTTTAACATAATCCTGCGTTCAACTATGGAATCATAGGCGTTATCAATAAAATTAAAGAATACCTCCTGCAGTTGCACCAGGTTACCATTTATTTTCGGTGTATCTTGAGGGTAATCGCGCACAAGATCAATATCAGGAAGCTTGATCTTATATTGCACCATAGCGATCGTACCGTCAATCACCTGATCCAAGGCCAAGGGTTCAAAATGCTCTTCTCCGGCTTTTGTGTACTTAAGTATCCCTTTAACCACCTCTCCGCCCTGTATGACATTTACCTGTATCCGGTCAAGGGCATGCGCCACATCAGAGATCATCTTCTGGATCTCCGGCGTGCATTTAGAAACATCAATATCCTTGATCGTATCGATACTATCTCCGGCAATAAGCGACAAGGCATAAAAACGGTTATTGATCTGATGAGAAAGGCCATAAGCCATAGTCCCGACAGTCGCCATCTTTTCGGTCTCGGCAACTTGCTCGGTCATTACTTTCGCATCTTCATAGAACTGGGCATTCTCAATTGCAAGCGCCGCCTGGCTGGCCAAAACCTGAAAGACATCCAGATCGTCCAAAGTATAAATCTGCCCGGAAAGTTTATCCCCTAAAATAACAAACCCCAAGAACTTATTTTCAAGGAATATCGGAATAACCACCGAAGCATCCAACAGGCGCATATTATCTTCTAAATACTTATAAGTCGGGTTTGTGCTATCCTCCATCTGGTGTTTTACTTCTTCATAAAGTAACGGCTCGCGTTTCACCATAATCCAGGATACTAAGGGATTTGCCGCCGGCAACCTAAAAACCGCATTTGTGCCATGATGGCGATACACCTGCATTACATATTCATCTTTTTCCGGGTCATACAGGTAAATTGCCGCATGAGAGATATGCACAGTTTTAGTCACAATACGCACGATTAAATCCAAAAGCCTTTTTAGGTCACGGACTCTGGTCATACCGATGGAAGCCTGTTTGAGGGTTCTTTGATACTGCTTTTGCTCCTTCAGCAGACGGTCTTCGGCTTTACGCTGGACAAAGATATAAATAAACGGCCCGACAGTAGCTAAAACTGCCATTAGCCCTAAAGGAACACCCCACCAGTTAGCGCCGAAGAGCTCAATCAACCTATCCTTAAACCATGCAACAGCCGCAAAAGGAAGACCGAGGACTAAGGTGTAAACTAAAACAAAAACACCCGCGCGAGTAATAGCAACATTTACGTCTAAAAGCCTATATCTTAAAATAGCATAAGTTCCTATTATTCCATAAAGAGCAACTCCAAAATTACCAATAGGATAAATATCAATTCCTATGGCTGGCAGTAAAGTTGAACCTCCTCCAATAAATCCTACGGCAAATCCACCTAAAAGATATAATCCTTGAATATGCTTAAAACCACTACTTTTTCTAATAAATCTCACTAATTCATAATGCCCCAACAAAGAAACAAAAACCCAACTACAAGACATTAAAAGATATAATATGGTTGGACTATTATAAAAAAAGTTATAAACGAGATGCCAATGAGCAAACATTACACCTTCCGGTGTAAAAATAGTTAATAACCAAAAGGTTACTCCTTGCGCATAAATCAAAGCTAAAATCTTTTTCTTATCTATCCCGCAAAAAACATATATAGTATGATAAAACAAAACCGCCAAATACAATCCTCCAGTAGTAGCTACTTTCCAACTCAACCAAGCTTCACTTGTTGTTATGGAACGACTAAGGAGGAAAGTTCCTATTCCCCAAATCAAAACAGATAGATTAAATAGCAACCAAATCTTATGTAATCTTGATTTACCAAATATTAATAAAATTACAATCAAGATAGAGCTCACAACTGAAATCAATATCCCGGAAATTGCGAACAAATTCATATTTTTTTACTCTCTTTATGCAAAATTAAATCCGCAGTATCATAACCGCAACTAGCGACAAATGGAATACCACTGCTCAAATTAGTCCAATGTCCAGTTAAATATAAATTCTCAATTTGAGTGTTTTGAGATATACTTGGATTCATAAACTGTTCAACCGTACTAGCCCATCCATAAGCTGCGCCACATGAATTTGCAGTCCAATTTCTTAAAGTCACTGGGGAAGCCGAAATCTTAGTAGAAATACAATTCGACAAATTTGGGATAACCATCTCCGCTTGTTTTATTAATAATTTCATCAATTCATCTCTTTTATGTTGGCTCCAAAACGAATCGGAATTATATAAAGCATTCGTAGTTAAACAAATCGAAGTTTTATGCGTTTCATAATCGCTCTTAGAAGTTGGGCTAGAAATAACAAAATGGCTGTTTCTTGAATTAAGAAAATTTGAATAAATTTCCTCTAAATTCATCCCATTAATAACATAAAGATTGGCGGTTAATTCACTTTGATTAAGCGAACATTTATCTTTTAATCCTAGATACACCATAAAGCCTGAAAAAGATGAAAGAAAGGAATCAATCTCATGAAAAACCGAAATAGGAATTACCTCCTTATCAATAAGATTAGAATAAGTCTGAACTAAATCACAAGCAGAAATTACATATTTAGAAACAACTGTTTTGTTTCCTTCAATACAAATCCCTTCAACCTTTTGACGATCATTTACAAGAATCTTTTTCACTTGTTTAGATAAAACAATACTGCCGTTTAGGTCTTTAAAACAATCAACTAAAACATTCGAAAAAGTCTGCATCCCCCCGGAGGGATAATATCCACCATCAAATATAAACTCCCTCCAAAGTAAACAACCGACAATACCTGATATTTTAAATGAATCCACTCCGGACAGAAGAAATGTAACGACTAACACTATAGTTATAAGCCTATGATCACTAAAATATGAACGGACAATTTGTTCAAATGTTTTCGATCGTAAAACAAGTAAATCTTTGGTTTGACTAAGCTCGATAAACTTAAAAAAACACTCAATTTGCTTATTCTGTTCAGGAAAACATTTCTGAAAATTATCAATATTCCGTTCGATCTCACTACCTAATGATATTCTGTATTCAGGAGTAATTACCATATCCGATGGGTTATGCTTAATAAATCTTATTTTATCGGATAATTTAAAATCATTTAATATTTTCGTTAACCGCCCAGTCTTTCTCAAACTTGAAATACCATGCGCACATGCATCAAACAAATAACCATTTCTCTTAAACGATGTACAATACCCCCCTGCCTGGGCATTTTTTTCTACAATTAACGTACGCAATCCTGCCTTCGCCAGATAACAGCCACAAACCAAACCGCTGATTCCAGCTCCGATTATAACAGCATCGTAGTCGTAATTTTCTTTCATAGTTAGTTTGCCTTTTTAAAGATTGCAGCGGCATTAAATCCGGCAAAAGCGCTGCAGACTTTTGCTGCTGTGGTTAGATTGATCTCTTTCGTGCGGGTTATTATATCAAGATTGAACTTAGAGTCAAGATTATTACAATTTAAAGTGGCAGGGATAATATTATTCTTTAACGCTAACAAGAGTATTGCAGTCTCAATCAAAGCACTGGCTCCTAAATTATGGCCGATATAAGGCTTGAATGCGCTGATCAAAGGCGTCTTCGGATGTTTGCCAAAAATCGCGGTGATTGCCAGTGATTCATAATAATCGATCACCTGATACCCCACTCCATGAGGACAAATCAGATCAATATCTTCTTTAGTTACACCCGCCTGAACAAAGGCTTTTGTGATCGCTTTTTGATACGAATCACTCCCTAATTGCGGCACTGTGATCTTCCATCCCTCTAAATCAAACCCTCCGCCCAAATACTCGGCATAGATCTGGGCATTACGGTCTCTGGCATGTTCATAATCTTCCATGACAAGCCCGACTCCGCCATCGCCAAAGACAAGCCCGGTACTGTCCTTACAAAAAGGCCTGATTATTCCGTCTTTCGAATATATTCCCAGCCCCTTAAACCACACATATTTATATATATCGGGATAATCAGACGCGGCAACCACACAAACCTTTGCCTGGCGGTTCTTTAAGATCTGTGCTGCTGACTCCAAAGCATATAAACCCGAGGCACAGGCATTATTAATAAAAAGCGAGTATTCGGATATATTGAATACCCTGGCAACATGAAAAAGATCGGCAAAGGTTTGAATATCATAACCGCTTTTTAGAAATGACCGGTAAAATTTATCGATAAAATCCTTTTTGGAGATATCGCTTCTTTTCTTGCCGATGAGCATATCATAAGCCAAATTGCTTACTTTATAGCCGAACGGCATCAATCCCAGGTTTTCATGCGCAAGGACAAGGCTAATCCCGTTATTTTCAACTTTATAATCTATCTTACTATCATCCAAAGCCAGCTTTACAGCCGCAATGAGATAATTAAGGTCGATGATCTCCTCGCCTTCTTTCCAGGCTTTAATATCATCTAATCTGCCTTTATCTAACCCGAACTTCGAAAGGTCAAAACCTTCTACTTTATGGAAATAAAATTCATCCCAGAGTTCCTCATCAATAAAAACCTTTTCCCGGGACAAATTAACTTTTTGATCGAGTACCCCTTGCCAAAAATTTTCTTTGCCTATACCCACAGAGCTGATCGGGCCAATACCGGTTATCACAACCCTCTTTTCTTTATTCATTGGACCCTTTTTCTAAAGCCTGGCGCACAATCTCCACCGCATGCCTAATCGTAGATATCTTGGGGATTTGTTCATCTTTGATGCGCACCTTATACCGTTTTTCGATCGCTACCGTCATTTCGATCGCCTTGATCGAGTCTATCCCCAGATCTTGCCAGAAGTTGGCGTCAAGTTTCAACTCCTCAATATTCCTGCCGGTAACATCTGAAACCACCTGTGTTATCTCAACCTCTAAATTATCATTTTTATCCTTTGCCATAGATCTACTCCTTTTGAAGGTTAAATTTGCCAAGCAGTAAACACGCGTTGTTGCCTCCAAAGGCAAAACTATTGTTGAGCACAATTGCTGTGCTCTGTTTACGGGATTGGTTCGGGACACAATCAATATCGCACTCCGGATCGGGAGTCTCGTAATTTATTGTTGGAGGGATAATATCATTTTTGACACTAAGGCAGCAGGCAACCGCTTCGATCGCCGATGCCGCCCCCATGGTATGCCCCAGCATTGATTTTATAGAGCTTACCGGAACTTTGCGATGACTGAAAACCTTGTTGATCGCAGCAGACTCTGCCTTATCGTTGTTCCTGGTGCCGGTGCCGTGCGCGCTGATATAATCGACTTCATCCGGGGATACGCCAGAACGCAGGAGTGCATTCGACATACACTCGGCAATACCGTCAATATGCGGGCTGGTCATATGAAAAGCGTCGCAGCTCAAGCCATAACCGAGGATCTCCGCATAAATCGGTGCGTTTCTTTTTACGGCAGAATCCAGGGTTTCAATGATAAGGACCCCGGAACCTTCCCCCTGAAGCATCCCTTTCCGGTTTTTGTCAAAAGGCTGGCATTTCTCCGGCGCCATCGCCCGCAGCTGGCCAAACCCGGTAAACGATAAATACGAAAAAGCATCCGCACCTCCAGCAATAATCAAATCCGCTTTATTCCTCTGCAGAAGATCATAACCATAACCGATCGCATAATTACCCGCAGCGCAGGCAGTAGTAAATATCCGATTAGGGCCTTTAGTCTTGAATTCAACCGAAACATTCGAGGAGATATTATGTACCGGATACTGGATTATTGACCAGTGGCTGATATTCTCTTTTCCATGCCTGACCCAGACCGCATCCATTTCCTCTATCTTTTGCGCCTCTCCACTGGTCGTGCCAAAGATAACCGCAGTCTTTTCGGCATTCATCTTCTTATGGCTTAATTTCGAGTCATGCAGGGCAAGACGGGTAGCCGCAATAGCAAGATGCGATGCCCTGGCCATAAGTTTTATCTTTCGCGGGCTTAGGTATTCTTCGGGCTTAAAATCCTTTATTTCTCCGGCATTATGCACAAAGTGGTCTTTAGTATCGAAGAACTCGACTTTAGAGATCCCGGATTTTCCTTTGATCAGGTTATTCCAGAAAATATCCTTGCCTGATCCGATAGAACTGACCACCCCTAATCCGGTAATCACAACACGCTTCTTTTCCGTCATAAGCTTAAATCCTGGTTGCCTTGCCGATAATAAAAGAGATATTGCCTCCGGACGGGCTAAAGGCATTGATCATGATCCGCGATAACTTCTTCTTCTCGGGTTTATTAACCACATAATTCAGGTCGCAATCCGGGTCTTTTTCTTTATAATTGGATATCCTGGGAACCAACTGGTTCTCCAAAGCGCCTAACGCCGCAACCGTAGAAAATCCCCCCGAAACGCTATAACCTTCTCCGACAATCGATTTAACTGCGGTCACGGGGATTTTTTTTGCGTATTTTCCAAAAACAGATTTGATCGCATGCGTTTCGATCAAATCCGCATCAGGCGTTGAATTGGCATTGGCAAAAATACAGTCAATATCTTCGGGCAAAAGGCCTGCATCCTGCAAAGCCATCTGCATCGCATGCCGCATCCCTTCTCCTTTCGGGCTATAGTTATAAAACCGTGCCGGATCAAAACAAGAACCAATCCCTAATATTTCGGCGTAGATTTTTGCTTTTGTATTTAATGCCATATTTTTATCCTGAACAACCAAGGCTGTCGCGCCTTCGGAGAAAATGATCCCATTCCTTCTTTTATCAAAAGGGCAGCTCATTATTGGTGTATCATTTTTAGATCCGGAAAGATAATTAAGCCGGTAAAATCCCAAGAATGTCTGTAAACTTAGATCCTCAACCGCGCCGCAAAGGACAGTATCCGCCCGGTCAAGCAGTAATGAATCCCGGGCATAATCAATAGCGTCTATTGCCGAACACATACCGGTAGAAAGCGTAGAATTGAACCCTTTAACCTTAAAACGGATGGCCACCCGGCTGGCAGGAGAATTACCTACTGTACTGGGGAATATCGAAGGATTTACATACGCCGGACCTTCGGTAAGGGATTCCCGGTCAAATTTAGAAATACTATGTAAACTGCCAAAAGTAGTCCCGACTGAAATCCCGGTGCGTTTTGTGTTAGATTCATCAATGTTTATCTTTGCGTCATCAATACCGAGTTTAGCCGCGCATAAAATCAATAATGTCGCCCGGTCTAAATCCGTTAAACCCGCAGGCCCTAAGATCGATTTCGGATCGAAACCGCTGATTTCTCCGGCAATATGCACCTTAAGATCGGTTGTCTCAAATAAGGTAATCGGATTAAATCCTGTGACAGATCCAAACAAACCCTGCCAAAATTGATCTTTGCCGATTCCGATGGAAGATACTACCCCGATCCCCGTAACCACCATCCTGCGCGTTTTAAAAGATGTCTTTATCATAATCAAAGTATCGGCGCTTCGGGGAGCCAGACTTCAAAACCGTAACGCGCCGCAATGTCAGCGATCTGGTCCATTTTATCCAGATTAATATTGTCACCTGCGGAATAACTGCAAATCTTTCCTTCCGCCGCTAAAAGAATAGTCTCTGCCAGGCCCGCTGGAATGATCCCTTTAGGCAATCCCAGATCCATGGGAAAAGGCAATAAAGATGGTGTCTTAATCAACCCGCATTTAACAAGCGTTATATCCGAGCGGCCTTGCAGGCGGGCGGAAACAGTTTTGTCAACCGTAGCATCAAAAACGATTGCCTGCGCTTTTAATTTTCCTAAATCAAGGCCAAGAGGATCAAAGGCATCGTCATCGGCAAAAATAACCATATCCGCATCCTGAATTGCCTTTTGCGGAACAGGTTCGATCTTTATATTTATGGGATTAAGTTGTAAAATGATTTCTTTGAGTTTTTCGAGTTTAACACTGTCGCTTGAAGTAATTGTAAGGCCGGAAAGATACCCGGACAATTTCCGGGAACATAATGAACCAACGGCGGTAGAAGCCCCGATAATAAGAACCTTCGACTCTTTTAAAGCCAGTCTTTTTGCCCGGGCAATGCGGTATACCGCTTCAAACGCCGACCAGGCAATATAAGTACTGCCGCTGGTTACCGGAAGGCGAAAACTGCGAAAGGCAGTGTAACCCTGGTCATATAAGATTGAAGTATATCCTCCCATTCCCAAAATCGCCGCACCGAGATCATTGGCAAGGCGAGTAGCAGAAATGATCTTTTCCATTGCTAAAATCTTGTTCTCTTTAAGGCAGGCAGTAGTATCAGATAATGAGACAAAAAAGCCGGCAAGCTGATTATCGTTAGCGCAATAAAAAGGAGCCATTTTATAAGACCTGATACCGTAATTGTTCTTTGATGATATTCTTTGAAACCAGGAGGGAATTAAACGGCTTAACCCTAAAGGGCATTTCATACCAGCCGCGTTTGTAGGATGTGTTAAGTATACGAATTTTCTCATTTATTGGGTTTACAGAAGCACAAGCTTAGTCTATTCGGTTTTCAGTATAGATCTGCTGTTTTCCTGGCCCTCTATATTGTATTCGTGTTTTTCCTTAATCCATTTTTCAATGTATTTTTTATGAAATCTCCAATCAGTCCCGATCTTAAAAGCCGGGATCTTGCCTTGACGGGCATATTTGTGCACAGTAAGAAGATGCAAATTAAGGTACTCTGCTACTTCTTTTGCTGTTAGTATGTCTTTACTTTTGTTTTCAGTCATCGCCTAAACAAGTTTAAGCATGTTTTAGCTAATCACAAGTAATTTAAAATATACATTGCAAAGTATGTATTGTCAAGGGTATTTTAAAAAAGAAGGGGGACGGTCTCGACCGCCCCCCTACAATTATGATCTTCTATTCCAGGCTATTCCTGGGATACGATTATGATCTCGGCATAACAAGCTACCGGAAAGATTCTTATTCGAGTACTCCCAGCGTCTGGCCTACCATCACCGTATCCCCTTCACTGAAGAAAACTTTAGTCAGCGTACCAGAACATGGCGCAGGAAGATTAAAGGTGGATTTATCCGTGGCTAATTCGACTAAATCGTCTTTTTCATTAACCTTATCTCCGGCCTTGAAATACCAGTAAGAAACCGTAGCTTTCTCTATACGCTCTCCTAATTCAGGCAATATAACATTAGCCATCATAAACCTCCTTTTTTAGGGATTTCCCCTATTTTAACGCATCGCGGATAGATTCTGATAAGGTCGGATGAGCAAATATCGTATCCTTAACTTGAGAAACTTTCAGCCCACAGGTAACGGCTAAAGTCAAAACTGCGATTAGTTCCGTAGCACGCGGCCCGATTATCGAAGCACCCAGTATCGTATCGGTCCCATTATCAGAAACGATTTTTATAAAACCTTCGGTTTCCCCGGAAATACGCGCCATCCCGGAACCAAGAAAATCGAATTTATTGACCTTTACCGCTATACCCGCAGATTGAGCTGCTTCTTCTTTTATCCCAATACTTGCGATTTCCGGGTCAGCAAAAATACAACTGGGGACATTAGTGTTATCCGCCTTCTTTAATCCGCCAGGATTCGCTATATTCTCTGCCGCGATCTGCCCCTGATATGCGGCATAATGCGCCAGCATTATTTTAGCAGTGCAATCTCCTGCGGCATAAATATTCGGAATAGACGTGCGCAGATATTCATCCACTGCGATCCTGCCTCCGGTAATCTTTATTCCGGATTCCTCAAGGCCTAAACCTTCGGTCATCGGTATACGCCCTGCACAAACCAGTGTCCGTTCAAACATGTCCACCGCACATGCCGAAGCATCGGCATTAACAATAACCTTTATCCCTTTTTTCCGGAAAACCCCCTCAAGTTTACGGGATATGTCCGGATCCTCTCCCGGCAAAAGCCGGCTGAATTTCTCGGCAATCGTAACCTGACTGCCAAGATTAGAAAAAAGGCAGGCGAATTCACAGCCGATCACTCCCCCGCCAATAATTAAAAGAGAATCCGGGATCTGTTTTAAATCAAGGATATCATCACTGGATAGAATCTTCTTGCCATCGAACTTAAAACCCGGCAGTTGAAATACCTTTGAGCCGGTGGCAATAAGTATAGAATCAGCGGTAAGCACTTCTGTATTTACCCGGATCTCATTTGCTGATATAAGGCGTGCCGCAGCCGGAATAAGATCGATACCTTTAAGGGAAAAATTCAGGCCCTGTAAAAGCTGGCTGACAATCTTATCCTTTCGCGAGCACACTTCATTGAAATCTATTTTTATAGAATCACTACGCACACCAAAATCATTGGCTTTTTTCGCTAAGGAGAATGTTTTTGCGGATTGGATAAACGCTTTGGTAGGAATACAACCACGGTTAAGGCAGGTGCCTCCGGTTTTTTCCTGTTCGATCAATGCCACCTTTAATCCTAACTCCCGCGCGCGGTGCGCGGCATTGATCCCTGCCCAACCTGCGCCAATTATCGCCAGATCATAACGCATGGCTATAAACTTATGTTTTGATACTGCTTTTTAAGGTCGTCTGCGACTTTTAATAACTGTTCTTTTTCCTGTTCAAGCAAACTCAATTCGATGATCTCTTCAATGCCATTCTTCCCTAAACGGCAAGGCAGGCCAAGGCAAACGCCGCTGATACCGTATTGCCCATTCAAATATGCCGATACCGCAACCGTACGTTTTTCGTCTTTGGCGATAACCTTGACCAGGCTTGCGATCGCCGCCGAAGGGGCAAAATAAGCACTGCCACTGCCTAAAAGAGAAACAATCTCTGCCCCCCGGGCTACGGTTTTTTTGGTCAACTCAATAACCTTCTGGGGATTTAAAAACTCATCTAAAGCAACCCCTTTAATACTGGTAAAACGCGCCATCGGAAGCATCCCCTCGCCATGCACCCCGATAACACAGGCATCCACATCTGTCGGAGAAACCTTTAGTTCTTTCGCGATCAGATTGGCAAACCGCGAGGCATCCAGCGTAACCCCCATGCCAAAGACTTTTTGGGGAGAAAATCCGGTTTTCTTAAGTATAAAACAAGTCATCAGGTCTAAAGGATTTGTCACGACAATCACTACCGCATTTGGCGCAAGCTGTTTTATATTCCCGGCTATCCCGCTTAAGATAGCGGCATTCTTGTTAACCAGGTCTTCCCTCGTCATTCCGGGTTTACGCGCCAGGCCTGCGGTAATTACTATAATATCAGAATCTTGAACGTCATTAATTTGGCTGGAGCCTGTAACATTATAATTGTATTTTAAGATCGCGCGGGCATCCTCAAGATCAAATGCCTTGCCTTGGGCCAAGCCTGCGGCAATATCGATAAGGTAAATATCGCCTGCGCCTTCCTGCGCCAGGCGCATCGCCGCCAGCCCACCGACATTTCCACCGCCAATAATTGTAATTTTCATAATTTTCGGTTATAAGGTCATCTTGTTAGGGGCGGTCACGACCGCCCCCTACATTTCTTACCCTACTCTTTTAGCCTCTTTATAATCGCATCCGCCATTTCTTTTGTCCCGGCACTTGTCGGATCATCGCGATTAGGCTTGAGGTCATAAGTAACATTCTTGCCTTCAGCCAAAACATACTGTAATGCCTCCTCCAGACGCACAGCCGCCTTATCCTCTTTAAGGTATCGCAGCATCAGCATCCCCGAAAGGATCATCGCTGTAGGATTCACTTTATTTAAACCGGCGTATTTCGGAGCAGAACCGTGAACAGCTTCAAAAACCGCCAGGTCCATGCCAATATTGGCGCCCGGGGCAATCCCTAATCCCCCGATCAGACCGGCACAAAGATCCGATAAAATATCGCCATAAAGGTTCGGCAAAACAAGAAGATCATAAAAATGCGGACGCTGAACAAGCTGCATCGACATATTGTCCACCAGCGCCTCTTCAAAAAGCACCTTACCCTCATACTCCTTGGCCACTTCCCGCGCAACCTTTAAGAAAAGTCCGTCCGTAAATTTCATAATATTTGCTTTCTGTACAGCCGTGACTTTCTTACGGTTGAATTTTAAAGCGTATTCGAAGGCATACCGGACAATACGTTCCGAGGCAAACTTAGAGATAGGCTTAATGGAGATCCCGGAATCCGGGCGGATAGTTTTTTTAGTGAACTTCTCGATATCTTCGATCAAAGTCTTGGTTTGTGACTTGCCTTCTTCGAATTCAATCCCGGCATAAAGATCCTCGCTGTTCTCTCTGATAATTACCAGGTCGATATTCTTATACAGGCTTTTTACCCCGATATAGGACTTTGCCGGGCGCACGCAGGCATACAGATCCAAGGCATGACGGATCGCCACATTTACTGAACGAAACCCTCCACCGATAGGAGTGCTGATAGGGCCTTTTAAGGCAACTTTGTTGCGGCGGACAGAATCTAAAACAGCCGAAGGCAGAAGCTCACCGTATTTATCAAGCGCCGCCTGGCCGGCTAAAACCTCGTCCCACTCGATCTTAACCCCTGTAGCTTCAATACAACGCCTTGCCGCCTCTGCCACTTCCGGGCCGATACCATCGCCTGGAATAAGGGTAACTTTATGCATCATCTTACCTCTGGCAATTTGGCGTATTTCTTATAAAAATTGATCACTCCGCCTTCCTGCAATAATTTCTGCATGAAATCAGGAAGCGGAGAAACCTTAAAATCGATATTCTTGGTCAAATCACGGACTACGCCATGATCCAGATCAACAGATAAAATATCCGTTTCCGCGACCTGGTCCGTATCCATCTCGATCAAAGGCAGGCCGATATTAAAGGCGTTGCGGTAAAAGATCCGGGCAAAGGATTTTGCCACAACCGCCAATATCCCGGACTCCTTTATCACAAGCGGCGCCTGCTCACGCGATGAACCCATGCCAAAATTCTTCCCGGCAACGATCATGCAGGAACCTGGTGAGATCTTGGAAGGGAATTCCGGGTCGATATCCTCCATGATATGTTTTGCCAGTTCCTTTATATCGGTAATAGAGAATTTATACCGTCCGGAAATAATAAAATCGGTATTTATATTATCACCTAACTTTATTGCTTTTCCTTCGAGCTTCATTTATCGATACTCCTTAAATTAAGCACTATTATGGATCTTGCTAACTTTCATTGCAGATACTAATTACAGCTGTTTAAACTCGTCGAGGTTTTTAACCTTAGACATGGCCATATCCAGAGTGATCAGCCCCTGCTGGAAGAATTCCTTAAGGCATTTATCCATAGTCTTCATGCCATACTGACTGCCGGTTTGCAGTAACGTCGGGATCTGCTCAACTTCCTGTTCGCGGATAAGGTTCCGGATACCGGGAGTAGCGATCATTACTTCGGTGGCAAGGATCCTGCCTTTACCGGAAGCACGCGGAAGCAATAACTGGGAAACTACACCTTGTAAACAGTCTGCCAGCTGTAACTTTACCTGCTGCTGCTGATGCGGAGGGAACACATCGATGATCCTTTGAATAGTCTGCGGCGCATCAGGCGTATGTAAAGTGGCTAAAACCAAATGCCCAGTTTCTGCCGCAGTCAGGGTCGTTGAAATAGTTTCCAAGTCGCGCATTTCTCCTACAACGATGACGTTGGGATCCTGCCGCAAAGTATGCTTTAATGCCTCGGCAAAAGAATGCGTATCGGCATAAACTTCCCGCTGTTTAATAATACTTTTCTTATTGGTATGGATAAATTCTATCGGGTCCTCGATGCACATGATCAGAGACTCACGCTCGTTGTTGATAAGGTCGACGATCGCAGCCAATGTCGTAGTCTTGCCGACTCCGGTAGGCCCGGTAACCAGCAATAATCCGTTCGGGCGGCGGGCTAAATCCAGTACAATCGGAGGCAAACCCAGATCCTGGATCCCAGGGATGGTCAAAGGTATACGGCGGAATGCCGCCTCTACCGTGCCTTTTTGCATATGCACATTGACCCTGAACCGGTCAAGGCTCGGAAGCGCAAGGGAAAAATCCAATTCCAGGTTCTGCTCGAACATCTCTTTCTGCGAATTGGTCAAAACGCCATAGATCATTCTTTTTAGTTCATCGGCCTTCATGGGAGGGGCACTGGTACGGTTCAACTTTCCGTCTACGCGTAAGATGGGAGGTTCATTTTCCGTGAGATGCAGATCCGAAGCCTTTTTCTCGACACAGGCTAGCAGTAATTCGCGTATTTCCATAGTCATCTCCCTTTCTTATAAATATTTCTCTGGGCTGGTAATCCGGCCGGCAATCGCCGAAGCCGCCACAGTCGCCGGTGAAGCTAAATAAATAAAAGCGTTGGGGTTACCCATCCTGCCTTTAAAATTCCGGTTTGCCGTAGAGATCACGTTTTCGCCATCCGCCGGAATGCCATTATGCGTACCGACACACGGCCCGCACCCGCAAGCAACAATGACCGCGCCGGCCTTAATAAAGATATCTACTAACCCAAGCTGTATTGCCTGCTGGAATATTATACGCGAACTTGGTGCAATAATCAAGCGTACACCTTTAGAAACTTTCCTGGACTTTAAAACCTTTGCGGCAATCTTTAGATCCTGAAGCCTTCCGTTAGTGCAAGTACCGATAAAAGCCTCATTGATCATAACCTTATTCAGTTTGGCCACGGCGACAGCATTATCTACACTGTGCGGAGAAGAAACCTGCGGTTTTAATTTTGAAATATCATACTCTATGACCCGCTCATACTTTGCGTCTAAATCGGCCGCGACCGGTTTGATCTTTCTTTTATTCTTAACACGGGATTTGAGCCAATCCAAAGTAGTTTTATCCTGCGGCATGAACCCGGCTTTTGCTCCCATTTCCACAACCATATTCGAGAATGTAAACCTTCCGTCCATATCCATCTTATCGATTACCGGGCCGGCGAATTCTATGGCTTTATAGGTAGCGCCAGCGGATCCGATATCAGTAATAATATGCAGGATCATGTCTTTGGGGAATACCCCTTTAGGCACTTTACCTTTTACGATGATCTTAAATGTCTCCGGGACCTTAAGCCAGTTTTTCCCTGTAGCTAAGGCGATCGCCAGGTCCGTCGAGCCAACCCCTGTCGAGAACGCTCCTAAGGCGCCGTAGGTGCAGGTATGGCTATCGGCGCCAAAAACCAGGTCCCCCGGCAAGACCTCTCCGGATTCTGGGATAACTTGATGGCAAACCCCGCAGCCGATATCGTAAAGGCGGGATTTATAATCCTGGGCAAATATGCGCATTTTTTTATGTACCCGGGAAACCCCTTCGGTAGGAGAAGGAGCGCTATGGTCGATCACCATGCAAAAGCGCGTTTTTAATTCTTTTGTCCCCATCTCCCGGATCCGGTCAATAATAATCGAGGATGTCCCATCCTGGCCAAAAGTAAAATCAATATCGCAAATCGCAAAATCCCCTGCCTTAAGGCTACGGCCGGAATGATTGCTAAGTATTTTTTCTGCAATAGTTTTTCCCATACTTCATATTATCCTTTCACCCATGCCACTTCATTCCTGCCTGTCAAACAGGCAGGGTTAACATTTACTTTGTTTGCCTTGCCACCCAGGATTCAAGGCGGTCCATAGCAATCTTTAATTGTTCAACACTCGTCGCAAAACTAATGCGGGCACAACTGTCACTGCCAAAGCTGTCTCCCGGAATTACCGCAACGCGCTCCTCGTCAAGCAGGCGGTTCGCAAAAGTAACAGAATCCATTTTAAGTTTTGAAATATCAAAAAAGACGTAAAATGCGCCTTCCGGCCGGACAGCGGATACCTTTTTTATCACAGAAAACCTCTGCATCACATAATCCCTGCGGGCTTGAAACTCACGGCAGATCGTTTTTGAGAATGTATCCGGGGCATTCAAAGCTTCAACCGCAGACTTTTGGCTGATAGACACAGGATTAGAGGTTGAATGGTCCTGAAACTTCGAAACCGCATCGATCACATCCTGCGGCCCGGCCATATACCCTATCCTCCATCCAGTCATAGAATGGCTTTTAGATAGCCCATTCACGGTGATCGTAAGATCGAATATCTCCGGGTTTAAAGAAGCGATCGATACATGCTTAAGCCCGTCAAAGATTATCTTTTCATAGATCTCATCAGAGATCACAAATACTTTCTTGGCAACACATACCCGCGCGATCTCTTCTAACTCGGCCTGGTTATATACACAGCCGGTAGGATTAGACGGTGAATTCAGGATCAACACCTTGGTCTTTGCGGTAATCGATTTTTCCAGTTCATCCACGGTAATCTTATAATTATTTTCGGCTTTTGTCGGGATAAAACGCGGGACCCCTTCACATAAACGCACCATCTCGGGATAACTTACCCAGTAAGGGGAAGGAATAAGCGCCTCTTCTGACTTGTTAAGCAGGACAAAAAGCGCATTGAAAATACTGTGCTTTGCGCCATTTGAGACGACGACCTGGCTGGTATTATAATTTAACGCGTTGTCTTTTTTGAATTTAGTGACGATGGCATCCTTCAATTCGATAATGCCGGTGGTAGGAGTATATTTGGTAAAACCAGACTTTATCGCCTGGACTGCAGCATCCTTGATAAAATCCGGGGTATCGAAATCTGGCTCGCCTGCGGCAAGGCTTACAACATCCAATCCCTCCGCCTTCAATTTCTTCGCCTTTGAGGTGATCGCCAGTGTCGAAGAAGGCTTTATCTTCTTTAGACGTTCCGCCAACCGGGTATCTATGCGCATATCCGATTAATCCTGGTAAGAAACCATTTTACCAACAGCCGAATGCCAGCGGCCATTGATAAAATGGTTTATTTTTATCTATGATCCTTGCAAAAGAATTGGTGGTCTTTAAAGCGAATCGCGTTCTTTCTTGAATATCTTTCTTATTCCGCCGAGGAATTTCTTGGGTTCCTTGCTGGATCCCGGATGAGTATCTTCTTTCACTGCGTCTGAAGTCTTATGTTCGCTTGCGGCATCCGGTTTTGCTTCCTCAACAGTCGTATCTGCGTGCTTATGCGGCTTAGACTCAACAGCGGCGGCCTTCTTTACTGCCTTGGGTTCTTTTTTCTTGATCTCTGTAAGCTCTAAGATAACTACATCCGCATTATCACCACGCCTTTTGCCGAGGTTAATCAAACGGGTATACCCGCCTGATCTTTTGGCAAACCGCGGGGCGATCTCATTAAAAAGCAGGCTGACCAGGTTATGATCGCATAACACCTCGAATGCAGATCGTTTAGCGGCAAGGGTGTTCTTCTTGCCTAAACTGATCAACTTCTCAACCTCGGGCCTAACTACCTTGGCCTTTATGCGCGTGGTCTTTATACTTTGATAGATCAGCACACTGCGAATAATGCTTTTAACCGTAGATTTACGCCAGCTGGAAAACCGGTTTAATTGCCCCCTCTTTTTACTATGTCTCATTTTTAAATATCCTTTGAATTATTTGACCCGCTTATTAAGATTTCTTGAGTTTCTTCAGATCGATCTGCATTCCAAGCGTAAGCCCCATTCCTGCTAAGAGCTCTTTTATCTCGGTTAAGGATTTCTTTCCGAAATTCTTAAAACCGAGCATCTCATCCTCACCCCGTTTAACCAGGTCAGCGATCAACTTTATATTGGCTTCCCTTAAACAATTAGAACTGCGTACCGAAAGCTCAAGCTCGGATATCGGCAGGCGCAATTTTTCATAAAGGGCGATCTCTTCCTTAGTCATCTCCATCTCCGGCTCCTCATCCTCTTCAGGAAGCTGGCCGAAGTTCACAAAGATATCCAGATGGCGCTGAAGGATATTGGAAGCATACAAAAGAGCATCTTTGGGAGTGATCGCGCCGTTTGTAAAGATCTCCAGAGTAAGCTTGTCATAATCCGTCTTTTGACCGACACGCGTATTTTCCGTAAAAAAATTCACCTTTTTAACCGGGCTGAAAATCGAGTCGATCGGGATCACCCCGACAGCCTGATCTTCTTTTTTGTTAGCCTCGGCAGGAACATATCCTCTGCCTTTTGCCACTTCCAGCTCGGCAACAAATTTCATATCCTTGGTCAAAGTTGCGATATGCAGGTCTGAATTAATTATCTCGACTGTTTCATCAGAAGCAATATCACTGGCTTTTACTTCTCCCTTGGAATCTTTTTTAATATAGATAGTCTTGGGTATCTTAGAATGGGAGTTCAATACCAGATTCTTAATATTCAAGATTATCTCCGTTGAATCCTCAAGCACACCGGGGATGGTAGAAAACTCATGCGGTGCACCCTGGATCTTTACGGAAGTGACAGCGCTTCCTTCGATCGAAGAAAGTAATACCCTGCGCAAAGCATTTCCTAAAGTCACCCCATAACCTTTTTCGAAAGGGGCGGCATGAAATCTACCATAGGTATTGGTATAGGTCGCCTCGTCACATTCAAGCCTGTTTGGTAACTGAAAATCTCTCCATTTTATACCCATATCTTTTTACTCCTTCTTAAATGTGCAGATGAATTATTTGGAATATAATTCGACGATCAACTGTTCCTGGATGGTACTTGCGATATCTGCCTTTTCCGGCAATCTTACTACTTTTGCCTTAAAAGCCTTTGCATCAAAATCAAGCCATGAAGGAACTGTCCGGTCCTTGCTAAGCTCCATATTATCTTTGATCTTAGCCAAAGCCTTGTCTTTTGCCCGCACTTCGATCAAGTCGTCAGCGGAAACCAAAAATGACGGGATATTCACGCGGCGATTATTAACATAGATAAAATTATGCCTGACAATCTGCCGGCCTTGAGCCCGGGAGATCGCGCATCCCATACGGAAAACGACATTATCCAGCCGTCTTTCCAGGAGCTGTAACAGGACCTTTCCGGTAACTCCCTTGGATTTAGATGCGGTCTTGAAATAAAGGCGGAACTGCTTTTCCATAACGCCATACATCCATTTGACCTTTTGCTTCTCCCTTAACTGGATCCCGTAATTGGAAAGCTTCTGCCTTCTGCCTTCGCCATGCTGGCCGGGAGCAAATGCACGCTTGGTCATCGCGCATTTATCGGTATAACATTTTGTCCCTTTTAAAAATAATTTCTCCAGATTACGCCGGCACAATCTGCACACAGCGTCAGTGTATCGAGCCATAAACTAAACTCTCCTTTTCTTTTTAGGACGGCAGCCATTGTGAGGGATCGGAGTTACATCCTTTATTGACGTTATCACAAGTCCTGCTGCCTGCAAAGCCCTGATTGCTGATTCACGGCCAAACCCTGGCCCCTTAACCCGGACCTCTATCTCTTTTAAACCAATTTCCTTTGCCTTGCGCGCCGCATCTGTTGCCGCCACCTGCGCCGCAAATGGGGTCGATTTCTTCGATCCGCCGTAACCGACAATCCCGGGAGCAGACCAGACAAGCGCGTTTCCCTGTTTATCAGTTATAGTGATGATGGTATTATTAAAACTTGCCTGAATATGCGCTATACCTGTAGTTATCCCTTTAGCGATCTTTTTTTTCTTCTGTTTTTCTTTTGTAGCCATTAAGCTTTTTCCTCCTAAACTTTATGGTGCTTTATTTGCCAGCTGGCTTTGCCGGTGCTGCTTTTTTCCCACCCGCATCAGGTTTCTTCACCACAGCCAGGCCTCCTCTTTTCGGGCCTTTTCTTGTGCGGGAATTTGTCCTGGTACGCTGGCCTCTTGCAGGAAGCCCTTTTTTATGGCGCATCCCACGCCATGCACCGATATCCATCAAGCGTTTGATATTCTGTGAAATATCCCGGCGAAGATCGCCTTCAACCTTATAAGTCCCTTTTTGCAGGATATTAGTGATCTGGGCGATCTCCGTATCCGTCAGGTCTTTTGCGCGTTTTTCAGGCGCAATCCCTGCTTCTTTAAGTATCAGACCGGATAAATGCCTTCCGACACCATATAAATAGGTAATCGCAATATCAATCCTTTTTTCTTTTGGAATATCTACACCCAAAATCCTTGGCATTTAAAATCTCCTTCTACAGCTGTTAACTGTTAACTGTGATCTGTTAACTAATTTACCCCTGTCTCTGTTTATGTTTTGAATTAGAACAAATAACCCTGATAACCCCTCTTCTTTTGATTATCTTGCACTTATCACAAATCTTTCGAATTGACGATTTCACTTTCATTTTATTTATCCTTTATAGCTGTAATCCTACCCTTTACCTCTAAATGTTATTCTTCCTCTGGATAGATCATACGGAGTAAGCTCAAGCTTAACCTTATCCCCGGGAAGGATCCTGATAAAGTTCATGCGCATCTTACCGGACACATGAGCTAAAACCACATGCCCATTCTCCAACTGAACCCTGAACATAGCATTCGGCAATGCCTCTAAAACCACGCCTTCCGTTTCAATCAGATCTTCTTTAGCCATATTATTGGGTTATTACCTCTGCAGCGCCGTCAGTAATTATCACTGTATGCTCAAAATGAGCAGAAGCCAATCCATCCATAGTTACCGCTGTCCAGCCATTATCAAGGATCTTCGATTCCCAGGTCCCTAAATTTATCATCGGCTCAATTGCCAGGACCATTCCGCTTTCCAGGCGTTCACCGCAATTAGGCATGCCGTAATTGGGGATCTCTGGCTCCTCATGCAGGTTTTTACCAATACCATGCCCGACAAACTGCCGCACAACTGAAAAACCATGGCCTTCGGCATAACTTTGGACCGCATGCGATATATCCGACAGCCGGTTCCCGGAACGTGCCCGTTTGATCCCTTCGGTCAAAGCGGTGCGGGTTACATCAATAAGCTTTTTATAGCGTTTATCGACCCGGCCGGCGCCTACGGTAAATGCCGTATCGCTAAAATACCCCTGATACTTCACGCCGCAATCAATGCTTACCAGGTCACCGTCAAGTATCAAGCGCGGGCCCGGAATACCATGCACAATTTCTTCATTTATCGATATGCATATCGTAGCCGGATACCCTTTATATCCTTTAAAAGCCGGCTCGGCATTTTCTTTTCTTATCAGCGTTTCTGCCAAATTGTCAATTGCCTCGGTTGTCACACCGACAGCTACGGCGGATTTCAATGCCTGCATAACACCTGCAAGTATCTTTCCGGATTTACGCAATAAAACCAGTTCGGCTTCAGACTTTTTTTGGATCATCCTGTTGTTTAACAAGCCCAACGATAGCGTCTAAAACATCTTTTGCATTTCCATCCGCAGTAATACGCGCCAATTTATTCTTATCCTCGTAAAATTTGATTACGGGAGACGATTCCTTTTTATATACCGCCAGGCGGTTCTTAATGGTCTCTTCATTATCATCGCTTCGCTGATAAAGCTGGCCTCCGCAATGATCGCAAACACCGGCATTCTTAGGCGGCATATTGGTCTTATGGAAATTAGAACCGCATTTACGGCAAACCAGACGCCCAGAAAGCCTTTGGATCACGACCGCATCGCTGGTATCCAGGTAAACCGCCAGGTCAATATAAAGACTGCGGCGATTTAGGATTTCCTCTAAGTCCGCGGCCTGATTCCTGGTTCTCGGATACCCGTCCAGAATAAAGCCTTTTTTTACATCGTCTTCATCAAAACGCGCCGTTAGCATTTTGGTAACCAATTCATCGGGAACCAAGGCACCTTTATTCATATAGTCCTTGGCCTCTTTGCCTAAAGCCGTATTATTAGAAACATTCTGCCGCAAAAGATCCCCGGTAGAAATATGCGCAATCTGCAGTTCCGCGGCCATTACTTTTGCCTGCGTACCTTTTCCTGCTCCAGGAGGCCCAAACAATATGATCTTCATGGATTATCTTCTTCCTTTGATCCTGCTGCCTTTAATAAACCCTTCATAATGATGGGTTAAAAGATGCGATTCGATCTGTTTGACGGTATCTAACATTACCCCGACGATGATCAGGATCCCGGTCCCGCCAAAAAACGATGCGACGAGGTACGGAACCTTAAGCCAAGCCATGATCGCATCCGGAAATATGGCAATAAAACAAATAAACAACGCCCCGGCCAAAGTAATACGCGTCATGACAAAATCCAAAAATTCTTCAGTTGCCGCTCCCGGCCTGACCCCGGGGATAAAACCGCCGTATTTCTTCATGTTCTCGGCTAAATCGTGCGGGTTAAAAACTATCGCCGTATAAAAATAACAGAAAAATACAATCAATAACGCATATACCGCTGTATAAAGCCAATGCCCTCTAACCATCGCCTGCGCCAGATTCTGAAACGCGGGATTCGGGATAAAAGACGCTAAGGTTGCCGGGAACAAAATGATCGACTGGGCAAAGATAATCGCAATAACCCCGGAAGTATCAACCTTAAGCGGGATATACGTGCTTTGCCCCCCAAAGATCTTACGGCCAACAATCCTTCGGGCATACTGGACTGGGATCTTACGCTGGCCCTGGGTGATCATAATGACCGAGAATACCACAGCAACCAAAAAGACTGCCATAAGGATCAATGTAAAGGGCTGGATCTGGCGATTTGCCGCATTCATCGGAGAAACCAGCACGAATAATTGATGCAGTGCCGAAGGGATCCTGGAAACTATACCTGCCGTGATCACCAGTGATATGCCGTTACCGATCCCTCTTTCCTGAATTTGCTCGCCTAACCACATAATGAAGATCGTCCCTGTAGTCAAGGTGAGCACAGTCAAAATACGAAAACCCCATCCCGGGAATAGAACTATCTTTAATCCCTCGAAACGTGCGGGATCTTCAAGCCATAACGCGATGAAAAATGATTGCACCAGAGAAAGAACAACCGTTCCGTAACGGGTATATTGATTTATCTTTTGATAACCGGCCTTGCCCTCCTTGGCGATTTTCTCCAAGGCCGGCACAACAGCGGTTAAAAGCTGCATAATGATCGAAGACGATATATACGGCATGATCCCCAGGGCAAAAATGGTAAGCCGCTCCATCGCGCCTCCGGAGAACATATTGATTATGCCAAATAACGCACCACCCTGTGTTTTAGCGATGCGCGCAATGAATTCAGCGAGTGCCGCGCCATCGATCCCTGGGGTCGGGACATAACATCCGATCCGGTAGATCGTAATAAGCGCCGCAGTGATCAAGAGGCGCTTTTTTAAATCCGGGATCTTAAAGCAATTAATTAGAGGTGTAAGGCTAAACGCGCTACTTACTGAGTTCATTTATAATCTCATGCTTGCCGCCGGCAGACTGTATTTTCTCAACAGCGGACTTGGAAAATGCGTTAGCTTGTATAGTCACCGGATTCTTGAGATCACCGCCGCCCAAAATCTTCACCGGCTTTAATTTATCCTTGATCAGGCCTTTTTGTTCCAAGAGTGCCGGAGTGATCAAAACATCTTTTAGCTTCATCAAGGCACCAAGATTTACGATCTGCCCGTCTTGCGGTGCACGGCTGGTAAAACCGCGTTTAGGCATCCTGCGGATAATCGATGTCTGCCCTCCTTCAAAACCAGCATAAAAATCACGGCCCGCACGCGAAGTCTGCCCCTTGCTGCCGCGGGTAGAAGTCTTGCCATGTCCTGAACCAGCGCCTCGCCCTAAATATTTACGCTTTTTATGCGCACCATGAGGGGCTTTTAAGTTATTTAAACCAAATCTTGCAGCAACCTGCTTAGTCTGTGTGCTTTTTACCAAGCCTGCCACTGCCTTAGCTTTGGCCTTTGCCCGCGCCGGTTTAACTGCTTTACTCTTTACTGCCGCAACATTCTTCTTTAAGATTGGTTTCTTTTCCATTGATTATTCCGCTTTAGGTTTTTCCTGAACATCTTCAGGGACAACAGTCTCTAATACCTTGAGGCTCTTTAACCCCTGGACCGTCGCCTTAATTACATTTATGGGATTTTTTGACCTTAACGATTTAGTTAGAATATTCTTTATACCGGCAGCCTCGCAGATTGCGCGCACCGGACCAGAGGCAATAACCCCGGTTCCTTCTGAAGCCGGCTTTAAAAGCACCTTTGCCGCGCCATATTCACCAAGCACCTCATGCGGGATAGTGCCGTCTTCGACTGCGACTTTAAAAATCTCCTTTTTAGCCTTGGTCAGGCTTTTACGGATAGCATCCGCAACTTCATTGGCTTTATCCAAAGCAAAACCTACCCGCCCTTTTGTATCACCAACTACCACCAAAGCGCTGAAATGAAGCTTCTTACCGCCCTTGGTTACTTTAGTGACACGGTTGATGCTGATAACCTTCTCTATAAACTCTGTTTGCTGATCGATCTTCAATTCTCGCATTTTTAAAACTCCAATCCGCCTTTTCTTAAACCCTCTGCAAATGCCTTTACCCTGCCGTGGTATAAATAACCTGCACGATCAAAAGCAATCCTGGCTATACCTTTATCCTTCAACCGTTTCGAAAAAACCTCTCCTAATACAGACGCCGCCTTGATATTCCCGCCACTCGGGCATTTTTGTTTCACCTCTTTATCCAGTGTAGAAATAGAAAATAAAGTCTTATCCTGCATATCATCGACTACCTGTGCTGAAAGGTTCAACAAACTGCGCTTTATGACCAGACGGGGCCTTTCGGAAGTGCCATGCATCTTAACCCGTATACGGCGATGCCGTTTCATTCTTAAGACTTCTTTTTTATTATCCATAGTTTATTTCCCTGTAGCCTGCGCCTTGCCGACTTTCTTTTTCACGATCTCACCCAGAAACCGCACCCCTTTGCCTTTATAAGGCTCGGGAGGGTATATCCTCCGGATCTCCGTGGCAAATTGCCCGACCTTTTCCTTATCGATACCTCTAATGATCACCTGTGTATTCTTAGGAGCTTCAACCTTTATCCCTTGCGGGATAGGTACGTTTACCGGATGGGAAAAACCCAGAGCCATATTCAATTTGTCCCCAGCGACCGCAGCCTTAAAACCGACACCAATGATTTCCAGCTCCTTGACATACCCCTCGGTGACACCTTTGATCATTCCCAGGATCAATGACCGGTAAAGCCCATGCAGAGACTTATCGGTCTTTATCTCTGAAAACCTGGTAAGCAGAAGACGTCCATCCTTTAACTCCGCCTTGATACGGGGGGAAATCGAACGGACCAGTTTCCCTTTCGGCCCTTCCACGCTTATCGAACAGCCATTAATCTCGACTTTTACTTCCTTTGGTATAACTACCGGTTTTTTCCCAATCCTTGACATTTTATAATCCTTTACCAGATATAGGCAATAACTTCACCGCCGACACCAAGCTCTCTTGCCTGCTTGTCCGTAACTACGCCTTTAGAAGTAGAAATTACCGCAAGCCCCCTGCCTCTTAATACTGAAGGCACTTTACCGGCCTTGGCATACACTCTAAGGCTTGATTTAGAAACACGCTTAATGTTGCGGATAGCGGATTTACCATAAACATATTTCAAATACACCCTGAATATACCCTGTTTCTTGTCCTCGATCAATTTAAAAGCCTCGATATACTGCTCCTTCTGCATAATCTCTAAAACCGCTTTTATCACCCCAGAAGCAGGAACATCTACATTTTCTTTCTTTGCCATTACAGCATTGCGTATCATTGTAAATGTATCCGCGATCAGATCTGTCCTTGACATCTTTTATATTCTCCGTAATTAAAATTACTTAAAACCGCTTGCTAATTTACCAGCTCGCCTTTTTAACACCCGGGATCAACCCCTGCCAGGCAAGTTCCCTGAAACAAATACGGCATAATTTAAACCGCCTTAAATATCCACCTGACCGGCCGCAGAGTGTACAGCGATTATATTTGCGTGAAGCAAACTTTGCCGGCCTTTTCCATCTTTGGACCTGTGATGTTTTAGCCATATTACTCCTTCGACTCCTTAAAAGGCATCCCGAATAATTTCAACAGTTCACGTGCCTGTTCAGTAGATTTTGCATTTTTGATCACAAAAGTTATATCCATACCCTGCGAGCGGGTAATCCTGTCATAATCAATTTCCGGAAAGATATTCTGTTCAGTAAGCCCTAAAGTATAGTTGCCGGCCGCATCAAAGGAATCATAAGAAACACCGCGAAAATCACGTATACGCGGCATAGCGGCGTTGATCAGGCGGTCCATGAACTCATACATCATCGCCTTGCGTAAAGTTACTTTACAACCTACCGGCAGGCCCTGCCGGATCTTAAAATTCGCAATGGCTTTCTTTGCCCGCCGCATCACCGGCTTCTGCCCGGTGATCAAGGCAAGTTCTTCCATCGCCCGGTCTAATATCTTTATATCGGTGATCGCTTCCCCCACGCCCATATTGACAACGATCTTATCGATCCTGGGCACGGCAAACCTGTTCTTAATGGAGAATGTCTTCATCATCTCCGGGATAATCTCTAACCTGTATTTTTCTAATAACCTTGGGACCATTGTATATCACTCCGAATTTTTATGCTCTTTAATTAAACTACTTCCTTACATACCTTACAAACCCTGGATTTTGTCTTGCCATCTTTTAGGATAATAAACCCAACCCTTACCGGCTTATCACAATGCTTGCATACCAGCATAAGATTGGCAATACTCATCGGTCTTTCAACCGAGATGATCCCGCCCTGCTGATCAGCCTGGGTTTTGCGCTTATGCTTTTTGACCTGATTCAATCCTTCGACTAAAGCACGCCTTGAACCGGCCATAACGCTCAAGATCTTGCCTTTTTTGCCTTTATCTTTTCCCTTTATCGCTTGAACTATGTCACCACGCCTTATTTTAAGCATTATTACTCTTCCTTATTAGACTGGTTAACCAATCCCTATCCAAAAATCAAAAGTTGTTAAATAACCTCTGGAGCTAAAGATATAATCTTAGTAAAATTCTTCTCCCTTAATTCTCTTGCTACCGGGCCAAAAACACGCGTACCCTTAGGATTTAACTGCGGGTCAATAAATACTATCGCATTGCGGTCAAACCTTAAAGACGAACCATCCGCTCTTCTAATCGCCATTTTGGTACGTACAATCACTGCCTGTCCGACTTCGCCTTTTTTAACCGAAGCCCCTGGAGATGACTCCTTAACATTAACCTTTATGATATCGCCTATTTTGGCATGTAAACAATTTTTCTTGCCCAAAACACCGATGAAACTGGCTTTTTTAGCCCCCGTATTATCAGCCACATCAAATATCGTTCTTATCTGTATCATTTTATATTGCCTCTTCCTTAATCTCTACCTGATGAACCGGAGCGGCTTTTACTACTTTAACAAGGCGAAAATGCTTATCCTTGGAAAGCGGCCGGGTTTCTTCGATACTAACCAAATCCCCTGGTTTTGCAATACCTTTTTCATCATGTACCTTGAACTTATTATACACTTTAACAACCTTGCCGTATTTAGAGTGCTTAGCTAAATGCGTGACTTTAATGATAAAAGTCTTCTGCATCTTGGCGCTCACGACTGTGCCGATAAAAGTTTTTCTTCTACCCATTTGCATTCTCTTTCTTTTCATTTAATAATGTCTTGACCCTGGCAATATCTTTCTTGATCAGGGAAAACATATGCGGTTTATCTACACGCCCGCTAAACCTCTGCGCATTAAGCTTAAATAATTCCTCATGCAAAGCCTTTGCCTTGTCTTTTAATTCATCAGCCGATAAATTACGTAAATCCTTGATCTTCATTTATGGACCCTCGTCACAAATTTTGCCCTAAGCGGTAATTTATACGCTGCCAACCTGAAACAATGCCTGGCATATTCCTCCGGGACACCACCTAACTCAAATAAGATCCTGCCTCTTTTTACTACCGCAACCCAGTGGTCAAGATCACCTTTACCTTTACCCATACGCACTTCAGCCGGTTTCTTGGTGATAGACTTATCGGGAAATATCCTTATCCACAACTTCCCGCCCTTATGCAACTGCCGGGCCAAAATAACACGTATTGCTTCGATCTGGGTATTCTTGATCCATCCATTTTCCAAAACTTTGATCCCATACTCGCCAAACGCCAGCTCTGCGCCGGATGTCGCGATCCCTCTACGGGTACCTTTTTGGAGTTTACGATATTTAACTCTTTTTGGCATCAAAACCATAATATAACCTCTAAATCCTTATGCAACGGGTTTATCTTCTTCCTGTTGTTCCTCTATATTGGCAATCCCTACCTTTGCCGGGATTTTATCCACCAGAATATCACCTTTATAAATCCATACCTTAACCCCGATCAAACCGTAAGTAGTAAGGCTTTCGTAAAAACCATAATCTATATCTGCGCGCAAAGTATGCAAAGGTATCTTTCCCTGACGGTATGTTTCGGTACGCGACATTTCCGCGCCATTTAACCTGCCGGAACAACTTACCTTTATCCCTTTGGCACCGGCATTTGTTGACTGTTCCATCGCACGTTTTACCGCACGGCGAAAAGCAACACGCTTTTCCATCTGCATCGCCACATTTTGGGCAACCAGGTTAGCATCCAGCCCGGGATTTTTGATTTCCTCAATATCAACTGAAACCTCGGATTTTACAAGCGCCGTCAGGTCAGCACGCAATTGCTCGATATCAGAACCGTGACGGCCGATAATAATACCCGGACGTGCACTGCAAATCCTGATTTTCACCCGGTCCGCCAGTCTTTCAATAACAATATTTGAAACCGCGGCATGCTTGAATTTGGCACGGATATGCTTGCGGATACCAAAATCCTGCGCGATAAACTTGGCAAAATCTTTTGTATTGGCAAACCAGCGACTGTGCCATGTCCTGATATACCCTATTCTCATTGCAAACGGATTAACCTTATGTCCCATCGTATTCCTTCTTTTTAAACAACGGTTTTTCGTTTATCTATTCTTTACGTCTAACTCGATTTTAATATGCGAAGTCCGCTTCTTAATCGAAGTCGCCCTTCCAAAAGCCGCGGCCTTGAACCTCTTCCAAGTCGGGCCAACGTCACAAATTATTTTCGATACATATAACTGGTCCAGGTTAATGCCCTTGACCTTGGCGTTAGCGACCGCAGAATTAAGGATCTTGATCAGCGGTTCTTTTGGCCTCTTATTCAAGGCCGCCAGGATCGCTTGAGCCTCGGTAGCATCCTTGCCGCGGATCAAATCCATGACCTGACGCACCTTTGTGGGTGAATACCTTAAGAATTTTCCTTCAGCCTTTACTATCATTTTTTATCCCAACCTTAGTTCTTATATTTCAGCTATGGATTCTGCTTTATTATGTTTTCTCTGCTGCCTTCTTAGCCTTAACACCGCCGTGTTTACGGAATATCCGCGAAGGGGCGAACTCGCCTAATTTATGACCAACCATATTCTCGGTAACGAATACCGGAATATGCTTATGCCCGTCATGCACTGCAAAAGTAAACCCTACAAACTCCGGGATGATCGTCGAGCGCCGTGACCAGGTTTTGATTGCCTGGCGCAATCCACCCCGCCTTGCCCTATCTACCTTTTTAATCAGTTTTTCTTCTACAAACGGACCTTTTTTTAATGAACGCGGCATTTACAACCTCACTTTATTTCAGCGCAATCTTATGGTTTTCTTCTCTTTACAATGAATTTATTTGAATATTTCTTGGGGTTTCTCGTACGATACCCCTTAGTCGGCATACCCCATTTGCTCACCGGATGAGGATTACCCTGCCCGGATTTTCCTTCACCGCCTCCGTGAGGATGATCTACCGGGTTCATGGCCAAACCTCGTACTGTCGGGCGTATCCCTAACCAACGGGAACGGCCAGCCTTACCGATCGAGATTGCTTCATGATCCACATTTCCTACCTGCCCGATAGTCGCATGGCAATCAAGATTGATCAGCCGAACTTCTCCGGAAGGAAGCTTAATATGTCCAAAATCCCCTTCTTTAGCCATGATCTGCGCGCTGGAACCTGCGCCGCGCACAATCTGCCCGCCGCGCCCTTTAGCCAGTTCAATATTATGTATCAGCGTGCCCGAGGGTATATATCTTAAAAGCGTGCAATTACCAGCCTTGATCTCTACATCCTTTTGATCAGAAGCAATAACTTCTTCCCCGACCTTGATCCCCTGCGGTGCCAGGATATAACGTTTTCTTTTATCCGGGTATTCTAAAAGCGCGATTCTTGCGGAACGATTAGGATCATATTCTATGGCAATGATCTTTGCTGGCATATCCATTAACTCTCGTTTAAAATCTATAAGCCTAAGCATCTTTTTATGGCCGCCGCCCTGATGCCTGGTAGTAACACGGCCGTAAGAATTCCGTCCGCCTGTCCTTTTAAGATGCACGATCAAGGACTTTTCCGGTTCGGATTTTGTGATCTCTAAAAAATCCGGGCCGCTCATCCAGCGTCTTGAAGGTGTTGTCGGTTTGAATTTTTTTATCCCCATTTTCTTCTCTCTTATCTATTAACTTCTTATTAGTTCTTAGATCTTAGCTCTTAATTCTGCCCTTATACCGATGTATCTATTTTCTGCCCGGCTTTTAAGGTCACCACGGCCTTTTTAAAATCCGGGGTTTTCCCTACCTGCGACCTGACCCTTTTGGCTTTACCAGGTGAGATCACGGTATTAACATTATCTACTTTTACTTTATAAGCCGCTTCTACTGCCTGTTTGATCTGGATCTTATTCGCAGTCTTATCTACTAAAAAAAGATACTTCCCAACAGGCTCACCAAAGGTAGATGATTTTTCAGTTCTAAGCAGTGTCTTGATTATAGTGGTCGCGTTCATTTCTTTAAGCGCTTGACCAATTGAGCCAAGCTATCCTTTGTAATAATTAGTTTATCAGAAGATAAAACATCATATGCATGTGCTTCATTTGCGAGGTTAAAAACCAGCCGGCTGATGTTACGCAGTGCCAATTTCTGATTTTGCCTGACAGCATCTAAAAGCAGTAATAATTTAGGCTGTTTGCCTTTTCCGGAAATCAATTTCAGATTTGAAAATGCTTTTATCGAATCTTTGGTCTTTGCCGAATCTATCGCAAATGTATCCAGAATAACCAGATTATTAGATCTTACTTTATCATTTAATGCGGATTTCAAAGCCAGATTCCTGATTTTAGGCGAGAGGTTATAAGAAAAATCCCTGGGGTGAGGTCCGAATGTAACACCGCCATGGCGCCACAAAGGAGAACGGCTCGAGCCATGCCGCGCGCGGCCGGTGCCTTTTTGTTTCCAAGGCTTTTTCCCGCCGCCAGAAACTTCACCGCGGGTTTTAGTTGAAGCCAGGCCTGTGCGCTGATTGGCGCGATAAGCATTGACTACCTGATACAAAACAGCCTCATTAACCGTACCGTCAAAGACATGCGCATCAAGCGCCACATCGCCGACTTCCTTACCCTCTATATTGAATATTGATAATTTAATAGCGTCCATTTTATTTTTTCTTGATAGCCTTTTTTATGACTAAATACCCGTTGTCGTGGCCGGGAACCCCCCCGCCGATCAATAAAAGATTCTTTTCTAAATCCACTTTCTCAACTCGTAAATTCTGCACCGTAACCTGTTCGGCTCCCATATGCCCGGGCATATGATGCCCCTTCCAGACACGCCCAGGAGTGGTAGTAGAACCTATCGAGCCTACGCGGCGATGGGATGTATGCCCATGGGTTGACGGGCCGCCTGCCCAATGCCATCTTTTCATCCCTCCCTGGAACCCTTTTCCAAGGGAGATCCCGGTAACATCCACAAAATCTCCTACTTTAAAAAGATCGGCCTTCAATTCTTCGCCGATTTTATATTCTCTGGATGCATCTTTGGGGATCTCCTTAACGAACTTACGGGGAGTGATGTTTATTTTCTTAAATATCCCAAGTGCGGGTTTTTTCATCCGCTTTTCCACAGCCAGATCAAAACCCAGCTTAACGTTCTTTGCGTTTACCGCTAAAACCGCACAGGGCCCGGCTTCAATGGCGGTAACCCCGACTAACTTGCCATCGTCGCGAAAAACCTGTGTCATCCCGATCTTCTTGCCTAATATACCTGTCATTTTTCTTTGTCTCGTTATCTGGCATCCAGGTATTTATCCCTCATGCAGGCTTTACCTGCCAGGCACCTGAATACCGCAAATACCGTTATTTGATTTCGACATCCACCCCAGCCGGCAAATTAAGCTTTCTAAGCGAATCGATGGTCTTCGATGTCGGCTCATAAATATCGATCAGCCTTTTGTGGGTAGATAGATCAAACTGTTCCCGTGACTTCTTGTCAATAACTGGAGAGCGTAACACTGTATAGATCTCGCGTTTTGTCGGAAGAGGTACCGGCCCGGAAATCACAGCGCCTGTCCGTCTTACGGTATCCACGATCTCGCCTACCGCCTGATCTAACAGCCGGTGGTCGTATGCTCTTAGTTTTATTCTTATCTTTTGCATGTTTCTCTTTTCGTTTACGATTTAAGCAATGATCTCGGTTACAACCCCTGCGCCGACGGTATGTCCCCCTTCACGGATAGCAAAACGGGATTCTTTTTCCATGGCGATAGGAGTGATCAATTCAACTTCCAAAGCAACATTATCTCCGGGCATTACCATTTCAGAGCCTTCCGGAAGCTTGACCGAACCGGTCACGTCGGTCGTCCTGAAATAAAACTGGGGACGATATCCGGCAAAAAACGGTGTATGCCTTCCGCCTTCTTCTTTAGTCAATATATAGATCTGTGCTTTGAATTTGGTATGTGGATTGATAGACTTGGGTGCCGCAATAACCATACCACGCTCGATTGCGCTCTTATCGATACCTCTTAAAAGCAGGCCCACGTTATCTCCGGCCTGGCCTTCATCCAGCATCTTTCTGAACATTTCGATCCCGGTAACTACCGACTTCTTTACTTCCGGACGTAAACCAATGATCTCTACTTCTTCATTGATCTTTACCTTGCCTCGTTCGATCCTACCGGTTCCGACTGTACCTCTACCTTCGATGGTAAATACATCCTCGACTGCCATCAGTAAAGGCTTATCGAGTTCACGGGTAGGTAAAGGAATGAATTCATCGCAGGCCTTCATTAATTCCAGCATCGGCTTTGCATCTTCGCTGTTCGGATCCTGGGTCTGTAATGCCTTTAAGGCGCTGCCTTTAACGATCGGGGTCTTATCTCCAGGGAAACCGTATTTGGTTAAAAGATCCCTTACCTCCATCTCAACCAGATCGATCAGCTCTTTATCCTGGACGATATCCACCTTATTCAAAAATACCACCATCGAAGGCACGTTAACCTGGCGGGCCAATAGAATATGCTCCCGGGTTTGAGGCATGGGGCCATCAACCGCAGAAACGACTAAGATCGCACCGTCCATCTGTGCGGCACCGGTGATCATGTTTTTTATATAATCCGCGTGGCCTGGGCAATCTATATGTGCATAATGACGGCTATCTGTCTCATATTCGACGTGCGCGACAGAAATAGTCACGACTTTTGTTTCATCTCTTACCGTACCACCTTTAGCGATATCGGCATACTGCCTTTCGGTCGCTTTTCCCATCTTTGCCAATACATGAGTAATCGCCGCGGTAAGCGTTGTCTTACCATGATCGATGTGGCCGATAGTCCCGATATTAACGTGTGGTTTTGACCTTACAAACTTTTCTTTAGCCATTATTCCACCTCCATATTGAATAAAATGTTTATTCCAATTAAAATCATTTTCTACTCCCTGCCGATGTAAAACCAGCAATAATTTTATCCGCTATATGCGAAGGCACCTCCGCGTAATAAGAGGGCTCCATTGTATAGGAAGCACGTCCTTGTGTTAAAGAGCGCATTACTGTCGCATAATTAAAAATCTCCGCCAGTGGCACAAATACGCGCACGGCGCGGGCTGTACCGCGGGAATTGATCGCATTTATTTTTGCCCGGCGCGAGCTTAAATCCCCGATTATCGCTCCCATAAATTCTTCCGGGGTTAAAACCTCCATATCCATGATCGGCTCTAAAAGGATAGGGCTTCCTTTCTTAAGGCCGTCGGAGATAGCAATGCCGGCAGCCATCTTGAATGCCAGTTCCGAAGAATCCACATCATGAAAAGAACCATCGACAAGGGTAACCTTGATATCGGTTACAGGGTAGCCGGCAATTACACCGGTCTTTGCGGTATCAAAAACCCCCTGCTTTACCGCCGGGATAAATTCCTGCGGGATCGCGCCGCCCTTTATCTTATTTTCGAAAGTGACACCTAACCCGGGAGTCTCCTGGGGCTCAATTTCTAATACGCAATGCCCGTATTGGCCGCGTCCACCACTCTGTTGCACGAATTTACCGGAGGAATTGACCTTTTTAGTGATCGTTTCCCGGTAGGCAACTTGAGGAAAACCAACCTGGACCGCGCAATTGAATTCACGCAACAGCCGGTCAGTAATGATCTCCAGATGCAGCTGGCCCATCCCGGCAATAAGGGTCTGTCCGGTTTCCTGATTATAAGTGATCCGAAAAGATGGATCTTCATCCGCTAATTTATGCAGTGCCAAGCCAAGCTTTTCCTGGTCATCTTTAGTTGAGGTCTCGATTGCCTGCTGAATAACCGGTTCCGGAAAACGCATCGCCTCCAAAAGGATCTGATTGTTCTCGGTGCACAGGGTATCCCCAGTCTTGGTCTCCTTTAATCCGACGGCGGCCACAATATCCCCGGTACAAACACTGTCAATGATCTCCTGGCGGTTGGCGTGCATGCGCACCAATTTTGTTACACGTTCACGTGTCCTTTTAGTAACATTATAAATATAAGTCCCTGGGTTCAATGTCCCGGAATAAACACGTATATAATTTAGTTTTCCGACATAAGGGTCCGTGGCCACTTTAAAGCTTAAAGCACAAAACGGCGCTTCATCGGAAGTTTTGATCTCTTCGAACTCACCGGTTTTAGGATTACTACCCTTGACCGGAGGCAGATCTACCGGAGAAGGCAGGTAGTCGCAAACCGCATCCAGCACGAACTGAATGCCTTTATTCTTGAACGAAGAACCGCATAATACCGGAACAAACTTATTTGTGATTACTCCCTTGCGGATCGCACTCCTTATCTCTGGGACCGTAGGTTCGATCCCGGCGAGAAATTTCTCCAGGATCATGTCATCGGCCTCCGCAAGTTTCTCGATCATAGCGTTACGCTGTTTTTCAACCTCTTCGACGATATCGGCAGGGACAGCCAATACATCGAATTCCTTGCCTAAATCATCCTTATATAAATTGAGTTTTCTTTCCACCAGGTCCACGATCCCTTTAAACTTATCTTCATAACCATAAGGCATCTGGATCGCAGCAGCCGGGGCGCCTAATTTCTCATGCATTTCTTTAACCACTTCAAAGAATTTAGCGCCTGTCCGGTCAAGCTTATTGATATAGGCAACACGAGGAACTCCATACCGGTCAGCCTGGCGCCAGACGGTTTCTGACTGCGGCTCAACCCCTCCTACACTGCAGAAAACCACGACCGCCCCATCAAGCACTTTAAGCGAACGCTCTACCTCAACCGTAAAATCCACGTGCCCGGGGGTATCGATAATATTAATACTGCAATCCCTCCACTGGCAGGTAGTTGCCGCCGCGGTAATCGTGATACCGCGCTCCTGCTCTTGAGGCATCCAATCCATGACAGCAGCACCATCATGGACTTCCCCGATCTTATAAGATTTCCCGGAATAGAAAAGAATCCGCTCGGTAGTAGTAGTCTTACCGGCATCAATATGCGCGATGATCCCGATATTCCTGATTTTTTCGATCCCTGTTTTTCTTGCCATATTTATATATATCTGTTGATTACTGCTATTATTTTATCTGATGGACAATAGACAGTAAAGTATACACTAAAAATTAATTTTGTCCAGTAATATTTTATTTTTTTACCAACGGAAGTGCGCAAAGGCTTTGTTTGACTCAGCCATTTTGTGTGTATCGTCGCGTTTCTTGATTGCGGAACCTTCCCCTTTATACGCGGCAATTATTTCATCGGCGAGCTTTGCTTCCATAGACTTGCCTTTTTTCGTTTTCGCAAAATCCCTGATCCAACGCAGAGCAATAGATGTACCCCGGTCCTGCCTTACTTCGATCGGAACCTGATAAGTCGCGCCACCCACCCGGCGAGGTTTTACCTCAAGCCGCGGACGTGCATTATCAATCGCTTTGTAAAAAACCTTCAGGACATCAGCCTCATTAAGTTGTGTTTTAACGGTTTCGAATGCGGAATAAACTATTTTTTCTGCAACCGCCTTTTTCCCGCAAAGCATTACCATATTAATGAACCTTCCGACAACCTTAGAGTTGAATTTTGGGTCTTCCGAAACTTCCTTGGTTTGCGCTTTTCTTCTTCTCATTTTTCTTCCTGTTTTTTTGTTAAATTAAAAATATCAACGGGTACTTTTTTGTATTTCCTGATCCCTACTTAGATACCTTGCCTCTATTACCTTACGCCGCTTTCGGCATTTTTGCCCCGTATTTCGAGCGGGACTTCCGGCGGTTACTAACTCCAGAGGCATCTAAAGTGCCTCTTACAATATGATAGCGCACACCCGGCAGATCTTTTACACGCCCGCCCCTGACCAGTACGATCGAATGTTCCTGGAGATTATGCCCTTCACCCGGGATATAAGAAGTAACTTCGATCCCGGTGGTCAAGCGGACCCTGGCGATCTTGCGCAGTGCTGAATTAGGCTTCTTCGGCGTCATCGTACGCACCTGTAAACATACTCCCCGTCGCTGCGGGCAGGCTTTTAAAGCCGGGGATTTTGTCTTTTTGTTCTTTGATATCCTGCCGTGCCTGATTAACTGTGAGATTGTTGGCATTTTTCTCCTACTCCATTTACGATTAATTAACTATTTCTTAAAAATGCTTACTGTCCTATTCCTTCGCTGCAGATTCAATCTGTTCATGTTGTTCTTCTTTTCTGGCTAAATTAGCTTTAGCGATCTCTATATCCCGATGGCTCTTAAAACCGGTACCCGAAGGAATAAGATGCCCGACTATCACGTTCTCTTTTAAGCCGAACAGTTCATCTTTTTTACCGGATGCCGCCGCATCGGTCAAGACCCGGGTGGTTTCCTGGAAACTTGCCGCAGAAATAAAGCTTTCCGTGGTAAGGGATGCCTTTGTAATACCCAGAAGCAGTGGTGTCGCCAAGGCAGGTTTTCCGCCTTTTTTAAGCACCCGCGCATTTTCTTTCTGGAACTCCCACTTATCGACCTGCTGTGTCTCTAAGAAATCCGTATCGCCCGGATCCTCAATCCTGATCTTCTTTAACATCTGGCGGATAATAAGCTCAATATGTTTATCGTTTATATGCACACCCTGCAGACGGTAAACTTCCTGGACCTCATTGACCAGATACTCCTGCAGGACTTTATCCCCGCTCACTTTAAGTATATCCTGCAAAACTACCGGACCGTCAGTCAATTGCTGTCCGGCAATCACTTTATCACCCTTATATACATTAGGATGCTTGCCATGGGGAATGACATATTCCCGGCTCATTCCGGTAGAAGACCTGACAACGATCAAACGCTGACCTTTTTTAGTCTCGCTAAACTCCACAAAACCGTCGATTTCGCTGATTACTGCCGGGTCTTTCGGTCGGCGCGCCTCAAACAACTCGGCGACGCGCGGCAGACCTCCGGTAATATCCCTGGTCTTTACTACCATTCGGGGGATCTTTGCCAGCATATCACCGGCCTCGATATTTTGGGAATCTTTTACCAGGATATGCGCCCCGATCGGTATAGGATATATCCCCATGACCTCTTCCTTGTCATTAAGGATAACGATCTGCGGCTGAAATTCCTGTTTATGCTCTACCACCACACGTTCAACGAGTTTTGTAACGACATTCAACTCCTCACGGACAGTAACATCTTCTTTTAGGTCCTCGAACTTGATCCTTCCGCCTACTTCGGTAAGGACCGGCAAGGTGTACGGATCCCAATGCACAAACAATACCCCTTTACTGATTTCAGCACCATCGGCAAAACTTATATAGGCGCCTTGCGGCACAGTATAACGCTCGAGTTCACGGCCCTGTTTATCGCTTACGGTAACCGAGCCGTTACGGTTAAGCACAATGAATTCCTTGTTTTTGGCAGTTACCCTTAGGTTGTGATACTTGATAAACCCTTTATTTTTTGCTTTAACAAATGAAGTAGCCACAATACGGGAGGCAGTACCTCCGATATGGAAGGTCCTCATTGTCAGCTGGGTCCCTGGTTCTCCGATCGACTGCGCCGCGATAACACCAACGGCCTCGCCAACCTCAACCAGCCTGCCTGTGGCAAGGTTACGGCCATAACATTTTGTACAAACACCCCGGCCTGACTCGCAGGTCAAAACACTGCGGATACGGATCTTTTCAATCCCCAATTTTTCGATCATATCGGCTTTTTCTTCAGTGATGATCTCGCCTTGTGCTACAATCACGGTATCGGTAATAATATCCACAACGTTATCCAGGACTACGCGCCCGACAATACGGTCTTTAAGGCTGACCACAACTTCATCACCTTCAATAATCGCCGATACGGTAATCCCGTTAAGCGTCCCGCAGTCATCTACGCTGGTTATGACCTCTTGAGCCACATCAACCAGGCGGCGGGTCAGATAACCTGCATCCGCGGTCTTTAACGCGGTATCAGCAAGGCCTTTTCTTGCGCCATGAGTGGAAATAAAATATTCCAAAACGGTCAGCCCTTCACGGAAATTAGCGGTAATCGGGTTCTCGATGATCTCACCGGAAGGCTTTGCCATCAGTCCGCGCATACCAGCAAGCTGGCGTACCTGCAGGCGCGAACCACGAGCGCCGGAATCCGCCATCATGAATATCGGGTTAAACGGCTCCATCCCTTTAAATAAAAGATCCGAGATCTTATCGGTAGTATGTGTCCAGATATCGATAACCTTACTCTTGCGTTCGCTGTCGGTAATAATACCTTTGCGGTATTGATCCTCGACTCGAGCAACCTCATCCTTTGATTCCTTTAAAACATCCACCTTGGCCTGGGGCACCTTCAAATCATCGATGCCGATAGAGATACCGCCGAGCGTGGCAAACTTAAAACCCAACTGTTTAATATCATCCAAAAGCTGGATCGTCCGGGAATGGCCGAATCGTTTATAACATTGTGCCACGATTTCGCCGACCTTGCCTTTATTGAGCTCTTTATTTACAAAACCAAACTCTACAGGCAAAACCCCGTTAAAAATAACCCGTCCGGGAGTAGTTAAGATTATCTGCCTGTCATTAACAATCTTCTTCTCATCAAAATCATAAAGGTTAGTAACCCTTAATTTGATCCGCGCATGCAGGTCAATAACCTTATCATCATAAGCGACGATTACCTCATCGACATTGGAGAATATCTTATCCTCTCCTTTTGCGCCGGCCTTTTCCTTGGTTAAATATGATGCGCCGAGGATGATATCCTGCGTGGGGCTGATAATCGGCCGGCCGTCTGCCGGAGAAAAAACATTATTGATCGAAAGCATCAGGATCTTTGCTTCTGTCTGCGATTCCAAAGAAAGCGGTACATGCACCGCCATCTGATCGCCGTCGAAATCCGCGTTAAAAGCGGTACAAACCAGCGGATGGATCTTGATCGATTTGCCTTCGATCAAAACCGGCTGGAATGCCTGAATGCCCAACCGATGCAAGGTCGGCGCACGGTTTAAAAGTACCGGGTGATCTTTGATCACTTCGTCAAGGATATCCCATACCTCGATCTTGCCGCGTTCAACCATGCGGCGCGCGCCCTTGATAGTATGCACAAAACCTTTTTCCTTGAGTTTCTTTATGATAAACGGCTCGAAAAGCTCCAGGGCCATTTGTTTAGGAAGCCCGCATTCATGAAGCTTGAGTTCAGGCCCTACAACAATTACCGAACGGCCGGAATAATCTACGCGCTTACCTAAAAGATTCTGACGGAACCTGCCCTGTTTGCCTTTAAGCATATCGGACAAGGATTTTAAAGGCCGGTTATTAGCTCCCATAACAGCCCGACCATGCCGGCCGTTATCCAAAAGCGCATCTACAGCCTCCTGAAGCATGCGTTTTTCATTACGGATAATGATCTCCGGGGCATTTAACTCCATAAGTTTCTTTAACCGGTTATTCCGGTTAATTACCCTGCGGTATAAATCGTTTAAATCAGAGGTAGCAAACCTGCCGCCGTCAAGCGGGACTAACGGCCTTAGATCCGGAGGAATAACCGGCAGGACATCCAGAATCATCCATTCCGGGCGGTTCCCGGACTTCTTGAAATCCTCGACGATCTTTAGATATTTAAGCGCCTTGCGGTTGGCAATCGCTTCTTTTGATTTTTCGTTCCCCCGGCGTAAAGATGCGCAATACTTGTCAAGGTCAAGCTCTTTTAACAAGTCATATATCGCTTCCGCCCCGATCTTTGCCTTGAAGGTAGCGCCATATTTAGCCAAGGCCTCCTGATATTTCTCCTCGGGCATCAACTCTTTTTTCTTTAATGGCGATGTCCCCGGGTCAACAACTATATATTCCTCGTAATAAATGATTTTTTCCAGATCACGCAAGCCAACATCCAAAAGAGCCGAAAGGCGTGAGGGAACCGCCTTAAAAAACCAGATATGGGTAACCGGGGCCGCCAGGTCAATATGCCCCATGCGCTGCCTTCTGACTTTGGCCTGATCGACAGTTACACCGCACCGGTCGCAGGTGATCCCGCGGAATTTCTTTCCTTTATATTTACCGCAGTTACATTCATCCTCGCGGACCGGGCCAAAGATCTTTTCGCAGAACAAGCCGTCTTTTTCCGGTTTAAGCGTCCGGTAATTGATCGTTTCGGCCTTTTTGACTTCGCCTTTTGACCAGGAACGAATAATCTGCGACGAGGCAATTTTAATAGAGATCTGATCAAAGGAGTTGATTTCGTCCATTAGTTCTCCTTTTCTGTTCTAATATCTAAACACAGTCCCTGAAGCTCCTTGATCAAAACGTTAAAGGATTCGGGGGTTCCGTGCGTTAAGCGCTGTTCACCTTTGACAATCGCTTCATAAATACGGGTCCTGCCCGAGACATCATCGCTCTTTACCGTCAGCATTTCCTGCAAGGTAAATGCCGCACCATATGCCTCAAGCGCCCAAACTTCCATTTCTCCAAGCCGTTGCCCACCAAACTGCGCCTTGCCGCCCAAAGGCTGCTGCGTAACCAGAGAATACGGCCCAATACTGCGGGCATGGATCTTCTCATCAACCAAATGGATCAGCTTCATGATATAGATATATCCAACAGTAACCTTTTGGTCAAAAGGCTCTCCGGTATATCCGTCATAGAGCGTGATCTTGCCATCCTCGGGTAATCCGGCTTTTTTAAGCATCTCTTTTACTTCTGCTTCGCTGGCGCCGTCAAAAACAGGTGTATCCATAGATACACCCAAAACCTTTGCCGCCCAGCCAAGATGGGTTTCCAGGATCTGTCCAACGTTCATACGTGAAGGAACACCCAAAGGATTTAATACAATATCCACAGGGGTCCCATCCGGCATAAAAGGCATATCCTGTTCTGGAACGATCCTTGCCACAACACCTTTATTACCGTGGCGTCCTGCCAGTTTGTCGCCTTCGGCGACTTTACGCTTCGTGGCGATATAAACCACCACCCTTTTTAAAACTCCTGGAGGAAGCTCATCTCCGCGTTTTACCTTCTCAATCTCCTGCAATTGTTCAGCTAAAAGCTCATGGATCTGTTCTTCAAAAGAAGCAGCCAGGATCTTTGCCTCTTCATTATCACTGAAATTGATCTTTTCGAGTTTGCGCTTATCCACACCAAGCAGCTGACTCAATTTAACGACTTTTTCCGTCTCCAAAAATTCCAGCTCCTGCTTATAATAAGCCTTGAGCTCTTTTACTTTTGCCAGTTCATTGGTCTTTTCCTCTTTGGATTTTCTGCCGCGGTCTTTACGCTGAAAAATATGCACATCGACAACCACACCTTCAACCCCCGGAGGAACGATCAGCGAAGTGTCCCTGACATCCCCGGCCTTTTCGCCGAATATCGCTCTCAAAAGACGTTCTTCCGGAGAAAGCTCGGATTCAGTTTTAGGCGTAACTTTACCTACAAGGATATCGCCGGGAGACACCTCCGCCCCTAGGCGGACAATCCCTGTATCATCTAAGTTACGCAGTGATTCTTCACTGACATTGGGAATATCCCTGGTTATTTCTTCGTTGCCTAAACGGGTCTCCGTAGCCTCGATCTCAAACTCTTCGATATGTATCGAGGTCAAACCATCTTCCTTAACTACTTTCTCACTGACTACGATAGCGTCTTCAAAATTATACCCGCGCCAAGGCATAAAGGCACAAAGGATATTTCTTCCTAAAGCCAGCTCTCCATTACGCGTGCTGGTCCCATCGGCAATAACCTGCCCTTTTTCCACCGACTCCCCGAGCCTTACCAATGGACGCTGGTTCAAGCATGTATCCGCATTAGTACGTAGGAATTTCTTTAAATGATAGATCCGTTTACCAACCGTGATCGAATTAACATCAACGCTGGTGACCTTTCCGGATTCTTCGGCAATAACTACCGTGCCGCTGTCTTTGGCGATCTTTAACTCCATTGCCGTGCCGACTAACGGAGCTTCCGGGATCATCAAAGGTACGGCCTGCCGTTGCATATTAGCCCCCATCAAAGCACGGTTAGCATCGTCATGTTCCAAGAATGGGATTAACGATGCTGCAACCGAAACCAGCTGTTTAGGGGACACATCCATATACTGGATCTGTTTCCCGGGGACCTTTGGAAAATCACCTTTGAAACGGCAGGAAACTTCTTTTTCCAGAAAAGTACCGTCTGTATCCAGCGGAGCATTGGCTTGAGCTATGATCTTATCTTCCTCTAAATCAGCAGTCAAATACTCTATCTTACGGGTAACCCTTCCATCCTCGACTTTACGGTAAGGGGTTTCCAATAAACCCAGACTGTTCACCCGGGCAAAACAACTAAGCGATGCGATCAAACCGATATTCGGGCCTTCCGGGGTCTCGATCGGGCAAACCCGGCCGTAGTGCGAAGAATGTATATCGCGCACTTCAAAACCGGCGCGTTCCCGGGATAAACCACCTGGGCCTAAAGCGCTTAAACGGCGCTTATGTGTCATCTCCGCCAAAGGATTAACCTGATCCATGAACTGTGACAACTGGCTGCGCCCAAAAAAGTCCCGGATCTGATTGGAAAGCAATTTGGAATTTATCAAATAATGGACGCTTAAAGTATCCAGGTCCCCCATGATGCTCAATCTTTCGCGGATAGAACGCTCTACCCTGGATAAACCGATGCGGATCTGGTTTTGTACCAGTTCCCCGACACTTTTGATCCGGCGGTTACCCAAGTGATCAATATCGTCGATCTTTCCTTCACCCGCTTTTAATTTTATCAGATATTCGATAACATTGATAACCGTAGCAGAGTCAAGGATCCTTTTTTCCAAAGAAACATCCATCCCCAGCTTACGATTCAAGATAAACCTGCCGGCACGCTCTAAATCATACCTGGCAGGATCAAAAAACAAACGGTAAAATAAACCTTCGGCCGCTTCTTTGGTAACCGGCTCGGTAGGACGCATCTTGCGGTAAAAATCAAGATGTGCTTCTTCTTTATTATGGGTCGTATCCTTTTTTAAGGTATTGGAGATCTCCGGATACTGCTTGCTGAACGCAGAATTGATCTCCTGATCAGTGGAAAATCCCAGAATCCTCAAGATCTGGGTTGCCGGGAAATTGCGTCTTCTATCGACATAGGCAATTATGGTTTCCGAAAGGTCATATTTGAATTCCAGCCATGCCCCGCGGTACGGAATAACACGGCCATAGAAGATCTTCTTTCCGGTCGGATGTAATTCTTCTTCGAAAGAAACTCCAGGTGAACGCTGCAACTGGCTTACCACTACACGCTCATCACCGTTAATGATAAACGTCCCGGTTTCCGTCATAAGGGGAACTTCGCCGAAATAGGCATCCTGCTCTTTGGTCTCATGCGGCGTGGTCAAGCGAAACTTAACCTTTAAAGGGGCAGCAAAAGATAACGCCCTTTTCTTGGATTCAGAGATGGTATATTTCGGCTTTCCCAGAGTATAATTCAAAAACTCTATTTTAACCGAGCGTTCATTATTCTCGATCGGGAATATCTCTTCAAAAACCTCCTGTAGCCCAATCCGCTTCCGCTCGTTAACCGGCACATCCATTTGCAGGAATTCCTTATACGATTCAAGCTGAACATCCAGCAAATGCGGCAGATCATATACTTCCTTGAGCTTTGCAAAACTTTTACGTTTGATCATATCCTTCGCTTTCGCCCCATTTAGTAATCATGGATCCGTAAAAGGATTTTCTTATGACTGCTATAGCTTACGGACCAATAATTACGAATTACAGAATTATTTTAATTCTACCGTCGCACCAGCAGCTTCGAGTTTCTTTTTCATTTCTTCGGCTTCTTCTTTGGCGACACCTTCCTTAATCGGTTTAGGAGCAGCATCAACCAAGTCCTTGGCTTCTTTTAACCCAAGGTTAGTGATCGTTCTGACCTCTTTGATCACGGCGATCTTATTCGCGCCTGCACTGGCTAAAACCACGTTAAACGAACTCTTTTCTTCCGCAGCAGGTGCGGCCCCAGCAGCGGGAGCGCCGCCAGCCGGCATCGCCATCATCGGCATATTCGCCTTAACGTTAAATTTCTCCTCTAAAGCCTTCACCAGATCAGAGAGTTCAAGCACTGTCATCCCCTCGATCGTTTTAATCATTTCATCTAATTTTTCACTTGCCATTTTAATCCTCCTCCTGAAATTGTCTAACCTGCTTTTTTTTGTTTAATTTGGTCCAAACAAACCACAAACTTCCCAATAACCTGGTTTAAAACCATTGCCAGATGTGCGATAGGTGCGTTCAAAGTGCACACCAACTGGGCTCGTAACACATCGCGGGAAGGAAGCTTGGACAAAACCTCGATATCGGACGCTTGTAAGATCCTATCATGTAAAGACCCGCCCTGTAGTTTCAAGGACTTATGCTCCTTGGCAAACTCGCATAATACCTTAGAAGTCTCAACCGGCTCGTCTTTAGCGAACACCAACCCACACGGACCTTCAACGTTATTTACCAGAAGATCTAAACCGGAATCCTTTAAAGCACGCCGTGCAACTGTATTCTTTACCACGAATAAGTCGGTTTTGGCACCCTTTAAGAGCCCCCTCAGGGAAGTTAAATCCGGGCTCGATAATCCAGAATAGTTTATGATAAATACGGTGTCGGAATTTCTTAGATTTTCCTTTATCCTGCTCTGTGAAATCTCTTTAATTATTACGCCTATTTTTTTCATATTGCTAACCTCAACCCTGGGTTCATCGTAGCGGCAATGGAAAGTGTTTTCACAAACTTGCCTTTAACAGACGATGGTTTAGACTCGTTTACCGCGTCGATCACGCACAACGCGTTATCATATAATTTATCCTCTGAAAATGAAATCTTACCTACGGAAAGATGCATCCCGCCCTGTTTATCCACGCGGAACTCCACTTTACCTTTTCTGATCTCCTCGATAGCCCGGGAGATATCTACCGTTACCGTGCCGGTCTTTGGACTGGGCATAAGCCCGCGGGGGCCTAAAACCTTGCCCAATTTACTTAGATCCTTCATCATTTCCGGGGTAGCAATCGCACAATCAAAATCGAGAAAACCGGCTGCCACCTTATCGATCAACTCGATCCCTCCGACATAATCGGCATTGGCGGCTTTCGCCAATTTTTCATGCTCACCCTTACAAAAAACCGCGACCCTTACCTTTTTACCGGTGCCATGCGGCAGGATAACCGTTCCACGCACCATTTGATCTGACTTTTTAGAATCCACATTCAGGTTAAAATGCAGATCAACCGAACTATCGAATTTTGGCGCGGCAAATTTCTTTAAAACAGCGATTGCATCCCTTAACGGATAGGTTTTGTTCTTATCTACGAATTTTACGGATTCTTTGAGCCTTTTACTTTGTCTATGCATATTAAATATCTCTTTCTTGCTATCAACCTTCGATAGCAATGCCCATACTGCGGGCTGTACCTTGAATGATCTTTACCGCAGCATCCATATCTGCGGTATTGATATCCTTCATTTTAAGTTTAGCGATCTCCTCAACCTGCTTGCGCGTGACTTTACCAATAGTTTCCTTACCGGCTATTCCGGAGGCCTTGGCTAAATTGGCCGCACGTTTCAAAAGGACCGAAGAGGGCGGGCTTTTGATAATAAAGGTAAAAGACCTGTCCTCAAAAACACTGATCACCACCGGCAGTATCAATCCGTCCCTGCCTTTGGTCTGATCATTAAACTGCTTGCAGAACTGCATAATATTAACACCATGCTGGCCCAATGCCGGGCCTACTGGAGGAGCCGGATTTGCCTGGGCCGCCGGTACATGTAATTTAATTTGTGCCTTTATCGCTTTTGCCATGTCATCTTTCCTTCTATTATTAAATTTTCTCAACCTGCCAGTATTCCAACTCTACCGGCGTTGACCTGCCAAAAATAGAAACGCTTACCTTCAACTTGCCTTTTTCAGGATGAATATCATCTATCGTCCCGCTAAAGTTCAAGAACGGCCCTTCGGTAACCCTGACCTGTTCACCTTTTTCAAAGACTATTTTCGGGCTTGGCTTAGATTGGGTATCCTGGGATTTTTTAAGTATGTTGTCGACTTCTGATTGAGGCAAGGGCATGGGTTTTTTTCCTAAACCGATAAAACCAGTAACTCCGGAAGTGGATTTGATCAAAAGATATGCCTCCTCGGTAAGATCCATTTCCACCAAAAGATAACCCGGGAAGAACTTCCTCTGAGAAATCCTTTTTTTCCCGGAACGGATCTCGGAGACCTGCTCCGTGGGAATAATGATCTTGGTAACCTGATCTGCCAGGTTATTTGAGGCAATACGTGTCTCCAATAACTGTTTTACCCTGTCCTCCAGCCCGGTCTGTGTATGAACAACGTACCAATTTTTCAATGCACACCTTCCTGTAATTATCGACTTGCAGTCAGCCCCTGCCTATGGGGTTTTATTTAAAGATAATGCTTAAGACTTTTGAAAGCCCTAAATCGACTATTCCTATATATACCGCCATGATCGAGGTAACCACGATAACTACTACCGTCGCCCCCATCAGTTCCTGGCGGGTTGACCAGGAAACCTTGCTCAACTCCTGCTTTACTTCCAACAAAAATGCCTTTATTTTTGCATGATTTTTTATGACCAATACGGCCAGGATAACGCCGATGAATGCCAGGAATATCTTACCTAAATTATGCAAAATAAAATCCATATTTCTACTTTAGCCTAATGTTCAAGTAAACAGCAGGAGCGGCAGGAGTCGAACCTGCAGTTACGGTTTTGGAGACCGTTGGTTTGCCATTAACCGACGCTCCTATAACTCATAGGTACCTTTAGAAACGACAACACGATTTTAAAAGATCACCAAACTACTTGATTTCTTTATGCGGCGTGTGTTTATGGCAAAACCTGCAGAACTTACTGATCTCCAGTCGGTCCTGGTGCTTCTTTTTGTTCTTTGTCCCCGTATAATTACGATTCTTGCATACGGTGCATTCTAATGTAATGATCTCGCGCATTTTATTCCAATCGTCTGACCCGTCAATTTAAAGCTGGAGACGGGAATCGAGCCCGTGACCCCGTCCTTACCAAGGACGTGCTCTACCAACTGAGCTACTCCAGCATAAGCACGTTTAACACGGGTTTAAAAGATAAAAAATCCACCATAAAGAATTTTACGCTAAATTCTTTTTACAGTTTTCTGTCTACCCTATATAGTATGTGGGATTTATATAGACAGGCAAATATACATTATAAAAAACTATTTGTCAACTATTTTCTTTGATTTTTTTTTGCGCTTCTTTCTTCGGTATAGAATAACCTTAAAGCACGAAAACCAAAAAAGCGGATTTATCGACGAACAAAAACAAATCCGGCTTATGATAATTTTAATCGCACCAAAGTCAAGACACCTCAATTAAATCTGCAAAATTCTGAAGAGAAAAACATTCCGGCCGGATATTCCGGTCGATTTTAAAGGTAGAGAAAAAATTATCCAAAGCCTCTTTAGTAATTACCCCCTCCAGGCTGTTACGCAAGGTTTTGCGCCTTTGGCCAAAAGCAAGCCGCACGACCTTGAAAAAACGCTCTTCATCTTTTACCGTAACCGCGGGTTTATCCCGGATAAGGATCTCTAGAAAACAGGAATCAACCTTTGGCCTTGGCAAAAAACTGTTACGGCTGACTATAAAACGCACTTTAGGCATAAGATAATACTGGGCAAAACAGCTAAGTGAACCATAGCGTTTTGAGCCGGCTGACGCCGTTAATCTATCGGCAAATTCTTTCTGGACCATAAGGTAAGCCGAGGAAATATACTGGCGGTTTTCGATTATATACTCCATTATCGGGGTAGTTATACAATACGGGATATTTCCGATTATCTTTATTTTTGATCTGGGATTACCAAGGCAGCGAGTGATATCGAACCGCAATATATCGGACACGATTACTTCTACATTCCTTGTGCTGGAGAACTTATCTAAAAGTATGGGATACAACTGCCGGTCGATCTCCAGGGCATAAACCTTATACGCTTTTTGCGCAAGGATCCCGGTGATCGCCCCGCGGCCCGCACCAATCTCCAGGACAGTATCGGACGAATTTATACTTGAAGCCGAGATTATTTTATTTTGGATATTCTTATCGATCAAAAAATTCTGGCCTAAACTTTTCTTTGCGCGCATAATTAAGAGTTTAGTAGCGTTTACGATATCAGGTCACAACAACTAAGATTGCGGGTTTCAAGTATCAAAGTGTCAATGTGTCAGGTTTTTTGTTTCTTTTGGTGCAGAACGCAGTTGATCGCGGTTTTAACCGCCTCTTTCATTGAGGAATGATCTGCGATACCCCTTCCGGCGATATCAAATGCCGTGCCATGAAGAACGGATGTGCGCACAAAAGGAAGGCCTAAGGACATGTTCACTCCGGAGAAACCTCCGGTAACCTTTAACGGAATAAGTGCTTGATCATGATACATGGCGATCAAACAGTCATATTGGCCGTGGAGGGCCTTAAGTACCGCCACCTCCGCCGGCATCGGGCCATAAATTTGTTTATGCTCCTTTCTGAATACTGCAATCGCCGGAACGATCAAGTCATGTTCTTCATTGCCGATCAAACCATTATCCGAAGCATGCGGATTAAGACCGCATACCGCTATCCGCGGGTAGTTTATCCCAAAGAACAACTTTAAACCGGTTAAAGCAGTGGATACAACAAGGCGGATCTGCTTTTTATCTAAAACAGACACAACATCCTTTAAAGGAAGATGCTGAGTCACCAGGCAAAATTTCAAATGCTCATTTAAAAGCAGCATCACAACGTTTTTTGCGCCGGTACATCTGGCAAGATACCCGGTGTGCCCCGAGAATTCCATCCCGGATAAACTTACCGCTTCCTTGGAGACCGGAGCCGTCACCAGGCAATCGAGGCTCCCGGCTTTCAATAACTCAAGCGCCTTATCCAAATAATCGATCGAGGCCCGGCCATATTCCGGATCGGCCTTACCGAAAGAAAAACCATTATGCCTGACATTGGCCAGATCAACAAAACTGAAATTCCCGGGCTTCTTTTTTAACCTAAATTTATCGAACACCCAGCGGTCTCCGATCACTACGATTTCCGCCGCAAATTTATGCCGCCAAAGCGAAGATGCCGTTATCTCCGGGCCGATACCCGAAGGGTCTCCCATCGTAATACCTACCCTGATTTTAGGCTTATGAACCGGCATGGATTTTTAAGGGAATTAGAGATAAAATGGCCGCAGATCTAATCTTTGATCAGCTTAATATAACTATGAAGTTTTATTTCCGCCAGCCATTTATCCATTTCTTCTTCCATCTTCTTGTTGAACAGAAAAGTATACACTTGCTCACGGACCTCATCCAAAGACTGCTGGCGCGCAGGAATAATTTTAGTGGCTATAAAGATATACTCCTGTCCATCTATCCTGACCGGAGCAGATATTCCTCCAGGATCAAGCTTAGTCAATGCATCCTCGATCTCCTGCCGGAATTGGCCAGACCGTCCGAATACAAGCATATTCACTGATACGGGATATTTGCGGGAAAGCTCATCAACCGGCTGGCCCTTTTTAAGCGAATCATGGATTTCCCTGGTAAGTGCGGGATCTGCGATACTAATGGAATAAAACTCCTTTTGAACGCCAAGATTGAAACTCTGCAGATTCTCCTGATAAAACTGGGTGACCTCCGCAGGATTGACCACGATCTTACTGCGGATCTTAAATTCGATCATATTGTACATTAAAAACTGTTCCCGGATCTTATTCTCGACATCGGCCTGCACCAGTCCCTGCTGTTTAAAAGCTTCCTGCATGGCATTATCCGTTGCATACTGGCTGCGGATCTGATTTATCCTGGCGCGAACCCTTGCCTCATCAACCAGGATCTTATATTTCTTAGCTTCCTGAAGGATCAGACGGTCTTCGATCAGGCGGTTCAAAAGGTCCGCTTTCATAGATTCGATCTTACTTTCCAACTGGCTGGGAGGATATTGCGCACTCATCTCCATACGCATAAAATTAAGAAAATCATCCAGGTCCTTCTGGGTGATCACATCGTTATTGACTACCGCAACTAACTTATCCTGCGCAAAGCCTTGCGCAGAAAAGTTTAAGAACAGTAAAAGCCCTAATATAACGCTTCTTAAGAAATTTCTCATTTTATCACCGTATTTTTTAATCCGCTGATTGCTTCCTTTAACAGCCGGCAGTATAGGTCAAAACCTATTGCCGCAATAAACCCATGCTGCTGGGCCCCTAAAAGATTGCCAGCCCCGCGGATCTCTAAATCCTCCATAGCAATTTTAAACCCGGATCCTAAGGCCGAATACCTCTGGATCGTATCTAAGCGCCTTGCGGAAGTGTTATCCAGCACCCCATGCCTGGGCACCATGAAATATGCATACGCGGGTAAATCAAGCCTGCCCACCCTGCCTCTTAACTGGTGTAAATCACTCAATCCAAACCTGTGGGCATTATTGACTATTATCGTATTGGCATTGGGGATATCGATCCCCGACTGAATGATCATCGTGCACACAAGAACATCTATCTTGCCGCGCAGGAAGTCGAACATGACCTCTTCCAGCAGTTTCGCCGGCATCTGTCCATGCCCAACGGCAATCCTTACCGATTCCGGTAAAATACGTTTCAGTGCGGCTTCGACTTTATCAATATCCAAAACCCGGTTATGCAAAAAGAAAACCTGCCCACCCCGGGCAACCTCATGCATTACCGCCTGCCGGATAAGGTCTTCATCATATTTTACCACAATACTTTTTATAGGCAACCTATTTTGAGGCGGGGTATTGATAAGCGACAGGTCCTTTGCCCCCATCAGACTCATATATAGCGTGCGCGGGATCGGGGTTGCCGTAAGGGTCAAAACATGTGATGTCAGCCTTAACGATTTAAGCCTCTCTTTGGCTCTGACCCCGAATCTCTGCTCTTCATCGATAATTACCAGCCCCAGGTCCTTAAAAGCGATATCCATAGATAAAAGGCGGTGGGTCCCGATCACGATATCGACTGTGCCGTCAGCCAGCCCGGAAACTATTTTCTTTTGTTCCTGTTTACTGCGGAAACGGGAAAGCATTTGTATGGATACCGGGAAATCATTCAGGCGGAACCGTAAATTCTGATAATGCTGTTCGGCCAAAATTGTCGTTGGAACAAGAAACGCCACCTGTTTGTTATTCTCTACCGCCTTAAAAGCTGCGCGAAGCGCAACTTCCGTCTTACCATATCCTACATCACCACAAAGCAGCCTATCCATAGGCTTGGGGGCTTGCATATCCGCTTTTACATCTTCCATTGCTTTTACCTGATCGGGGGTTTCCTCAAAAGGAAAACTATCCTCAAATTGCCGCTGCCAATCCGTGTCCCCGGCACAGGCAAAGCCTTTAACACTCATACGTATCGCCTGAAGGGAAATAAGATCCCAAGCCAGCTTCTCTATTGCCTTTTTAGCCTTTTCCTTTATCCTAAGCCATTCCTTGCTTCCCAGGCGGCAAAGCTTGGGACGCTTTGCCTGAAAGGCAATATATTTCTGCACCAGGTTCATCTCCTCCAGGGGAACATATAACTTCTCCTGGCGGTCATATTCGATGACCAGGTGGTCTATGGGTTTATCCCTCACTTTTATCTTCTCAAAACCAAGGAACCTGCCGATGCCATACTGATTATGCACAACATAATCGCCAAAATTCAAATCAATAAAATTATCTAAAGGAAAATCCTCATGAAAAACAGGGTTTTTGGCAGACAATGTCTTTTTAAAAGGCAGGATAATCACGATACGGTGTTCCCAGCTGCAGGCGCCGGTTTCAGGATTAAAGGTCTTGATCGAAACGATCTTATCAGTTTCCTCTATAGTCTCCGGACTTGACAGTGCGGTATTCTGATAGGTATCGATACGGACAGGAAGTTCAAAAGAAAAGGGGAATATATCCAGGATCCCTCCTCTTTGGGCAAAATCCCCTTCATCGGCAATGTATTCCTGGCGCTGATAGCCGAAATCCAGCAGGACCTCTTTAACCGAGGCTAAGTTAATGCTGGCGTCTTTATAAAGTTTTAAGGATTTGAACATGGCAAAACAAAGGTATTATAAATAAAAAAAGTCACCCCGCCATAAACTCGCCAACTCACCAGTAATGTTGTTTACCTGTGACATTGTGATTTTGTGACGCGGTGACCTTCTAATGTTACGGCGTGATCAATATTTCGATCTATTTTGCACTGCCTTTTTGTGCCTGCTTCTTACTCCAGATCAATACTAAAGGAGAGGCGATATAAACCGTGGAATACACACCGGAAATAAACCCAACCAGCAAAGTAAAAGCAAAATTACTTAAAACTTCTCCGCCGTATAGAAAGATCGCAATGACCACAAGAAGAGTGATCCCGGAAGTAAGAATGGTCCGGCCTAAAGTCTGATTTACGCTCAAATTGATCAACTCATAAAGAGTAGTCTTACGCGACAGGCGCATATTCTCCCTGACCCGGTCATAAATTACGATCGTATCGTTAATAGAATACCCGGCGATAGTTAAAAACGCAGTAATGCTTAACAGGTCTATCGGACGGCCGGTGATCGCCAAGAACCCTAATGCCACCAAAACATCATGCAATAAAGCAATAACGCCGGCAACCGCAAAGTTAAAATGCTTGAACCTGAAACCCACATAAACCAGGATACCCAATAATGACCACAAGAGGGCCCAAACCGCCTTCCCCCGCAAAGCCTTGCCGGCAATCGGCCCGACCTTTTCAATACGCATGATCTGGATATTCTGATCAGGGAAATTCTCATTTAATTTAGCCGTGATCTCATCGCTTTTATCGCTTGAAGTCTTGATTAAAACCACCTTGGGATTATCCTTAAACTGCTGAAGAGATGCATCGGCAAACCCGGAATCCTTTAGCAGTGTGCGGATCTTCTCGACTGGCGCAGTATCCTTGAAACTATACTCCTGTAATTGCCCCCCGGCAAAATCGATCCCAAAGGCATTATTTCCTTTTTTAAAGAAAGCGACCATCCCCCAGGCGATAACCACCACGGAAAGGAGATAACAAAACCAGCGTTTAGAAATAAAATCTATTTTAGTGGGCCGGATCCATTTTTGCATCGGCAATGCTTTTAACCAGCCAAGGTCAAAAATAAGCTCAAAAATTATCCGGGTTACAACAATAGAGGTAAACATGCTTGCCGAAAGACCGATGATCAGGGTTACGGCAAAACCACGGATCGGGCCGGTCCCGAACCAGAACAGGAATAAAGAAGCAATGAGCGTAGTAACATTGGAATCGAATATGGCGCTAAATGCCCGGCTGTAACCATTAGTGATCGCACTGCGCAATGACTTTCCTAAAGCTAATTCTTCCCGGATACGTTCATTGACCAGGACATTGGCATCTACCGCCATGCCTAATGACAAGATTATACCGGCGATCCCGGGAAGGGTCAATGTAGCAACAGAAGCTCCAAAGATATGCGGCAGCATCCCCAAACCGCCCAGGATGAGTAATAAGTTCAATAAAAGCGCAATATCTGCGACAATACCGGCCAGCAGGTAATAAAATACCATAAAAAGAAAAACCAGGGCGATCCCGATAAGGCTTGCGCGCACACCACTATTAATGGAATCCTGGCCCAAAAGCGGGCCGATTGTCCTTTCTTCTTCGACATATACCGATGCGGGTAAAGCCCCGTATTTAAGCACCTTTGCCAGATCCTGCGACTGCTCGATAGTAAAGCGCCCGGTAATTACCGCCTCACCGGAAGGTATCGCCTCTTTGATATTCGGAGCAGATTGGACTTTACCGTCTAAAACGATCGCCAGCCTCCGGCCGACATTAGCCGCTGTTATTTCGGCAAACTTCTTTGCTCCCTCCGAATTGAACTTTAACGATACAACCGGTTCCCCAAATTGGCTCTGGCTAAAATTAACGCTGGCATCACTAAGCTTATCACCGGTCAAAACTTCCTTAGCCTCCAGCAATAAAGGCTCATTATCCTCTTTTGCATACTTAAGCTCAAACCCTTCGGGGACATTCCCGGAAAGTGCAGCCTTGATCTTTTCATGGTCTGATGAAACCAGTTTAAAATCCAGGCGTCCGGTCTGCCCGATCTTACTTATTGCACGCTGACGGTCAGTAAACCCGGGCAGTTGGACCACGATTTGATCTACGCCGTGCTTTTGTATAGATGGTTCGCTGACGCCAAATTCATCGATACGGTTACGGATCTTTTCGATAACCAGGTCAGTAACATCCCCCCGATCCTTATCAGAAAGGCCAGCCGTATCCACCTTAAGCAATAAATGCATCCCCCCCTGCAGATCCAATCCTAAATTTATGCGTTTATGTAAAGGAAAGGCAAAATAAGCAAAAACTCCCAATAAAACAATGACTAATACCGCTCTGGTGTAATTTCTTTTTTCCATGATTGATATCCTTACTTATCCGCTCCGGGATTAACCGCCGCAGCCGGCTTTGGCTTTAAATAGATTATACAGCTTTTCTCAACCTCAAGCTTCACATTATCATCTACCCGTAAAACCACGGTCTTTTCCTTGACATTTACCACCGTACCATGGATCCCTCCAGAGGTAACTACTTCATCATTTTTCGCCAGGTTAGCAATCATTTTCTTAAGCTCATTCTCCTTTTGTTTTTGCGGACGAATAAGCATAAAATAAAAGATCACAAAGATCGCAACCAACGGGAATAAATTAAGTATCGGATTAACAGCTTGAGCCTGTGGCATTTTTAGAACCTCCTGAAATTTGCAAAAATTGTTAAGAAAAAAAACAAATAGTGCCGGTGGATTATGGAGTAAACCTGCAGACTAACTGCTGGAAACCGTTTTTTTTGCCTTTTTAGCCAGGTTTTTTACGGTCATGGACATCTGCGCGCCGTTCTTAACCCAATACTCCAGACGCTCCATATCGATCCGGCTTACTCCTGATGTCGGGGTATAAAAACCCAATTCCTCGATAAAACGGCTGTCCCGGCCTTTGCGCTCATCGAAAACCGTTACGCGAAAATGCGGGCGGCCTTTTGGGTTCTTACCTAATCTTCTTAAACGTATATGCACTGCCATTTTGTCGGTTCCTCCCTTTTAGTTAATCAAAATTTAGATAGACAAAACTTAATAATACCATATTTTTAATTAAATTCAAGCTGATAATATCTTTTTTCACTCCTGGGTGGTTGCCGCAATATTAAGTTTTGTGACCCCCAGGTCAGTCAAAACATCCAGAACGTTGACAATATCCTGAAAACGAACGAATTTATCCGAGCGCACGATCACGTTCATGTCAGGATTACTGACTTGTGCGGCTCTAACCTGCTGTCTCAACTCTTTTTTCGTGACCAGGTTGCCGTTAAAATACACCATCCCTTCGCGCGAGATCGAGATATTTGCTTCAACGACCCGAGACCCCTTAAAAGGTTCCCCGCTTTTAGCCTGGGGGAGATTGACGCTGATATTGGTTTGAGAGATCAAAGGAGTGGTAATCATAAAAATAAGCAAAAGCACCATTACCACATCAGTCAAAGGGGTAATATTGATCTCGGCAACCAGCTTTTGTTTCCTTTGTCTTCTTTTCATTTTTTCTTGGCAATACTCAATAGATCCAGGGTTTCTGATGCCGACAACTCCATATCCGTGATAAACCCATCCACTTTCTTAATAAAACAATTATAGGCAATAACCGCCGGGATCGCTACACAAAGCCCGGCAGCCGTAGTAACCAGGGCCTGGGATATCCCGTTTATAACTACACTTATCCCTCCTGACCCTGCCCGGGAAATATCCTGAAAAGCGCGGATGATCCCTAAAACCGTGCCTAAAAGGCCGATATAAATCGCCGTTGAGCCGATCGTGCCGATAATACTGGTAAAACGCTCCAGCCGGGTGGTTTCTATACTGATCTCCCTTTCCATAGTATTAGAAACCACAACCTCATTATGCCCGAACAAATTCAAACCGGAATAAACCACTTTGGCAAACGGGGTATCTGTCGCCTTACAGAGCTCTTTTGCCTTGGTGATATTACTCTTGGCTAATTCATTAGTAACAGAAGACATGAAGGCTTCTCTTTTCACCCTGGACCTTTTACGGTAATAAATATACCTCTCCATAATAATCCCCAGGGACAAAATAGAATAACCCAGCAAGAAATACATTGTAACTCCACCCGACATTAAAAGCTTCCATAGTGTCATTTAACTTACCTCCCGAATATTGATTACGGACAGTTGATCGCCTCAATTAACGCACGCGCTTTATTTACAGTCTCATAATACTCTTTTTCCGGGATAGAATCCGCCACTATCCCCGCACCTGCCTGCACATAGGCAGTATTATCTTTAACCATGACCGTCCTCAAGGTTATACAAGTATCCATATTATGTTGAAAACTAAAATAACCAACGCATCCGGCATATGTTCCCCGGCGGGTATTTTCCAGCTCATCGATGATCTCCATCGCCCGGATCTTCGGCGCGCCGCTTACTGTCCCGGCAGGAAAACAAGCCCGCAAACAATCATAGATATCGAATTTCTTGTTTAACCGCCCGGTGACTTCAGATACCAAATGCATCACATGCGAATAACGCTCCACCGACATAAACTCACTGACACTGACCGTGCCTTTCGTACAAATCCGGCCCAGATCGTTGCGCCCTAAATCTAAAAGCATAATATGCTCTGCCTTTTCTTTCTCATCATTCATAAGTTCTAACTCCAAAGCTTTATCCTGAACGGGAGTTTTGCCCCGAGGGCGCGTCCCGGCGATCGGCCGGGTCCAAAGCATGCCATCTTCACAACGCACCAGCATTTCAGGAGAAGCCCCGACCAAAGAGGTATCCAAAAACCTCAAAAAGAACATATAGGGAGAGGGGTTTATCCTGCGCAAACTGCGGTAAATCTCAAATGCCGGTTTCGCCACATGGAATTTAAACCTCTGGGACAAAACCACCTGGATTATATCCCCTTTACGGATATAATCCTTGGCTTTTTCCACCATCTTCTTAAATTCGCTTTTCGTATAATTAGAGATCAGCTCCGGGCTCACCGGCATCTTCACCGGTTTAGCCTTCTTAAGAACCGGAGATGATTGCAGCTCTTTTTGACGGGAGGCGATCTTTTTTAGCGTATGCAAATATATCCTGGCTAATTGAGAATCAGGGATTTTTGTTTTTTTCCCTGGCAGGACAACATTGACTACAACCTTTATCGTATGATTAACATGGTCAAAGACCAGGATGTCATCAGTAAGCATTAACGATGTATCCGGCATTTTAAGACCATCAGGGTTTTTATCAGGGATATCCTCAAAAAACCTGACCATATCATAACCGATAAAACCCACAAGCCCGCCGCAGAAACGCGGCAAACCTTTTACCTCTACCGCCTTAAAATCCCGCATGATCTTACGGACCTCATCCAAAGGATCGGTTTTAGTCAGAAAATTCCTGGTCTTCCTGCTCCGTGGCTCGATTATATCTATAGACCTGCCCCGGCTTTGAAAAACCAAACGCGGGTTACTGCCTAAGAAAGAAAACCGGGCAATACTCTCCTGGCCTTCCACTGACTCCAATAAAAAAGCATATTCATCATCCTTAAGTTTCAAAAACGCCGATACCGGAGTATCTAAATCCGCATTGATCTCGGTATAAACAGGGATCACGTTTCCTTGCTTAGAGAGTTTTATGAAGTCTTTTAGAGTGGGAGTAAACATGGCTATATACGTAATAAACGTGTTGGTTCCAGGCTTCAGGTTTCCCTGATACTTGGCACTTTGACACCCAAATCTTCCTAACTTATTTGATCTTTCTATAAAAACACGACCTATTCCCCGTATGACAGGCAACACCAACCTGCCTTACTTTTATAAGCAATGTGTCCAGGTCACAGTCATAGGAGACCGATTTGATGATCTGAAAATGGCCGGAAGTTTCCCCCTTAACCCAGAATTTCTTGCGTGAACGCGACCAAAAACAGGTCTTGCCAAGTTTAAGAGTGCGTTTCAAGGATTCCCGGTTCATATATGCCAGCATCAGGACCTCATTATCCTTGTAATCCTGCACTATCGCCGGGATCAAACCAGATTTATCGAACTTCAAGCTTTTTAAATCAAATTTTATCTGTTTCATAACCTGACCTTGACTCCTTTCCCATCCAAATATTCTTTTACCTGACGGACAGTATATTCCTGATAATGGAATATAGACGCCGCCAGTCCCGCATCCGCCCCGGTCTTTGTAAATACTTCAAAAAAATCTTCCAATGAGCCTGCCCCTCCAGAGGCAATTAACGGGATATTTACCGCATCCGCAACGCTTTTTGTCAACAATAGATCAAAACCATTCTTGGTCCCATCAAAATCCATACTCGTCAAAAGGATCTCTCCGGCACCTAAAGCCTCCGCCTTTTTGGCCCAATCCAGAAGATCAATCCCTGTAGGGGTCCGTCCGCCGTTTATGTAAACCTCCCAGGAAGAATGAGAAACAGGTCCCGACGAACGGAATTTTGCGTCAATTGCCACAACAATACACTGACTGCCAAACCTGCGCGCCGCATCCTCGATCAGTGCAGGAGAATTTACCGCTGAAGTATTCATGGAAACCTTATCCGCTCCAGCGTTCAATAAGTCACGGATATCATCAATCGTGCGGATACCTCCCCCGACAGTAAAAGGCATATAAATATTTGCCGCGATCTCCTCTACCAGTTTGACTAAAGTCTTTCGCTTTTCAAAGCTGGCAGTAATATCTAAAAACACCAGCTCATCCGCGCACTGCTGGTCATAAATCCTGGCGACCTCAACCGGGTCTCCGGCATCTTTTAATCCGAGGAACTTTACCCCTTTGACCACCCGGTTATCTTTGATATCCAGACAGGGAATAATACGTTTAGTTAACATACTGGTTAGTTCACAGTTCACAGTTCACAGTTCACGGTTCTTTCATTAAACTGTCTTCTGTGAACTGTTAACTCTAATTATTTAACTTTCTTATTTAAATAAACCTTTAATACTGCCCAGGTGTTCTTGCCGACCCTTCCATCCGCAGGAAGATTATTTGCTTTTTGAAAGGCCTTGATCGCGTCTTTAGTCTGCCTACCGATCCTGCCATCGATATGCCCGGGATTGTATCCTGCATTAGCCAGCGCCGTCTGTATCTGTTTAGCAGACGGACGTGATTTAGGCAAAGAAACGGTTTTCCTGCGGTTGGCTAAATCCTGTGAAGCCGCCGACTGCATATCCATTTCCATCCTATTCAATGTTTCCCGCAGGCTGTTTATCTCTTCATCCTTGGACTGAACCTGCATTTCTAAAACTGAAAGCTGGTTCCTTAACCCCTGTATCTCCTGATCTTTCTGCTTACGGGCAGTTGCACAGCCACTTAAAACAAATAAAGAAACCAATATTACCGCAAAAACCGTTTTTCTAAGCATTTTTTAACCCTCCTTTTATCCGCCAGTTTAGAACAAATGAAAATTATTATCCTATCTTTAGGGCCTCTGGTAAAGTAAAATTCCCTTCATATAAAGCCTTACCGATGATCACGCCAACTAAACCCTGATTCTCCAGTGATTTCATCAGACGCAAATCATCCAAGCTGGAAATCCCCCCCGACCCAATGACCTTTAAACCGCTTCCTTTGATTAACCCGGTAATACCGGAAATATCCGGGCCTTTTAACATGCCATCCTTGGAAATATCAGTGTAGATTACCTCACTAAAACCTATTTCCTTCAAGTCCTTTGCCATTTCTAAAACATCTACACCGAAAGCAGCCTGTCCCCAACCCTTGGTCATGACTTTTCCCTGACGGGCATCTATACTGACAATAACTTTCTCATTAAACTTCGAGAATGCCAGGCGCAAAAAATCACGGTCTTCAGCCGCTTTAGTTCCCAAAACTACCCTGAATACCCCCGCCTCAAGAGAATCCTGTATTGCCTGAATATTTCTTATCCCTCCGCCAAGTTCCACCGGGATACGGCAATTACTGACGATCTCCTTTATCAGCGCAAGGTTTTTCTGAAGGCCGGTGCGCGCCCCGTCAAGATCAACAATATGTATAAGCTTTGCCCCCAGGCCAGCCCAATGCTTTGCCGCATCCACCGGACTATAAGAATAAACTTTCTCATTCTTGAAATCCCCCTGGACCAGGCGGACAACCGATCCATCTTTTATGTCGATCGCTGGAATAATCAGCATATTCGGTTTTGTTCGGCCTCAACCCTTAGCCACAATTAATAAGCACGCAAAATACACGGTTACATCTCAACAAAATTCTTTAATATCTGCATCCCCACCTGCTGGCTCTTTTCCGGATGGAACTGCACCCCATAAATATTTGCCTTGGAAACTACTGCCGCAAAATCACCCCCGTAATTGCAGGAAGCAGAAACAACAGATTTATCAATCGGCTCGGCGTAATAGGAATGGCAAAAATAAACATAAGGCTTATCCGGCAATCCATTGAATAAAGGGCAGGAGGTATTGTTTATATCCAGCTGGTTCCATCCCATATGCGGGACCTTAAGTAAAGGATGCGCGTTAAATTTACTGACCTTGCCCTGTAATAATTTCAACCCCTGCAGGCCCGGCGCCTCTGCGCTGGATTCAAACAACAACTGCAGCCCCAGGCATATCCCCAGGAATATCTTGCCGCGGGCAATACTCTCCAAAATCGCCGGCACAAGTTTGCGGCGTTCTAATTCTTCCATTGCATCGGAAAATGCGCCTACCCCGGGTAAAACCAGTTTATCTATACGTTCAAATTCCCCTGGATCATTCGTAATTACAGTATCCGCCCCTAAAGAACCCAGGGCTTTATAGACACTGTGGATATTGCCCATTCCATAATCAATAATCCCGATCATTTAATCGATCACACCTTTAGTAGAAGGCACTATCTTACGCCTCGGATCAATCTGTGTTGCCTGATCCAAAGCAAGTCCTAAGGCCTTAAAAACCGGTTCTAAATCTGTATGCAAATCGTTCACTGCCGTTTCAATAAACACATTCAAGTTCATTCCCAAATGTTTTGTCAATGCCTCTAAAAAATGATGCGCATCATCAAAAGAATAATTATCCACCTTCATCTTATCGTGTGGCAAGGCTAATTCCGCAGGAGTCATCTTGAAATGCCCACGCCCGCTAATATCAAGGCTAACCCGAACAAGCACATCCTCCATCGGCACAGAAGCAAAACCAAACCGGCGAATTCCTTTTTTATTTGATAATGCTTCTTTAAATGCCTGACCCAAAACAATACCAACATCTTCATTGGTATGATGAATATCAACCTTCAGATCACCTTTAGCTTTTATCTGGAGGTCAAAAAAACCATGAAAAGCAAATAACTCCAGCATATGATCTAAGATACCAACTCCGGTATCAATACTGCTTTTCCCACTGCCATCGATATTAAGACTAAGGCTGATCTGTGTTTCCCGGGTTTTTCTTTTAATAATCTTTTTGCGCATTTTTCTCCCCTTCCTAAAACCTAGCTCTGACCGAATCAAGGTGTTTACTTAAACCTTCAATCCCGGCAATCTTTTCCAGTGGTTCCTTCACCCGTTCCAGGGCCTTACGGGAATAACTGATAATATGGCTGCTTTTGATAAAATCCATCGTCGATAATCCAGAAAAAAATCGTGCGGTCCCAGATGTAGGCAATACATGGCTGGGCCCGGCAATATAATCGCCCAAAGCCGTCGGGCTGTATGGCCCCAGGAATATCGCACCGGCATTCTTTATCTTCTTTAAAAGCGCACGCGGATTATTAACCAGTATTTCCAAATGTTCAGGCGCGATCATATTAGCGATCTCCGCTGCCTGGTCAAGGTTTTGGGTCAGGATGATATAGCCGTTGGTGTCCAAACACTGGGCCTTTACCTCCTTAGCCAGGGATTTAGAATTCGTAATTAAAATTGCCAGTCCGCCGGCATGTTCAGACTGTGCCTTAAGGTCAGAAATAATGAATTTCGGGTCACTCGAACGGTTAGCGATAATTACCAGTTCCGTAGGCCCGGCAATCATATCAATATCGACCCGGCCAAAAACCTGGCGCTTTGCCTCACTGACATAAATATTGCCCGGGCCAACGATCTTATCAACCCGGGTGATGGTTTTTGTCCCGTAAGCAAGGGCTGCTATCCCTTGAGCACCTCCAGCACGGTAGATCTCATCCACCTTTAAAAGATCGGCGACTACCAGGATATGCGGATTAATGAACCCATGCTTATCCGGTGGGCTCATTAAAACGATCTTTTTAACCCCGGCGATCCTGGCCGGCAATACCGTCATATAAACCGTAGAAACTAAAGGGGCGGTACCTGCGGGGATATAAACTCCTACTTTTTCAAGCGGAGTGTAGTTTTCGCCTAAAACAACTCCGTCTCCGTCTTTCATCCGCCATGACTTCTTGATCGTCTTGCGGTAAAACCGGTTGATATTATCTATCACCACTTTAAGGCTGGCAACAAAATTAGGAGTGATATTCTGATACGCCCCGCTTAACTCGATCTCCGAAACCTTAAGCTGGCGGGCTGAAAGTTTGACCCGGTCGAATTTACGGGTATATTTAAGTACCGCCTCATCCCCGAACATGCGCACATCATCAATGATCCCTTTTACCTTGTCTTCGATCCTTTTGGATTTTAAAAAAGCCCGGTCATAGATCTTTTCTAATTGTTTACTGGAGGAACGGATTATCTTCATTTTACTGCCTGCCTTTTATGATTTCTCTTAATTTCGCCAATGCCTCTTCCAATTTAGAAGGATCCTTCCCTCCTGCCTGGGCAAAATCCTTTCTCCCCCCGCCGCTTCCCCCGATTATCGGGGCGATCTCTTTAATCAGTGCCGAGATATCGAAATGCGCGGCGGAGCTGCCCACAACCCCTCCGACTAAGAATGCCTTATCTCCGGTACCAGGATCAGCGCCCAGCAAAATAACCGCGTTATCAAGCTTTTGTTTGAGTAAATCCACGGTCTTACGTAAACCATCCATATCTACACCTTTAATCAAACAAGTTAAAACATTAACCCCGTTGATATTTTCTACTGATTTCAGGTAATCCTCAAGCGAGGATTTAAGATTATTCGATTTTTGAGAGTCCAGTTGTTTCTCCAGTTCCTTTACTCTGGATAACCGTTTCTGGATATCTTCGACCAATTTATCCGCAGCGACATTCAAAACTAAAGACATCTGTTTAACTAAAGCCGCTTGTTCGACGATCAGGTTATATGCCGATTTCCCGGTTACCCCTTCAATCCTTCTCACCCCGCTGGCAATAGACCCTTCATGCACAATCCTAAATATCCCAATCAAAGCAGTCGAATCAAGATGAGTACCTCCGCAAAACTCTTTAGAGATATCCCCCACAGAAATAACCCTCACCTTATCCCCGTATTTCTCGCCAAAAAAAGCCAGTGCCCCGGTTTTTTTAGCTTCTTTGGTCAGCATCTCTTTTTTCGAAACCGTCAAATCCTGCAAAATAAAATCATTTACCACCTCTTCTATCCGGGATAACTCTTCGACAGTAATTTCCTTAAAATGGGTGAAATCAAAACGGAACTTCTCATCGTTCACCAATGACCCCTGCTGTTGAATATGCGCTCCTAATATCTGCCTTAACGCTGCCTGCAATAAGTGAGTAGCCGTATGATTCCTGGCAATAGACAGACGCCGGATACGGTCAACTTCAGTTCTTACAGGATCATTAATCTTAAAATTTCCGCGCTTAACCTGGCCAATATGCACTATCGCCTTACCAACCCGTTTCGTATCCGAAACCTCAAACATATCTTTACTGGAACCAACAGCCTTGGTATTTTTGCCTTTTGCGGCACTTTTTATTTTACACAAACTCCCGCAATCACCAACTTGTCCTCCGGCTTCCGCATAAAAAGTGGTCTTATCCAGGATGATCTCTGCACTCTCTCCGGCAGAAACCTTCTTGACTTCCTTATTATCCTTAATAATCTTGAGGATATGCGCCGGGGATTCAAGCAAGGTATATCCTAAAAACTTGCTTTCCTTGACATTTAACTCCAGATCCTTTACCGCAAAAACATCCCCCTTCATGGAACTTTGCTCTTTGGAACGGTTCTTCTGTAATTCTAACTGGCGGTCAAAAACCTCCTGGGAAATATTTATCCCGTGCTTTTTTGCCCAATCACTGATCACTTCAAAAGGTATGCCATAGGTATCATACAACTGAAAAGCGATGATCCCGTTCAGATCCGGATCACCAGGATTGCGTACATTTAGACCTCCGCCAAGAGCCGTACCCGCAAGAGCTGTCTTTGAAAAAAACTTATTTTTCAATAATGAATCACTTGTGGCTAAAGTATGGATAAAGCTCTTTTCTTCCGCTAAAATGATCTCCGAGATGTTTTCCCGGCGCGCTTCTAATTCCGGATAAGGCTCATGCATGATCCGAGAAAGCACCGGCACTAATTTATATAAGCCTGCCTGTTTAATCCCCAGACAACGCAGGTGCATTACGCATTTACGAATCAGCTTCCGCACAACATAACCCCGGCCTTCATTAGAAGGCATCACCCCATCATATATGGAGAATGTGACCGCGCGGAGATGGTCTGCGATGGCATAAAACGCTTCTTTGCTGTTTTCAGAGGCGTCACTCTTTGACTGGCGCTTAATTTCATTGATCAGGGGTTGGAATAACTCGGTCTCAAAATTATTCTTTGCATTCTGCATCACCGCCGTCAGGCGCTCAAGCCCCATCCCGGTATCGATATTCTTGTTCGGTAACGGCTCTAATTCATTTTCACCTTTGCGGTTAAACTGGGTAAAAACTAAATTCCAGATCTCAACGAACCTGCCGCAGCTGCATGAAGGATTGCAATCTTTTCTTTTACATCCAGTATCGGGCCCGTAATCAATAAATATCTCCGAACACGGCCCGCATGGCCCGTTCGGCCCCAGTTTTCGGGCATCGGCCGGCCAGAAATTGTCTTTATCCCCTAATTTTACAATGCGTTCCGCCGGGACTTTGATCTGGTCATGCCAGATACGGTAAGACTCTTCATCTTCATCGTGCACCGATACCCACAGGCGCTGGCGGTCGAGTTTAAGCTCGACTGTCAAAAACTCCCAAGCCCAGGCGATCGCTTCTTTTTTAAAATAATCCCCAAAGGAAAAGTTCCCCAGCATTTCAAAGAATGTATGGTGACCGGAAGTCTTTCCTACCTTATCCAGATCATCTGTGCGTAAACACCGCTGTGATGAAGCCGCCCGGGTAAAATCAGTGATCACCCCCATAAACTGACGCTTAAACTGGTTCATCCCGGCAGGCGTAAAAAGCACTGTCGGATCATCCTTCGGCACAAGCGAATCGCTTGCGGCCAGCTTATGCTTGCGGGATTTAAAGAAATCCAGGAATTTCCTGCGTAAAATATCCGCTGTCATTATATGGTCCTTGGTCTATTCCAATTGTTCAATCGCATTATTTACTGCATCCGGAGAAAAACCGCGGCGTAAAAGATATGCATAAATGCGCCTTTTGGCGATATCAGGGTCGATATTCCTTGACCTCTGGAATTTATCCCGAGCCAATTTCAATGTGATCTCTGGTTCCGGAAAGCTATCCCTTAACGTTTCTGCAGCCCGGTCAATGATCTCCTTGGCCACCCCTTTTAACCTCAACTCCGCTTTGATCCGGTTTGCCCCTTCAAACCGGGACAACCTCGATTCAAACCAGGCTTTCGCAAACGCTTCATCATCTATAAAACCTTTGGCCTGCAAAAAATCCAGGGTATCTTTTATCGCCTGCGGGCTGAAACGCTTCATCTTTAACCGCTGGCAAATCTCCTTTTGACTGCGCATCCGGAATTTAAGCAGCAAAAAAGCATAAAGCCTGGCTTTGGCCAATTCACTAACGGCTGTATTATTTTTCACTTTCCGCCTTAATCAAGAAATACCCGCGGGAAGTCCTGACCAGGACATTACCGGAAACACCCTTGACCAGACGGTCATAATCGGTTACATTCTTAACCGGCTGTTTGTTTATCTCCAGGATCACATCACCGGCAATAAGGCCGGCGTCTTCAGCGGAGGAATTAGGTTCGATATTTACTACCAGGACCCCTTGTTTTTCCTGTGTCCTGAACCTCTTGGCAATTTCTGAATTCAGGTCTTCAACATTTAAACCGCGCCAGCTGCCAGACGTCGACTCAACAGCGCCTTCCTCCACATTTTGCGGGCGTTCACCGATAACCACATTCAGAAAAGACGGCCTCTTATCGCGGATTATTTCGACCTTGACTGCCTTACCAACCTCACTTCTGCCGACAATCCCTAAAAGATCCTTTACTGAATTAACCTCTTTAGTGTCGATGCGCACAATAATATCGCCTTCACGCATACCGGATCTCGCTGCCGGAGAATCATCAAGGACCTTGGCCACTAAAACCCCGTTTTTATCATTTGTACCAAAATGCTTGGCAAGATCAGGAGTAAGGTTCTGAACGGTGATCCCCAGCCATCCATAAACAATCTTTTTGCCTTCGATCAACTTTGTAATTATCCGTTTCGCGCTGTTTATCGGAATAGCAAAACCAATCCCCATATTCCCGCCGTTAGTTGAAAATATCGCAACATTGATACCGACAACTTCACCTTTTAAGTTGACCAGCGGGCCTCCGGAATTGCCTGGATTGATCGCCGCATCGGTTTGGATAAGATCATTATAATCCCTGTCCTGAGAAATCCCCCGCCCTAATGAACGGTGCAAAGCACTAATGACCCCTGCTGTTACCGTTGGTTCCGGGCTTTGCATCGCAAAGGCATAAGGATTGCCGATTGCAACCACCCACTGCCCGATCTTGATACTATCGGAATCGCCAAGAGAAGCAACCGGCAGGTCCTTGGCGTTTATCTTGATCACCGCCAGGTCAGAACGCGGATCCTGACCTTTGATCTGGCCAGCAAATTCCCGGCCGTCAGATAGAGTAACGGTGATCTTATCCGCTTCACTGATCACATGTTCATTGGTAAGGATATAGCCGTCATGATTAATGATCACACCAGAACCTAAACCGGCCTTTTTATATTCCCTGTCCGGCATTTGCCCAAAAAAATCATCGAAGAACCGGCGCAAGAGTTCATCCTCGTTATTCTGGCCCGGAACAGAAGGGAACCGGCGGTAATACCTGCGGCTGCTATTTATCTTTTCGGTATGCTCTGTGCTGATAGAAACCACTGCTTTACCTGCGGTTTCGGCCACATTGATCACCGCATCCTCCATATTAAAACCTTTGGATGTATGAGCAGGCTCGATTTGTGCAGAAAGGCTGCGCATAAAAGAAACTCGCGGGGCGGCACCAGCCAGTAAAACCAAGATTATAAATAACAATGCTGTTTTTTTCATCAGATTACCTCCTGCCTTGGATTATCTTTCCTGTTTTTCTCCTGCAATGGCCTTATTACGCACTTCTTTTTCAATATCCTCTTCCAACTTGTTTTTTTCCTTCAAGAGTTTTATTGCGGCATCCCTGCCCTGGCCGAGTTTCTCATTGCCAAAAGAAAGCCAGGTCCCGGATTTTTGCACCACCTCCATATTGATCGCGGTATCCAAAAGGCTTCCGATTTTTGAGATCCCTTCATTGTGCAGGATCTCGAATTCCGTCTCCTTAAAAGGAGGCGCCACCTTATTTTTTACTACTCTTACCCGGACCCGGTTGCCGATCACATCATCACCTGTTTTTAAAGTCTGTATCCGTCGGATATCCAGGCGGACAGAGGCATAGAATTTAAGCGCCCTGCCTCCGGTAGTAGTTTCCGGAGAACCGAACATCACCCCGATCTTTTCTCTTAATTGATTAATAAAAACCACGCAAGTCCGAGACTTACTGATCGCGGCAGTCAATTTACGCAAAGCCTGTGACATTAACCTTGCCTGCAGGCCAACATGCGAGTCCCCCATTTCACCTTCGATCTCCGCCCGCGGAGTAAGCGCCGCTACCGAGTCAATTACAATAAGGTCTACGGCATTCGAACGCACCAATGTTTCTGCGATCTCCAACGCCTGTTCTCCGGTATCCGGCTGTGAGATCAAAAGATCATCGAGGTTAACGCCGATCACCTTGGCATATGTAGAATCAAAGGCATGTTCGGCATCGATAAATGCCGCCACCCCGCCTTTTTTCTGGATTTCCCTGATCACGCAAAGAGTCAAAGTGGTTTTTCCGGATGCTTCGGGTCCAAAGATCTCGATAATCCTTCCTCGGGGAAGACCGCCCACGCCTAAGGCCAGGTCCAGCCCCAATGCCCCTGTAGGGATAGCGTCAACATCTGCCTTGACATCCGCCCCCAGTTTCATGATCGAACCTTTACCGAACTGCTTTTCGATCTGGGCAAGCGCCAGCTCCAGCGCCTTTTGGCGGTGGCTTGTATCTTTGGCGTCTGTTTTCTGTGCATCTAAACTGATCCCGCCTTTAGGCGGTGTTTTCTTGTCAATACTCATGCTAAACCTCCGGATTTTAATATTATTTAAAGCTAAAGTAGAGTTTTATTATAACTTAGCCCCTTTTACCTGTCAAATAAAATCACTGCCGCCCTAATACAATCTAAACCACTAAATTACATAATCTATAATATCCCTATCAAATGAAACTTGACTTGACGTTTTTTGTTCCCGTGCTGAAAATTCTTGCCGTCTGCTTCGGTTTATTCCTGGCTTCCGCAAAATTGAAAAATGGTCGCTAATGATATGCTTCAGCTCGTCGTAATTCCTCGCAGACTATTGCCAAGAATTTTCTAATGTACGTCCGCGAAATTTCGCCAAGCTTACATTGCAGCGGGTGACCGGGGATGGCTGCGAATGGGAGAATCCACACCGGGCGGAGGGGCCCATGAGCAACCGGCCCCGGGCAGGACCCGCGGCAATGTATCGTAAAATTATCAACCTTGTAATTTTCCTGTCCACCTGTACATGCTACATATAAATATAATTCCCCCCTTTCACGCAATAATAGACGCGGGGGAAGGAAAAATCTAACAGGAATATTATTTGCCGATAAAAACCTCGCCAACAAGCTCGGTTAGTTTTACCGGGATCAGCTGATTCTTTAGGTTTAAGCGGGATTTAACCATAACCTGCAGATAATTATCCGTATGCCCCTGCCAAAAACCCGGATTATTCCTGGCTCTATCTTCGATCAACACCAACATCTTCTTATTCAGGAACTTCCTGCGAAAAGATAACGCACACTTATCCGATATTCCTTTTAAAAACATCAGCCGGTTTTTTATTACTTCCTCTGGCAGGAAATCTTTCGTAAAACCGGCCGCAGCGGTTCCCTTACGCAGGGAAAAAGGGAAAATATGTGCCTTTAAAGGCACGATCTCCTGTACCGCTTTTACGCTGTTCTGAAAACTCTCCTCGGTTTCTCCGGGAAACCCCACAAGGAGATCTGTGGTTATGGCAATATATGGTACCTGGGATCTAATTCTCTGGATCAGGCGAAGAAAATCCCGGCGGCTATAGTGGCGGTTCATTTTTTCTAGGATTTGATCATCCCCGCTTTGCAAAGGGATATGCAAATGCCGGCATAGTTTCTTGGAGCCTTTCATCCGGTTAATAAGCCTGGTGGAAATATCCTTTGCCTCGATCGAGCTCAATCTTATGCGATAAACCCCGGGAATACCCTCTAATTTATCGATTAAGCTTGCCAAATCCGATCTGGGATGGAGACTTCGGCCGTAATCGCCTAAACATATCCCGGTCAGGACTATCTCTTTAAACCCATTCTTTGCCAAATCCTCTGCCTGGTGGATAACCTGGTCTAATGGAACGCTTTTAGACCGTCCGCGGACCAAAGGCACTTTGCAATAGGAACAGAAATTATTACAACCGTCCTGAACTTTTAAGAAAGCCCGGGTATGGCCTTTAAATCCGGTAATCCCCGGTACAGAGGTATTGCTTTTTTTTACCCCATTCCAGGTATTATCAGCATACACCCCGCAAAACGTATTTTTCTTATTTATTTCTTGTATAAAGGCAGGCAGGATTTTAGATTTATCCTTAATGATCATGCAACCAAAACCCGATATTTTGGCCCGGTCAGACTCAAGCTGGGCAAGACAGCCGGTAAGCACGATTTTCGCCCGGGGATTTTCTTGTTTTGCTTGACGAATAAAACGCAGGGAATCACGGTCGGCGCGGTGAGTTACCGTGCAACTATTAATAATATAAATATCTGCCGGCTCATCGGAAGAAACCTCATAACAACCGCTATGCAAGAACTGTTCGCGCAGGCTCTGGGTCTCATACTGGTTGACCTTGCATCCTAAGGTAGAGAATTTAACCCCGATCATCGGAATATATGCTGATGAAACTGGCTACAGCCACTGCAGCGGTATCAACCCTTAAAACAAGATCCCCTAAGGTTACCGGGATACACCCTGCCTTAACTGCCAGATCAATCTCTTCGGGTGTAAAATCACCTTCCGGGCCGATAAAAACCAGGACGCTTTTAGGAGCGCCGGATTTAAAAACCTCTTTCAGCCTTTTGCGCGCTCCTTCTAAAGTAGGGATCAGTTTCAGGTCATATCCCGCGGCGGAATTTAAAACATCCTGAATAGCCTGCATAGGAAGGACCGCAGGGAAATCGTTGCGCTTACTCTGTCCGGATGCGCTTTGTGCAATCTTTTCCCAACGTTTCAGCCGGGCAGCTCTTTTTGCGGCATCCAGCTTAATGATCACCCGTTCAGTTTCCAGAGGAATAATCGTATCCACTCCCAGTTGAGTCAACTTATCGATGATCTCATCCATTTTTGCCTGCTTTGGGATGGCACAGGCAACCGTAACTTTAGTCTTATTCTTTTTCTCTGCCCGCCGCTTTTCTTTTATCTGTAAAATGATCTTATCCGGCAATAACTCCCGGACAAAACATGCGTACTCCATCCCCCGCTCATCTACGGCCGATACAGGCTCTCGCAAATTCAAACGCAAAACATCCTTGAAATGATGCACCTGATCAGGATGTAAAACCGTTATTTGATCATTTAAGATATTCTCTGCCAAAACAAATAATTTATGCATTTTAGATTTACCTCCCAAAACCGCTTACTCGCGCATTTAAACCAACATTCATACCAGCGCACCCGCAACCAACCTTAATCCCATAACTATAATCGCCGCAGCACAAATGATCTGCAACCACCGCCAAAACCGGTTATGCACTATCTTTTGCCTTAAAAAACCGGAAATAAGAACTAATAAAATAACCGGAGAAAGTGCCGTTCCTATACCAAAGGATAGGCTATAAACCATACTTTCCATCCAGTTCTTCGAAACCAGCATAATATACGATAAAACTGCAATAAGCGGAGCACAAGGAGCAATCCCGGTGATCACACCAAAAATAAACGTGCTGAATTTATCCCGGATGATAATATGCCTGGACAGACCCTGGCAAAACCTGTTCTTTTCCCCGAATGCCATCAATGATCCTGCCAGGACAAGAAATCCTCCGCCAAAAACCGTTGCATACCTGTAAAATCCGCTCCATAAATTCTCTGCGGCAAGGCGCCCGGCAAAAAAGAACAAAAAACCTGCTAAAACATATACGCATATCCGGCCGATAGAGAATATAAAGTAAAAACCCGCTCCCTGCCCGGGATTCTTGCCGGTGCCAACCGTATAAGAAACGACCAGCGGGCCGCAACTGGCCAAGCACGGCCCCCAGCCAAAAGTCAATCCTAAAAGGAAATTCGCAATAAAAATCCGCAGCATATCGATTTAAGCCAGCGCACTACTCTTTTTCAGAAAAAACCTCTGCGGTAAAAATATACACTTCCGTGGATTTATCTTTCCAGGCATCCGCAGGCAGGCCGGCTTTTTCCGTACACAAATGCGACATGAACTCCTCTTTACTCCATCCAGTTTCCACAGCAACCTGCGGCAGAAAAACACCACTTCGGAAACCTTTTTTTACCAAAACCCCGTGTGTTCCTATCTTAATCTCTTCCGGCGAATCAACACGCTGCATCGGGGAAAGAACAGAAATCTCCAGATCCACATCTTTAAACTCCGTTAAATCCAAAGGCATGAATCTGGGGTCCCCCACTGCCGCCTCGACCGCCATATCCCGCACCGTAAGATACAGCGGTTCCCGGCTGATCAGATTTCCAATACACCCCCGCAACTGGCCTTTCTTATGCAAAGTCACAAAGGCACCCATCGGCTGGGTTAAGACAGGGTCATTTTCAGCTAAATCCGGTTTTTTATCAGCAGTCAAATAATATGTAATTGCATTACGGGCAATCTCTAATAACCTTTTCCTTTGGCCCAGGTTCAACATACCTATCCCTCCTTTATCTTGACTAATCGCACAACTGGCGTAACCTACAGTCCAAACCCCTTTTTGCATACGGCCGGTTATCCTTCCGGAATTAGTATATTTCAAAAGCTTGATCTTGTCATATCCTAAAGCTTTGGATAAAATAACGGCGGTAACTACCCCAAACCCACCACAAAGCTTGAGCTCATCCTTGCGCAAACCGGAGTACAGCTCAAGTCCGGACATATTTTGCATGACACTCAAGGTTTTCCGGTCCACAGATTCCGCCTGGTCAAAATCATAGCCATGATACATATCGCTTGAGACAATTACCAATACATCCTTACGCCCGCCGATCGCATTCTTTAACAGCTCTGCCATCCGTTCACAGGTATAAAGCGGGCAATCGCCAAGGATGACCGGGACGATCTTAATCCCGGATAAGGTTTTTTGCAAGAACGGCAGCTGCACTTCCAGAGAATGCTCATTCTTAAAAGCCTCGGGTATGAATTTAATATCGTCTTGCGGGCTGATCAACTGCCGGGCGAACTCATTATCCACTTCTAAATCGCCTAAGGGAGTGCGAAAAACCCCTTCCGGATACACCGAGGCACCGCTAAAGGCATAGCTATGGCCCGTCCCCAGGATAACAACCGTCTTATAAGGTTTGTCCCTGACCAGCTTATAGCCAAAAGCAGCAGCCTCTCCGGAGAAACCGTATCCGGCATGCGGACAGATCAAGGCAAAGATCTCACCCGGGACCGGTTCCGGGTCTGCCTGGCTCAAGAACCCATCGATCATAAGCGATAACTCTTCCGGATCATCCGGATAAAATGACCCGGCGACATGAGGACCTACGATATCAGAGGCAAGCAGATTAAATACTAAAAAGCCGTGTATCAGGAATAAAAATAATATTTTACCCATAACCTCCTACTTCCACACTCCGGAGATCTCTGTCTTACAAAACCTGCATTTACCTTCAATCAAATTATCACTGACCACAAAATACCCTTTTCTTTCGATAACCGCCTGCTTGCATTCTGGGCAATAGGTATTCTCTGCGTCAAGTCCCGGGACATTACCGATATAGACATATTTTAAGCCTGTATCTAAAGCGATCTGGCGTGCTTTCTCAAGGCTTGCTACCGGAGTAGGGTTCAGGCTGGCAAGTTTAAACGTCGGGAAAAACCGGGAAAAATGCACCGGGGTATCCGCTCCAAGATTATCCTTGATCCATAGACACATTTGCTTTATCAATTCCGGATCATCATTATACCCCGGCAAGATCAAATTAGTGATCTCAAGATGCACCCCAGCCTCTTTTAAGATCTTAAGCGATCTTAAGACCGGATCAAGTGTCCCTGCACAAATCCGGGCATAATATTCATCGCTAAACCCTTTAAGGTCGATATTTGCCGCATCCAGGTATTTCGCCAGTTCCTTAAGCGGCTCTTCATTAATATATCCTGAAGAATGCATAATATTACGTATACCGTTTTCATGCGCTAATCTGGCGCTTTCCAGCATATATTCATAGAATATAGTAGGCTCGCTGTATGTATATGCAATACTCAAGGCACCCGACTGTTTCGCTTTCTCAACCAATTCCATAGGAGAAAGAGGCAAATAATCCAGGTCTTCGGGTTTTGCTTGAGATATCTCCCAATTCTGGCAGAATTTACACCGTAAATTACACCCGGCGGTCGCAACCGAAAATGCCGATGTTGCCGGAAGATAATGGAATAACGGTTTCTTTTCAATCGGATCAAGGTGGATGGCAACCGGCCTGGCATAACTTAGGCTGTAAAGCCTGCCTGCCTGGTTTTCTCGCACCCCGCAAAACCCCCTGCGCCCGGAAGGGATCCGGCACAGGCGCGGGCAAAGCTGGCAGTTCACCGAATGAGCATCCAGTTTTTCATAGAATAAAGCTTCTTTAGAAGGCTGGCTGGCAACAATTCCCGGGAGGTAAAAACACAACGCTACGGCCGCAAATAGAAGAACAATTATCGGTTTGATCCGCAGGAAATACTTCAATTTATCCACAAAAGAAATGTGGAGCTGGGGAGAATCGAACTCCCGGCCCCCTCGTTGCGAACGAGATGCTCTCCCATCTGAGCTACAGCCCCATCTCTATTAACTGTCATAGGCGTGTCCCCCACGCATAGATTTCACAAACATTTGTACTTCTAACTATAATGTTTGTGAAATCTGTGGGGGGGCAGCCCCAATTAAGTCTATAGATTGCGCTCATGGCTCATGGCTCATGACTCATAGCTCATGGCTCATAGCTCATGGCTCATGGTAAAAACAAAGACATTACTAATAAAGGACGCTATATTAATTGAATGAACAATGAACTAACATGGCAATCTATTGACTCATATACTTAAACAACTAGTAATTATAGCATTAAACTCAAAATGGGCAAATAAAAAAGTTTTAAATAATCCAAAAAATTGTTTAATGCGCGGGAGCGGAACTTGCACGTAAAGTAGTGCGATAAGAAACCTGCGGATTAGTTGCAGAAACATCTTCTAAAGGCCTTTGCCGAACCACCAACCCAACATTAATAACCGTATCCCTGCTTGCCGGTTCCAATAATAAATATAGCCCGCTTAAGGCGCCAGAAGAAGGCATAATACCTTTAACGGAATTATTAACCAAATGCCCGGAGATGAGCACTTCGCTTGGCGAGCATACCCCTCCCACACAGGATAAAACTTCAAAATTATTCCCATTCCTGAAATAACGCCAAATCTGGTCATCATTCAAATTAGCAGGGGTGTTCGAAGCATCTACCCTGACCGAGAACCCGGTGGGCGCCGCACTATTCGGATAATAGAATAAAGGAGGATTGGCATTATCACCAATCCCCACCTGCACGCGTTTTGCGATATGCTGCATTGTATAAGCCAGCTCGTTCTGAAGTTTGGCCTGATAATCCGCAGTGATCACATGATGCCGGCTGAACCGGTCGATACTTGAGAAACCAACCGCCATCATAGCCACTAAGATCAAAGCGATCAATAATTCTAAAAGTGTAACGGCATGTTTAGGCATTTTCACGGTTCAGGCTCGGTTACCCCAATGGTGATCACCATCTTACGCATCTGATCCTGCTGCAGCATTCCCGGAGGGACTTTTACATTATACCTGGCAGAATATATCTCTAATCCTTGTGTAACTGTGCCGGAAAATGTCAAGGCACCTGACCCGGTAAGCTTTAGGCGATTGGTAAAATCCAGGGTTGCCGGGTTCCAATCATTATGTTTAACATCCAGATTGACCGGGTCCAGAAAGAACTTACCGAACTCCCCCGTAGACAACCGGGCGCGGGAATGCACCAGATAATTCTTCCCGGAAACAAATACCCCGGCAAGGCCGGCAAAGGTCAAAGTCAAAATAATCGTAGCGATAATTACTTCTAACAGGCTCAACGCTTTTTTTTTCATGAGAATTAAAATTAAGGGCATCCTCCGTAACTATACGAAGGATGCCCCTGGAACTAAAACCATTCTAAAACCATTCGATCAGGGACATCCGCCATTATTCGGCAGGGTTTGCACATCTCCAGTATTATGCCAAATATGATATGTACACCCTCCTCTTTGAGCATTAGCGCGAAAAGTACTGGCGCCCATATTATCAAAGGTGTAATTCCAATCATTTGTGGTCGGTAACGTCAACCGCAAATTATCATTGATTTGGGCAATAGTAGGATTAACTCCGCCCTGGGGATAATATATCCCTGATTCCATACGGTATATTCTCTGGGCAGCTGCGATCAGCCTTAAATTAGCCTGCGCTTCCTTGCCCATGGCATGCTCTTTAACATTACTGTAGTTCAATAACCCGATAGCAGCGACAATCCCTACAATGATCATTACTGTGATAATCTCCATCAAAGTAAGCGCGCGTTTGGGTATTTTCTTCAGCAAATTAAGAACAAGATTCTTCATGAATATCCGTTTTTAGTTGATCGCACCCGCCCATGTTCCGTTTGGAGCTAAGGTTATAGTATACCCTGCACCTGCAGGAGCTTGAGGCGCTTTTCCACCAGCAGTACAACGAGTCGCGGTGCAAACACCTGTAGCAGCGGTACAAGCATACTGAAAATAATGGCTCGCTTGACACCCAGCCGGAGCAGGAGTCCCTATCTGTGCAAGAGTACCATAAGCCCCATTTTCCTCAAAGTAAGCAAATTGAATGGTACGTAATGAACCTAAAAGTGTACGCGCTTCTGCTTTACGGCCTTTCTCCACCATCGTGGTATATTGCACAAAACCTAATGCCGCTAAAACACCGATAATGATGATAACTACTATTAATTCCAAAAGCGTAAACCCTTTGCCCGGAAACCTTTTCTTCATTCCTCCTCCTCCTGTTAGGTTGATATAATATAACCGTTTATGTTATTATTTTATACTAACGCTACCCCATGTCAATAGTTTTTTAGTAAATATATGCCCGGTAAAAACTTAACCGATCTTCGATATCTGGAATATCGGCAAGAATACGCCAACCACCATGATCCCGATAACCACCCCCATAAATACCAGTATAAGCGGCTCAAAAATCGAGGCAAACCGCAGTAAAAACGTTTCGACATACTCCTGGTAAAAACCGTTCACCTTCTTGAACATCTGCGGCAGTTCCCCGATCTCCTCGCCGATCGCCACCATCTGTACAACCATCGGCTCAAAAAAACCGCAATTATTCAAAGGCTGGCTCAATGTCTTTCCGCTTCTAACATCCTCCTTGATCTGATGAATAATCTCGGCCATAGTTAAATTGCCGACGCTGTGCTCGGTGATCTCCAGGGAATATAAGATTGGGACACCGCTTTCTACCAAAGTCGACATTTCAGAGGAAAACCGTTCTACCACCAGTCCGCGAAAGAATTCACCCATTACCGGAAGGTTGAATAAAAATGCCTCCCACTGCCTCCGCCCCGGCTTAGTCTGGATATATTTGCGGAAAATAAACACCCCGGCGGCGATAACCCCGGCTAAGATCAAGAAATACGACCTTAAAAAAACACTGACGAACAATAAGAACTGCGTTAAAAGCGGCAATTCAATATCGAACCCTTTGAACAATTCAGCAAATGTAGGAATGATCTTTATGGTTAGGAACAATAACGCCCCTATCCCTGCCATCATCAGAAGCGCCGGATAGATCAATGCGGAAATGATCTTTTTCTTAAAGGCGGCGTTACGTTCCAGGTATGTTGCCAAACGGCTAAGCACCATTGCCAGATTACCGCTGGCCTCCCCGCTTTCCACCAGATTTACCCATAATTCGGAAAATACCGTCGGGTGTTTTGCCATCGCCTCATGCAGGCTAAGCCCGGCCTCCATATCTTTTTCCACCTTGCGCACAACATGATACAGCCGATTGCTGGATACCTGCATAGAAATAATATCCAGGCTTTTTAATACTACGATGCCCGCGCCCATTAATGTCGCGATCTGGCGGCAAAAAAGCACCATATCATCATTCTTGATCCCGTAATGCTTGAACTTTAAGCGTGTACCGGTCTTTGAATCAAGATTCTGCGCACGGGAATCCTGGGAATCATGCAAAACATTTACCACCAATAAGCCTTTTGACTGCAGGCGGGTAATAACCTCCTCCTGGGTATAGGCTTCTTCCGTACCGTTAACCTTACGCCCTTTATTATCCCGGGCCTGATAAAAGAATTTTGCCATTACTCTTCTCCTAAAACTACAGAAAGGGCTTCTTCTAAAGAAGTAAACCCTGCCTCAACCTTTTTTAACGCTGATTCATAAAGTGTCTGCATTCCCGCCTGCCGTGCTGCTTCTTTGATTTTCTGAAAAGGCGCCTTTTGGCTGATCAATCCCCTTATTTCATCATTCACCAAAAGGACCTCGGAAATACAAACCCTTCCTTTATACCCGGTTTGCGAACATTTCGGGCAGCCTTTGGGTTTATAGATCAAATCCGTTTTTAATTTTATATTTTTTAAATGCTCTGACGACGGCTCATATGCCTCTTTGCACTCCGGGCACAACCGGCGGATCAGGCGCTGGCCCACCGCAAGAAGAATGGAAGGAGCTAATAAATACGATTCAATACCTAAATCAATCAACCGGCTGACAACCTGGGAAGCATCATTAGTATGTATGGTACTTAAAACCAAATGCCCGGTTAAGGCCGAACGGATACAGATCTGGGCTGTTTCCAGATCCCGGACCTCGCCGACTAACATCACATCCGGGTCCTGCCGCAAAAAACTACGCAAGGCACTGGCAAAGGTAAGCCCGATATCCGATTTTACCTGGACCTGGTTTACCCCATCCAGCTTGTATTCAACCGGGTCCTCAACCGTAATAATATTCTTAGTCGGGCTTTTGATCTCGTTTAGCATGGCATACAAAGTCGTGGTCTTACCGCTCCCGGTAGGCCCGGCTAAGAATATTAATCCATAGGGAGAATTTGCCGCACGGCGCAATCCTTCTAATTGTTTTTGCTCAAACCCCATGGTGTTTAGATCCAGGACCACGGTCCCCCTGTCCAGGATCCTTAAAACCACTTTCTCCCCATAGATCGTCGGGATAGTGGAAACCCTTAAATCTACCGCCCTGTTCTCCAGTTTAACCATGAATGTCCCATCCTGGGGCAGGCGTTTCTCGGCAATATCAAGTTTACTTAGGATCTTGATACGGGAAAGTATCGGGGAATGCAGATGCTTTGCCGGAGGAGGGATCTCATATAATTTACCGTCGATCCTGTACCTTAGGCATATTTTATCCTTGAACGGCTCGATGTGTATATCCGAGGCGCGTTCATCGATCGCCTGGCGGATGATCAAATCCACCAGTTTCACCACCGGGGCTTCTTCTGCACGGGCGATCAGTTTATCCAGGCTTAATTCCTGGTCGGCAAATTCTACTGATTCAACTGACAATTCTATGGCCTTAGGCTCATAAGAATCCTTTACCGCCTTGGTAAGCATCGCTGCCCGGCCATAAAACTCATCAATTGCCCGGGTAAGGTCGGATTTTGTCGCTACAACCGGATTTATATCACAGCCAGTCAGGCGTTTTAAGTTATCGATCAGTATAAGGTCTAAAGGGTCAACCATTGCCACGGTAAGGGATTTGAGGTTGCGGGAAAGAGGAAGGATCAAACTCTTCATTGCATAATCATGCGGGATGAGTTTATCCAGTTCCTGTTCAGGCGCCGGGCGAAGCATCCCGGTACCTAAAGAAAAATACGGGATCCCCAGCTGTTTACCCAGAATACTTACCAGCTGGTCTTCTTTAACCATCCCCAGCCTGATCAATACTTCACCCAGCCGGCCGCCTTCCTGGCGCTGGATACTGATCGCTTTCTCTAACTGGACAGGATTTAGCAAGCCCTCTTTGATCAAAAGCTCGCCGAGCCTTAAATATTTTTCTTTCGCCATAAAAATATTCCGGAAATAACGATAGTGAACAATCCGCCAAAACTTTCAGCTTATAAGATCAATATTTCCTTCTGGACTCTACACTATTCAAGCTTGTGCTAATTACATCCTGCCGCCTGATCGCCAAAGAAGTATTTTGCTCCCGCTCCGGCATCTGGACCATTTTAGTCGGCGAAAGGCTAGACGGAACATCCCTGCGGATATGCGGAGTAATGAAAACTACCAGTTCGCGTTCTTCATCTTTACTTTTATTTTTGTTCCTGAAGGCCGCGCCAATGATCGGAAGGTCACCTAACCAGGGTATCTTCGTATCTGTCTCAACGCGCGTATGGCGCAGTAAACCGCCGATAACCACCGTTTCTCCATCTTTAACCCTTACTAAGGAAGTAGTCGAACGCTGATCCGGGTCTTTTGCCGGTTTATCATCCACCAAGATAGAAGATGTGCTCGAATCCCTCACGCTTGGAGTTATGAACATAGTGATCTCATTTGTCACCAGGGATATCTGCGGAGTAACCCTTAAGGTTACACCGGTAATCGCCCTTTCCGCTTCGGTGGTAGTTGCCGAAGACGCCCCCTGCCCTTCCTGCTGTTTCTTTGTCCCGACAACCTCATCGGTCACGATCTTTAATTCTGCAGTCTTATTATTAAGTGTCATTATTTTCGGCCGGGCAAGGATCTTTGAATCAGTCTGGGTCGCCAGGAAATTCGCTACCGCAGAAAGGCTATTCCCGTCAGGATTAGTAAACTTAACAGAACCATTAGTAACCGATGACCCTGCATTCATCAAATGTTCACCGGCATTTATTGCTCTAAAAGGGAACGGAGTACTCAAAGTCGCGCTGGTAAGTACTACCCCTAACCCCGCGGCATTAGTCCAGTCGATTCCCAGTTTTTCCGTATCTTTCTTGCTAACATCCAGCATCTCTACTTCGATCAAGACTTGAGGCTGTGGAACATCTAAAGAGGCAATTACGTGTTCAATCCTGCTCATGCGCGACGGCACATCCGTAATGATCAGGCTGTTGGTATTGCCATCCTCCGAGATCTTGCCGTTACTGGTCAGAAGATTCTCTATAACTTTTACAATATCTCCTTTACTTTCGCTTCCACTTGAGGAATCCGACCCGGTACTCGAAGAAGATCCGCTGCCGGAATCGGTCAATGAAGTATCGGTGGTTTCCGACATGTTATCAATTTCTTTTTGCAGCCGGGAACTGGGAACAAAATTATATTTAAGATGAAAAACCTTGGTGACCGTTTCTATCTGCGGCCTGCCCAGATCTTTGACAATAAAGATATTGGAATCGGTTTCCAGTTCATACGCCAGGTTGTTGGCCTTAAAAAGCTTGTCCATTGCCTCTTTTATCCCCACCTTATCCATATACAAGGTGACCTTGCGGTCCTGCACCCCTTCGGAGGCGATAAAATTCAAGCCGGATTGTACCGAGAATATCTTCAGAATATCCTTGATCGCCGCATCCTGAAAATCCATGGATATGGTGATCTCGGGATCCTCAAAAGGCAGGTCAAGCCCCGCCCTCAAATTAAGAGGAGAAAAGAAAAATAAGACAAGGAATATAAGGACTGATCTTTTAAGATTACTGCACATTTGTGCCTCCTTTTGAACTAAGTTGAGGTTCCGGGCTCCTGCTCGCTGCCGCCGGAGCAGGAATGCTAAACTGCCTGCCTTCAAAGAAAATATCGACTCCTTTTTGACTGATATCTACGATATGCGCATTGGCGACAATATCACCGATACGCACTACTTTTCCGTCAATGATCGCTTGAGGGATATCCCCGCCCCAGACTATACCCTGGATGTTTAAGACCGGAGGCTGTATTTCACTAACCTCCACCTGGCCATCCCCGGAGGCTACAATCTTCTTACGGCCCAAAAAAGGGTCTTTTAAGCTAAACGCCTGGTAACTCACTGTCGGCCGGGCAATTGAGAATTTAGTGACACTTTCTGCGGCCTCGATCTTTTTGATCTCCTTCTGCATGGCATCACCCGCCGCGCATGCATCAAAAACCAAACTCAAGGGAATTAAAAGGAACCCGATAAAAAAGCTTATTTTGGCCATGCCTTTATCTGCTATTGGAGAAAATATTTTTTCTATCATCTGGCTAAAATTGTATTTATCGTTAATGTCACTCCGAGTTTCTCAACAGGCTTTTCACCGTCAGAAAGGTGGGAAGACATGTTGATATTTTCTACTGAAAAAATATCCCGGTGGCTTTCCAGACGTGATATAAAATCGCCTATATTGTGATAAGTACTCGCCGTTAAACTCAAGGCATAAGGATATTTTATATAAATATCCTTTGCTTCCTCCGTTTCCGGCCTGATCGATACGATCTCAACACCAGACTCCTTGGCAAGCTCCGAAAGAACATCCAAAACCGATGAGATCTCCTTGGCATTGATGAATTCTTTATATACCGCTTCCTGTGCGGATAATTCACTGATCTGGTTTAAGGTCGCGTTTTTCTCGATCTCCACCTCATTCTGCGCCTTTAAGGAGTTAAGGTCCGAGGATTGCTTGGTATAAACCTTTAAGGAAATAACCGCCGCGACCAGCAAAATAACCACATTTATGAGCGCATTCTTATGTTTGGTAATTATATCGGCTGCTTCCATATCTCTCCTATGAACGGCAATTGATCGTAAATGATGTTACCTTGACCTTATCGATCTGCTGATGGCTGATATCAGACACGGCGACTTCCTTGAAATCTTTTTTTAATTTGGTTTTTAATTGCGAAGCAAACTTATTTATCAGATTGAATTCTTCCGTACTGTCCCCCATATACACAGTCCCCTGCAATGTCAAATATCCCTTATTATCTTTCTTCATAAAGGAAAAATTTGTCAACCGGATATCTTCGGGAATGATCCTGGGGATACTATCCAGGGTCTCCGTCAAATACAACTGTCTGACAATCAGATCATTGAGGGCCTTGATCTTTTCCTGGGTTTTCTGGCTGATCGATTTTAAATCATCGGGAGTGGAATTTACATCTACCCCGGGGATCTCCACTCGAAGGGACAATGTATGCTTAAGATCATTTTGTACCGGGAACAACCGGTATATCCCAAAGGCAAAAGTGCCGATACAAATAACCAACCCCAAAAAGATAACCCTAAAATCCAATTCAATCCCGCTAAGAAAAGAACCCTGCTCTACCTGTGCTGTCTTTTCCTTCTGGATTGCGACCTTTGCTTTGGCCTCGACCACATTCATCTTGAACCTTGAATTGACGGTCTTGAATAATGACGCCCCCAAGCCTTTCAATAACCCGAGGCTAAAAGCCTGCTGCTTACCCATATATTTAGCGGCATCGATAAACTGCGAGGGAATGGTCATATCCTTAAAGAACGCATCCAGATCCACGCAATAATCCTTATTCCCGACATAATAGATCTTGGTTATATTCTTTGCCGGGAATTTACGGTGGAAATAATCCAGGGATACCCGGATCTCGGTCTTTAGTTTCTCGATAGCGATCTCAAAAGTTGATACCGGCTCAATCCCTGCGGCCTGCTCTGCCGCGCCATACATAGTAATATCACGGCTGAAAAGAGGAAAACCCTTTTCCATGATCGTAAAATTGATCTCGTCATCCTCAACAAAATCCATAGTCACAACCCCGACGATCCCGCGGTCGGAAAAATTAGTCAATTTCAAGAAACGCAACGCACTGAATCCGGAATACTCCACCGCAATGGTTTTTATGTTAAGCTGGCTGAAGATCGAGACATAGCGATCCAAAGTCTCCTTTTTTATCCCGACATATAACACCTGGTTTCTGCGGATTGACCGGTCAAGTTCTATCTGATAATCCGAAACCAACTCTTCGGTCTTAAACGGGATATATTTTTTCACTTCAAAATTAACCACGTTGAGCATTTCACTGGCGGGTAAAACCGGGACTTCAAAAGTGCGGATGATCAGATCTTTACCGGACAAACTGATAAACGCCTCACGACAATCGATCTGATTCTTGGCTAACTCATCTTTTAAAAGCGTAGTAACCTTTACATCATCCGGAACCTTCTCTTCTAATTCCGCTGAATACAGGACCGAACGCTGAATTTGGAACTTATTCGAAATAGTCTTTCCGCTGGTTTCCACCAAGCTTATAACTTTAGGCCCAAAATAAACACCTAAAGACTTTTTCATTATTTATCTCCGAATTTAGAAGAACACCTTCTGCTTCTTAACCAGGCATCAACTTCCCTACGGTCAAACCGCCATACACCCCCAACCTTTATCCCGGCTATTTTTCCCTGATGCAGCCAATTATAAATCGTCTGCTTCTTTAACTTTAAGTATTCCGCTAATTCATCAACGTCGATCAATCTAGGCATATCCATTTACCTTATTTAACTGTTTTATACTACGCTGCATTGTAGGATTAATTAGAACATAACCATCTATTTTTGTCAAGTATTTTTTTATAAATTCTTACTCAGACTTACTTTTAACATAAAAGAATATGGCAATGTTTTCTAATCAATATTAACCAGAGCATTTCATAGAGGATAAATCGATATCGAAAGGAAAGGGATACTGCTCACTGAAGAACAAAGCCTACCATAGCTTAGGCTAATAAAAATATAATAAACTTACTTTTATTATAATGGATTATGGTATTTAATTAGGGGCCAGTATAGCTATAATTAGCTTCAGCCGTAACTGGGCGTAAATTATTATTGGCGGGGTCCATTGCTCCAATAGTAATTGAAACTGAACTGACTGTGCAAGGGAAATCCGGTTCATTCACCTGGGTAGAACCTGCAGGACATGTCCCCAGACAAGTGGGATTAGAATTTCTAAGGCAATAGGAACCTGTGCCCCATTGCCCCAGCCTTAATTTCTCAAGCGCATAATTAACCCCTGCCATCGCCGCATAATAACCCTGGATACGGCTTACCTGATGGTGGGTAAGGCGGGAATGACTGCGCATAATATTCAAGATCACATTGGCGAATATCACCACTAACAGCAATATGAATAAAGACAAAAATAACACCGCCGCCTTATTTGATTTACAGGGCTTAACCATTTTTTCGTAAGCTTACCTTATAATCATTATCTATCTGCTGCAAAATCACATGCCCTTCACGGGCAAGCCATCCCAGGCTCATTAAAACATTGTCACGCGGCTTATCGATACTTTTTACCAGATATGACAACGCAACCTCTCCGCGCTGATCCAGGAAATGCCAGATATCTCCTGCAACGATACCTATCTCGGTGATCATTTCATTCCTCCAGATTTTCCGGGTTTATCTTTGTGTGATCCCATATGTATTATACCAACGTAAATACTTTGGTCAAATGTTTTTTTAAGATCATGCTTTTTTATTATAACTCCCGCAGCGTGGACAAAGCGAAATCACATCCTGTTTTGTATTTATATAGGTATATGAGCAAATTGAGCAAAACCAAATGAATTTATCATCCAATGATAGGCCTTTATTCTTCTGCTTTTTCTCAAAGACCCAAGGCAACAACACAGAAGATAAAACGATCAAGGCAAAAACTGCTATTGCGACCGTAAAATCGAGACTTATCATTTCTTCAGTTCCAGTTCGATCTTAACACTCTGCCATTTATCTGCGGTAAGCCTGTCTTTTTGCATAGAAAGATAGTGGTAAATATAACGCATGCACAAAAGGTCTGCCTCCAAGCTGCCAGAAGATATCTTTCTTCTAAGCATTACCGCGGATGTTTTTCCGGTAGAAACGATCTTATACTCCAATTCGACATGCGCTACCTGCCGGTCCTTAAAATACAGGTTGAATTTATAGGGCAGGCTGGGATAAAGCATAACAACCGCCCCCCTCTTTTCTACAGGGACTTGCCCAGCCTTAACTGGGATTGGAAGAAAAGACTTTTGACCATAAGCGCTCACAGCCACTGCCGGTTTTAATGCACTCCCGGACAAAGGCAAAGTAAAATCTATTTTTGCCGATACCTTTGGAATAGCCGGATGAGGGATAAAATTATCCTTTGGATCAAACTGTTTCAGATTGGATTTAGCGGACAGATCATCCCGGGTTAAAAGATCCCCCCAGAAATAAACCCCTGGAGGAACTACGGGAAAGAACTTTTCACCGAAAGAAACACTTAAAACAACGAACAAAAACACGTGGCCGAAAACAGAGAATAAAAAGCTTCTTTTCGAGATCGCGGTTAAAATCATTAAAGGTTATTCTTTATTGGTAGCAATGTTAACTTGGCTTACTCCGGATTTCCGGCAAATATCCCAGATCTCGACCACCTTGCCCAATGCGGCATCTTTATCGGCCTTAATCAAAACAGCCTGGCGGTTCAAACCCGCTTGATGGATGAGTTTCTTCAATTCCGGCAAAGGAATAAGAGTGCCCTTAAAATAAATAAAATTCTCACTGGAGACAATCAAGTCGATATCCTGGCGGTCTACGGCCGCACTGGTCACGGTTTTCGGTAAGTTTACTTTTATCCCCGGAGGGCTGACAAAATTAGCAGTGAACATGAAAAAGATCAACAATAAGAATACCACATCGACTAAAGGGGCGATATCGAGCGGTTTCAACCCATGCTCCAGATTCAAATGCCTCTTAAAATACATATTTACCTTATAATAATATGCAAACCGGTTTTTAACAAACAGCCGTGAAAATGAAAATTATTCGGTAAGGGAATTGACCAGTTCCGAAGAAGCTTTTTCCATCTCCCGAATAAAAGTATTGACTCTGTTTACCAGATAGTTATAGGCCACAAATGAAGGAATAGCTACCATTAATCCGGCGACCGTGGTCAATAATGCCTTCCATATCCCCCCGGCTAAATCCCCGGGATAAACCGGTTGAAAAGCCGCTGATTTCGCCTGGATAACCTGAAAACAGGTGATCATCCCGGTAACAGTACCTAAAAGCCCAAGAAGAGGAGAAATATGGGCTAAGGTCGCCAAGATCGAAAGGTTCTTTTCTAAAATAGGCACCTCATGCAAAGAGGCGTCAACTATCGCCTCGGTTATCTGTGCTTTAGGGCGGTCATATTTAAGTATCCCTGCTTTCATTAAGTTCGAGATCGGCGAAACCGTCTTATCACAGATCTCCAGGGCATCCTTTACCTGATTATGTTTCATCCGCTCTAAGATCTTATTCAAAAAATCCCGGACATTTATCTGGACCTTTTGCAAATACAATATTTTCTCGATGATCACCGCCGCAGCCACAACCGAACATAAAAGTATCGGCCACATTAACGGCCCGCCAGCCATAAACACCTGCCATAAGCTCATTTTGTAAATATCCATGCACCCCTCCTAAATCAAAATATTCTAACGGACCTTAACCACATGACACTTGAGACCTGAAACATTAATACCCTCACACAACCTATTTTTACTCTTTTACATTCGCCATTATCCAATCCAACCGTTCCTGGGCAAACTTACTCTCCGTTACATTCATCGCAATTACTTTGGCATAAATATTCTTCGCCTCTTTAAAATTCTGTTTATTCTCATAAATCGCACCTACACGTAAAAATGATTTAACCGCAAGCGTGCTGTTTTGCGCATATAAATACGTGACCTTTAAATACTCCTCTACTGCCTGATCCCATGCCCCTTCTGCCTCACGTGTCTCTGCGATCTTAAATTGGATATTACTCATTTCATCGGCTGAAGCCAGACCCTGGGTTTTACGATAGAAGGCCACTGCCTCCTCATAATTTCCAGCCTTGCTATAAACCGCTGCCATCTTAGGATAAACTAAAGTCGCTAAATTAGGATAAGCAGAGATGGTTTGGCGGTATCCTGCAAGCGCATGATCTATCTTATCCTGCAAGGCAAATATATCGGCAATGGCAATAGATGCCGTCCCCGCCAGATCAGATTTGCCAAATTCTAAGACCTTGCTGAAATTTTTTATCGCTTCCTCATAATTCGCATCTTCCTCATATGTTGAACCCAAGGCATAATAAGCGTTAGGAACAAGGCTGGAGTCAGGAAAATCCCGGATCAATGAGGAAAAATACCTTCGTGCCAGGCTTAAATCGTTGTGCCGGTAATAATATTCCCCCAGCCACCAAACTACCTCGGAGGTAAGGCTGGAATCAGGGTATTTGGACCTTAGGGAGTTGAATTTCTCCATAGCCTCATTTTCCTGCCCCATGCGGTATAAACAATCCGCGATCTCATACTCGGCCTTTTGGAGCAGTTCAATATCCTGGCCGTAAAGACGGATAATATTCTTAAAAACCTCAATTGCCTCATTGAACTTGCCCAGATTATATAAACTCGTCCCTAAAAGATACATCGCCTGCGGTTTTAAATAACTTTCCTTGAACTCATCCTGGAATTTCTCGAAAACCTCACGGCTGGCATTATAATCCTCCCTCTGAAAATAACTCAACCCCAAAGCATAAGAGGCATCATCCAGAAGCTTTGACCCTGGGAAATTACGCCTTAAGGCATGGAAACTAACAACAGCGCCTTCATAATTGGCTGATTTAAGCTGGGCCAAACCCAGTTGATACTGAACATAATCGCTGTAGAAGGTATCCGGAAAATTCTTCAGTATATTATCATAGGCCTCAATGGCTTTTGGGTAATTTGCGGAATCCTGGTAGGCATCGCCGATCTGGCACAAGGCAGAAACCTTAACGATCTTGTCGTCGCTTTGCTTAACGATCTTCTGGAACTCCTCGATCGCCTCTTTAAATTGAGCCTCCTTTAAATATGCCCAGGCAAGGCCATAATGCAGTTTATCTATGATATCCTGCGGTATCTCTTTGCTTATTTTAGGTAATACCTCTCGGTAAACATTGATCGCCTGGGTATAATCGCCGATATTGTAAAGTGCTTCTGCACGCCCGGTATACGCCTGAACCAGGACCACCGGATCATTTGTTTGAGCTGCTAACTCCTGATATATACCGGAAGCCTCTTTGAATTTCTTGGCCTCCCCCATCAATATCGCCTGGCCTAAAGACAAAACATCCCGGCTTGACCGCTCCAAATTATCCGCCTTAACTGCCGCAAAAGCATCTTCTGACTCCTTGTATTTCTTTAATTTCAAATATGCCCAGGCAATCCCCAATTTAGAAAGCGCCTGGATCTTCTCATCATGAGTCGCCGAAATCGCCTTTTTATACCCGTCAATTGAATCAGAAAAATTATCTAAATAGTATTCCGCTTCCGCAAGGTAAAAATAAAGATATGCGGATTTAGATGCCTCCTGATTATAAGTTTGCAGGTAATTCTTCAATCTTTCCTTAAGCTGTGCATAATCCTTAAGGTTGTAAAGGCATTCCGCACTCTTAAATACCGCCTCTTTTACAAAAGGCTCCTTAGGGAATTTTTCCTCTACCACCTTAAAATATTCCAGTGCCCTGGTAAAATCCCGCGCCTGGAATAAACACCATCCCAGGGAATAATTCGCCGCCGGCGCATAGGTAGAAGCGGGAAATTCCTGGACTATCCGGGTATAATAAGCAGCCGCTTTATTGAAATCATTTCCCCGGAAATGGACCTCGGCGATCCAATAAAGCACGGCATCCCGGATATTTGCGGCCGCCGGCTGATTCAAGAGCCACTCAAACTTAGCCAGCGCATCAAGGAATTTATTCTGATGGAAATAACACTGCCCAATAAAAAGATTTGCTTCCGGGGAGCGAGCAGAATCCGGGTAAGATTTAAGGAAACGTTCAAAAAGCCCAAGGCTTACATCATAGAAACCATCTTCAAAGGCACGTTTAGCCATGAATATGGCTTCATCCTCTTTAGAGACGCCGGCATACACACCTTCGGTAAAATTTCCATTTACCAGATTCAGAATAAACCCCAGTAAACACCAGGATAATAACGCGGTTGTTTTAATATTCTTTGTTCTCATTTTATCAAAGCCTCATTTGGCGAGATATTTCCCGAACGCCTTACACAAAAAGAATCCGCCTTAATATATCACTTCTCTATTTGGCATTCAACACCTTTCTCAAAAACTCTGCCGTATATGACCTTTTATCCTTGGATAGTTCTTCCGGAGAGCCGCAGTTAACCACCTCTCCCCCTTTATCCCCGCCTTCTGGTCCCAGGTCGATAATATAATCACAGCATTTGATAACCTCCAAATTATGTTCGATAACAATAACGGTATTGCCCTTATCTACCAGCTTCTGAAAAACCTGGATCAGCTTTTCTACATCCGCAAAATGCAGTCCTGTGGTCGGCTCATCCAGTATATACAAGGTCTTTCCGGTAGAACGCTTGCTTAATTCCGCAGACAGTTTTATCCTCTGCGCCTCGCCTCCGGACAAAGTGGTGGCAAACTGCCCGAGTTGAATATACCCCAATCCGACATCATATAAATAGGCCAGGGTATTTCGTATATTGGGGATGTTGGCAAAAAGCTCCCGGGCGTCTTCAACCGTCATCTCCAGGACATCGGCAATGGATCTCCCTTTATACTTAACTTCCAAAGTAGCATCATTAAAACGCCTGCCTGAACAAACATCGCATTTTACATATACATCGGGCAGGAAATGCATCTCGATCTTTTTGATCCCATCCCCGGTACAAACCTCGCACCTGCCGCCTTTAACATTAAAAGAGAATCTTCCCGGTTTATAACCGCGCAGTTTTGATTCCGGCAGTTTACTGAAAATATCCCGGATCTGGTTAAAAACCCCGGTATAAGTTGCCGGATTCGAACGCGGAGTCCTGCCGATAGGGGACTGATCCACTACAATGACCTTATCTATATGCTCGGCGCCGATCAACCGGTCATGGATACCGGGCTTTTCGCGTGATTTATATAACCTCTGGGCAAGGCTCTTATAAAGTATTTCATCGACTAACGTGGATTTGCCGGAACCGGAAACACCGGTAACGCAGATAAAAACGCCAAAAGGAAATTTTACGTTTATGTTCTTAAGATTATTCTCCCTGGCGCCTTTTATCTCTAAAAACTTGTTACCATGATAAAACCGCCTTTTCGACGGAACAGGAATTCCCAGGTTCCCATTCAAATATTTAGCGGTCAAAGAATTCGGGTCTTTTAATAACGCCTCTTTTGTACCGGCAAAGATAACCTCTCCGCCATGGCGCCCGGCACCCGGGCCGAGGTCCACCACGAAATCCGCGGCACGTATGGTATACTCATCATGTTCGACAACGATCAAAGTATTCCCCAGGTCCCTTAAAGTTTCCAGGGTCGCGATAAGTTTGGCATTGTCCCTTTGATGCAGGCCAATACTGGGCTCATCCAAAATATATAAAACCCCCACCAGCCCAGAACCTACCTGTGTGGCTAAACGGATCCTTTGCGCCTCCCCTCCGGACAATGTAGAGCTTTTACGATCCAAGGTCAAATAATCCAACCCTACATCGATGCAAAACCTTAACTTTTGATTTATCTCTTTTAATGCCTGCGTGCCAATCGCCTTTTCACGTTCAGTTAAAACCAGATTCTCAAAGAATAACCTGGCATCTTTTATCGACATTTGCGTTACCTGCCAGATATTCTTTCCATTTATTCTGACACTTAAACTTTCTTTTTTAAGGCGGGCCCCAAGGCATGCCGGACAGGAAAGACTGGACATGAATTTGGAGATCTCGTTTTTCAAGTAATCACTGTCGCTTTGTTTGAACAACCTTTCCAGATGAGGGATTAACCCCTCAAAAGGCTTGCCGTTCACCTGGATCTCACTGCCATAAAGAATCGCCATCTGGATATCCTTGCGCAGTTTTTTAAAAGGTGCATCCAGATCAAAATCCATTTTTAAGGACAACTCCTTAAGCAGCCAGCGGTAATAAAGCATATACCCTTTACCGCCGCGTTTCCATGGAGCAATCCCCCCCTGGTTAATGGACTTATTCTTATCGGGAATGATCAGATCAGGATCAAATTCAAGTTTTATGCCCAGACCGTTGCATTCCAAGCATGCCCCGTAGGGAGAATTAAAGGAGAATATCCTCGGCTCGACTTCAGTATAACTTATGCCGCATTTTATGCAGGCGTAGTGTTCGGAAAAAACCAGGTCATTTCCTTTTCTCAAATCCTGGCCGGCCCCAGAAATAATAACCACCCCATTCCCAACTTTAAGCGCGGTTTCCACAGAATCATTGAGCCGGCTTTTTATTTGCGGAGTTATATGCAGCCGGTCCACTATAACTTCTATAGTATGGTTTTTATATTTCTCCAGCTTAGGCTTAAAAGGCAGTTCATAAACTTTACCGTCAACGCGGAAACGGACGAACCCGGACTTCTGGATCTGGGAAAATATCTCATTGAACTGCCCCTTTCTGCCGCTTACCAGAGGAGCTAATATTTGGATTTGCCTGCCTTGCGCCAAAGAGAGTACCCGGGAAACTATCTCCTGGGGACTCTGCCTCTCGATAGGGCTGGCGCATTTATAACAAAAAACCCTGCCAATGCGCGCGAACAGAAGCCTTAAATAATCATAAATCTCGGTCTGGGTTGCTACCGTCGAACGCGGACTGCCTCCGGCATTTCTTTGTTCTATGGCAATTGCCGGGGATAAACCCTCTATATAATCCACATCAGGCTTTTGCAACTGGTCAAGGAATTGCCGGGCATAACTGGAAAGGCTTTCCACATACCGGCGCTGGCCTTCGGCATAGATGGTATCAAAAGCAAGGCTTGACTTTCCTGAACCGGAAAGCCCAGTCACCACGATCAGCTTATTACGCGGCAACTCCAAATTTATATCTTTTAAGTTATGCTCTTTTGCGCCTTTTATTGTTATATTGTTATTCATCGATATTCCCGAAATTAATTGCTCCCATAAGCTTCTCCGGATCAAGTGGTAAAATATACCCTTATTTACCCATTGAAAAATCCTTAAGCCATACCGCAGAATCAGTCAACATGATACGTTTATTACTATCGACCTTATCCCCGCTTACAACCGGTAATTTCCGGCCCAGGGGCAAATAAAGCACCTCGGCGCAAATATTATACCTTTCCTTGTGCATATACCCGGGAAGGAACAGATAGTGGTGTTCTTTAAATACCTTGTTTTCTTTCCATGCCTCAAGAGGAAAAACCCTGTAGCCGACGACATGGGGCTTATTTAATTTTACCTGGTTATTATTATCCACAAACTCGACAAGTATCCCAAGATTCCCCGGGATATCCTTCAACCGTTTCCAATAATAAACCAAGTGCAGGATACTGCCTCCCTGGGAACTTTCCGGGATAAGGTCATACCCTAAGAATATAACCTCTCCATTCAGATCTATATTCAAAGGATGGCTGATCAAAGGATGATCCACCTCCTCAAACAGCCTGCGCCGGGATTGAATATCCTTATTGAACAGGATCGTATCATCCGAGCCGGTTAAAACCCCCCATTCCCCTTCTTTAAGGAAATTCCTTATATTCCCCGGAGCTTCCGGAGGGAAAAAAAGGTTTAAAATGAACATATCATTAAAATCTATCAGGGCATACTCAAGGCCCTCCGGCAAATCATATTTCTCGCTACTATACATTTTACGGCCGTCAAAGACAAAGTGCATCGAATAAACATCTTTACGCTGGGAAAGTCTGGGCAGGAATTTGAAGGTCGAAATAACCGGGGCATCCGGCGGCACTAATCCGGCTATTTTTTGCTGCTCACCGGTAAACTCATCCTTGCCATAAAAAGAAGAATATATGTGCAGATTCATCTGCGGAGCGGCTAACAAAAACGCAGAGACAATCACAACCACCAGGAATCCGGTAAAAATCACCCCCCGGATCTTTGACGCCTGCTGATAATTTAATATTTTTCTGAAGGTATTAACCATCGAGAAGAAAATAAACGGGATGGCCATCGCAAGATAATGATACATAATTGAAAAATGGCTCGGTTTTAGCGAAAGCAGGTTCTGCATAAAAACCGGCAAGGTGATCAATAAAGATGCCGGGCTAAACAGCGCCAGGAACCCTCCGGGAGCAAAAACCCGGACCAGATATATGATCTTAGCCTTGGTAAAAATTGTCCTGGCGATCAACCCCGGCTGGGTAATCAGCGTATGGAACATCTCGAATATATTCCGGCCTAAATGCTCATAGTAAATTGCGAACATAAAGCCATCAGGGTAAAGCTGACGGTCTTTTGCAAAATATGGAATAACGACTTTGGTTGCCAGGATAAACCAGCCCGCACCCAGCGCCATCGGCCATAACACCCATTTGGCGGACCTCCTCCTTAAAAATCCATAAACCCCCAGCATGAAGATCACTAAGCTTACATTCTCTTTGCATAAAAGAGCCAGGAACACAAATCCGATAAATCCAGCAAACTTCTCTTTTTCAAAGAAATACAAGGCGTAAAAAAGGAAAAAAATAACATACACTTCAAAATGGGTCTCAAACAAGGCAATATAGCCTATCGTAGGATAAAGTAAATAGGCGAAACTCACCGCCAAGGCAAGACTCCGGCCGATCTTTAACCTGGCCAGTAAATATAAAGGATATGCCGCTAATCCCAGAAAAATAGTTTGTAAGATCAACAATGTGACCGGATGCTGGAAAACCGCATATATCGGCGCGATCAAAACAGAGACAAGAAAAAGATGGTAACCGAAAATCACCTGCTGCATAAAAGAATAATAAAACGGCCTGCCATTGACCGTATTCCACATAATGTTTGCCTCACTGGCAAAATCCCAATCCTGATAGCTAAATGAGGAGTATTGTAAAATAACCAGGTAACTAAAAATAATAATGAATCCCGCGATCAACTCCCAGACTACTCTATCGGCATATTTCTCGCAGAATGTATCTATCTTAGGCATGCTGCACACTGTTCCCTTTCATTTTTCTTGCTATGACTAACATTTCATTTACCGGGATTCTCACGATCAGTTTATTCAACCCGGTTTTTTCCAGGCAAGAACTGCAAAACCTGGCATCACCAAAACAAAACTCTTCCACACGCTTGACAATATCATCTAAGGTATAATACCGCCAGTAAGAACTTACACTCTCAACCTCAAAGCCAGCCATATTAAGCAGTTTACCAAGGGTCTTCCTGGAAAAATAGAACATATGTTCCGGAGGTTTGTAGCTAAAACATTTTAAAAAACGCACCGGGGCAAATATATCCAAAGTAGTTATAATAAGCCTGGCATCACTTTTTGTGATCCGGTTTATTTCCTTAAGCTCGGCTAAAGGATCGATCAAATGCTCCACCACTCCCAATAAAGATACCAGGTCAAAATAATCATCATTGAACTTGCAATCTTTCAACTCCTGATTTGCAACATTTATCCCCAAAATATCCATGGCGTATTTATAGCCTTGCGCCGATATCTCGGTGCCGTAAACATTCCACCCTTTTTTCCTGGCCTCATCAAGAAACAACCCATAACCGCAGCCAATATCAAGCAGGTTACCGCAGGCGTTCTTAGATATCATTTTCGCCAAAGAGGAAAAATTAAGCCGGTGGATATGCTCATCCTCGAGATAATCCCTAAAACCGATCCCGTCCCTTTTCCGCCTGTTAAAATAGCCGTCTGAATAGAACTCTTTGAGGTCTTCGATCTTTATTGTACCTTGGGCATAGATCAATCCGCAATTACTGCACCTTGTGATCTTATACCCGTTCTTAACCGAAAGAACTCTTTCTTTTTTCTGGCTACAACAGATACACATTCCCCCCCCAGATCCTCAAAAGGTCAAAAAAGGCTTTTTAGTAATGATTTTATAAGGCGAAAACCCAGGCTAAACAGGTAAAACCATTGCCCGGGTTTAAGATACCATTTCGGAGGCAGATAAAACCACCCTGCAGGGCCGATCCTCTTAGAAAGAAGCTTAAAGATCCGCGCAGGCCTCAAGGAAAATAAAAGATTGGCTTTTACGATATCCTTCTTTAATACAGCCTCATCACATGTAAGCGGCACATAAGGCAGGCGTTCAGCGCTTCTGCCGGCTCCCGCCAGCATTGCACAGGCATTTAAGTTAGACCAATCCTTGTCGATAAAAAGCCTGTTCTCGATTCGCGCGATCTCATAAAGCTTCGTCCCCGGATAAGGGGTAGCGCTATTGAACCTGGCATAATCCAATGATAAATCCTTGGCTAATTTATATGCCAGCTTGCGGTCAGCTCCAGTTTCTCCCGGCAGGCCAAAAATAAAAGTCGCCGATACCCCAAACCCGTGTTTTTTGGCTAAACGCACCCCCTCAATATTTTTGCTTACCGTTTCCTTTTTGTTCAATAGTGCCATCAGCCTTTCCGAGGCGGTTTCCAGCCCGAAATTGATCAGCCGGAAACCTGCTTTCTTGAGTAAGAACAAAACATCGTCATCTATCCCGTCAGGGCGTGTCTGGCAGTCAAATGTCGAGGACCGGTAAAACTCCCGTTTAACCATCATCTCCAGCAGCTGGCTGACCCTTTTGCGATTGACCGTGAAGTTATCGTCAAGGAAATTAATATGGCGCTGCCCGTATTTATTAATTAAAAGATCGATCTCTTCGATCACCTTTTCTACCGGAAAATACCGGTAGCTTTGCCCGGAAATAGCTCTTTGGCTGCAAAATATGCATTCATAAGGGCATCCTCTGGAACTGGAGACAAAACCGAAATTATATTTCCCCCGGGATTGCTCAAACAGATGAAAAGGAAAAGGCGGCGCATTCGCCAGGTCAGTAAGCCTGCCATCCGGGTTATGCACTATCTTCTGGCCTGACCTGAAAGAAATGCCTGCGAGCACAGAATATTCCTTCCCGGCTTTAAGAGTATCATAAAGAGAATTGACCACTTCCTCTGCCTCCTGGCGGACGACAAAATCAAAATCATGGTTGCGCAAGAATTCTTCCGGCAAGACCGTAGGATGAATACCCCCGGCAATAACTTTTGATTCAGGGAAAATACCTTTAATCAATCTGGCGATCTCAAAGCTCCTGCCCACACAGGCCGTCAAGACAGAAATCCCAAAGATATAAGGCGGCGAGAAATCCTTAACTGAAGCCTTTAATGATTCAGCGGATACCGGCGTAACATGCTCATCGATAATCCCGACTTTTTTCCCCGAAAAAAGCAATTGCCCTGCTAAATAACCAATCCCGATAGGGACCGTTAAAGGGACATACCTTTCAAATACTCCGAATTTATTCGAACGGGGGTTGATCAGAATCATATAATCTTAGGTGGATATCCGCACATGATAAGAACACCCCTGCAAGGAATTCAAATTCCTTGCAGGGGACTTTTCTTTTACTTACGTATTATCTCTTTTTCTTTTTCTTTCCGCCCCTTTTCATCTGGGCGCAGGAAACATCACCCTGTTTGTCAACGAAATAAAGGTATCCTTCCTGTCTCTTAATGCCGCATTTGGCTACTTTCTTGGGGCTACCCCCTTTTTTGCTGCCTCTTGCCATCTTAGCACAGGAAACATCACCTTGCTTGTCAACATAATAAAGGTATCCTTTTTCCCTTTTTACCCCTACCTTCTGTACTTTTTTTGCCATATTGTCTGTTCACCCCCCTTCTTTTTAGAATTTTTGAGTCAGGTCCCGATTTTCACCGGTTCCAAAATCTGCTTTAAAACCCTGACCGCAGACAAATATGCTAAATAGCTTGTCTTTGGGTTATCCGGATGCAACACATTCTCCGTGCGGGTATATATCCTGCCGGAAGAAGAAACCACTTCTAATTCATGGATGTTCCGCTTGACAAAAGGAGACGCGATAATACGCACCCGGGTATGCTTTGCGCCGATACCGGCGATACTGACAAGGGCGGCAACATTGATATTCTGGGGGAAATACTTCACCGCCTCCCGGGCAGAGCCGGAAAATATGACCTTGGCATGCCGTATCTTAGTTAAATCGATATGCCGATCCATAATATAACGGACACCTTTAAAGGAAATTGGATTTTTAGTCGTAGTAAGCGTGACCTTTTGTATCCTGCCTGATCCAGCAGACTTTAAGGCATCAATCCCGGAAAGCGCCCCGCTGGGGATATAAAGGTTTGCTTTATTTGCCCTGGCTAACGACATTAACCTGGGACAACTTTCAATAATACCACCTACGCTCATCACTAACACATCTTTACCGTGTTTAAGCGCAAATTCGGCGATCTTCAAAGAAGCATTGGCAGAAGAAGCCTCGATCAATAATGACGAACGATCAATCAGGCCTTTTAAGGAATCCACAACTAATTTATTATCGCCGGATATCGACCGGGACAATATCTTGGATTTCTCCGGATCAATATCAAATAAAGCGCTCACCCTGGCATGGCCTTTAAAATCCCGGATAACAGCTTTCGCTAAAGAACTGCCAATTGCCCCGCAACCAACTATTCCAACCTTTAATTCTTTCATTTTTTCAATCCTATTTTCGTCAATTTAGTTAATAGGATCTGGTCGAGGGTCAATAGTCTATGGACCATAGACTATCGACCCTCGCCCCTCGACTACCAACCCTCGCTCCTTAACTATTAACTCCCCTCATTTAATAACTATATTATCTATAAGCCGGGTATTCCCGATCTTTACTGCCAAAGCAATAAGCGTTCCATCAATGACCCTCTTAAGAGGAAGCAGTTCATAAGAGTCAACAACCGAAATATAATCGATCACCGCGTTTTTTTTCTGTAAAATGAGTTTGCGCATAATACCCTGGATTTTTCCGGCATCTTTTTCACCGGCATTGACCAAGCTGCGCGCTAAATTCAATGCCTCCGGGATAACCAACGCATCGCGCCGTTCGGTATCACTCAAATACTGGTTACGGGAACTTAAGGCCAAACCGTCATCATAGCGAACCGTAGGAACAATCCTAATCTTAACTGAAAAATTCAAATCCCTGACTAACCGCGTTATTACCGCCACCTGCTGGGCATCCTTTTGCCCTAAATATACCGCATGCGGATATACTATATTAAGAAGCTTGGCAACTACGGTTGCCACCCCCCGGAAATGCCCCGGACGGGAACGGCCGCAGAGAACACCGCTTAGATCATTAACCTCAACGAAGGTCTTATAATTCTGCGGATACATCTCTAAAGCAGAAGGCGCAAAAATAACATCCACCCCTTGACTGCGGCATAATTCCGCGTCTTTATCCATATTCCGGGGGTATCGTTTAAAATCCTCTTTTGGCCCAAACTGAAAGGGATTAACAAATATACTGACTACCACAAGATCGTTTTCTATACGAGCACGCTGAATAAGGTGAAGGTGTCCGGGATGCAACGCCCCCATAGTCGGGACAAAACCGATCCGTTTCCCTGAACGAAGAATTATCCGGGAAAAACGACGCATTGCATTTATGCGGTTTATAATCCTCATTTTTTGCTACAGCCTCCTGCACACCCGAAATTTGAGACAACTAAATCCAAAAGCGGGCGAAGCACAAATTTGCGCACAAAAACCCGGGGATGCGGGATCAAAAGATCCTTATGATTAACGATCCGATGGTCATAAAACAAAATGTCCAGATCGATTATGCGCGGGCCCCAACGGACACTCTTTCGGCGTCCAAGATCCTGCTCAATACTCTTTAAGTTTTTAAGAAGCCGCAAAGGGGTAAGGGTTGTTTTGATCTTAATTGCGGCATTTAAGAATTTCGGTTGAGGCATTGGCCCGCCCAGAGGTTTGGTCTCGATTATCCGTGATGATCTAATGACTGAAGTATTTTCCAATGAATTGATCTTTTTAATCGCCTGTCTTATTGCCTGGCGCCGGTCTCCTAAATTCGAGCCTATGCCAATATAACAAATCGCCATGGTTTAAAGTACTTTTTTTAAACGCTCCAGCGCCTGGAGAATCCTTGATTCCGGAACAGTCAAGGCCATGCGGATATACCCCTGGCCGTATTTGCCAAATCCGACGCCGGGAGTCACCACAATATCCGCCTTATCCAGCAATAAAGCGGCAAAGGTTATGGAATCCACCTTAGCCGGGATCTTGATCCAGACATAAAATGTGGCGCGCGGGGCCGATACATCCCAGCCCAGTGATTTAAGGCCTGCGATCAAAGTATCGCGCCGCTTTTGGTACATTTGGTTCATATCCTTGATATGCGTTTGCGGCCCTGAAAGCGCCGCCACCCCGGCAACTTGAAGTGCAGAAAATATCCCGGAATCAATATTGGACTTTACCTTGGCCAGCGCCGAAACCAGTTCCGGATTACCGCAGGCAAACCCCACTCTCCATCCGGTCATATTATAGGTTTTCGACAAAGAATGGAACTCGATCGCTACATCCTTTGCCCCTTCAATCTCTAAGAAACTATTGGGCCGATATCCGTCATAACTCATTTCGGAATATGCCAGGTCAGAAATAACGATCAGCTTGTGGCGTACAGCAAATTTGACCAGATCCCGGTAAAAATCCGTATTTGCAACAGCCGAAGTAGGATTATTGGGATAATTGATATAGATCATTTTGGATTTCTTCAAGATGGCCAGAGGTATTTTCCTTAAATCAGGAAGGAACCCGTTACTTTCCCTAAGCGGCATTAGATAAGGCTTGCCTCCAGCGAATATAGTGCCTCCTTTATATGGAGGATAACATGGATCCGGCACCAGAGAATAATCACCGGGGTCCAGGAATGCCAAAGGGAAATGAGCAATCCCTTCTTTTGACCCGATTAAGGGAAGGACCTCACTATCCATTTTCAGTTCCACATTAAATCTTTGCTTATACCAGTCCGCGATCGCTGTACGCAATAAAGGCATCCCCTGATCCAAGGCATATCGGTGATTTGCGGGGTCCCGCGACGCCTGATAAAGCCGTTCAATAATATGCGCCGGGGTAGGTTGATCCGGGTCACCAATCCCTAAATCGATAATATCCCTGCCTTCTGCACGGGCCTTTCTTTTAGCCTTATCGATCTCAAGGAACAAATAGGGTGGTAAACTTTTGATTCTCTTAGAAAGCTTGAACATTATTAATCTCCATTTTAGTTAATAGGATCTGGTCTTTGGTCTTTGGTCTTTGGTCTTTGGTCTTTGGTC
>CAZRVK010000001.1:202327-512583 GCA_964603585.1 uncultured Planctomycetales bacterium
TGGTCTTTGGTCTTTGGTCTTTGGTCTTTGGTCTTTGGTCCATTGACCATTAGCCCTTGGCTATTTACTATTTTAATACATCTTGCATCGAATACAATCCTGCCGGCTTGCCAAAAACCCACTTGGCCGCTTTTAAAGCACCAACCACAAAAAGGTCCCGGCTATGAGCTTGATGTTTTATCTCGATCCGCTCTGAATTCCCGCAAAAAATAACGGTATGATCACCAAAAATATCCCCCATACGTATAGAATGACACGGTATATTATTCTTTCCAGATACAGCTAAACCCTGAATCATTTTCTTGGCAGTTCCAGAGGGAGCATCCTGTTTGGCCTTATGGTGCGCTTCAACGATTTCAATATCGTAATTAGGCCCAAGCCGTTTTGCGATTTCCGGGAGCATATCAAAAAGCATATTTACCCCGATCGACATATTCGGAGAGAACACCACCGGCACTAAACAAGCAATCTCCTGGACCTTTTTTACCTGGTCATCCGTAAGCCCGGTCGTGCCTAAAACAAGGGCTTTTTTATAACGCGCCACATAATCCAGGTTCAGCACACTGGCAGCCGGCAAAGTAAAATCCACCAGGACATCGATCAGAAACATCCCATCCTGGTTAGAGGAAACTTTTAGTTTCCCAAGCTCCTTACCGATCAAGGGAGTCCCTTTTTTTTCCAAAGCCAAAGTCAGATCGAAATCCTTGTCCTGTGAAGCAAGTTCAAAAATCCTCCTGCCCATCTTCCCGCAGGCGCCTGCAATACCAAGTTTAATCATCATTACCTCCGATATATCAACATAGCAAATCCCAAAGATGTTTATAGAAGGCCGTACTCCTTCAAAGCACTTTTTAATTTATCCAAATTACCTGCAGACATCGCACACATTGGCAGGCGTAAGTCAGGCTCACACATCCCCAATAATCCCATTGCAGTTTTTACCGGGATGGGATTAGTTTCCAAGAACATCGCCTTGACCAAAGGAAGCAATTTATAATGGATCTTGCGGGCCTTTTTGACATTTCCAGATTCATATTCTCTAAACATATCCGCCACATCACGCGGGACAATATTTGCCACGACAGAAATTACTCCACACCCCCCAATACTTAGAACCGGTAAAGTCAAGGCATCATCCCCGGAAAGCAGAATAAATTCATCCGGACAAAGTGCCTTGATCCTGGACATCTGTTCCAGATTTGCCGAAGCTTCCTTGACCGCAATGATATTCCGGCAATCATGAGCAAGCTTAGCTATAGTTTCAGGCTCGATATTAACTCCGGTACGGGAAGCGATATTATAAAGGATGATCGGAATATCTACAGAGTTGGCTATGGCTTTAAAATGCTCATAAAGACCTTTTTGTGTCGGACGGTTATAATACGGAGCTACCTGTAAAGAGGCATCCGCCCCAGCCAGGGCCGCATGTTTGGTAAGCATGATCGCCTCTTCAGTAGAGTTCGATCCGGTTCCGGCGATAACCGGGACATTCTTATTTGCATGTTTAATAGCAAGTTCAATCACCCTTTCATGCTCTGCGACCGAAAGCGTGGCAGATTCACCAGTTGTCCCGCAAGGGACGATCCCCGAAGTGCCATTTTTTATCTGAAAATCCACCAGGGCTTTGAATTTTTTCTCATCCAGCGAACCATTTTTAAACGGAGTAACTATGGCGACAATTGAGCCTTTAAACATAATATGCCCCTCCATAAACTATCCTTGCTTTTCCTTCCAGCCAAACATCCCGGAAAGCATCCGCGTTTTTATTAAAATAGACTTTCAGCACTTCCTTGCTCTTTGTATGGACATCCACTCTCTTCTGCCAGTTTGTTTTCAAGGCAAAAATCAAAGCCGAAGCCGTAGACCCGGTACCGCAGGCAAGAGTCTCATCCTCCACCCCTCTTTCATAAGTCCGTATCTTAAAAGCCCCGGGAGAAATCACTTCAATAAAATTAACATTTGTCCCTTTAGGGGAGAAAAACTTATGATAACGTATCAGCCTTGCGATCTCAAGGATATTGATCTTGTCTAACCCCTCGGCGAATATAACCGCATGGGGTACCCCCGTATTAATAAAGTTGATCTTGATCATGCGATTACCGACTTTGATCGGCACATCGGTCATAATATCCCTAGGGTCAGTAAGCTTTATTTTTACTCTTTTGCCTTTAGTCTGCCCTTGAATGATCCCCGCCATGGTCTCGATATTTAATTCACACTCCGTTAGTTTTTTCCTGTCTGCCCAATAACAGACCGCACACCTGGCACCATTACCACACATTTCAGCCTCTGAACCATCGGCGTTGAATATGCGCATCTTAAAATCCGCACATTTTGACCTTCCTAAAATCAACACCCCATCTGCGCCTATCCCGAATTTACGGTCGCAAAGCCTTTTAACCAGGGACGGGGAATGATTGGCAAAGGATGAAGTAAACGCATCACCCACTATAAAGTCATTGCCGGAAGCCACCATTTTCGTAAAAGATATTTTTCTCATTTTAAGAATGCCGGGATCACCTCATTATGCACCAGGTCCTCATAAGTTTCCCGTTTACGTATTTCAAACACCTTTTTCCCTACAACCATCACCTCTGCCGCGCGCCTCCGCGAATTATAATTTGAAGACATGCTGAATCCATACGCCCCGGCACTCATCACCGCAATAAGATCATTCTCCTTTAATCTGGGAAGCTTGCGTTCTTTAGCCAGAAAATCGCCGCTTTCACAAATCGGCCCAACAACATCGACGACATCATTCATCCCAAACTTCCCTGCAGGCAACCTTCCTCTATTATCATTCGCCGATAGAGGCAGGATGCTGTGATAAGCATCATACAAAGCCGGCCGGATCAAATCATTCATTCCCGCATCAACGATCACGAATTTCTTTTTTGGCGTATTCTTTATATAGAGCACCTTGGCAACAAGGATACCGCTGTTTCCGACAATAAACCTCCCAGGCTCCAGAATGATCTTTAAACCGGTCTTCTTTAAATAGGGGATTATCTTCGATGCAAATTTCTTCGCGGTTTGCGGGTTCTCATGCTTATAAATGATCCCTAAACCGCCTCCGATATTCAAATATTCAAGCTGGATCCCAATCCTTTTTAAATGCAATATGAAATCCGTGATTTTCCTGACCGAGGCGACGAAAGGCTCACTTTCTGTGATTTGCGACCCGATATGGATGTGTATCCCGGAGATCTTGACATTGGCAAATGTCTTATGCATAAGCAATATTTTATAAGCATTATCAAGGTCAATGCCGAATTTATTGGTTATTTTTCCGGTAGTGATATATTTATGTGTTTTAGCCTCAACATCGGGATTGATCCGTATCGCAACCCTGGTAACCCGTTTTAACCCCCTGGCAATACGGTTAATATTTTCCAGTTCCGGAAGAGATTCGACATTGAAAAACAATATGCCTTTTTTTATCGCATCAGATATCTCTTTATCTGTTTTGCCCACTGACGCATAAACAATCTTTTCCGCCGGGCAAGCGCAGGAAAAAGCACGAAACATCTCCCCGCCAGAAACAATATCCAACCCACACCCTTTTTTAACCAAAGCCTTCAGGATCGCGCGGTTAGAATTTGCCTTAACCGAATAACAAATAAGCGCATCCATCCCTCGAAAAGCCTCTTTTAACTTCAAATAATGATCAATGATAGTCTGATAGCTGTAGACATAGAGTGGAGTGCCGAAACGTTTTGCTAAATCCTCTACCGGCACACCTTCACAATACAGGCGGTTGTTAACAAATTTAAATTCGTGCATTTTATTTGTAAGTTCCCCTTTCTAAAGAAGACAATTTCCGTTTTGCCTTGTTGATGCCATCCTGCCTAAAAAGAAATCCCGGGTCTGAAAGCGAACGTTTTAGATTAACTACGTAACCCGGTTGAATGATCTTATTGATTTCCGCCGAACGCAGATACTGCGAGAAATTCTTCAATGGATCATCGGTCATATTCTTTATCCTTATATTATTATCCTGGCAATAACGGATAAGGTTCCCTACTACCGCATGGGCCTTGCGAAAAGGGACACCTTTATTCACCAGATATTCCGCAATTTCAGTCGCATATAAACTCTCATCCTCTAAGGCCTTATTCACGACTTTTTCATTCAGTTTTATTTTAGGGATAAAAGCAGAAAGTATCCTTAACTCATCGATTATGATCTCCAAAGATGAGAATAGCGGTTCTTTATCCAGCTGCATATCCCGGTTATACGTAAGCGGCAAGGCCTTCATCATGGTTAAAACCGCAACCAGGTTGCCGTAGATCCTGCCGGTATTGCCGCGGACCAGCTCAAGGAAATCGGGATTCTTTTTATGCGGCATCAAGCTGCTGCCAGTACAAAATTCTTCTGGCAGGTCAAAATAATTGAACTCCTGCGTGGAATAAAGAATAAAATCCTCGGCCATACGCGAAAGGTGCATTTGCAAAATAGAAACCAAGCTTAAAAGCTCGATCACGAAATCGCGGTTACTCACATTATTCAATGAACTATGTCCTGAAGAAATCTTTTGCGGCAGATCAGCGAATATCTTATCCGCGCACTCCTTGATCGCCCGGGCATAATCCTCTTTTTTGATATAACTGCCGGCCAAAGCACCTGAACCGATATAAACCCGGAGATTCTCCAGATAGTTAAAAAGCCGTTCGGAATCAGAGATGAACATCTCCATATACCCTAACAAATAGTCGGAAAATTTGATAATCTGTGCCCTCTGCGTATGGGTATATCCAATAAAGAAATTATCCTGGTATTCTTGTGCCAGCCCAATTAAAGATTTCCGAAGATCCAGGATCAACCTGAATAACCTGCCCCCCTGGGCAAGACAATAATACCTCTCATCGAAAGCCACCTGGTCATTACGCGAACGAAAGGCATGGATCTTTAATGCCACCGGGCCGGCATTTTTTTCCAGCCGATTCTGTATCTCGGTATGAATATCTTCAGAGGCGGGGTTATATTTGAATTTCCCCTGTCTGATCTGGGCCAGGATGGATTTTAATGCCGAATGCAGGAGCCTGCCTTCCTCCGCAGTCAATACTCCGGTATATACCAAAGCCAAAGTATGGATTATAGAGTGATATACATCATACTCTGCCAGCTTATGATCATATTGAATGGATTTCTGAAATAAAAAGAAATCCCGGTCAATCTCTTTTTTGAACCTTCCACCCCACATTTTCTTAGCCATAATCATCTCCCATATAATAGATACCCGAAGTAGGCACGGATATATCCCAACTACCGCTTATAAGGCATCGCCCAGATCTTGATAAACCCCTGGGCCAGTTTCTGGTCAAACTTATCTTGTTTGCCATAAGTTGCCAGCTCTTTTTTATAAAGCGTATTGACAGAACGCCTCCCAACCGGAACACAGGATGATTTGAACAACTTAAGTTTAATAGTTCCGGTAACCAGCTTTTGTGTGGATTCAACAAAACTATCCAGAGCCTCTTTAAGCGGAGAATACCACAATCCATAATACACCAATTCGGAATATTTAAGCGCTACCATATCCTTAAAATGCGCCAACTCCCTGTCTAAGACCAGGGATTCCAGCTCTTTATGTGCAATATGCAAAATAGTAGCCCCGGGAGCCTCATATATCTCCCTGGACTTGATCCCCACCAGGCGGTTTTCCACCATATCATACCGGCCTACGCCATAGGCACCGCCAACCTCGTTCAAATGATTGATCAGGGCTTTCAATTTCATCGCCTTGCCGTCTATTTTCTTAGGCACGCCTTTTTCAAAATGTACCTCCAGGTATTTAGGATATGCGCTGGTGCCGTTTTGCGACCGGGTGATCATATAAGCATCCTCCGGAGGCTCCTCATCCAGGTCCTCCAGCACCCCGGATTCGATACTGATCCCCCAGAGATTGCGGTCAATACTATAAGGTTTCTTCTTAGTTACATCAATCGGGATATTATGCTTTAAGGCATATTCGATTTCCTCCTGGCGCGACTTAAACTCCCACTCTCTAACCGGGGCAATGATCTCTAATTCAGGATCAAGGATAGAGGCGGCGACCTCAAGCCTGACCTGATCATTGCCTTTTCCGGTACAACCATGGCAAACAGCACCGGCATGCTCTTTATGCGCGATCTCCACCAGGTATTTAGCAATCAATGGCCTGCCTAAGGCAGTAGCTAAAAGATATTTCCCCTCATATATCGCATTCGCCTTTAATGCAGGCAAGACAAAATCATTCACAAATTCATCCTGCAGGTCCTTGATATATACCTTAGATGCGCCTGCGGCATACGCCCTTTTTTCGATAGCCGAGATATCTTCTCCATGCCCCAGGCCTTGCCCCAGGTCCGCCATAAAACAAACTACCTCATATCCGCGCAGATGAAGCCATTTTACGATACAAGAAGTATCCAGCCCTCCTGAATAAGCCAAAACCACTTTTTTCATCGCATTCTCCTTAAAGAAAACAATAAAATAAAGACACCATTAATAACCAGCCGGTTCTTTATTTTTCTACCGCTTTGAAGACAACAATCTTATAAGAATAGCCTTCTGCACATGCATCCTGTTCTCCGCCTGGTCAAAAACCACAGAATTGGGACTGTCGATCACATCGGTTGTTATCTCCTCCCCTCTATGCGCCGGCAGGCAATGCATGACCAGAACATTTCTTTTCGCAAGTTTTAGCAAATTACGGTTTATTTGAAAATCAGAAAAAAGTTTTCTTCTTTCTACCGCCTCTTTCTCCTGCCCCATACTGGTCCAAACATCGGTATAAACCACGTCCGCTCCCTTAACCGCAGCATGAGGCACATTAAACAATTTTATGGAAGATCTTTGAGAAACAGCGACTTCCAAGGCCCCGGCTACGACCTTTTTATCCGGTTCGAATCCGCAAGGTGTTGCAACATGCATATTCATCCCCACCTTAGAACAGGCAAATAACAATGAGTTGCATACATTATTACCGTCTCCTATATAAGCCAAGGTAGCACCTTTAAGGGTGGATAGCTTTTCCTTAATAGTATACAGATCCGCCAGGGCCTGACAGGGATGGGAAAAATCGGATAACCCGTTGATCACCGGGACTCCGGCAAATTTCGCCATATCTAAAACATTCTTGTGCGCGAAAGTCCTTAAGACTATCCCATCGATATACCGGGAGAGCGTTTTTGCAACATCATGAATAGACTCACGCACTCCAAGATTGATCTCGCCGGGGCTTAAGTAAATAGCGTTCCCTCCCAATTGATACATACCGACCTCAAAAGAAACCCTAGTACGATTAGAAGGCTTTTCAAAGACTAAAGCCAGGCTTTTACCTAAAAGCTCTTTACTGAACTTAGCCTTGTTCTTTTTAAGGCATGCCGTAAGCTCAAAGATATCTTCTATTTCATCCTTACTCAAATCTTTTACCGAAATAAAGTCTTTTTTCATCATATTGATCACCTGTCGATTTGACTACCCGTATGGCTTAAGACTTCATCCAATACCCTTACTGCCTGATCGATCTCTTTTTTATTGACATTTAAAGCCGGCATCAGGCGTAAAACCTTATCATGCGTACAATTGATCAATAACCTGCGGTTAAAACATTCTTCTACGATCCGTTTTCCCTCGATACTCAACTCTACCCCCGCCATCAAACCCAAACCCCTTACCTGCTTTATCAAAGGATGTTTGGCCTTAAGGGAATCCAGGCAGGAAAACAAATATCTGCTCATCTGCCGGGTATTTTCGAGCAATTTCTCCGTGCCGATGGCTTTTATCACTGCCAATGCCGCCATGGAAACTAATGGTGAGCCGCCAAATGTAGAGGCATGCATGCCGATAGATAAAGTATCGGAAAAATCTTTTTTTACCACCATCGCACCTATCGGCAACCCCCCGCCCAAAGCTTTAGCTAATGTCATAATATCGGGAGTAAAGGAAAAATGTTCATAGGCAAACATTTTCCCCGTCCGGCCAAAACCGGTCTGGACCTCATCAATGATCAAAAGCATCTTCCTTTGGTCGCAGATCTTCCGAAGAGCGGCAACGAAATCCTTATCCGCAAGATTAACCCCGCCTTCACCCTGGACCAATTCCAGCATGATCGCCACCGTTTTATCGGTAATAGCTGCTTCTACCCCGTCCAAATCATTAAAATCCACATATTTGAACCCTAAAGGAAGAGGCTGGAAACCCCTATGATATTTTTCCTGCCCGGTCGCGGCCAATGCCCCTAATGTCCGGCCATGAAAAGAATCCTTAAAAGTAATTATTTCATACCGGCCATTCCCGAATTTACGTGCCAGCTTAATCGCCGCTTCATTAGCTTCAGCTCCGCTGTTAGAGAAAAAAATCTTTGCATCAAAAGAAACCCGTACCAGTTCCTTCGCCAATTTTGCCTGCGGCAGGTTATAAAAATTATTGGGAACGAAAATCAATTTTGCGACCTGTTCTCTTACCGCCTGCATTACCTTAGGATGACAATGACCTAAACTGCCCACTCCCCATCCTGGGAAGAAATCCAGGTATTTCCTGCCATGAATATCCCAAAGGTAACTTCCTTTGCCCTTAACGAAAACCACGGGGATCTTACTATATGTCGGCAAAACACATTCCTGATATGTATTAAAAACATCTTGGATCTTCATTTCGCCCCTCGTTCTTCATCCCTCATCCTTGACTGCGGCGCAGGCAAGAAAAGTTTCATCATCCACTTTACTGTATAATCTCCGTCCCCACGCCCTGATTGGTAAATATTTCCAGTAATAGACCGTGCGGAGTGCGCGCATCGATAATATGCGTTTTCTTTACCCCGATATTTAAAGCCTCAATACAGGCATTTACCTTGGGGATCATCCCCTGGCCAATGACATTGCTTTGGATCAACCCCTGGATCTCATCCATCCTCAAGGTAGAAAGAAAAGAGTTCGGATCATCCGGATTACGTAATATCCCTTTGACATTAGTCAAGAGAACCAGTTTTTCCGCATTTAAGGCCGTAGCAATATGGGAACTGGCTTCATCGGCATTAACATTATATGTTTTTTTATCCTTCCCCAGGCCCATCGGCAAGATCACCACAACCTTATTTGACTGCAAGGCATCATGTATCGGCCTGGTATTTATCCCCGCGATACACCCGACAAGACCCAAATCCACCTTTGCCTGCTTCTTCTCTGCCTGGATTATCCCAAAATCCTTGCCATTCAAACCAACCGACTTGGCCCCGAGATCGTTAATCTCTCCAACAATCAGATCATTAAGCTTTTGCAGTTCTTCTTCAACCACCTTAAGTGTTTCTTCATCCGTTACCCGCATACCGTCCACAAACTCGGCCTTTTTCCCGGAATTACGCATCCGGTCACTGATATTAGGTCCACCCCCATGAACCAAAACCGGTTTAAGCCCCATAAAATTAAGGAACACGATATCTTCCAATACCCCGCGGCGGATTTTCTCCTCGCCCAGGATACTGCCACCGTATTTTATCACTACCACCTTGTTATGGAAACGCTTAATATACGGTAGAGCTTCGATCAAAACCTCTGCCTTCTTTATTGCCTCTTCCATATTACACCTTTTCTATACTTGAAATTGTTCCACAAAAACTACCGAATACCCATTTAGTTATACTGTGCATTTATCTTGACATATTCATAGCTCAAATCACTGGTATAAACTACCGCGCCAGAACCGCCGCAGCCAAGAAAAACGTTTATCTGGACCTGTTTCCTCTTTAAAGGAGTATATTTTATCCCTAACTTAGTTTCATTTACCCCGACTCCGCTTGCACCGACGCTGGCCACTATCCTGCCCCGGATATTATGGCTTGAAGCAAACATCGCGGTCTTAAAAAGGTCGGAATTAGCGATAAAATTCGCCGCCCTTTTGGCTTCCGCGGGGTTTCTGGCCCCAGAGACCCTTATGGTAATGAACTTTGTAGCTCCTTCAGCGTCTTTTACGACCATTTTTGCCAGTTCAAGACAAACAGTGTTCAGAGCCTTGGAAAAAACCGTTAATGAACTTCCGGAATGGATCAACCGGTTATTTGCCTGGGCATTAGCTAAAATCATCAAACTATCATTCGTGCTCATACAGCCATCTATGGTAATACAGTTAAAAGAATTTTGCACCGCCTCTTTAAGGGATTTATCCAGAGCGGTCTGGGAAATATTCGCATCGGTAAAAATAAAACAAAGCAAAGTCGCCATGGCAGGAGAGATCATCCCGGCACCTTTTACAATCCCGGAAATGGAAACCGGTATGTTATCGATCCTGAACTTAACGCTGATTTCCTTACTGAAAGTATCAGTGGTCATGATTGCCAGTTTTGCCTTATTCATATTCTTTCTTGAAAGGCCCTTGATCAAGAAAGGCATGGCTTTTTTGATCTTCTCAATCGGTAGTTTCCTTCCGATAATCCCGGTCGAAGCAACCAAAACCTGATTCTCTGAAAGATCAAGACATCCTGCGGCATAAGCTGCCATGGCCCGGGCGTCCTTTAACCCCTGTGATCCATTAAAACAATTTGCATTACCGCTGTTTACCACGATCGCCCGGTATTGTTTAGAAGCACCCAAATACTGCTTTGAGAGCACTACCGGAGCAGCGATGATCTTATTGGTAGTAAAAAGAGCACTGGCACGCGCCGAAACCGTGGAATAAAATAGCGCCAGGTCTGGTCTCTTCGACTTTTTTATTCCGGAATAAATACCATTGGCGGTGAAACCTTTGGGCAAGACCGCAAACTTACGGATACGCATCAAACTAACCCCGCGCTTTCTACGAATTTATACATAATGTTCATGTTCTGTACTGCCTGGGATGCAGCACCCTTCATCAAATTATCGATAGCCGTAATGATAATCAACATATCCCTGGACTCTTTGATGCCAATATCGCAGAAATTCGTTCCAACCACATCCTTAAGCCTTGGAAAATCTCCTTCATCACGTATCCGCACGAACGGTTCATTTTTATAAAATCTTTTATAGAGATTAAGTAAATCTTGCGGCTTTTGAGCTTTCAAGCTTTGCAACCTCCCGGTCTTGCCTCCTTCAGAAAGGATTGGCTTGCCTTGGCACTGGCCTGGAGACCTTCTCACATATATCGTCTCCAAGATCCCCCGCGTAACCGGCAATAAATGCGGGACAAAGGTCACATTTATTTTCTTTATCGCCAGCCGGCTCAACGCCTGGTTGATCTCCGGGATATGCTGATGGATATTAACCTTATACGCCTTAAAATCTTCATTCACTTCAGAAAATAATGCCCCCTCGGAAAGTTTCTTACCCGCACCGCTGGAGCCGGATTTCGCATCAATAATAATGGACCCAAGGTCTGCCAGGTCACAGGCAACTAAAGGTGCTAACGCCAAAATTGCCGGGGTAGGATAACATCCCGGATTAGCCACTAAAGAAGCGTTCTTTATCTTATTCCGGTATAATTCCGGCAGGCCGTAAACCGCTTTCTTAAGGTTTACTTTATCTTTATGCCCGACATTATAAAAACGCTCATAGACTTTAATATTCTTCAATCGATAATCCGCGCTTAGGTCAATGACACGCAATCCGGCGTTTAAAAGAAACGGGACCATCTCCATTGACGCAGTATGCGGTAACGCCAGAAAAACAAGGGAGCACTTCTTAATTATCTCCCGGACATTGGTAGCTCCACAGGCAAGATCGATCCGGTTCTTGAATTTAGGGAATATGTCGGAAATTATAAGAGATGAGGCGCTCTGGCGTGAAAGATAGGTAATCCTGACCTCCGGATGGCGCAAAAGGATTTCTAATAATGCCTCGCCGGTATAACCTGCAGCACCAACAATACCTACATTTATCATTCCAGGCTCCTTTATATTTATACTTTCAGGAAGATGTTTTATAATAAAATAAAAACCGCATCTCGTCAAGTCTTTTTCTCGTCGGAAAGAAAAATAAAAAATCCCACCTTTCGAGTGGGATTCCCTATTCTTAATTCTTAATTCTTAATTCTTAGTTCTGCATTACTTACCTCTTAGTCCACTGGAAACGTTTACGCGCGCCTTTAAGACCGTATTTCTTACGCTCTTTCATCCTTGGGTCACGGGTAAGATATGCGTTCTTGCGCAACAGATCCTTGAGTGCTGGTTCTGCCAATACCAATGCCCTGGAGATGCCGTGGCGCAAAGCACCGGCCTGACCGGTAAGCCCGCCGCCGTCGACTTTAGCCACTATATTATATTTCGCAAGATTGTTAGTCAGGATCAAAGGCTGTTGGATTATGATCCGGTCAGTTTCCCGGATAAAATATTTATCGAACGACCTCTTATTCACCATAATGCTTCCTTTACCGGGAATAAGCTGGACCCTGGCAATTGCTTCTTTGCGCCTTCCGACTGCTGTGAATTTCGTTGTTTCGTCCATCAAATCAAACCTCCAAAGCTAAAGGCTGTTGGCTTTTGTGCGGATGCACGTCTGTCGCATAAACCTTTAGTTTTTTCATCATTAATGTGCCTAATGCCCCGCCAGGAACCATCCTTTGTACCGCAAGCCTTACCACTGTGGCCGGTTTCTTATCCAGCATGGTCTCCAGATTAACCTGGCGCAATCCGCCTGGATAGCCAGAATACCTCCGGTAAACCTTTTGTTTGAGTTTTCTGCCGGTAACCCGCACCAAAGACGCATTGATCACAATTACCCCGTCTCCGGTATTCAAATGCGCAGTATACCCCGGCTTATGCTTTCCCTTTAAAGTAAGAGCAACCTTGCTGGCAAGCCGTCCCAGGATCTTATCCTTGGCATCCACCAGATACCATTTAGGTTTTAAATCAGATTTTTTCGCAAAATAGGTTTTATTCATAAGATGATAAATATACCATATTTCTACTTGATGTCAAATGTTTTTTTACTTTTTTTATGCTTCCGCCCTTTTTGGAGAAACACCCAGATTACAATACAAGCCGCGGTCAATATTGCCCAAAAAGGGAAACTCGATCCTCTATGGCGCATCCTGCCGAAAGCCTGCGGGTTTTTATAGAATATAAACAACTCATTCTCGGCAAATCTTGCAAGCTTATAATACTCCTCTATTTTTGTGATCTCTTCCGGCGCAGTATTTTTTCCCAAAACAATTATCCCGGAAGCCAGAAAGGGATCGTAACTACGGGCGGCGTTTATCTCCGGGAACAAACCATTTGCCGTTGCCCGCCCGGAAAAAACCCCAAGCCAGACTCCAAGCAGGTTTGTATTGCAATAGATTATTTCATCGGCCCCGGAATTCTTCCGGACAATATCCGCCGACGATAAAAAATCATCTGTCCGGTATGCCAGCCAAAGGTAACTAAAAAAACCTTTTTTCTCATCCTCCGGGAATATCATCCCCCGCAATGCCGAATGCCCAATGACCAGGCGAAACCTCGTCTTGTCCTCTGTCTCCGGTTTACTGGTAATAATTGTCGGAGAGATGACAAAAACATACCCTGCAACCCCCAAAAGAAAAACCGTCTTTAAGTACCTGGTCTTTGAACGCAAGCCAATCCAGGCGGAATCCAGCGCTGCCGCCGATAAAAGAATAACCGGCAGATATCCTTCAGCCGAGAAGAAACGGTAAGGATATGCCAAGAAAATGATGCTGGCAAAAAATAAAGCCGGGAACAGCCGGTATTTCTTTTCGGAGCTAAGGCAAACAAACACTCCAAAACCAGCGGCGATATACTCAAAAATCTTAAACTGGCAGGTAAACCTTTCGTTCAGATTGATCCCGATACGCGCGATATGCCTGGATCCAAGCAGTTGAGTGATCAAGACCGGTAAAGATACCGCCAGTGCACATAAAAAAACCATCAGGCAAAACTTGCGGGAATCCTTATTAAATAGCGCATATAGGAATACGGCTATCGCAAACATCCAGGATATCCCGATATGCATATAAAAACATGCCGCCAAAAGCAGCACAGCACGCAGGAATTTCCTTGAAAGTATCTGGCCAAAAGCCAATATCCCGAGGATTATAGCCAGGGTCGCGGGAAGATGATTCATCAGGCTCATGTAAAACGAAAAAGAACTGACCCCGAACAGCATGGCAAAGAAAGCAAAACGCTCCCCGTAATGTTTTCGGGTGAAATACCATAAGACCGATAAAAAACCAACCGGAGCCAGGGTCTCCACTAATTTTGCCAAGATGAGCTTATTAGCCCCTAATTTAAACAATAGCGCCAGTATTATATGAAATAATGGCGGATAGATATGCACCCGACCATAAGGCGCATACTCCCAAAAATCCCATCCGGAATATCCACCAGCCTGTAAAAATCCCCAGGCGGTATGCAAATGGTAATAGATATCCATAAACTGCGGAAGTATTCTCCATCGTGCGATCTGCAAAACAAAAAAAACAAGCCCCACAACCAAGGAAGCAAAACCCCATGAAACATTGGCAAATAACTTATTCCGCATATCTAATATTTCACCTCAATTAAACACAACCCACAAGCTTGGGCAGTAGGCCCGGCTAAACTCCGGCTCTTAGAACGCAATATTTTCTGCATGCTCCCCGGAGGAAACCTGCCCCGACCGATTTCAATCAACGTCCCAACTATATTTCTGGCCATATTGTAAAGAAAACCGTCGGCCTCGATCTCTATATGAACAATCTCCCCTTTTCGGCTGATTTTTACCATCTTAACAGTCCTAAATGGGTTTTTCTCTATTCCATCCGAAGCCTGAAACGCCTTGAAGTTATGGCGCCCCAGCAAATATTTCGCCTCCCGGCGCATCAATCCTAAATCTAAAGGAAAAAAACAGAATTTGGCGTAATGCCTTAAAAGAGGTGAATTGAATTTACGATTAAAGATTGTATATCGGTAGATCTTGGACTTGGCATTAAAACGGCTGTGGAATTTCAGTGGTACTTCTTCTATACACTTAATCGCGATATCCCGAGGTAAAAGCGCATTTACCCCCAGGTGCAGCCGCTCTAAGTCAATAGGGCTTGTGGTTTTAAAGTTGGCGACCTGGCCAAGCGCATGAACGCCGGCATCCGTTCTTCCGGAGGCAACCAGCCTGACTTTTTCTCGAAGTATTTCTTGTAGTGCTTTCTCTATTGTCGCCTGGATGGTTTTTCTCTGCAAACTATGAGCCGACAACTGTGAACTATTCTGCGCCTGCCATCCACAATAATGCGTACCGTCATACTCTATATTTATCTTGAGATTACGCATTCAGCGATCTGTACGGCATTAGTCGCAGCACCCTTACGCAGGTTATCCGCCACTACCCAGAGCCAAAGGCCGTTTTTTACAAAAGGATCCCTGCGGATACGCCCAACAAACGTCTCATCTTTACCCTCGACATCCTTAGGCATAGGATAAAGGCCTGAAACAGGATCGTCAACCACAATTACCCCGGGGGCCTTACTAAGGAGTTTTTTTACATCCCTTGGAGAAAGCGGGTTTTTAGTCTCGATATAAACGGATTCGGAATGCCCGGTCCTTACCGGAACCCGGACGGTAGTCGCCGAAACCTTGATCTTATTATCATGCATGATCTTATGGGTTTCCTTTACCAGCTTCCACTCCTCGCTGGTATAATCATCCTCGATAAACCCTCCGATCTGCGGAAATACATTATAAGCCAGCTGCTGCGGCATGGACCGGTTCTGAAGATCAACCTGCAGATTATTGAACCCTCCAGAGGCGATCAGAGAAACCTCTTCTTTTAACTGATCCACCGCGCCGCGACCTGCACCACTGGAAGCCTGCAGTGTAGTAACAATAATCCTCCTGATCCCGGCTTTTTTGTAAATCGGGTATAATGCCACCATCATCTGTATGGTAGAACAATTCGGATTAGCGATAATTCCTTTATGTTTATTCACGTCTTTGCCGTTTACTTCCGGGACAACCAAGGGGACATCAGGATCCATCCGGAAATCTGCACCGTTGTCTATAACCACCGCTCCCCGTTTTACCGCCTCCTGGGCATAAGTTACCGCGGCCCCTTTTTCACCTTCCGTGCCGGCAAAAAGAGCAATATCCATACCGGAAAAACCTTCTGGAGAAATGGGCTCAACAGAATAATTGTCACCATCTACGTTAAGCTGGCGGGATGAACGGGCAAATACTTTTAATGTATCGAACGGGAAATTACGCTGTTTCAAAACACGCAACATCTCTATCCCCACAACCCCTGCACCTACAACTACGACATTATATTTTGATTTCCTCATCGGCCTCACCATTAAATTATAAGTTTGCAACTACCATATCACCGATTTCATCAGTAGAATAACCCATTTTCCCTGCCGCCAGGCTCTTTAACTTCTTGGACACAAGACTAACCACAGCCGCTTCGATATTCATAGCGGCTTCGGTTTCTCCCAGGCTTTCCAGCATCATCCCTGCGGCACAAATCGCCGCCAGAGGATTAATGGTATTCTGTCCGGTATATTTCGGGGCGCTTCCGCCGATCGGCTCAAACATGGATACCCCCTGGGGGTTAATATTACCTCCGGCTGCAATCCCCATCCCGCCCTGGATCATCGCCCCTAAGTCGGTAATAATGTCACCGAACATATTATCAGTCACGATCACATCAAACCATTCCGGATTTTTTACAAACCACATCGTGGTAGCATCCACATGGGCATAATCCGTAGTTATATCCGGATAATCCCTGGCCACCTCATTGAAAGTCCTCTGCCAAAGGTCCCAGGCATAGGTAAGCACATTGGTTTTTCCGCAAAGGGTAAGTTTTTTCCTTTTATTCCGCTTACGGGTATATTCAAAGGCGTAACGGATACATCTCTCAACCCCATTCCGGGTATTATAAGACAACTGTATAGCCACCTCTTCTTTCGTGCCTTTTTTCTGAAATTCACCCATCCCTTTATAAAGCCCTTCGGAATTTTCTCTAACTACCACAAAATCAATATCCTCTGGCTTTTTATCCTTTAAAGGGCAAAAAGCAGCATTATACAGCTTTACCGGACGTAGATTGATATATTGGTCCAGAGAAAACCTTAATTTTAGAAGTATCCCTGTTTCCAGGATGCCGGGTTTTACATCCGGATGGCCTATTGCCCCAAGATAAATCGCAGAAAAACCCCGTAACTCCTGAATATCGGCTTCATCCAGGGTCTTGCCGCTGTTTAAATAACGCTGCCCCCCAAAATCAAATTCCCTGGTCTCGTATTTAAAATTGAATTTTTTGGCAGCAGCACGCATAACCTTAAGTCCCTCCGCCACCACTTCCGGGCCAGTCCCATCTCCGGGTATTACTGCGATCTTATACATTTTCCTCACCTTTTCATGATATTTCCTCGATCCATTTGATCGAGGATTTGTTTAAAATAATAAAATCTTTTCGTGCAATCACTCCAGTCGCCAGCTTAAATGACTGAATGTCTTCGGTATAAGAGAACTCCACCTTGGTTAAACCGATAAATGATTCCCGTGTATCATTGACAAAATCCAGCAACCTCTCACCTTCATTCAAGCAAACAAATCCTTTAACGGAAGTCCCATCCAGACAAATGATGCTAACCTTCTGCCTCTGTTTGCCCCCCTTATGCACGTGCCCTCCCTTTTTTATTCTGCCTGACCCAATTCATTAATCCTGATGCCGCAATAATCTCCCGAAGGAATTCAGGAAAGGCTGCCGTAGTATATGACTGTTTCTTCGTAAGATTACGGATAATACCGGTTGATAAATCTATCTCCAACAAATCCCCCTCGTCTATCATCTCCACGCCGGGCAACTCCAAAAACGGCAGGCCGATATTAATGGCGTTCCGAAAAAAGATCCCGGCAAAGCTTTCCGCGATAACCGCCCTTATCCCAGCGCCTTTTATCGCAAGCGGGGCATGCTCCCGGCTTGAACCACAACCGAAATTCTTGCCGGCGACTATAATATCCCCCTCTTTTACCTTGAGCGGAAATCCGGGAGCGATCGACTCCATGCAATGGCTCCCCAGTTCATTGGCATCGGTTGTGATCAAATACTTTGCCGCAATGATATCGTCCGTGTTGATATTCTGGCCAAACTTATGGACTTTGCCTTTAATGATCATTTCGCCTTTTCCTCTGGCAGGACCTGGGCCGCTTCCGGGGACTTGATTATCTGCACACCGGCGGGCAATTCAAACAATTTGTCGTCAATAGGAGAATCTTTAATGAAATCCGTAAAATAAACCGCCATCCTTCCTTTGTCAGTATCCCCTTCGGATTTAAACGGGGAATTAGTGCTTTTATCAACCCAGAGGATAAAAGGAAGATTGTTCTGGGTATACTCATATACATCACAAACCTTGCCGTCAACGGTTTCCTCTCGAAGCGCTTTCAGCCCGGGGAGATTATGATAATCCCTGAAGACCGATATCTGGTCATTTATATCTGACATAAGGATACTGACCGCATAATTAGGCTTAGGCATATACATATATGCCTCTACCCCATTGGAAAGAAAAATGGAGTTTTCCCCGGCCATGATCATCTCGATCCGGATCTTATTGCCTTTAATGAAGCATTTCGTCGCTCCGTCAGGATATCCTTGAGCAACCGTCCGGGTCTGAAATTGCAAAGTAGAGGCATCCTGTGCCTGGGATACCGAAGAGAACAAAAAATTCACTGTTACCCAGGCGATGCAAATACCCAGTAAAACATTTTTTATCATTTTATTCCTTTTGTTAAACAGATCAAAATAATTCTTCCGGATGCGTTATCCTGCCTGTGATACTGGATGCCGCAGCTACTGCAGGATTGGAAAGATACACCTCCGATTTAGGATGCCCCATTCTGCCGATAAAATTACGGTTAGTGGTCGCCAGACACCTTTCGAATTCAGTCAAAATACCGATATGTCCACCCAAGCAAGGGCCGCAAGTAGGAGTAGAAAAAATCCCTCCCGCACGGACAAAGATCTCCGCTAACCCTTCTTTAACCGCCTGAAGATATATCTTCTGTGTCGCCGGGATAACAATTAGGCGTACTCCAGGTTTTACTTTTTTTGACTTCAATATTCTTGCCGCGATCCTTAGGTCGGAAATCCTTCCATTGGTACATGAACCGATCACCACCTGGTCCAGGATAATCTCCTTTAAGGCACTCACCGGCTTTACATTGCTCGGCAGATGCGGACAAGCAACCAACGGCTCTAATTGCGAAATATCCCATTCGTAGGTCTTTTCATACACAGCATCCTTATCACTTCGCAGTTTTCTAAAATCTATCTTCTTTGCGACCCTTTGATTTTGCGAGCGCGCAATTTCCCGGCAATATCCTTCAGTTATCGCATCCGGCGCAATCAACCCCGCCCGCGCACCTGCTTCAATCGCCATATTTGACATCGAGAATCTATCGTCCATGGGAAGCTTATCGATAACCTCCCCTGAAAACTCCATCGCCCGGTATAATGCGCCATCCACCCCGATCTTACCGATAGTATATAAAATCAAGTCTTTGCCGCCAAACCATTTACTTAATTTACCGGTATAAATGAATTTGATATTTGCCGGAACCTTTAACCAGCATAGGCCGTCAATAAAGGCACGTGCCAGATCCGTCGATCCAACCCCGGTCGCATACGCACCCAATGCCCCGTAAGTACAGGTATGCGAATCCGCGCCAATTACCAGGTCCCCCGGGCGGACCAGGCCTTTTTCCGGCAAGAGCGCATGTTCGATTCCCATACATCCAATCTCAAAATAATTTTTTATTTTCTGTTCTTTTGCAAAATCCTGCAGGATCTTGCACTGATTAGCGCTGCGCAGATCCTTGGCCGGGGCAAAATGATCCGGCACAAGAACTATCTTCTTATTATCAAAGACTTTAGCTGTCCCGGATTTCCTGAACTCCTCAATAGCTAAAGGAGCGGTAATGTCATTGCCTAAGGCAATATCCACTTTGGCCTGGATAAACTCACCGGGCTTTATCTGTTTCCTGCCCGAATGATTCATTAGGATCTTCTCTGCTATTGTATAGCCCATTTTAAATACCAGATATCAAGTTAGAAGGCCGCACGTAAATTACTTTTGGCTTTGGAGCCTTAAAAATTACAGCTTGCAGCCATTGCTTTTTGCTTGATTTAGATTATTGTTTAAACTTTTTGACTACCAGTGTAGCGTTGTGCCCTCCAAAACCAAGAGAGTTAGACATGCAAACATTTACTTCGGTTTTGCGGGCAGTATTTGGGACATAATCAAGATCACAATCTGGATCGGGATATTTATAATTTATCGTAGGCGGAACAACCCCGTCTTTAATAGCCAGGCAGCAAACAACAAACTCTACGCCACCGGCCGCACCAAGAAGATGCCCGGTCATCGATTTTGTGGAAGAAACCATTACCTTCTTGGCATAATCCCCTAAGGCGCGCTTTATCGCCATTGTTTCCAATTTATCGTTCATTTTAGTCGATGTGCCGTGGGCATTTATATAATCGACATCATCCGGATTAAGATTAGATTCCTTTAAGGCCAATAACATTGCCCGGGAAGCGCCATCCCCTTCGGGATCCGGAGCAGTAATATGATATGCATCACAAGTCATGCCATATCCGGTCATTTCAGCGTAAATATCAGCCTTGCGTTTTTGGGCATGATCGAGAGTTTCCAATACCACCAATCCGGCGCCTTCTGCCATTACAAAACCATCCCTTTCTCTATCGAATGGCCTTGATGAGGCTTGAGGATCATCATTCCGGCAGGAAAGTGCTTTTAAAGCACAAAAACCGCCCACGCCTGTGGGAACAATACAGCTTTCCGTGCCTCCGGCCAGCATTATATCGGCATCCCCGCGCTGTAAGATCCTGAACGCTTCTCCTATAGAATGGGACCCGGAAGCACAAGCAGTAGCTACAGATAAGTTCGGCCCTTTAAGGCCAAAGCTTATCCCTACCTGTCCTGCCGCTTCATTAACGATCAGCATCGGGATAAGAAAAGGGGAAAGCCGTGATGGGCCCCTTTCCAGATAAATACTATGCTCTTTTTCTATAGTATATAAACTGCCTATCCCCGAACCGATCACTACCCCGATCCGGTTGCAGTCTTCATCCGTAAGACAAAGCCCGGCATCAGTTATGGCAAGCCGGGCGCTGGCAACCGCATATTGTACGAACTTATCCATGCGTTTGGTATCCTTAAAGGTCATACCATACCGCGCAGGATCAAAACCCTTAACCTCACCGGCGACCTGCGAATCAAAGGCCGCAGGGTCAAAAGAGGTAAGCTTAGATATACCGCTAATCCCGGATTTTAAAGACTGCCAGAAACTTGGCACATCATTACCTACAGGGGAAACGACCCCTAATCCTGTAACCACTACTCTATTTTCTTTCATTGGCAAATTAATTAAGCACGGGTAAAATTTACCCCGCCAGCTTCAAAAAGGCGGGGTAAATGTAGGATTTAAATAAATTAACCACGAATTTATTTGTTTCCTGCTTTTTCTTCAATATACTTTATGGCATCACCGACGGTAGTGATTTTTTCCGCATCCTCATCAGGTATTTCAATGCCAAACTCTTCCTCTAAAGCCATTACTAACTCCACGGTATCCAAAGAGTCCGCGCCAAGGTCATCAACAAATGAAGCCTCAGGAGTAACCTCTTCTGCTTTTACACCGAGCTGCTCTGCAATTATAGATTTAACTTTTTCCTGAACTGCCATTCTTACTCCTCCTTTGTCGAGTTTCAACTATGCCATCACCATGCCACCATCAACTACTATTGTCTGGCCTGTAATATAGCTGGCTTCCTCCGAAGCCAGGAACAAGCAGGCGTTTGCCACATCCTTAGGTAAACCAAGCTTATTCATCGGGATCAGCGCAAGCATCTTCTGCTTGACTTCTTCAGGCAGTTTTGCTGTCATATCCGTCTGAATAAATCCAGGGGCTACCGCATTAACATTGATATTGCGGCTGGCAAATTCCTTGGCTGTTGTCTTGGTTAGAGCAATTATCCCGGCCTTTGATGCAGAATAATTAGCCTGCCCGGCGTTCCCGATTATCCCAATGATCGAAGCTATGTTAACGATCTTGCCATAACGTTGTTTTATCATCGGCTTAGAGATCGCCTTGGTGCAGTTAAAAGTCCCTTTTAGATTAACATTGATAACCGCATCCCAATCCGCATCACTCATTCTCAACATCAAATTATCCTTAGTGATGCCGGCATTGTTAACTAATATATCAACCTTTGTAAATTTGTCAAGAATTTTATTTACTCCCTGCTCCACAGAGGAATAATCCGTAACATTCAATTCCAGCGCAAGCGATTTTCTGCCCATAGATTCAATCTGACGGCTGGTAACAGTTGACTTTTCCAGATTAATATCGCTTATTACCACGTCTGCGCCTTCAGCGGCAAAACCCAAGGCAATCTCCCTTCCGATCCCCTGGGCACTTCCCGTAACCAGAACCACCTTATCCTGAAATCTCATCTTTTACCTCGCATAAAATTGATTAACCTCCCAACGGCAACTTTAGGATATCGTCTTTTTTCTCAACCGTCATAACCTGCACCTTCGGCTCAATACGCCTCATCAACCCTTTTAATACCCTGCCCGGTCCGAATTCAAAACATTCAGTAACCCCATGGGAAATAAGGCAGCGCATTGATTCCTCCCAGCGCACCGGAGAATACATCTGCGAAACCAGGTTATTCTTGATCTCTTCAACACTGCATTCAGAAACAGCCAGGAAATTGCTGACCACCGGGATTGCCGGGTCAACAAAAGAAGTCTCATCCAATGCCTTCTTTAATTGAATTGCTGCTTCCTGCATCAAAGAAGAATGGAAACCTCCGCTGACCTCCAAGGGGATCACCCGTTTAGCCCCCGCCTGAATACATAAAGTCATCGCTTGTTCAACCGCGCCGGAATTACCGGAAATAACCACCTGACCCGGGGCATTAAGATTAGCGATCTCGGCTTTTGTCCTGGCGCAGATATCTTTTAAGTCTTCAATCTCCAGGTCAATAACTGCAGCCATCCTGCCGGGGAATTTCATTGCCGCCGCATCCATGATCTCCCCGCGTTTTCTTACTAATTCCAGGCCATCCTCAAATTTCAAACTGCCCGCAGCTATCAAGGCGGAATATTCCCCAAGGCTTAATCCAGCCATATATATCGCATTAACTCCGAATCTTGCCTTAAAAGCCTCAAAAGCGGCTATACTTACGGTCACGATCGCCGGTTGAGAAACACTGGTAAGTTTTAACATCTCAATCGGCCCTTCAAAACAACGCCGTTTAAGGTCAAAACCTAATATCTCCTGCGACTTCTCAAAAATAACCCTGCTTTCAGGAAAGGTTTCATACAAATCCTTTCCCATACCTATATATTGGCTGCCTTGCCCCGCAAAGAGATAAGCTACCATTCTATAACACAAGCTCCCCAGACCAATCCAGCGCCAAAAGCATCCAATAAAACAATGTCCCCTTTTTTTATCCGGCCGGCCTTAACGGCATCACACAAAGCAGTAACAGTTGAAGCTGAAGACATATTACCGTATTTTTCAATATTCAAATATATCTTCTCATTAGGCAATCCCAATTTCTTGGCCATCGCCATAATGATCCGGATATTAGCCTGATGCGGAATAACCAGGTCTATATCCTTGCAATCCAGATTAGCTTTTTTTAAAGCCACCTGTGCCGCCTCGGCCATAAGCGTAACTGCCAGTTTAAAGAGCTCATTGCCCTGCATTTTTATATAATGCATCCTGTTGTCTATACTCTCATGGCTTGCCGGGTATCTTGAGCCTCCTCCGGGGATATTCAACAGATCCTTTTTACTGCCATCGCTGCCCAAATAAGTTGAAAGAACACCCCCTGATTTTACCTCTGACAATACTACTGCCCCCGCACCATCCCCGAATAAAACACAGGTGTTGCGGTCCTGCCAATCGGTTACTGAAGAAAGTTTTTCTGTCCCAATGACCAAGGCATGCTTATATGCACCGCTAGAGATAAATTGATGCGCCACAGTCAAGGCATAAACAAAACCGGCACAGGCAGCAGAAACATCAAAGCAAGCCGCTTCTTTAGCGGAAATTGCCTGTTGCACCAGGCAAGCGACTGAAGGAAAAGGCATATCCGGAGTAATCGTGGCGACAATGATCAAATCGATATCCTGCGGCTTCAATTTCGCATCATCGATGGCTGCAATTGCCGCCCTCACCGCCAAATCAGAGCTTGCCTCATCATTAGAGGCAAGGCGCCGCTCTTTTATCCCTGTGCGTGAGGTGATCCACTCATCAGAGGTATCTACGATCTTCTCCAGATCAGGGTTGGTAAGGACACGTTTAGGCAGGTATGAACCTACACCGATTATCCCGGTTTTTTTCATTATCAAGAAACACTCCGTTTGCCTGGACCTGGTTGTTTATGCGCCTTTCCCTAAATTAATTTCCTTCATGATCTTTTCATTCACCTGGCGTTCTACTTCTTCACCGGCTACACGAATGGCATTTTTGATCGCTTTCACATTAGAACGCCCATGGCCAATGATCACTACTCCATTCACGCCTAAAAGAGGTGCACCGCCATACTCGGAGTAATCCATCTCTTTTTTGAACGTAGAAAGCGTATTTTTCAGAAGCATCAATCCCAGTTTTTCAATAAAATTGCTTTTTAATAAATGCCTTTTCAAAAAAGTCTGGATCGCCTCGGCGGTACTTTCAATGACCTTTAAAGCCACATTGCCAACAAACCCATCACAAAGCACAATATCGCATTTACCGGAGAAAAGATCCTTACCCTCGACATTGCCAATAAAATTAAGGCTGCTTTTTGCGAGCAATTCATAGGTGTCTTTAATAAACTCCGTACCTTTACTTTCCTCTTCCCCCACATTCAAAAGGCCGATCACCGGATCGGGCTTATTAAGGATATTCTGGCAGTAGGCCACCCCCATGATCGCATACTGCAATAAATGGGTAGGTTTTGGGTCAATATTGGCGCCGGCATCGACAATTAAAGCATTTCCTTTAAGAGTAGGAGTCACTATCGCAATCCCGGGGCGCTCAACCCCGGGCAGTAGACCCAGCCCTAAAGTTGCCCCGCAAACTACCGCTCCAGTATTACCAGCGCTAAAGAAAGCATCCCCTTTGCCTTCCTTGACCAGATTCAACCCCACAACAATGGAAGAATTTCTTTTCCTGCGCACACTGGTAGCAGGCGATTCATGCATTCCGATCACTTCTTGAGAATGCTGTATGGAAACTTTACCTTGAGTATACTTGTGTTTTTTGAACAAAGCCTCGATTTTAGGCTGATCACCAACTAAAACTATATCATGGTTATATTCCTGCGCTGCAACAATCGCCCCTTCAATCACCACCTCCGGGGCATAATCCCCGCCCATAGCATCGACAATTATTCTCATAGAAGTATTTTTTTTACCGAAAACAGGGAAGACCTGCCCGATTTCCGGCACCGATACAGGAGTCAGACTAACTTACTGTTTTCGGGGTTTCTTTTCTTTTAATTTAATATCCAATACCGGCCGACCGTGGTAATATCCGCAAACCCTGCAAACCACATGAGGCAGTTTAGGTTGCTTGCATTGAGGGCAAACCGCAAGGCTGGTTTTTTTTATTTTCCAATGCGTACGCCGGTTCCTCCCTCGCGTTTTGGAATGTCTTTGTTTAGGTAACGCCACTTTATCGCTCCTTCCGCTGCTTTAAAACCATTTTTTTTAGGCACAATCACATTTGTCTTGATTCAGATCTTTGCCGCATTTATGGCACAAACCTTTACAATCTGGTTTGCACAAAGCCTGTATCGGATAATCCAGGATTATCTCCTGGCGGATATCACAAGACAGGTCAATAAACCGGGTATCCCTCTCCAGTTCATACCCTAATTTAAAGTTCTTATTGTAAACCGAACCAAATTCATTCAGGCAGCGAGAACAAGTAAAAACCATCGGCGCAGTCAATGCTATCTCTACCGTAAGCGCATTGGTAATCCGATGAGCGTAAGCAACTACGCTTATCGGTTCTCTGAATTTAATCTGGTCGGTATCTAACTCCAAATCCTGCGGCAAGATCCGTTCTTTTAATTCTATACCTTCAGCCGGTATCTGATTAATATATATCTTCATGATCGGATGGTGCCCGGGATATTAAGCGACCTTTTGCAACTTCTTCCTTAAGGAGTTCTCCACAAAATCCGGGACAAAACTCCCCAAATCAGCGCCTAAAGAAGCCACTTCCTTCAGCAGGCGGGAGGAAATATAACTATATGATTCATGCGGCATTAAAAAAATCGTTTCGATATTATTGTTTATCTTGCGGTTTGTCAGCGCCATCTGGAATTCATACTCAAAATCCGAAAGCATGCGCAACCCGCGGATCAGGATCCTTGCCTTGAGCTTCTCGGCATAATCCACTACCAGGCCGTCAAAATCCACAACAGTAACATCCTTTATATCAGAAGTCGCGGCCTTAAGCATCTCAACCCGCTCTTTTATGCTAAAAAGAGGTTTTTTATGCGGATTATGCGCTACCGCCACAATAAGCCCCGGGAACAGCTCGCTGGCTCTTTTGATGATATCGATATGTCCGTAGGTAACGGGATCGAAGCTTCCGGGATAAATTGCCTGTTGGCACATATTTTATGTTTTCTTTCCATCTACAGGCTTTTCTTTGCGATAGAACGAAAGCGTGGTACCGCCATATCTGGCCTGCTTACACAAAATTAAACCTCCCTCAATATCCGGGAGATCATCTTTCCTGAAATGCTGCACAACCACCAAACCATTGCCGGCTACTATATCACATGCACCCAGACTTTGCAAGATTTTTTTTCCCAAATCACGATAATACGGAGGATCAAGGAATACCAAATCAAAATTTTTCTTATTAGTCTTAAGAAACGCAATCGCATTGTCTGCTTCCATTGCCATTAAATCGCAGTTATGGGATCTAAGAGCATCCAGGTTATTCCTGATCGCCAGCACGCATTCCCGTTTACTCTCTACCAGGGTAACATGACCCGCTCCCCGGCTCAATGCCTCCAGACCTACCGCCCCTGTACCGGCAAACAACTCCAAAACCGTCAATCCGGATATATCCGACAATATATCGAACAAGGCTTTGCGCACCTTGTTTTGCGTAGGCCTTATCCCCTTAGGCATCATAAGCTTCCTGCCTTTATGCACCCCTGTCAATATTCTCATCTTATCCAACTGATATTTTATCCTACGACCATTAACGACTCATATTCAGGAAAACTACGCAATAATTTCTGCCTTAAAAGCATATTACCGGATGCAGTCAAGTGCGGATCCTCCCCTACGATCCTGATTGCCTCCCGGCGGGCTTTTCGCAACAATTGGATCTGTCCCAATGGATCAGCGATCTTGAGTTCAGTCAATCCATGCTGCCGGCGCCCAAAGAACTCACCCGGGCCTCTAATCCTTAAGTCCTCTTCTGCGATACGAAAACCATCGGGATATTTGACCATAGCCTCAAGCCTCAAACGCACATCTTCACTCTCAATATCCGCCACTAATAAACAAACCGATTCATCTTTACCACGTCCCACCCTGCCGCGAAGCTGGTGTAATTGGGCCAATCCAAAACGTTCGGCATGCTCAATCACCATGCAGGAGGCATTAGGAATATCTATCCCCACCTCTAAAACCGTGGTAGAGATCAATACATCTAATTGCCGGTTCTTGAATTTAAGCATCACCTCATCCTGCTCTTTTTGTTTTAACCGTCCATGGACTAATCCAAGCCTGAACTCCTTGAACTCATTTTCCTGTAACCGCTGGTACATCCGCTTTGCGCCAACAATATCCAAGGCATATGATTCTTCGATTACCGGATAAATTATAAAAACCTGCCGGCCGGCTTTCAAATGCTCTTTAGCGATACTATAAGCCTGCCATTCTTCTTTTTTCGCCGTAAAGACCGAGGTCTTTACCGGCAGCCGACCTGCCGGCATCTCATCGATCACGGAAATATCCAGATCCCCATACAGGGTTATCGCCAAAGTACGCGGGATAGGGGTCGCAGTCATTATCAGCACATCCGGCGTCCTGCCCTTTTGAGGCAATAACGCTCTCTGGCCTACTCCAAACTTATGCTGTTCATCGATAACCACCAAACCCAAGGAATTAAATTCCACATCTGCAGACAATAAGGCATGCGTACCGAGCAGCAAGTTTATTTCTCCGCTTTTTACCGCCGCAAGGATCCTCGATCTTTCCCCGGATGGCATCCGGCCGGAAAGAAAACCTAAATTTATCTTTTGTTTATATCCGTTCGCAGATAAGGCAAGGATACAACTCTGGATCTGGGTATTTATCTTATCATAATGCTGCTTGGATAGGATTTCTGTCGGTGCCATGAATGCGGCCTGGTATCCTCCCTGTATAGCTGATAGACAAGCAATAACAGCCACCACTGTTTTTCCAGAACCGACATCCCCTTGTAAGAGCCTTTGCATGGGGGCGCGTCCGGACATATCGGAATTGATTTCTCGGATCACATCTTCTTGCGCCCTGGTAAGAACAAAAGGAAGGGTTTTAATGAAAGTCTGGACAATATTGCCTTCAACCTGGTGTGAGATCCCGATTAAATCCTTCTTTCTTAGTTTACGCAAAGCAAGCGGCAGCTGAAACAGCAGGAATTCATCAAAAGAAAGCCGTTCATAAGACTCTCTCTGATCATTGGTCTCATTTGGAAAATGGATATTGACGAGTGCTTGTGCTAAATTAAGCAGATCATTGCGCTTGCGGATATCAAAAGCAAGGTATTCCTTAATTAACGGGATGTACTCATCCAGGGCACGCCTTATCAACCGGCGGAAATAACGCTGGGTAATTCCCTGCGCAAGAGAATAAATCGGCACCAGGCGGTTTAAATCGGATAGATGCTCATCCTTTGGAATGATCTCGAATTCCGGGGAGTTCATCTGTAGTTTAGCGCCAAAATGCTCCAGCCGGCCAAATAGGATCACAGATTCTCCCACCTTAAAATAATGTTTCAAAAAAGGCTGATTAAACCAAACACAGGAGATCTTACCGGTTTCGTCACCAACCACTACCTCCAGGATAGTAAACCCCCGGTTATGAAAAGAACGGCGCTGGGCACTAACTAAAACCTTACCCTGAATCCCCTGAAACGAGCCTTCGGAAAGATTGGCAATCGGAACAAGATTCCTGCGGTCCTGATAACGCCTGGGGAAATAATATAAAAGGTCTTCTATACTATAAATGCCCAGACTATTAAAACTCAACGCTTTTTTCGGACCAATGCCTTTCAAATATTGAATGGAGGTATCGAGGGATTTATTCATATAGCTAAAAAGCTACAACGTAGTCTGCTCTGCCGGTAAAGAACCAGATCCCGGGACAGCTGGCTTTTCCCGGCGAGGATTGATCTTGCCTTGACGCACTTCCACTGTAAAAGAATCCGTGGAATACTCCTTGCCATTGATCCTGGTTTTAGCCGGGCCGATCTGGAGTGTGCCGGGATTCACCGGTTTTAGAACAAAAACAAAAACAAAAGTATTTTTTACCCCGGAAGAAGTGGCATTCAGTGAAGATGAGCGCACCTGCGAAAGAACCCGCAAACCCGTAAATTCAGGCAGTTCAACCTTAGGAGACTTCTGGGAATCCGAAATAACAGTAAGCTTATACTTGATAAACTCATCTGTAGTAACAACATTTTTATCTACTTCACCATGGATGGAAATTTCCGCAAGAAGTGTATTAAAAGCGCACAAAACAAAAGTAAACAATAAACATATTGTGACCGGTATTGTCTTATTCATATTTTAATTATACACCCCTGATTTTTTATCTGTCAACACATATGATCACCTGCCACATAAAGCCATATAATTCTTTCGCATAGTTAAGCCATAAAAACTATTTGCGGCAGATCAAAATTACTATGCGGATTTGAGTTGATTGATCACTTGGCTCATTTCTTCCTCACTGCGGGCATGGCAGGCTTTTTCTCTCAAATACCGGACATTATGCATGCCTTTGGTATACCAACCGAAAAATTTACGAAAAATAACCACCCCATCCCTGCCTTTGTAAAACTTCACACAATCAGCAAAATGTTCAAGCATTATATCAATAACCGCATCCGGGCTCGGCCGGGGGATTACCTTATTTCCTGATAATAAGGCCTCGGTTTCCGGGAATATCCATGGGTTGCCTAAAGCACCGCGAGCGACGGCTAAACCGTCGCAACCGGTCTCATCCAGCATCTTTTTTGCTAACGCAGGTGAAAAAACATCCCCGCTGCCAATAACCGGAATCTCCAGCGCTTTTTTAGCTAAGGCGATCGGACGATAATCCACCTGCCCTCTATACTCCTGCATTTTAGTCCGGCCATGAATAAATACCGCGCTTACCCCGGCATCCTGGGCATAAAGGGCGACTTCCCGGGCATTAACGGAATCATCATCCCAGCCGCTGCGGATCTTTACCGTTACCGGTGTCTTGGCACGTGCCACTACGACCTTTAGCAGTTTATTCAGTTTCTTAGGATCTTTTAATAAACTTGCCCCCTCTTGACGAATTACAACCTTCCTGGCCGGACAGGCAGAATTGAAATCCAAAAGATCAAAATCGTATTTTTGCAGTATATCCATGGCTCTTACAATAAACTTTTCTTCCGCGCCGAGCAGTTGAATTCCCAAAGGCTTGTCTTTTCTCCCGGTTGAAAGCATATGCGCAGTTTTTTTGCTTTTATAACTTAAAGACCGGACGTTGATCATCTCCACAAATGCCAGCTGGCAGCCAAATTTACGATTAAGCATACGAAACGGCAAATCAGTGATCCCAGCCATCGGTGATAGGACCAGCCTGGAAGATAATTTAAGATCGCCTATTGTTAACATTAGTAAATCGCACTTAGAAAAGGATTCGCTGCAGGATTAGTATTTGTATGAAATACCGATAACACCAAGATAGGTATTGATCCCGCTGTTAGGATGGTCAATTCCGGCATTGGAAAGATGCCGTAAACGAAATTCACTCACCAAAGATAAATTCGGCTTAAAGAAATAATGCGCGCCAACAGCTCCTGTTTCAATGAAATTGAACTGTGTTGACTGCTCCTGGGTGTGCTGGGTCATATAAACCATTCCCACGCCAGCCTTTACAAAAGGCTGGAACTTCCAGTTCTCCGGGACAAGACCTAACTTCAGGAAAAAAGAATTTCCAACTTCCATATTCGAAGAAGGGTCCCAGACATAGGCTAAATACGGTTCTATCTGTAAATTTACCAAGGAAGACGGGTTAAATCCGATTCTTTTAGTCAGGTTCTTCAGGTTAAAATCGAGGTCTACGATAAAAGGAACAAAACGGTAATCCGGCTTTTTATCAAAAACACTTTTTGCCTTCAGTTTATTCCAAGCAAAGCCGCTAAGCAATTCAATGCCGGTAAACGGCATTAAAGGCTCTTTTTCCAATGATGCTCCGGTTTCGACGGCTGCCTGTCCATCCACTTGAGCAGCCCAGGAAGGATAAAGAAAGGCAAAAATAAAACATATTGTGATGAGGAGCAATCTGCAGGGTAGCTTTATCATAATGATTTAATTATATTTACAGTTTTACTCTTGTCAATATTTTTTTATAAAATTACCTGCATGCATGTAAATTGCATAACCCCAAACATGCAACAGATAAGCTAATTACAAATGTTTTTTCTATATACGCCGGCACATCCTAACGGCTTTTTCCATTTCATTCTCCGAAATAAAAATACTCGTGGATAAAGTTATATGCCGCTTTGCCAAATAAGAAGCAGAAGGTAATTCTTTCTCCTGGATCACCCCTTTTAAATAATCATAGCCATTAACCGCAGAAGTATAAATTTGGGAAACCCCAAGCCCGGAGTTCTCAAACAGTTGCAGGGCCCTCTTGCGTTTTTGCTGGTCATCGAAAACCAAAGTTAAATACGGATATACGGCCTTTGCCCCTGCCGGTTCTTTTATCACCGTAACACCCGGAGTATCCTTAAGCCTATATATATAATACTCCGCTTTTTTACGCTGAGCGATAATCTGGCGGTCGATCTGATGAAAACCAAGGTGGCCGATCATGTTCCTTAAAGCAGAAACCTTATGTGTAGGGAAGTGTTCACTAAAATACTCGATATTCGCCCTAAGCTTATTCCCCTGCATCTGCCAAAAGATCTGCGGCAGGCGGAAAACAAACCAGAAAAAAACAGGGTTATAGACAAAGGCATACCCGAACAACTCCGCGACCTTAAGGCCTTCGGAAAAAATGTCTTTTTTTACAAGCTCCGCGACCTTGCGGTTAACCACTTCTGTATATTCCTTTTTATTTACGGCGATCAAGCCTCCCTCATATATCGTCAATCCCTTGCCCCGGCACAGGCTGAAAAAAGAAAAATCCCCTAAAGTCCCCACCTTAGCCTGCCGATAGCAGGCCCCTAAACTCTGGGCACAATCTTCGATAATAAATATCCCGTTCAACCGGCAGATATGAGAGATCTCCTCGAAGACCAGCGGCACTCCAGCCAGGTGGACTGCTACCACCGCCAAGATATCTTTATTCGAAGAACATATCCTTTCAAGATCCCCGGGATCAAAATTAAAGTCCCGGGGGTTTATATCGCAAACCTGGACTTTAAGCCCTGCCCGCTTAATCGCCAAAGGCAGCAACGGGCAAACAAAAGCTGGAATGACCACGGTTTTTCTTGCGGATAGTTCTTTTAAGCTTTCAAGGATCAAATAAAATGCCGCGCTTCCGGAATAAACCAGCCATGCAGAATCAACACCAAGGTAGCCTCGAAAATCACCCTCTAAAGAGCCATTCCGGCAAGCTTTCTTTAACCCCGAAAAGATATCTTTCCAGTAAACTGGCAGTCCGGCAGTTGGAGGGATTTCTCTAAACAGACTCATTTGCATTATCCTTACGAATATTTTCCTGTTTTATATTTTATTTTATGATAAAATGCCTTACGAATCAAGAGTTCACAGTATCTCCGGGACATCTTAAAACAAATGAAAACAAAAAAAGTAACATTAAAAATTCTGTCATTCTTAATACTCACCGACCTTTTAGAAACCTTAACCCAGTTTTGTTTTAAGAAAAGCGCCGACCTGCAAAGCGCATTTTATATAAATACAATTACTGATACTTACCAATTCCTCAAAGTAATCTTTTCTTCCGGCTACCTTTGGGTCGGTTTTATTTCCGTGTTCTTGACCTTCAGCATATGGTCAACGATACTTTCGAAAATCGATCTAAGTGTCGCCGTCCCTATCGCCAGTTTCAGCTACATATTAGTGCCCTTGGTCTCGATTGTCTTCCTGCATGAACAGGTTTCAATCCTTGACTGGACAGGGATATTCTTCATCCTAACTGGAGTAATATTTGTTTCTCTTAGCAGTGAAAAAACCGGAGCTGTAAGTAAATGAAAAACAGCGCACTCTTTATAGTATCTCTTATCATCCTGGCTTCACTTTTTGATACCATCAATCAACTGTTCCTTAAAACCACCATAAACTCACTAGACTTAAATATAAACGGTTTTAAAAAAGCTGTCGGGTTCGTATTGAAACTGCTTACCAGGCCAAGGATCTGGGTCGGTTTCTTCTTCTGCTGTCTGTCCCTGGTAGTCTGGCTATTCGTGCTTTCAAAGGCCGACTTGAATTTCGCATTCTCGGTTGACAGTATGCATTATATTTTTATTGCTATCGCCTCAAAATTCATTTTAAAGGAAAAGGTTGGCTTTAAACGGTGGGTCGGAACCGCCTTTATTGTTTTAGGGATTATCTTACTAACTTTTAGCAACAGTAATTAATCCTATTTCAAATACCTAAGGACTAAATTAGCCGCATTGATCCCGGAAATAAAACATCCGTGCACACCCCCTCCCGGAACAGTCCAGGCACCCGCTAAAAACAACCCGTTAACCGGAGTCTTCTGGGGCAGGCGGTTTATGCTTGACTCCGAGACAGTTTGAGCGAACCCATAAATCGCCCCGTCATCAGACAAGGTGTATCTTTGCATGGTTTTTGGGGTCGCCGCATCCATTACCTCGATATTTTTAGATAACCCAGGAAGATATTGTTCGGCACGCCGTATCAATTTATCGGCGACCTTAGCTTTTTTCTGCTGATACTCTTGGCGGCTTAAATTGCTCCAATGCGCGAAACTATCGAAGGTAATGATCAGTAAACTGCCTTTTCCGTAAGGGACAATGCTGGGATCCACCTGGGCATGATCAGTTAAGATCAATGAACAACGGTCATAATCGCCTAAAAGGCAATAATTAAAGTTTTCATCGTGGCTGTAAGAGGTACTGATCGATAACAACCCGTGGTCCATGCCTAAATCCTTTGCCGGTACCTTAAGCCCTAAATATACCTGAAATGCAGAAATTGACTTTTCCTTAACAGCCAAGCGATGGGCATACTTATCCTTGAGGTCCGCATGATCCAGTAACTGCGTCATGGTCTGGATCGCAGAAGCGTTAGAAATTACGGCTTTGGCCTCAAATTCCTGGCCATCAACCGCCAGCACGGATAAGGAATATTTATTATGGGGGATTATTTTCTTGACCAAGGTGTTGAATCTTACCTGTGAGCCGTTTTCTTTTATTTTATCTGATATCGCACGAAAAAGCTGCAGAAATCCGCCCCGGACATAAGCGGTAGGATTATAAAAATAACCCCTAAAAACAATAAAGAAATAAAATGCCGAGAGTTTACTTGGCGCCAACCCCATAAACCTCCAGATATCACCAATGATGCCTTTGAGCCTTTGATCGCCGATATATTTATCCAGCACTCCAGATGCGGAGCCAGAGGACATACTGATAATAGCCGGATATAAAAAAGGGGCAAGAAGCAAATTAATCAATTCCGGTAATTTCGAGTTATTGAACCGGTCAAATTGCTGATAAAACCCATCCAGATCAGAAAAAAGCTTCTCGATCCCGTTTTTTTCATGGGGGAAATTATTCTGTAAGAAAGCGATTAAATGCTCCCTGCTAAAATCCGCGGTAAAATCATGGTCCGGATAAATGATCCTGGCAAAATCTTTAAGCGGAATGAATTCCACTTTTCTATCGACACCATATTCCTCAAGGAATTGCCGTATCTCTCCCTGGGGAGCAAGCGCATTCACACAATGTATGGCAGACTCGAAAATAAACCCTTTACGAAGAAAGGTTGTAGCATATCCTCCAGGAACAGGCTGTCTTTCCAAGACCAGGATTTTCTTGCCGGAAGCAGATAGTTTTAAAGCCGAAACTAACCCCGCAACCCCGGCACCAATAATGATCGCATCATAACGCATGATCGTCACCGTACAATTATATGCTGTTTAGAAAAGCAATGAACTCCTGGGCAACCCGGTCTTTTTCCTTATCAATAGTTATCATATGGTAACTATCTTCAATAACTATCAGGGATTTATTCATAGATCCAATATGATTAAGGACAAACTCGGCATTTTTAAGACTGGTCATATCATCTTCTTTGGCGTGAATTATCAGGATAGGGGTTTGCACGCTCTTTAACTCTTTTTTTACGGTTTTAGTAAAAAGATGGTGCTGGTAAAGGCAGCTCATCGGGAAAAAAGGGCTTCCGAACAATAAAACCTTGTTGCTGAATTTCTTGGCACTGGCATCCTTATAAAACCTCTCAATGTTCCATCGCAACTCTTCATCTTTTAAACCATACGGCCAGCCTTCCCGGATATCCAGGCGGTTACGAATGAAAGGTATATGCCAGACCAGGTTCATTAAGGCCTTGCCTTTATGCAAAGCCCAGCCATCATAATATATAGTGGGCGCCAAAGCCACTATCCCGGATATCTGGTCCGGGAACTTATAGGCCAGGTGTATGCTCATCAAAGCACCCAAAGACAACCCCCCGACATAAACCCGCAGATGATCTTTTTTTAAAAAATGCAGATCATCGGAGCAGGCCGAGGCAATCTCCTGCCAGGTAACCTTTTTCAACTCCCCTAAAGTCCCGCAGTGGCGCGGCAATGCATTGCAGAATACCGTATACCCTGCCTGATTCAGTTTCTTACCCAGATAACGCATTTCCGAAGGAGTCCCGGTGATCCCGTGGATCAAAAGCACTGCCTTGCCATTATCGCCCTTAAGCAAGAAATTAAATTTCTTAGAATTATTAATAGTCATAATGTGGGTTATTATATCATAAAATCCATTGATGTGAATTAATATTGCAGCCTTTCCTGACAGATAAAATACCGTATATATAATTGCATTTATCCTGTTTTTTGCTATACTTCTAATCCATGGCCGATAAAAACAGTTTAACATTTAAGATCAAGCACACCATTAACGACATCCCTGAATCTGCCTGGAGGGACCTTTTTGATAAAGGCATAGTAGAAAATTACGGTTATCATAAGACCCTCGAGGAATCCGGGCTGAAAGAATTCTCATTCGCATACCTCACGGCAGAACGCGCAAATAAGCTTTGTGCGATCGTGCCATTTTTTATCATGGATTTCTCATTCGATACCCTGCTGCCAGATCACTTTAAAAAAATCGCCAAAAGGCTCAAACCATACATCAAAATGAAAGTGCTTTTTTTAGGCGCCCCGACAACCGAAGAATTTTATTTCGGGCTTTCTTCTGAAGAAAACATAGAGCCGTTCTTTAACCAGGCCATTCAGGAACTCCATTCGTTCTGCAAGGAAAAGAATGTCTGCGGACTGAATTTTTACAACATCTCCGATAAAAATGCCGCCTTACGCCGGTATTTACAAAAGAACGGGTTCATTGAGATGGAAAGCCTGCCCACAACAATGATCGAGATAAAAGCCTCCTCCCTGGATGATTATATCCGCGGCCTAAGCAAAAATATGCAAAAAGACATCCGCCGGAAGATAAACCGATCACAAAGCCAAGTCCAGCTTACTACCGAAACACGTGATAATATAGACGATATCAGCCAGGAGATATACCGTTTATATTTAAACAATTTCTCTGATTCCGAAGTACGTTTTGAGGTTTTAACCGAGGATTTCTTTCGCAGGATTTGCCGCAATATGCCGAATGAGGCCAAATATTTTATAACTTACGCCGGAACAAAAATCGTGGCATTCAACTTGTTCATGGCAAAAGACGGCCTTTTTATAGACAAATTCATCGGTTTCGATGAAGAAACCCGTATAAAATATCATTTATACTTCACCACCTTCTGCCACAATATCGATTGGTGTATAAAAAACGGCTGTAATTTTTACCAACCGGGAACCACTGACTACCACCCTAAGCTAAGGCTGGGGGCAAAACTGATCCCCCTTTATAACCAGGCAAAAGGATTCAACCCGCTCTTGCACAATTTTCTAAAATTAATCTCAAGATTTATCCAACCGATCAATCTTGACCCATCATTGAAAGAACTTAGAAAACCTTAAAGGAAAGAAGCCTTCTTCATTACCAAACTGGCATTATTACCGCCAAAGGCTGAAGCGTTATTGAGGGCAATATCGACCTTCATTTGCCTGGCAACATTAGGCACACAATCGATATCGCATTCCGGATCGGGAGTTTGGTAATTAATCGTAGGAGGGACAATATCGTTTTGGAGTGCCAAAGCGCAAGTGATCGCTTCGATCGCGGAAGCAGCACCCATCGTATGCCCAAGCATGGATTTAATAGAACTCACTGCAACCTTACCTTGGATACCCGCAAAAACCGCCTTAATTGCGGCGGATTCGACTTTATCATTAACGGGAGTGCCGGTGCCATGGGCACTGACATAATCCACATCTTCTGCCTTGACATTAGCCTGCTTTAACGCATTCCGCATGGACCGGGCAACACCATCAGCTTCTGGTGCAGTCATATGATACGCATCACAGCTTAAGCCGTACCCGAGGACTTCCGCATAGATCACCGCCTTGCGGTTTAAGGCATTCTCCATACTCTCTAAAACCACAATACCTGCGCCTTCTCCTACCATCATCCCTTTGCGGTTCTTATCAAAAGGCTGGCATTTAACCGGCGCTACCGCCAAAAGCCGGTTAAATCCGGTAAAAGCAAGGCGGGAAAAAGCATCCACCCCTCCGGCAAGCATCATCTCTGCCTGCCCCATGCGGATCAAGTCACAGGCGTATCCGATCGCATAATTCCCCGCAGCACAGGCAGTAGGGATCACCAAATTCGGACCACTTATCCCTAACTCATTGGCGACATTAAAAGCCAGGACATTTGCCGGATACTGGAAAATAAGCTCCGGGTTTATCGCATTCACTCCCCCTTTTATCCAGGAAGAATTAATCACTTCTAAAACTTGAGACTCCCCCATTGTCGTTCCTAAAATCACTCCGGTTTCCCGGTGATCCATGGAAACTGCCTTTAATCCGGCATCCTTTAACGCCAATTTGGCAGAAGCAATCGCCAGGCATGAAGTCCGGCCCAGATTAGCTATTTTATTCTTTGCAATAAATAATGCCGGATCAAAATCCTTAACCTCACCGCCGTTATGCGTTGGATAATTTGAAGTATCAAAAGAGGTGATCTCCGAGATCCCGGAAACACCTTTTAAGAGGGCCGGCCAAAAAGCATCCCTGCCAATACCAATCGAAGATATGACTCCTATACCCGTGATTACGATACGCTTATTCATAAATTTTACAATCCCTGGCCATCCATTACATCCTCTTTAGCACTTAAGGATATCTCTGCCTTGGCGACATCACGGTCTGCAACCTGGGCAAGCGCCTCAACTATCGCCACACCAGACAACATCTTCACCGGAGTTACCGTAATTTTAAGCTGATCACCGGGTAAAACCGGGCTCAAATACCTGACCTTAGCTGCACCCAAATAATAAGACATCTTCTTTTGCCCTAAAGCAACGGATTTTGCGGAATAAAAAAGCACGATCGCCGCTTGTGCCATTGCCTCCAGGATCAAAACCCCCGGCATCACCGGCTTATCCGGGAAATGTCCGGCAAAGAACTGCTCGTTCATACTGACATTTTTCACCGCCACGACTTTTTTGGCGGGATCTATCTCCACCACCCGATCGATCATCAAAAAAGGGAACCGTTGAGGCAGGATCCTTTGGATTTCCTCGATATTAAGCATTACTTGCTCCTTTACTATCTAAAAACTGCCTGGCTACCGCCACAGTCTCTTTTAATGTAGTAAGCTGCGCAAGTTTATCCTCGGGGATCGCGATCTTATATTTTTTCTCTATCGCCGCCATGATCTCTAAGGCCATCATCGAATCAACCCCCAGATCCTCAAAGAACCTGGCATCAGGCGTAACCTCTGCCGGAGTTTTTTCAATGATCTCTGCGATGATCCCTCTTATCTCTTCCTCGATATTTTGCATACATACCCTCCTATTTTATTCCAAGCCCGCCGTCTATGATAATTGTCTGTCCCGTAATATACCCGGAAGCGTCATCAAGCAGGAATTTTACCGCAAAAGCAACATCCTCGGCCTGGCCAAACCTGCCAAAAGGAATATTTTCTTTAATCACTGTTTTATATTTATCATTCAAAGCAGCCACCATGTCAGTTTCAATAAAACCCGGCGCGACCGCATTCACCCGGATATTATAAGGCCCCACTTCCTTTGCCAATGATTTGGTAAAACCGATCATTCCGGATTTAGAAGCAGCATAATTGCTTTGGCGCGACATCCCCACCACCCCGCTCACAGAAGAAATATTTACGATACTTCCTTTTTTCTGTTTGAGAAAAGTCACAATGGCATTACGGGTGACATTGAACATCCCTCCAAGATTAGTATCGATCACCTCCTGCCAATCATCTTTGGTCATCATCATTAGCGCTTTATCCCTGGTAATACCAGCGTTATTGACTAAAATATCCAGCCTCCCAAAATTCTCCAGGGTCTTGCCTACCAACTCCTTCGATTTCTCAAAATCACGGGCATCCATCTGTAATGCCAGATATTTACCCCCTAAAGCCTTGATCTCATCTCCAAGGTCATTCGCCTGGCTTGTACTCTTTAAATAAGTAAAAACGATATTAGCGCCCTCTCTGGCTAACATTAAGATGATCGCTTTGCCAATACCTCTGGTGCCGCCGGTAACTATCGCTGTCTTCTGCTCAAATAACATATTTATCCCCGGAATTTAGAAAATACAGCACTGGCAGTGCGCGCCTGTGATGCACAGCTGTTAACCAGGACATTGTTCACCTCGCATTCAAGCGTTTTACCCGTAACAAAATTAAGCCCGCATTCTGGATCCGCCTCTGCATAATTAGCCATCGCCGGCACACCCTGGCGGGTTAAAGCCAACACAGCCTCGATACTCTGCAAAACCCCCCCGGCACTATAAGATTCGCCCACAATGGATTTAAGCGCCGTTACCGGTGGTAGTTCTCCAACAGAAGAAAAAACGTTTTTTATGGAAATGGCTTCGATCTTATCGGCGTAAACTGTAGAATTGGCGGCAGCAGAGATATAACCGATCTGATCCAGGCCGATTGCGGATTCTCGGGATGCCATCTGCATTGACTGGGTCAAACCTGCTTGGCCAAAACCCCAGCCAAAACCAGAAACTTCCGCATAGATATTTGCCCCGCGGTCAACCGCAGATCCCAGTTCTTCCAATACCAATATCCCGGCACCTTCAGATAAAACAATACCATTCCTTCTTTTATCGAATGGACAGCTCAACTCCACACTCCCCAAGGACGTGCCAGCTAAAAATCCGGTTTTATAAAAACCCAAATAGATCTGCTCGCACAACTCCTCCACTGCCCCAGCCAGGATAAATTTCGCCCGGCCTAAACGCAAAAAATCATAAGCATATTTTAATGCATCCAGGGAAGCAGAGAATCCGGTCGAGATCGTGGTATTTAGCCCTTTAATGTTGAATCTAAGTGAAACCTGGCTCGCCGGGGAGTTGATCACCGTGTTAGGAAAAAGAGCGGGATTAACATACTGCGGGCCATCTATCACGGCATCCCGGTCAAAATTACTGATACTGCTGACACTGCCCAGGGTATTACCCACAACTACCCCAGCCTCACAGGTATTACTGTCATCCATTATGACCTTTGCGTCATCCAAGGCCAATTTGGTCGCGCATAAAAGCAGCTTTGTGCTTCGGTCAAGCGTCCTAAGCCCTTTTGCGCCTAAGATCGCTTCCGGAGCAAAACCCCCTATCTCTCCTGCTGTTTTTGCGCTAAATCCAGCGGTATCAAACAAAGAAACCGGTTTTATCCCGGAAATAGAATTAAAAACAGCCTGCATAAAGGCATCTTTTCCGACAGCATTAGAGGCAACTACCCCCAAACCGGTAACAACCACTCTTTTTCTCATGAATTTCCCCTTAGAACTGACATTCAATCAGGCAATTTGAATTTATATTATATCTCTCTTAAAACTTTATCTCAAGGATTCTTTTTATATGACGCAACCGTTATTTACAATACCAGAACTATCATCCCGGAAGAAAACATATTCAATATCACATGAGCGCCTCGGCTATCCGGATATTCGTCTGTCCGTTCGTTGCATCAATCTGCCTGTCATCAACATCTTTTGCGCTATACTCTTTCGGATGATCAAGGGTTGAACAAATCGATTTAAACCTGCCGTGTATCTTTATCCGGGAATACTCCCCGGTAACATCTAATCCAACGATATCCGTATTCTCCTTGAAAAATTTCAGGATAAAAAGCAGCTCATCCAGGGAAAAACGGCCTTCCTCCCAGTTGGTCAAGGCATACTTACGGGTCAGACAATCCTTATCAATACTGATATATACCTTATCGGTGGCAAAGCGCCCTATCATAGAAGACAGGAATTTTCCCATCTCCCTGCCTTTAAGTTCCTGCCAGGATATTTCATTATAATACCAGCTTTTTTTTAATCCAATAGACAGATTTTGCGGCACATCCCTGAATATTACCCTGGCAGGTTTATGCGAATATGGATAAATCTCCAGCCGGTTATTCCTCATAGCAGCCAAATTCCCGCTTTCCAAATGCAAAGTCGAAATATCATCAGAGGCTACACCGAATAAAACCACTTTCTCAATGTTTTGTGAGCGTAACGCCCGGCTAACCCAGGAACCACATCCGGTTTTCGGAGGCAAGGTATCCCAATCAGGGTGATTATCAAAAACAATCAGGTTTAGAGGCTGACTGAACTGCTCTAAGAGGATGCTGGAGATATGATGGAAGTCACCGGACCCAAAGAAAGTTATCCGGTTCTTATCGGAAAAGGCCAGCGCCTGCTTTATCTGGATCTCGGCGTTTTTATCCAGCCAGAACCGGCAATCAAGCCCTATTTTCAGCAAATCAACTACTTCGGGATTGAAACGCCTGATAAAATCATCCTGCCTTAAAAGGCTGTTATCAAAATTGAGTATGCGGATTTGACCGGGAAGTAATCGATTCATCAAACCATTCTTCTTAAACCAGCATAGACGCTTTTTAAATCCCTGAACGGGATACAGCCGCGCCTTATCTTTTTAAAATATTCCAACAGATCATCCTTGGCAAAAACAATATCTGCCTGCTGGGCAGGGCAAATATCAGAACGGCCGTCTCCGATATAAATGATCCTCTCCTTAAACCTGTTTCTTAATAAATTGTTCCTCTTGCAATGAGCACAATAAGAACAAGCGCGGTTATGATGCGGAAAATAAAGCAATAATCTGTTTTTGGAGAATTTCAGCCGGTTAGAACAAACCTTTATGCCGCAAATATCATTTTGGCGTAGGATGACATTGATAATAAAAGAAAAATTATCGCTTAATATCTTGACCGGGATATTCTTTGATTTAAGTAAAACAAGTATTTTCTTGAAATAAGGGTCGATCTTTATGCCGGACAAATAGCGCAATAAATCTGTCTTGGATAAACGCACGCCTGCTAATTGCCCTCTAAGGCAGGCCCGGGAGCCAATAACCCCCTTTTTCCACTGTCTTTCAAGTTCAACCCATTTCTTATCTATCGAGAAACGTTTAATGATATCATCCAAAACATCAACCTTTGTGATCGTATTGTCAAAATCAAAGAAAACTGCATGTCCAGATAAGAAATTCATATATTCCGCCATGGCTCGAATTCTTTCGGCATTAATGAGGAAAACTCCATGAACTTTCCTGTCCGAGGATGAACGAACCCCAGATATTTCGCATGCAAAGCAAGTCTTGTGAATTTATTGTTCCGGCCGTATTTAGGGTCCCCCATGATCGGGTGCTTTAAATAAGCCAGATGCACCCTCAACTGATGCGTCCTTCCGGTAAAAGGTTCAAGCTCCACGAGAGTCATGCCATTTTTACGCATTAGCACCCGGTAAAAGGTCTTGGCATATTTGGTATTGGCGCCAAAACCTACCGCCATATCCTTGCGTTTATACGGATGACGCCCGATAGGAAGCTCAATTATATTCTCGTTGAATTCCATTTCTCCGTTTACCAGCGCAACATATTTACGTTTAATGCTGTGCCGGGCAAACTGCTCCGCTAATGCAAGATGCGCAGGATTATTCTTTGCAATAACCAGTAATCCGGAAGTATCTTTATCCAGCCGGTGGACAATCCCCGGCCTTAAAGGATTGATGTCCGACAGATCCTTAAAATGGAAAAGGATAGCATTAACCAGGGTATGCGTGTCATTGCCTGGAGCAGGATGCACAACCAAACCAACGGGCTTATCGATAACCGCAAGATCCTGATCCTCGTAAACTATGACTAAGGGAATATCCTCCGCTTTTAACGATACCGGTTCTTTTTTTTTCACCTGCACCGAGACCTCATCGGAAGGTTTCACCTTATAATGGGCCTTGACCTTAACACAGTTTTTCACCGTAATCTGGCCCGTTAAGATCATTTTTTGTATAAACTCCCTTGAAAATCCCAGGCAGTTTAATTTGGCAAACTCCACGACAACCTGGTCAAGCCTTTTACCGGCATCATCCGAGGCGATTATAAAGTGATAATTTTCCATCAGGGATTATTTTTCCTTAAAAGCAAGATTTTTACCGATGCAACCGCAAAAACAAGGATACTGATTATCTGGAACAAGCTTAGATCCCAAAGGATATTTGGATTATCCTGGCGCCAGAATTCCATGAAAAACCTTTTCGTTGAGTATAGCATAAGGTAAGAATAGAAAATCGCACCAGCCCTATGGGGGTGCGACTGTAAGATCCTTAGAACAATAAAAATCAATATCAGGAAAAATGAGGAATAGATCTGGACGGGAATAAGGAACAACCCGTTTCCGAAACAACAACCATTCAAAAAACAGCCAAGCCGGCCAAAGGCCTGGGATAAAGCCAAAAACGGTGTGATCAAATCGAATATTTTATATACAGGAACTCCCTGGATCCTTAAATATGCAATACTGGAAATTATTCCCAAAAAAAGCCCTCCAAACCAGGATAAACCTCCATGATTAAACATAATGATCTCAAGCGGATTTTGGGAATAAAAACCAAAGTGTTCTACAACATAGAAGATCCTGGCGCCAAATACTCCGCTGACCAGGGCAACAAATGCAAAATTGAATACCAGGTCCCGGCTAAGTTTTTCCTTAACCGCCTCATTTCCCGCTAAATAAATGCTGACCATAAAACCCAAAGCAAGCATCACACCATAAGAATATATCGTAAAAGGCCCGATTTTGCAGATTTCTGGATACATAATAAAACCTCTATCCTTTCTTTTGTTTAGCCTGCATAGACTCGGCAGTCATGATCGTCCACCCCAAAAGCAGCGCCCCTGCAGTAATAGCGCTATCTGCCACATTAAATACCGGCCAAAAACCAAAATCAATGAAATCTATCACATACCCCAGCCAGATGCGGTCAATAAGGTTGCCTAATCCTCCCGCCAGTATCAGGCTTAAGGAAATATTATAAACAGCCGGTTCATCGCGCTGGCTTTTATTAAGATTGACACAAATTAATACCGTGGCAACAAGCGCAGCAAAAATAAAAAAAGGCACCTGATTCTTCAGTATGCCGAATGCTGCTCCCCGGTTATGCACAAGCGTCAAAGACAAAACCCCCTTAACTACCGGTACCGGTTGCGCTAAAGTCAAATTCTGGCTGGCAAGAAATTTAGTAGCTTGATCCAGGAAAATTATGAAAAGCGTAATAATAACTATCATAAAAAGAAGGCTTTGGGTTAAGCCTTCTCCTTTTTTTCCTGACACTGGACGCAAAGCCGGGCATAAGGAACGGCCTTCAGGCGGATTTTAGAGATGGATGCCTTACAATCCTCACACATACCATAACTGCCATCATCTATTTTCTTAAGCGCATCTTCAAGTTCATAGACAAATTGCCTGTCATTAGAAGCAAGCCCCAAAGAAAACTCCCGGTCGTAAGTATCGGTAGCAACATCAGCCATATGATAGGTATATCCGGAAATATCTCCCGAGGCTTCTTTTTGGGATTTTTTCAAAGTATCATCTGAAATATGTTTTATGTCATCCAGGATCGTATCCTTGATCTTTATCAGCAGATTCTTAAATATCTCCAGGTCTTTTTTATTCAGTTTCTTGGCCAAACGAAAGGCCTTTTTTGCTGATTTCCTTGCTGCCGGTTTTTTCCCGGAGTTTTTCCTGGACCCGACGATCTTTGCTCTGGATTTATTCGGTTTCATTTTTGTTTTCACTTTATTTCCCCCCTATGGCTTTTAAACAGCTGTCACAGATTAAAGGATGAGCAGGAGAACTTCCCAGGACCCGGTGATAATTCCAACAGCGCACACATTTTTCCCCTTCTGCCTTATTCGCCTCTAACGCAATATCACTGAAAACTGCGGACTTAGAAAGATTTGGGGGGAAATTATCTTCTTTTTTGATTTCCACCTGCGAGACTTTAAAAATCTCGCAAAGCTGATCCTCTAAGCCCGTTAAATATTTATACCGGATTTGATCATTTGTCAACAATTTTATTCTGGCATCGAACGAACTGCCGATCAAGGAAGACGTACGCTTATCTTCCAGGACCCGGGCCACATCAGGCACAAGTTTTATGATCTCATCTATGCCTTGGTCGGCGAACTCAAAATCGCCGGATTCCGGCCAATCGGCAAGATGCACACTGCCCGGTCTTACGTCCTGGTGGGCGCCAGGCAAATTACTCCATACCTCCTCTGCACTGAAAACTAATATCGGAGCCATGATACGGGTCAAGGCACTTAGCAGCCTATAGAGCGCGGTCTGTGCCGAACGCCTTTCAAGTGATGAGGCCCCGCCGGTATAAAGCCGGCCTTTGATCATATCCAGATAATACATGGATAATTTCTCATTACAAAAATCATAGATCGCCTTATACGCCTTATGGAAACAAAATGCCTCGTATGCCGAGCCAACATCCAGGATCAGCCTTTGCATCTTATGCAATATCCATTTATCCAGTTTCTTCAAGTCTTCGGAAGCGACCATATCGGTTAAAGGATCAAAATCGTAAAGATTGCTTAAAATAAACCTACAGGTATTCCGGATCTTACGATATGCCTCTGACAGACGCGTAAGTATCTCTTTCGATATACGAATATCCTCATTATAATCGCTGGAAGCGACCCACATCCTTAGAATATCCGCGCCGTAATCCTTTGTAATGTCAAAAGGCGAGATCACATTGCCTACGGACTTTGACATTTTCCTGCCCTGGCCATCAACCACAAAACCATGTGTAAGAACATTTAAAAAAGGCGGATGATGATCAATGCACACAGAAGGAATAAGCGAAGACTGGAACCATCCGCGATGCTGATCAGAACCTTCCAGATATAGTTGTGCGGGGCTCCCCCCCAACTCTTTTCTTTTCTTTAACACCGCTTGGCTACTTACGCCGGAATCAAACCAAACGTCAAGGATATCCGAGCCTTTCGAGAATGTCCTGCCTTTATTGCAAACAGGACAAACTAAATCCGCAGGCAGAAAATCTTTAATCCCCCTTAAAAACCAGCAATCCGAGCCTTCCTTTGCGATAAAGGCGGCAAATTTACCGGTTACCCGTTCATCGAAGAATTCCTCTTTGCAGTTTTCACAAACAAGCGCCGGTACAGGAACGCCCCAATACCTCTGACGGGAAAGACACCAATCAGGCCGCGATTCCACCATTGCCGAGATCCTCTCCCGGCCTGTTTGCGGGATCCAGTTAACCTCATCTGCTATTGCCTTAAGTAACCTCTGGCGCAATTTATATTTTTCTGAAGGCTTGCATCCTTCATCATTCTCGTCATGGTCCAGCATCAAGAACCACTGTTTAGTTGCCCTAAATATGATCGGATTCTTACATCGCCAGCAATGAGGATACGAATGGGATATCTTGGATTCTAAAAGTAAAGCACCAACGCCTTGCAGCTTATCGATGATCAGCCGATTCGCCTCATAAACATTTATACCGGCAAATTCACCGGCAGTCTGGTCGAATTTGCCTCTTGAATCAACCGGCATAACAATATCTAAATTATATTTCAGTCCAGTCTGATAATCTTCCGCGCCATGACCGGGTGCGGTATGCACTAGGCCCGAGCCATCATCACGAGAAACATAATCGGCTAAAACCACACGGCCTTTTCTTAAACCAAAAGGATGATGATAAACCAGCCCCTGAAGGAGATTCCCGGGGACCTCTTTTAGAAGATCGAATCTTTCGATCCCCGAACTGGATAAAACACTGTTCAATAAATCATTGGCAATGATCAAATTCCCTCTATCCGTTTTAACACAGGAATAGGCCATATCCGGATGTACCGCCACCGCAACATTAGCGATCAATGTCCATGGGGTAGTCGTCCAGATCAATAAATATGTGTCATCCGGATAATCCTTATGCTGATCAAGCTTGAACTTTACGAATACCGATGGGGAGGTATGATCCTCATATTCTACCTCCGCTTCCGCCAGCGCAGTTTCACATTTAAAACACCAGTTAACGGGTTTGAGCCCGCGCTTAATGTAACCCTTTTTGAATAATTCATTAAAAGAAGAAACGATCGCCTCTTCATAATCCCGGTTTAATGTCAAATACGGGTTATCCCAGTCCGCAAACACCCCTAACCGCTTAAATTGCTCTTTTTGGCTGGCGACATAATTGACTGCGTAATCATAGGCTTTTTTCCTGAAATCCACCTGTGAGATCTGGTACTTGCTGATCTTAAGCTCCTTGAACAACTGATGCTCGATAGGCAGCCCATGGCAATCCCACCCCGGCACATAAGGAGAATCAAAACCCCGCATAAACCTGAATTTTACAATTATATCCTTGAGGATTTTATTCAAAGCATGCCCAATATGAATATCCCCGTTAGCATAAGGCGGGCCATCATGCAACACATACTTGGGCCTGCCCAAAGATTTCTTTCTGATCAGTTGATATATCCCCTGTTCATCCCAACCTTTCAAAAACAACGGTTCACGCCTGGGCAAATCCGCCTTCATCGGAAAATCGGTTTTAGGCAAATTCAAGGTATCTTTATATTCCATAGTTATATTTGATCTGTTTAAACAACTTCGATAGGATATTATGTAATGTATTTACCGATAATTACCTTTAAATCTTTTTTAATCTTCTTTGAGATCAGTTTTCTATCCGTAACAATAGCATACTTAAGCGTATCCTTGCATGAACAGACGCGGTGATCAGGGAGATTCTTTACGATCGCCATGATCATTCTCTTGGAATTCTCAACGTTTTTATGCAAATTGCTCATGACCATTTCAAGCGTCACACTCTCATGCTGGGGATGCCAGCAATCATAATCAGTCACTGCCGCCAGAGTGGAATAACAAATCTCTGCTTCCCGGGCAAGCTTAGCCTCCGACATATTGGTCATCCCGATCACATCCATCCCCCAGGAGCGGTAAAGATTAGACTCTGCTAAAGTAGAAAACGCCGGGCCCTCCATATTCAAATAAGTCCCTTTATTATGTATGCTTAAGCCCAGGGATTTACCCGAAGAATAAATAACCTTAGCCAGGTCATTACAAACAGGATGCGCAAAAACAATATGTGCGACAATGCCGTTATCAAAAAATGTCATCTCCCTGGCATTATTCGTCCGATCCACAAATTGGTCAACTACCACAAAATCCAGAGGTTTGATATCTTCTCTAAGGCTGCCGCAGGCAGTAACCGAGATTATCCTTTCAACCCCCAGGGCCTTCATCCCGAAAATATTAGCGCGATAATTTATCTTACTGGGACAAATTCTGTGGCCAAGGTCATGGCGCGGTAAAAATACCACTTCCTTGCCCTCTAAGACCCCGGAAACAAATTTTCCCGAAGGCTTGCCAAACGGCGTGCCCATCGAGATCTTTTTGATCTTTTTTAAGCCGTCAATCCGGTATAAGCCGCTGCCGCCGATTATCCCAATACGTCCCATAAACTTACTCCTTTTTGGAAAGTTCTTCCGCACGCTTTTTAGCCGCTTTTATCGCCTCGCTCAAAGAACCGGTCTCTCGCAATGCCGTTAACCCGGCATCTGTCGTTCCACCTTTGGAAGTAACCTGCTTCTCTATTTCTTCGGAAGACGAATTCCCTAAACGCGCAAAACTAAAGCAAGTATCGGTTGTCGTCTCCGATAAATACTCTGCGTCGCTTAAACTAAATCCGGCTTCCAGAGCGCCTTTCTTAAGTGCAGGGGCAAAATATGCGCGGGCAAATTCATTTACGGCAGCAGTATTTTTTATATCTATCCCCCGGACTTGAAGCAAATAAAAGAAATATCCCGGGCCGCTGCCGGAAACCGCGGTTGCCGCATCCATCATACCCTCGTCTATTTGTTTTACTTCTCCGATATATTCAAATAAATCAAGTGTAAAATCCATATCCTCATCAGTCGCAGATGCGCCCTGTGATATACAGGTAACACTACTGCCGATCCGGGCGCCTATATTAGGCATGACCCGAACCACCCGCACTACTCCTAAACGTTTCCGGATATATTCTGTAGTTATTCCTGCGGCGATGGAGATGAACAATTTATCCAATAGATGTTTATAGCCTTTTATCTCATCTAAAACAGCATCAAAATCCTGGGGCTTGACCGCGATAACCACCGCCTGAACTTGATCACATAAAGCAATGATACTATCCGCCGTTTTTACGCCTGTTGCTCCGGCAAGGCGGCATTTTTCTTTATCAAAAACAATAACCTCATAATAGGACTTTAACTGATTTGCGATTGCCGAGCCCATATTGCCAAAACCGATTATCCCGATTATTTTTTCCATAATTATATCCTGCATAAAGGCTATTCAAACAAAGCCCTGCCGAGCCGGACCATTTGCGAACCTTCTTCTATCGCCACTTCAAAATCACCAGTCATTCCCATCGATAAAATTAGCCCCCCACCGCCAGTCTCCGACACAGAAAAACTAACCATCTGCCTGCGATAAAGCTCATCCCGTAATTTACGCAGCTGGCGGAAATAAGGCCGGGCATTCTCCGGTTCATCTACTAAAGGAGCGATCGTCATCAGCCCCCGGAGGCGAATATTCTTTAATCCGAGTATTTGCTTAAAGTTAATTAAAAGATCCTCCGCCGATAAACCATGTTTTGTCGGTTCCGGGGAAGTCTTCACCTCCAGGAGAATTTCCTGGACCTTATCAACCTTTTCGGCTTCCTTATTGATTGCCTGGGCTAAACGCAAACTATCCACAGACTGGATCAAATCAAATATTCTGACCGCATCTTTAACCTTATTGGTTTGTAAATGGCCGATCAAATGCCAGGATACTCTTTCGGAACCTAACTCCGCATATTTAGCTGCCGCCTCCTGGACCCTGTTCTCGCCGATTTGAGTGATCCCTCCAGCAAGTAGTTCCTTCACTTCAATGACCTGGCGGTTTTTAGTCACTCCAACCAGCATTATCTCCTGCGCCTGACGATTAGCCCTCGAACATGCACTGGCAATACGTTCTTTTACCTGGACAATATTATCTTTAATCATGGTCTTGGATTAGTATATTATACACAAGAAAAATACAGGGTCAATCTAAAAGAAACGAGGGGTACGGGTTAGAAATATTCATGATATAGTGACTTCAATTTATCCATGACCTTAAAGACAGGATTATGCGAAGAATTAGGATTAACTGTAAACCTCGGCTGTTCTAAAGACATCGCCTTACAAAATATCCCGCAGGCGGTAAGATACGCAAGTGATTTCCCGGAAGAAATTATCTCATGATTATGTACCAATGCCGCGATCCGGGGATTAGTTATGCGCCCAAGGATGACCGGCACTCCAAGATGTGCCTCGATCACCTCCAGGAAACCTTCTAAAAGGACAGACCTTCCACAAACGAGGAAATTGCTTATCTGCCGTATCGAGACAACCTCTGCTACTTTATCTTTGATCCTTTGAGCGATTAATTTGGCTTCTTTTGTAACTACATTTATGACCACGCTCTCTTTTATCGGCTTATAAATACTGTCTTTTTTAATCAATATCTCCTTATCCCCTTCCGGGTCCACAATGTCCTGGATCCGGCCATACGATTTCTTCACCTCTTCGGCCATTTCAAAAGTGATTTTTAGTTCCTTTGACAATGCTTCTGTCAGATTGTCTCCACCTAATGGCAGGATCAATGCCTCCTTAAAAATATCTGCCTCAAAAACCAGGATCTCCGTAGAATCTTTTCCGATATCACAAAGCACACTGACCCCTTGTTTCGGGCGCTCTAAAGAAACAGCTTCATAGGTGGCAAAAGGGGAAAAAAACACCTCTTTAGCCTCAAAACCTGCCTGATTAATCGTGCGTATAAGCGTTTGCAGCAACGAAAGCTTCGCGCACACAAGATACAGGTCCACCTCAATACGATGGCTATATAACCCCAAAGGATTGGCAATCCCGGTTTGAGAATCAATCGTATAATTTAAAGGCACCTGGGTAATTATCTCCTCTTCAAGGCTTGAGCCCAATATCCGCGCCTGCCGGTTCACCTCTTCTATATCAGAGGCTGTAATGACTTTGTTGCCTCTTTCGGCTAAAGGTATAATTGCCCGGCTATGCCGAGTGATAATGTCCTGCCCGGAAAGGTTGGTATAAACATATTTGATATTCAAGCCTGATTTAGACTTTAATTTCTTTAACACCTTCTCAATGGAAGCAGATAATTCAATAGCATCAATTATCACCCCACGTTTCATTCCAGAAGAAGGAGCATCTTCAAAGAACATCTCGACAATATTGTTTTTATTCACCTTGGCCGCCACAGCAGATATCTTGCTTGCGCTGATATCTACAGCGCAAATACACTCTTTCTGAAATATTCCCAAATTAAGCCTCCATTTCATATAAAGGATTGTTCTTTAATTTTTCCTGGCCTTTGTCCTATCAGGATCAGCGAACTTAATCACCGGTTCTTTGAAACGCAGATCGATATATTTGATATTAAGGCTGTCGGCTTTAGCCTGCCATAATACACTGCCCAGGATATTTATCTTGTCCTTAATACTGTCCTGGCCGAGCCGTACCTCCAAAAGCAGGGATGGATCCTGTAACGAAAGATAAAGGATCAAGTTCCTGTTATGTGCCAGGTCGATCCTGTTTATCCTGTACTCTTGTAAACTTTTGTTTAAGGAAAATTCCTTAATAATGTTTAACGCCTCTTCAAGCGGCTTTAAGGGGTATTTCTTTCCGGCTTTCGGGCCAAAGATTATTGAATCAAAACCGGTCAGTCTCGGCACTTCACGGACATCCTCTACGGAGCCGATGTTGAACAAAACGGCATCCTTATCGACATAAAATTCACGATACAACTTCACACGGGCCACCGGAACGCGCCGGCTGAAATAAATAAATAATTTATCCGGCAGGATCCTGATCAATCTGATCTGGCGGTAATCAGGGTATTTTGCCAAAAGATACCCAGAAACCTTGGACAGGTTAACCGAGAATATGTTACATCCCCTCAAAGAGGAAAGCTCCTGGAGATGCTCGTTAACGACAATATTCTTTACGGTAAAATAACCGGAATGCTTAAGGCTTTTCCCTAAAGACATGCAAACCAAAACAACCACACAGACCAACATTATAATAACTACCGGCTTAATCTGCGATATCAGTTTTTGCTTTTTCATATGCCAGTTCGATTAGTTTTATACAAAGTTCATGGAATTCAATACCGGCTACCTTCGCTGCCTTGGGCAAAAGGCTGGTTGGCGTAAAACCCGGTATAGAGTTCAATTCAAGAACATAGGCGGTATTGTTATGGCCTAAAATAAAATCGACACGAGAACACCCAAAACAGCCTAAGAGTTTATGCACTAAAACCGCCGTTGACTTAACACTATTTGAGACCCCTTTTTCCAGGTCAGCCGGAACTATATACTGCGTCTTGCCTGCATGGTATTTCGCGTCATAATCGAAAAACCTGTTCTTTGTAACTATTTCCACAACCGGCAGAGCCAAGTTATCCAAAATGCCTACAGTAAGCTCACGCCCGGGAATATATTGCTCGATAATAATACGGGAATCGAACTTAAAAGCTGACTCGATCGCGCCTTTCAACTGCGTGATCCTATCTACTATCGACAATCCTATACTTGACCCATGCGCCGCCGGTTTGACCACCAAGGGCAACTTGGCTGATGACACGAATTTCTTGTTAAAAATAAAGGTGCCCCTTTCAAGCACCTTATATTCCGGTACCGGCAAACCATAAACTTCCAGGATCCTGCGTGAAGCCACCTTATCCATTGCCAGCTTGCTGGATAAAGCTCCCGAACCGGTATAAGGGATCCCCAGGGAATCCAATATCTGTTGAACCATGCCATCTTCACCAAAATGGCCGTGCAACGCCAAAAAGGCACAATCGATCTTATGGAAACGGATCAATTTCATGTTTTCTGCTTCATCCTCGGTAGTAATGTCTATCGGCACAACATCCAGATGAAGAAGCTTCAAACTGTCATATACGGCCTTACCGGACTTTAAAGAAACATCCCTTTCCGTGGAAGGCCCTCCCATCAAAACCCCGATCCTGCCAAACCTGGTTTTATCCTGCGTTACTGCCATTCTTACAACCCTCTTTTAATTTTCTTCTATTCCGGGTAAAAATTACTGCCAAAACTTAATTTCTGTTTTCAGATCAACCTTGAATTTTTTCCGGACCATTCTTTGAACTAATTTTATCAATTCAAGCACATCCCGGGAAGTTGCGTTTCCAAGATTCACGATAAAATTGGCATGTTTCGAAGATACGGCGGCATCATGCACCTTAAACCCCTTAAGCCCGCAAAGATCGATCAACCTACCGGCGGAATCACTCTGGGGATTCTTAAAAATACAGCCTGCCGAAGGCATACTCCAATCCTGGCCAATACGCCTGCGGGTCAAATAGCCTTTTATCTTCTCCCGGCTGGCTTTTACATCAACCTTAAACAATTTCAACCGTGCGCTTAAGATTATATACCGGGAAAGATTTGACACCCGATACCCGAACTTAAGATCCTTACGGCCTAAACACTTGATATTTCCCGAGCGGTCAATTACCTTAATATCCTCTACTAAACTCCCAATACCTGTGCCGCTTTGTCCGGCGTTCATTAAAAGCGCCCCGCCGACTGTACCGGGAATGCCAGTAAGGAATTCCGTCCCTCCTAAACCAAGGCTTAACGCAAAATTAATGAGCCGTACAAGCAGGCATCCTGCGCCCGCTTCAACAAAACCATCCCTAAATTTTATACTGCGAAAATAAAAAGAATCCAGCCGTATTACCGCATGGCGTAATCCGGCATCACTTACCAAAAGATTGCTTCCCGCCCCAAGGATTAAGAAAGGTATTTTATCCCTTTTTAAGGCATTAAGCAATATTTTTAGTTGCGCGGTATCCTTCGGCTGAAAAAAATAACGGCATGGCCCTCCGATCCTGAAAGTGGTATGCCTTTTCAGCGGCTCATTGAACCTTACTTTTATTTTTAAGTTCTTCCACAAGCTCATCACAAATCCTTATAATATCCCCTGCCCCAAGGGTTATGATCAAATCGCCAGGACGCATAATACCGTTTAGATGACTAATGATCTCATCCTTGGGCACAAAAAACACATCTTTATCCTTGTCCAATTCCTTGATCCTGCGCACTAACAGCTGGGAATTGATACCCTCTATAGGAAGCTCACTGGCTGGATAAATATCGCTGATCAAAAGATAATCCGCCTGACTGAAACACTTGGCGAAATCCTCAAGTAAGATCTGGGTACGACTATAGCGATGCGGCTGGAATACTGCCACAACCCTCTGCCTTTTTAAATGGCTTACGGCAGAAAGCGTTGCCCTTATTTCCGTAGGATGATGCGCGTAATCATCAATTACCAAATAATCCGCATCACGGAATTTAACTTCGATCCTGCGTCCAGCCCCCTTGTAACTCGATAAGGTCTTATTAATAGCTTCAAAACCTAACCCCAATTCCAGGCCGATAGCTACAACAGAAAGAGCATTAGAAACATTATGCATCCCACCCAAAGCAAGACAAAACCTGCCGATATGATCCTTCCTGTAAAAACAATCGAACTGTGTAGTCAATCCCGAAATCCGGCAATCCTTGGCATAGATATCGGCATTATCATGCAAACCAAACAAAACATGCCTGCCTTTATAGCCTTTCAGGATACTAATCAGGTTCTCATCATCGGCACAGCAAAAAACACAACCCGAAGGTAAAGTCTTATTCAAAAAATCACGATAAGCAGCAACAAGGTTATCGAAATCCTTATAATAATCAAGGTGTTCATGATCAATATTAGTGATAATGGAATATTTCGGAGTATAGTATAAGAACGATCCATCAGACTCATCTGCTTCTGCGATAAAGAATTCACCCTTGCCCATGCAGGCATTGTTCTTAATGTTGCCTAAAATCCCCCCGATTACCGCGGTAGGGTAAAATCCGGCATCCATAAGCAGACAGGAAACCAAAGAAGTAGTAGTGGTCTTACCATGGCTGCCACTGACCGTGATCACAGACTTATCCTGCATTAACCAGGCCAAAGCTTCCGCGCGCTTTAACAAGACAAGCCCAAGCCTTTTTGCCTCTAAAAGTTCCGGGTTATCTTGTTTGATCGCGCTCGAATAAACAACTGAAGGAGCCCCCTGGATATTTGAAGGAGCGTGGCCAATAACGATTTGCGCGCCCTGTTTCACCAGTTCATCTGTAGTAAGGCCGGCTTTTAGATCAGACCCGCTTACTTTTATCCCCCTGGATAAAAAAAGCTGGGCTATACCGCTCATTCCGATCCCGCCAATACCGATAAAATGTATATGTTTATTCATTTATACCCAAACATCTTTGCCAGGCCCGGTCCAATTCCTGAATATCCGTAAAATTATATATCATGGCCATTGCCCGGGCAATATCCTGCTTATCCCTTAGATACTGGCAAAAAGCAACAAATTTCTCTTTCCCAAAATCCTTGATCAAATATCCCACAATGCTTACCGCTTGCGCATATAATAAATTTATTTCGGAGTTATTGGATGTACGCCATTTACTTTGATCATTCATTTCTGCCAAAGGAATGATCCTGCCTTGCATAACCGCATCCCTTAAAATATTCTCTGTGCCACCGCCACTTGAAACCTGCTGATAACCGGCCACCCCCTCCTCAAGCCAAACCGGGATTGCCGGATTATTAAAACCAACCAGCTCCCGGAAAATTATATGCCCCATTTCATGCGGCAGGACCGCATCAAAAAAGCCTTCCGCCTGCACATAAGTCATGATCATCTTCTCACTAACACGGGCGCATCCTGCCGACCAGGAGATCTGTCCGGTAGCCTCCTGATAGGAAACAGCATTATCATAAATATAAATCCGAGCGCGCTTGTCCCACAGCCAAAAATCAAACCTGCGCAGGCCTAAATTGTCCGCGATACGGTCATAATAATTTTCCGCATGGTCAATGACCTTGTTTATAAAAGCTTCTTCTGCCCCCTGATAACTAATGACAAAATGCGTGCTTTTTGACTCTTTCCACTTTTGTGTTTCAGCTAAAAGACTTCCCTGACAAACCAGTGATAACCCGGCAACAGCTAAAATGACCCCTTTAGTCATGATAGATCCTTCACTAACGATACAACCGCATCCGCCAGAAGCCCGGGGGAATCGAGTAAAAATCCTCCGGAATAAGAATCCCGCATTTTCCTTAGATTTTCCGGATGATCCACTAAAGGTTCTATAACCTTCTCTAAGATCAACGGATTTAGATCCTTGTCATTAATTACCGTAGCACATCCTTTTCTTTGTAAAACTCTGGCATTAGCCGATTGATGCTGATAAGCATATGGATACGGCACCAATACTGCAGGAATCTTAAAATTAATCACTTCAGTGATCGTAGCCGCCCCGGCGCGGCTAACAATTAGATCACAAGCGCTATAAGCATACTGCATAGGATCCAAAAAAGCAAATAACTTAACCGCCACCCCGGAATTCTTATAAACGGAATTTAAGAACTCATAATCCTTCTTTCCGCTCAAATGGATCACCTGAATATTTGATTTTCCCCGGAACCTGGATAAAAAACCTGCAAACTCCATATTGATACTATGACTCCCTTGGCTTCCTCCGGCCACCAGAATAGTGAATTTATCCTGTGCCAGCCCAAAATAATCCAGAGCCTGGGGTTTACCCACAAAAGATAATTCCCGGCGTATAGGATTACCGGTAAGAATGATCTTGCGGCGATCAACATGAAAATACGCACTGCTTTCCTGAAAACTGACCGCCACCTTGTCGGTAATCTTTGAAAGCAGCTTGTTAGCCCGCCCTGGGATGACATTTTGCTCATGGATCAAGGTCTTGATCCGTAAAAGCCAGGCAAAGAAAATGACCGGGAGAGAAGAAAAGCTACCGAAACCAACTACGGCGTCGGGCTTGAATTTCAGTAAAAGCAAAAAGGCTTGGCACGACCCGGTAATGGAGTCTAACATGGCTTTTAAATTCTTCGAATCGAGTTTCAAGGAAAAAGAAAGGATCGTCAGGTATTTTACCGGACAACTTACTGCCACCACCCCCTTTATGGCATTGGCTGGCAGAATAAGTAACACCTCGGTCCCATAACATTTTTGTTTTAAGGATTCGATAAAACTCAAGGCAGGGAAAATATGCCCTCCGCTGGATCCGGAAACCACCACAATTCTCACGGGTATTCTCCTGTCCTGGCAATGTTAAGGATTATCCCTACGCTTACCATATCAAAAATAAAAGATGACCCCCCATAACTTATAAAGGGCAAAGGCAGCCCTTTTGTAGGGAACAATCCACAGGAAACACCTATATTCACCATCGCCTTAAAACAGATCATAAAAACCAGCCCGCTTGCAAGAAAATATCCGAACTTATCCTGAATGTTCTTGATTATTTTTACGGTCTGTTGAATAAAAGCCACAAACAAAATGATCACGCAAACCGTCCCGATAAGCCCCAGCTCCTCACCGATTATGGAAAAAATGAAATCTGTATGTGCTGCCGGCAAATAAAATAACTTCTGTTTCGAATGTCCCAGGCCTAAACCAAAAATCCCCCCGGAACCAAGTGAAATTTGAGATTGTATGATCTGAAAACCGCTCCCGCGGGGATCCACCCAAGGGTCCAGAAACGCCATAATCCTGGCTCGGCGATAAGGGACTTGGAACACCAGGATCCATAAGAAAGGCACGCTGGAAAGTATGGTATAGCACAAATACTGCCACTTTATACCGGCGATAAAAAGCATCATAAACACTACCACCCCCAAAGACACGGTTGTCCCTAAGTCCGGCTGCAGCATGATCAATAACGCAGTCAAGCCTAAAACACACATCGGAGGTAAAAACCCCCGCCAAAACGACTTCAATAAATTCTCCTTACGGGCAATGAAATCCGCAATATAAATGATCACCGCCAGATTTGCCAGTTCGGAAGGCTGAAAACTGATAAATTTAAACCTGAACCATCTTCTGGCACCGCTCACCTCCCTGCCTAAGCCGGGGATCAAGACCAAAACCAGGAGCACCAAAGAAACGATTAAAAGAGGCTTCGCGAATTTGGAGAATTTGCGGTAATCCATAAGCATTATTCCAAGAGTAAGCAAAGCCCCGATCAAAATAAAAACCAGATGCCGTTTCAAAAAGAAAAAACTATCCTGGTACCTTTCCCAGGCATAAATACTGGAAGCACTGTAAAGCATGACAATTCCTATACATATCAGCATGAAGGTAATAACTAATAAATTTATCCTGATTTTACGGATCATAGCTTAAATAATTGAACTGCCCAGAAATAATATCTGATTCACATGCAAAACAAACACTATCGGAAGATAATTTTGTTTAATCAAATTTACCGGTATTTTTACTGATCAGGCGGTTAACCTCATCCTTAAACACTCTCCCCCGGTGTTCATAATCAGTAAACATATCGTAACTTGAACACATGGGAGAAAGTAATACGCAATCACCGGGTTTTGCCGCATAAAAAGCCTTGGCGACTGCCTCCTCCATGGTTAGAGCTTCTTCAAAAGGCAGGTTACCGGAAAACACCGCTTTAATATCTTTCCTGGCCTCCCCGATCAATATCGCCAATTTCACTTTCCGGCGTGCCAGATCAAGCATTATATTATAATCGACGCCTTTATGCCGGCCTCCGGCGATCAAAATCACCGGGTTAGGAATAGTTTCTAAAGCCAGCATGCATGACTCCACTGTAGTTGCTTTAGAATCATTGATAAATTTGACCTGATTGACTTGGCCAACATATTCAAGACGGTGTTCGATACCCTTAAAGTCGCGAAAAACTTTACGGCAGATATCCTGGGATATGCCTAAAATCTCTCCAACCTGCAGGACTGCGGACTGATTGGGATTCATTCCGTTGCCTTTCGAGAATAAAATAACTTTGGCCTTTGCCAAAGAAACCAGTTCTTTTAAGACCTTGTCATCATCGTTTAAAAGCAGATAATCAGAGCCATCCTGATTGATAAATACCTTTTTTTTTGCCTCCAAATACTCCTGCATATTCTTATAGCGGTCAAGATGGTTACGGCTGAAATTCAGGATCAAGGAAATCTTAGGCTTAAAAAAAGAAATGTTCTCCAATTGAAAGGAACTAACCTCTAAAGCCACAAAATCATCATCTTTCATATTAGCAACTTCGGCAGTAAAGGGATCGCCGATATTACCGCAAACAAATACCCTTTTACCAGAAGCTTCAAGTATCTTGCCAATCAAGGTTGTCACGGTAGTCTTTCCATTGGAACCAGTAACCGCAATCACCGTGGCCGGGCATAATCTCCAGGCCACTTCTATTTCACTGACTACCGGAATCTTATACCTACGCGCCCAAATGACTGCTTGTGAATCCTCTCCTACCCCGGGAGAAATCACCACCATATCCCGGCCATTAATAAACTCTTGGCTATGCCTGCCTAACTCACATTCAATATCCGTTGATACGAGTTGTGCCCTATTCTTTTGTGTTTTCTCATTATCACAAACATCCGTCACACTGACCATGGCCCCCAGTCTGTTTAACAAATTAGCACAAGCGACCCCGCTGCGCGCCAGACCTATTATCGTAACCTTTTTGCCTTTGAAATACTCGATGTTCCTCATCCTTGGCCCCTCGTCTATTGCCTCTCATCGCCTGGTTCCAGATCTATCGGATCTTTAAAGTAACCAGCGTAAATAAAGCCAGTAAACTGGCGATGATCCAGAACCTTACAATTACCTTGCTTTCTTCCCAGCCTAAAAACTGAAAATGATGATGCAAAGGCGCGATCTTGAAAATACGCTTCTTGAAGAATTTAAAAGAAAAAACCTGCATGATCACCGATAAAGCCTCGATCACAAATATACCCCCAACAATTACCAGAAGAAGCTCTTTTTTTATCAACACCGCCACTGTCCCCAGGGCCCCGCCCAAGGCAAGCGAACCGACATCGCCCATAAAGATCGAAGCCGGATAACAATTAAACCATAAAAAACCTAATCCGGCTCCAATGATACTGGCACAGAATACCGTAAGTTCCCCGGCACCTTTTATATAGGGAATGATCAGATATTCACTGAATCTGATATTCCCGGATAAATAACTCAACCCGCTGAAAGCAACCGCCACCATGATCACAGACCCGATAGCCAAACCATCCAAGCCGTCAGTAAGATTAACAGCATTGCTTGTCCCGGTAATTATCAACACTACAAAGATGATATAAAACACACCTAAATCAAAGAAAATATCCTTAAGAAAAGGCACATCCACCCGGCTGTTATACTGGGGGTCCAGGAAAAGAAACACTCCCAGGATCAAACCTAAAATTATCTGACTCGTGATCTTAGCTGAAGCCTTAAGACCCTTAGCCCGCTTTTTTACCTGTTTAAGATAATCATCGATAAAACCGGTAAAACCCAGCCATATCGTGGCAAATAACGCCAACCACACAAATTTATTGGATAAATCCATCCATAATAAGGTAGAAATGATAACCGCGGTCAGGATCAAGAATCCGCCCATAGTAGGCGTATTATGTTTATCTTTAAACAACTCGTCAAGACGAGCACTATCGGCCTTGGTTATCTTTTCTCCGATCTTAAGCTCCCTTAGCTTGCGGATAAATACCGGTCCCAGGATCAGGCTTAGGACAAAAGCGGTTATCGCCGCCATAGCCGCCCGGAAGGTTATATAATGGACGATATTAAAAGCAAAAAAACGGTCATGCAAGGAATACAATAAATAGTACAGCATCTTTTACTCAAACACCCTTTCCATTTTCATCCCCCGGGAACCTTTAACCAGAACCACATCATCTTTCCTTAAAGAAATCTTATTCAATAAACACTCCCTTGCCTGGAGGGAAGAATCGCAAATAAATATCTTTTTAGAAATACCGGATTTAATAAGCCGGCCGGCCGAATTGGAGAATTCTCCCACCGTAATAAGGATATCGGAAATATTCCAGGCTTTCTTTACTGCCTTGCGGTGTAAAAAAATGCTGCCCTGCCCCAATTCCAGCATATCCCCCATAACCACGATCTTACGCCCTCCGGAATGAAAATTCTCCATTACATCCAAAGCCGAATTAAGGGAAAGCGGATTGGAATTGTATGTGTCATCTATAAATGTCGCACCCAGGAATTTCATCAGTTTGAGGCGTCCGGCCGGAAAATCAAAAATGGAAAGCCGATATTCTATATCATTATAATCCATACCGAAAATACGCGCCAGACAAATCGAGGCCAAAGCATTATAAATATTATGCCGGCCCAAAGTATTCAAATAGATTTTGTGCCTAGAGTTAACCATGAACTCCAGCCCTTTAGGAGTAAAAACTATATTGCTAACGGAAAAATCGCTTCGCCTTTCGATCCCAAACCCCATCACTGCAGTCTGCGGAGCCTTGCGGCGGAGAAAATTATATAAAAATTGGTCATCGGCATTCAATATGGCGATTGCCGGTTTATCCAAGGCATCGACCAAGCTGTATTTTTCCTTTAATACCCCGGATAAATCACCGAAATGCTCAAGATGCGAAGGACCGATATTCGTAATCACTCCGATGTTGGGACGGCTGATCCCCGAAAGATACCTTATTTCTCCCGGATGATTCGTTCCCAATTCTACCACTGCCAGCTCATGATTTTCATTAAGATTCAGCAGGGTTTGCGGCAGCCCGATATGATTATTCTTGGTCCCCTCATTTTTAAGAACCTGATACTGCATTGATAATACCCAGGAGATCATCTCTTTTGCGGTAGTTTTACCGTTGCTGCCGGTAACTGCAACTACCGGTAGAGAAAATTTGCTTCGATAGAAGCATGCAATATCACCCAAAGCCCTGGTTGTATCCTTAACCTTTACCCAGCAAATCTTATTCTGAAACCCCGATGATTTTGTATAACAAGCGCATCCATGACCGGGGAAAATATCCTTTAATTTTGCCGGGATGAACTCGCTAATAATACAGGCGGCACCTTTTTCTATCGCTTGAGCAATAAAATCATGACCATCAAAATTTCCTCCCTGGAGGGCTATAAAAATATCTCCTTTATTTAAGGAACGAGAATCGATGGAAAAACCAGCGAACCGCTGATGCGTTTTTCCGGCAAGTAAAGTCCCTCCAGAAGCAGCCAATATCTCCTTCAGGTCAAACATTCCCTAACCACCTCGCTATCATTAAAATGGATCTTTCCATTAGAAAATATCTGGTAATCCTCATGGCCTTTACCGGCAACCAGAACAATGTCTCCGGGGATCGCCCAGGCCAATGATTCCCTGATCGCTTCGCGGCGGTCAAGAATAACGCGATAATTATTCTTAACCATCCCCCGTTTTATATCCTCAATGATTGCCAGCGGATCCTCATTCCTTGGATTATCAGCAGTAATGATTACATGGTCGGCCAATTGGGAAACGACCCTGCCCATATTCGGCCTCTTGCTTTTATCCCGGTTGCCTCCACAGCCAAAAACCACAGCCAGCCTTTTTTTTGTTAACTCTCGCAAAGTTGTGATTACATTATAAAGGGCATCTTCTGTGTGCGCGTAATCCACAAAAACATTGATCCCCCTTTTGTTTTCTACCGGTTCCAGCCTGCCGGGAACAAAGTTGAATCTTTCCAGCGCCCGTTTTATCAACTGCAGATCAAACCCGGCATTTACTCCCCAGGCAACCACTGCCAATAGATTATAGACATTATGCCTTCCAATAAGCTTGACCTTGAACGGTATTTCCTGGCGCATAGATCTTAGCACAAACTCCGTATGGCCGGCATCAAACAATATGTCTTTGGCCAGGAAATCCACATTATATTTTATTCCATAAGTAATCGTCTTGGCCGGGCAACTCCTGAACAACCTTTTGCCATACTCGTCATCGGCATTCACAACCGCAAAGGCACCTCGATCCAAAGTGGAAAATAATTTCGCTTTTGCCGCAAAATAGCTTTCCATATCATGGTGATAATCCAAATGGTCCTGGGTCAGGTTTGTAAAAATTGCGGAGTGATACTTTACCCCGGATACCCTTTCTTGTTCCAAGGCATGCGACGAAACCTCCATCACTGCATATTCCGATCCATGGTCCAATATCTCCTTTAAAAGCATCTGTAAGGAATCCGGCCCGGGAGTGGTATTGACGGAAGAAATGACCTTGTCTTTAAAACGATAATTGATCGTTCCAATAACACCATTAATAACCCCTGCCTCTTGCAGTAAAGCTTCGATCAAATAGGTTATCGTGGTCTTACCGTTGGTACCAGTTATTCCCACCACCTTTAAGGATTGCGAAGGATTGCCATAAAAACCTGCTGAAAGCACTCCCAAAGCCTTGTGCGTATTATCTACCGCAATAACCGGGACATCGCAGGTAAATCTTAAATCATTATCAAGCCTCTCAACCAGCACGGCCCTGGCCCCGGATTTCAATGCCTTATCGATAAAATCATGGCCATCATGATCCGCCCCCTTTAGCGCGACAAAAACAAACCCATCTTTGATCCTTCGGGAATCACAGCTTACCCCTGTTACCTCAAAATCAGGCAAAACACCCCAATTCCGGTTACTATCCAGTAATCTAAGCAGACCCAATAAATTCATTATTGCCCCATTGGTAAAACTTTTTCCTTTGATTTAAGATACCGCAAAGAATCAATAGCAACATTCTTAAAAACCGGAGCCGATACGACCCCGCCGAAATAAAATGGGCGTGGCTCGTCAATTATGACACAAATCGCAAGTACCGGGTCTTCTGCCGGGACAAACCCGATAAAAGAAGCCAGGAATTTTGAATGAGAATAAGCTCCATTAGGCTCTATTTTCTGGGCAGTACCAGTCTTGCCGGCAACACTAATACCGTTTATCTTAGCCAGTTTACCTGTACCTACCTCGACAACACCGATCAATATTTTGCGTACACGCGCCGCAATATCCGCAGGCATTACCTGGCGTTCGATATTAACCTGGGCCTTACCGATCAGGCGACCATCCTTACTTCTTATCTCATCGACAATATAGGGCTTCAGTAATTGCCCTCCGTTAGCGATCGCTGATACAGCCCTGGCTAACTGTAACGCTGTGACACCTACCTCATGCCCCATAGGGATTGCAGTAATTGAAGTTTTCGACCAGGACCTTGGGCTTTTGATCGAACCAGAAATCTCCCCCGGAAGATCAATACCTGTTTTTTCGCCAAACCCGAAAAGTTTGACATAATGATAAAGCAGATTAGCCCCCAGGACCTGTGCTGCCTTACAGGTACCGATATTGCTGGATTGTTCAATCACCTCCCTAAAAGTGAGAGTCCCGTGAGGCTGATGGTCATGAAGCACCCTGCCAGCGAACTTATAAGAACCATTCTCGCAAAAGATCTTATCTTCTTCCGACATTTTCGCTTCTGCTAAAACCCCGGATGCCGTAACGATCTTAAACACTGACCCCGGTTCAAACATATCGGCAATTGCACGGTTTCGCATACTTTCTTTAGATGCGGATTTATACTCATTCAGATCAAATGTCGGTCGGTTTGCAAGAGCCAAAACCGCCCCTGTTCTTGGGTCCATCACCACAATACTTGCCCCTTTAGCCCGGGTGGCCTTAAAAGCCTTATCCAGTTCACGCTCGGCAAAATACTGGATCACTTCATCGATAGTCAACACTACATCATAACCGTCTTTAGGTGCAACCATTTTCCTCCAGATATCAAGTTTTTTCTGGCGTGCATCGCGTAAAAATATCGCCCAACCGGATTCCCCCTGTAAATACTTATTATACTGCGCCTCTATCCCCTCCAGTCCTACATTATCAAGCCCTGCAAACCCAAGAACATGGCTAAAAAGATAACCGTTTGGATAACAGCGTTTGCTCTCTTTGATAAAACCGATCCCTTTTAAATGCAAATTCCGGATCTTCTCGCTTTGTGATGTAGAGATTTTACGCGCCAGCCAGACAAATGACTTTTTACGAGACAATCTTTCCTTAAGATACTCTGGAGAAAGATCTAAAATTGCCGCAAGCGACCTGATCATTGCGGGTTTATTTTTATCCGGGATTATATTCGCCGAGGCATAGACCGAATCAACCTGCATGTTGATCGCTTGCGGATGAAAATTAGAGTCGAATATAGTCCCTCTACGGGGTTCTAACTCCACAAAAGAATTTTGTTGCTTATACGCGAGTGAGGCAAGATAACTGGAGCGGAAAAATTGTATATAGAGAAGGCGTAAAAGACAAAGAAAAAAGAAAATTAAGAAAAATATAAATACCGCATTGAACCTGCGGTGATAATTACGAATATACACAAGTATAGAAAATTAGAGAGAAAAATTAGGGTTTGATGGCACTTGCTTCAGCCTGCCGCTTAATCGTAAAAAGACGGGCAAGCGAATTTTCTTTTTTGTTATATGCACGCTGGCTAAGCTCTATATTATCCAATGGCTTTGCTAATTTAACCAACCTGTAGGTCTCCGGCATCTCATAATCCTTACCTTCCGAAAGCTTATTTCCAATGCGCACCAAAGAAGTTCTTTCTTCTATATTATACCTAAGAGCAGTATTTTTATCAAGCAAATCCTGGAAACAGGACATCTTCTTCTGACCTATATATGCCATACGGAATATCTCCGTCTGCTGATAGACATAAAGCAAGGAGACTATAGTGATCATGGAAACAAACAACAGGAACTTGGACAATTTCATCAATTACTCCTTTTGTGCAGCCCGAAACTTAGCGCTGCGGCTTAAAGGATTATCCCTTACTTCTAAAGGTTGCGGCGTCAAGGGTTTGGGAGTAAGTATCTTTATATTCTTTGCCTCTGCGTTACGCCGCAGGCACCATTTCACGATCCGGTCTTCAAGAGAATGGAAAGAAATGACGCATATCCTGGCGTCTTTAGCAAGTAAATCCAGTGCCTTGATCAAAGCAGTCTCCAATATTTCTAATTCCCGGTTAACCGCGATCCGCACTGCCTGGAAGGTACGTGTAGCCGGATGTATCCGATATGACCGGTACTTATAAGGCACAGCTTTTGCCACGATATCGGACAATTCAAGGGTAGTGGTTATTAAATGCCTTTCTCTTTCATGGACCAACGACCGCGCAATACGGTTATGCCATCTTTCCTGGCCAAAATCCCGCAATAATCCGGAAAGCTCTTCCTCATTGAGGTTATTGACCAGATCATATGCAGAAATCTGGCCTTGACGGTCCATACGCATATCCAGCGGACCCTCGCTTTGAAAACTAAACCCTCTCTCGGGAGTCTGCAACTGGTATGATGACAGACCAAGATCAAACACTATCCCATCGACCTGCGTAATATTCAAACCATGCAAGGCCTCATCGATATCCGCGAAGTTTGCATGCACAAATTCGCAGGAAGAAGAAAAACTGCTCAATCTCTCTTTTGCGATAGAAAGTGATTCCTTATCACAATCAATACCGATAAGACGCCCGCCGGGAAGAATATGCTTTAAAATCTCCAAACTATGCCCTCCGGTACCCAGCGTTGCATCTACTATTGTTTTTCCCGGAGCTAAATTTAAATATTCTACTATCTCGTTAGGCATCACTGGGATATGGTATTTTACTTGCACGTTAAATGTTTATTATAGAATTACCCGATTTAAATGTCCATTAATTTCTCTGCAATCTGTTCAAAAGTTTTTTGGGTGTTCCCGTAAAATTCCTGCCATAAATCCTTCGCCCATATTTCAAGGCGATTAGAAACACCAACAATCACTACATCCTTTTTAATATCCGCGAAATCCTTAAGATATTGCGGGATAAGTATCCTGCCCTGCTTATCGGGAATAATCTCGGTTGCTCCTGAAAAAAATAACCGGTTAAAAGAACGGGCATCAGGTTTGGTAAAAGACATTGCCTTGAACTTATTCTCTTGCGAACGCCATTCCTCCTCGGAAAGCATAAAAAGGCATTTATCTAACCCGCGCGTTAAAAAGAATTTCTCGATAAAATTACTTTTTGACGCTTCACGGAATTTAGACGGCAATATCAAGCGCCCTTTACGGTCGATTGAATGCGAATACTCCCCGTAGAACATTGCTTTTTATCCTTTCCACTTCACTCCACTTTCAACCACTTTGTAGATTGAGTATATCAAAATATCTTTTTTTGTCAAGATAAAAATCTTTATAAATTCATTAACCACAACAGATTGTATATATATTTATATAGATATTGATATATTGTGCCGTAAAAGTGGGGGAAAAATTATAAATTTTAAAAAGATGGCGGAATTACGCGGATTTTAAACTTTGGCGGGTACAGCTAACTGTTTTTTCGCCCAAATTACGTCTTTTCTAATTTGAGCGGCTAATGCATCTACAGAGGCAAATCTTCTTTCTTTACGTATCCGCTTAATGAATTGTATATCGAGATCTTTTCCGTAAATATTCTTATGGAAATCAAAAATATGGACTTCGACATGTTTAGGATGATATTCTGCGGAGTCCCCGTAGGCGATACTGCCACGGCCAGCCTTATCTTTAGCTAATGTGGGACGGCTGCCGATATAACAAACACCCTTAAATTCATTCCCATCCAGAATAATCCTTACCAGATATATGCCACGGGAAGGAAGCACTTCATGATGCGGATTAATATTAGCGGTAGGAAATCCCAGTTTTTTAGCCAAGGAATTGCCTTTAATCACCGTACCATATACGCTTACCGCACGAGAAAGCAATTTTTCTGCCCGGGCAATATCCCCTCTGGAGACCAGTCTGCGGATATAAGTGCTGCTCACAGCGGTTTTACCAGCCCTTATAACAGGAAAAACCTTAAGCTTAAAATCATAAACACGGCTTAAAAAACGCATCAACCTTATATCTCCAGAAGCATTCCTGCCAAACCGGAAATTCCGTCCGATATAAACATAGCGTGCGGATATTTTGTTCACAAGGATCCTGCGCACAAAATCTTCCGCACTCATTTTAGAAAAAGACTTATTGAACCTTACCACCACCGTCACATCAATGCCTGTCTTCTCCAAATAACTAAGCCGGTGCGATAACGAATGCAGGCTTTTCTTTTTCTGGGGATGAGGGAAAAAAGTTACTGCAATACTCGTACCATTTATTTCTATGGCCTTTTTAACCGCGCCCTCCAGGACTATGCGGTGTGCACGATGCACCCCATCAAATACACCAAGGGTAACAACCGGGGTTTTAAATTTCTTTATCTTGCATAACTGACGGATTACTTTCATCCAAAACCTCTCTTACTTTATCCAAAACCATTTTCTCAACCTGTTTGATACTGCCAGAAACCGTACAACCGCTTGCCGCCTTATGCCCCCCGCCTCCGAAAAAAGCCGCAATCTTATTGACATCAACTATCCCCTGCGATCTCAAATTAACCCGCACAGAACGAGGCTCCCCCAGATTTTCCTTAAAGATAAGCGCTACCTCCACTCCCCGGATCGCACGTGCAAAACCCAACAGCCGTTCCGCCAGATCAAAAGAAATATCTTTCTTCTTCAATAACGGTTTTTTCAGTTCAAACCAGCAAACCCGGCCGGAATAACTCCGTTTCAGCATATTCAAAGTCTTAATGAGCAATTTCATATCTTCAAAAGGATTCGATTCATACAACCGTTTATAAATGGCCTGTACATCCAAACCATATTTTAAAAGCTCGGAAACCGCCTGGTGGGTAAAACTCGAAGTATTCGCGTAATGGAAAGACCCTGTATCAGTCAGCATTCCAACATATAAAAGTGTGGCGGTATCCCGGTTAAACTGAACATGCATCTTCTTGAAAAGCTTAAAAACCACTTCTGCCGCGGATGAAGCAAAAGGTTCGACGAAATTGATATCGCCGAAATTGGTATTACTGATATGATGATCAATGTTAAGCAGGCATTTACCGTCTGTATCCAGATGCGACAGACTGCCGCATCTCGATAAATCAGCACAATCCAGCACAGCAAAACAATCAAAATCAAATCTTTTAAAACCGCAACCTGGATGAAGGATCGAACTGATACCGGGCATGAAATCATACCCGAAAGGTACATCATCGTTTACGACTTGTGCCTCTTTTCCCAAAGACCTTAAAAGGAACATAAACGCCAGTTCCGAGCCTAAGGCATCCCCTTCAAGGTTCGTATGGCTGGTAATGAGAAAACGCTTATTTTTTTGAATGCACTCGACGGCTTTTTTTAGGCTCATTTAGCTCCTTTATCTGGTTTAATACCTCCTCGATCCTTACGCTATATTCAACAGACCTGTCCTCTCTGAAGGCGATCTCCGGGGCAAACCTTAACTGTATCCGCCCGGCGATCAAACTGCGTATATACCCCAATGCGGAATCCAAAGCCTTCTTGGTCCTGGATTGGTCTTCTTTACTGCCGAGGACACTGAAAAATATTTTTGCGTATCTTAAATCTGCAGTCACCTCCACCCGTGTAATCGTAACAAAACCTAAACGGGGATCATTAAGCTCATCATGTATGATCTTGCTGACCTCTTGTCTTATTGCCTCTGCGACCTTATCTGCTCTAGCCATATCAATTACTCCTTTTTACCGCGTTTTTAAAAGGATATAAATACCTACTTTTTAAACCTGGCGATGAATTCCCTGACTAAGTTTAACTCCTCTTCCGCCGTATTGACCTGCCCATCAAGCTTCGCATTAAATACAAATTTAAATACCCGCTGATACTGCGGCCCGGGGACAAGGCCCAACGCACGCAGATCATGGCCGGTTAAATGCAGTCTCATTAAATGATGTACGCTCAAAAATTCTGCAATATGCCTGTTTAGGCATTTATTCCTGAATTTTGCTTTAATCAAAAGCATCACCTCATAACTTAAAGGGTCCAGAAGCCGGAATATTCTTGAAGGAGAGGTGTCCTTGCGTTCTAAAACACTGATAAAAGCCTTATTGATCTTCTTATAAATCATTATCCGCTTTTCCTGCCCTCCGGTAAAAGCGAAATCCTTTAACATTGGCTTCAAATCTTTCAAGTTTAAACGATCGATAACCGCCATGAAATATATAAGCCAGGTATCAAGCTTTCTGTGCCTGGGGCAATTCAACTTAAACCATTTTATCTGAACACTAACTGCAGCAAGCAGTTTATAGGCATCTTTAGTCAAAACAAGCTTCGGGCTGATAAAATTTATTGCCCCTAAGGAATCTAACCGCCGGATAGATTTTAAAGCACAATCCTCTTTAAGGAGTAAAATCAATTCATCCCGCAGCCTTTGCGGCTGAACCTTTTGCAGCATTTGAAGCTTTAAAGCGGATTTCAGGTTTTTTAAAGTGTTTTTTTCGATGCGGAAATCATATCTTTGTTCAAAACGGATTGCCCTTAATATCCGGGTAGGGTCATCTACAAAACTCAAATCATGCAACACCCTTATCAATTTATTATTCAGATCGCTTTGGCCGTTAAAAAAATCTATCAGCCTGCCGTAATCATCGGCATTAAGGCTTACGCTCATGGCGTTAATGGAAAAATCCCTGCGTTTTAGATCATCCCTTAAACTGCCGGATCTAACAGAAGGCAGGCATGCTGGTTGGGGGTAATATTCGAGACGGGAACTGGCAATATCAACCTTTAACCCATTTATGATAATGGTTGCAGTACCAAACCTTCTATGCCGAACAAGTTTTGCCTGAAGACGGTTTGCAAAATCCTCGGCGAACCTTATCCCATCGCCTTCGGCTACAATATCCAAATCGAAATTATTAACCCCCAGCAGCAAATCACGGACAAATCCTCCGACCAAATACAGCCGGATACCTAAACCAGACCCAACATCTTTCGCTAAAAGGATCAGCGCCTTTAAATCCTGTGGCAAACTATTAAGATGGTCTTTCATTCAGCCTCCGATCGAACAAACTGCAAAATATTACGGGCGCGGATGAAATTGCCGATGAATACTTTTCAACCGATCCTTATTTATATGTGTATAAATCTGCGTTGTCGAGATATTGGCGTGCCCCAGCATCTCCTGGACCGAACGCAGATCAGCGCCTCTTTCAAGCAAATGAGTAGCAAATGAATGGCGCAATATATGCGGTTTTATATGTTTCTTGATCATGGCAATCTTGGAATATTTCTGCAGCATCTTCCATAGTGATTGCCGGGAAAGTTTTTTCCCTAAACGGCTGACAAAAATAAAATCACTCTCTCTCTTATTCAAGAGCCTGGCACGGCTTGACCCAAGATATTTTTCGATACTTGAGATTGCCTTCTTCCCCAGGGGGATAACCCTCTCCTTGTTGCCTTTTCCAATACAACGCAAGAATCCCACCTCTAAATTCACATCATCCAATCTTAAATTACTCACCTCCGAGATCCGCATCCCGGTAGCATACAAGGTCTCTAATATCGCTTTATCCCTAAGGCCCTGGTCATTATTTGCAGACGGAGCAGAGATCAACGACTCAACTTCGTTCACCGATAATGCATCCGGGATTTTCTTCCATAATTTAGGAGAATCGACCAGATTCGTAGGATCCACCTGCAGGATCTTTTCCCTGGATAGAAAACGGTAAAATGATTTTATCGCCGCAAGCCGCCTGGCAATAGAATTAGAAGATATCCCCCGGTCTTTTTGATCCAGCATAAAACTATTAACTTCATTGCGGCTGGTACGATTCAGGGAATCGATGCCCTTGGAATTCAAAAAGTCCATATAAAAATTCAGGTCATCATGATAGGCGGCAACTGTATTCGCGGACAAACCCCGCTCAACTTTTATATAATCCAGGAAAAGATCGATCAATTCACGCATATTGTTATATCTAAAACCCCTTTAAATATCAAACCCTTAAAAAAGGATTATTGCGTTTCTCCGTTCCTACAGTAGTAAATTCCCCATGTCCGGGATAAACAACAGTCTCATCCGCTAATACCAGCAGTTTTTCCCTGATGGCCTGGACCAACGCCCCTCTATCCCCTCCAGACAGATCCGTTCGGCCAATACTGCCGGAAAACAGGCTGTCTCCGCTAAAAAGTATATCCGTATCCGGCTTTTGCATCAAAACAGCCATCCCCCCGGGAGTATGCCCGGGGATATGTATTACCTTAAAGGAAAAACCTGCGGCCTCGATCAGATCATTATCTTCCACAAGTTTTAGAGTAGAATGGACCTGGCAAGGCTGGGCAAAAAAAGCTGAAAGGTTAAGAGACGGATCACTTAAAAAGCCTGCATCATCCTTATGTATACAAACCGGGACTTTGAATTCCTGATCACAGCCAATGTGATCATAATGGCCGTGGGTGTTAACGACTAAAACGGGGTCTAAGGCATGCGCCTGTAAAACCTTGCGGATCTTTTTAGCCTGGTCACCAGGATCAATGATCAGTGCCTCTGCATTATCCTTGCGGGCTAAAATATAGCAATTAACCTGCATCGGGCCAACACGAACAGTTTCTAAGATCATATCAGGGAATCCTTGATCTTCGGATAAGAAAATTCCTTAAGCACCCGCATCTTTATGCGTTCAGCCGATAAACGATATGAAGAAACCCCGGAGTTGTAAATATCGTTTGCAATCGTATCCCTAAGCTCCTGCAACTTAGCAATATGAGAATCCAATTGCGCCCGCGTATTCTCATTAAGCATAATACGCAACTGCGCCAGGTTCTTTAAAGCCTCGTTGGCACAACTTACCTGTTTTTTATGATTGGATCCGCGCAGCAATGCCTCGATAAGTTCATCCTGCCAGGATTTCCAATAAAGAAAATACTGACGGTAAAGTTCCTCCTTGGTAAGCGTTTGCTTATACTCCTCCGGGGCCAAAACCATCTCCACTTGGGGCAGGTTTTCTTTTTTGGGTTTACGGGTAAACTTGCGGACAAAAGCATCACATCCGCACAAGCCAAGTATTAATAAAAATCCGGACCCCAGTGATATTGTCCTTAAAACTTTATGATTCAACATTATTTCTCCTCCAAAAGGTGTAAAAGATCCTGCTCATTAATAACATTCACCCCTATTTCTTTTGCCTTAGCTAATTTTGAACCGGGCTTATCTCCTGCTACCAGGAAATCCAAGCTTTTAGACACGCTGTTTGTAACCTCTGCCCCCATCTGCCGCACAAAGGCTTCGGCCTTAAACCGGTTTAAACTTTTCAGTTCTCCGGTGAAAGCTATCCGCTTGCCCTGCAAACCAGTGACTCTCACAGGAACCTCTTCCTCACGGAAATTCAAACCGGCTTTCTTTAATTGGCCAATTACTTCTTTTGTTTGCGGTAAAGAAAAATAATCCCTGACTGATTGTGCCACCACCCCTCCTATTTCCCGGATATTATCAAGCTCTGATCTATCCGCGCTATACAGGTTGTCCATGTTCTTAAAATGCTGCGCCAGAAGATAAGCGGCCTTGGCACCCACATGACGAATGCCTAAGGCATAAATAAGACGGGATAGCGGACGGGACTTGCTTTTTTCTATTGCCTCCAGCAATTTCTTTATTTTCCTTTCCTTAAAAAACTCTAACTTCGCAAGATCATCACGCTTTAATTTGTAAATATCCGCGAAATTGCGCACTAATTTCAATCCGACCAGCTGTTTGGCTACCGCCTCCCCCAGTCCCTCAATATCCAACGCTGTACGCGAAGCAAAATGGATTAAACCCATCTCTAACTGCGCAGGGCAATTTGGGTTTGCGCAGCGATAGGCTACATCTGTTTCATTTTCCTTTACCACTTTTGCAGAACACGCCGGGCATATTTTGGGGATAATAAAACCCGCCTGCCCGGAATCCTGGACTACCTTGACAACCTTAGGTATTACATCCCCAGCGCGTTCGATAAGGACCCGGTCACCGGTTTTTATACCCAAACGCTTGACCTCATCAAAATTATGCAAAGTCGCAGACCTAATCATCACTCCGCTGCATTCTACCGGCTCAAGTTCCACCCGAGGTGTAATTACACCGGTCCGTCCGACATTTACGTCGATATTAATAACCCTGGTAGTTGCCTGGCGAGCCGGGAATTTATAAGCCACGGCCCAACGCGGGCTTTTCATCGTAAAACCCAATTTCTCCTGCTGGGCAATAGCATTTACCTTAATCACTATCCCATCGATCTCATAAGCCAAACTATCCCTTTTATCCTGCCACTTTTTACAAAAATCAATCACCTGAACGAACCTATTAAACAGGCGCGTTTCGGGGTTTATCCTAATCCCCCATGACTTTAATTTGTTAAGAAAATCCCACTGGCTCGTAATATCCACTCCTGTATTAGCCCCAAGCGAATGAGCAAAAAAATTAAGCCTGCGTCGGGATACCTGGGAAGGATCTAAAAGTTTCAATGAGCCGCTGGCGGCATTACGCGGATTGGCAAATATTGCTTTGCCTTCATTTTGGCGCAATTCATTCAAGGAGATAAAGTCCTCCTTATCCATATAAATTTCCCCTCGGATCTCCACAAACCCGGGTAAATCATGCCCCGATAAAACAAGAGGAATAGAACGGATGGTTTTTATATTATTAGTTACATCTTCTCCGGTTTCACCGTCCCCGCGTGTCGCTCCACTTATAAAATTGCCGGATTCATAAACCAAATTAGCGCTTAATCCGTCTATCTTCAACTCCACTACATACTCCAGTAACCCACCAGGAATCCCTTTAGAAACACGTTCCTGCCACAGGCTTAAATCATCAAAAGAATAGGTATTATCCAAAGAGAACATCTTTTGCCTGTGCCTGAACGGCTTAAAACCATCTAAAACCCCTGCGGATAAACGCAATGTCGGAGAATCCGGGGTCCTGAATTCCGGGTATTTATCCTCTATTTTTTTAAGCTCAAGGAGCAAATTATCATACTCATAATCGGAGATTTCCGGTTGAGAGACGACATAATAAAGATGGTCATGCCTTCGGATATCTGCCTTAAGGGCCTCTATCTTCCTTTTTATATCATTCATCATGGATTATCCAAACACTTGAGAATGTACTAAAATTTAACCGAGAAATCAATAAACTCCCCGGAAGGTTCCTGCCAAGTAATCTCGACTTGACTGATATACTCCCGGAAATATTCCTTGATCTGCTCCAAATAAGCCTTTAAGACCACCTCTTCTGCCTGGGCAACTATCTCAACCCTGCCATCGAGAAGATTTTTTACCCAGCCCAAAACCTTTAAATTCCGGGCAATATTCTCGGCGGTAAAACGAAACCCTACTCCCTGCACATTTCCACGGTAATAGGCATGGACCTGTTTATTCAATACTTCCCCCATTTCAAAATAATTCCCTCTGTCCGTAATAAAACACCCGTTTTAATTATACATAGGTTTAACTTATTTTGAAAGCGTTTTTACTGGGGTTTTAATGCGCGGAAACCTACTTTTCCATCCTCAACTCAAGGGAGTCACTGTCTGAACCGATCGTCACATGGTCATCGTATATTTTTATGATCTTGAACTTTCCAATAAAACTGCCCTCGCCAAAAACCTCTCCGTTAATCAGCGCTTGAGGGTTACGAGGGTCCCAAATGATCCCGGTAAGTGCCAGATCAACCGTATCCTCATTCCGGCTGTAAACCTGCCCGGAAAAAGGGCATCTGCCCCAGGATACCGGAAGCTCGGGATCAGTAAATGAAACAGCAGGCAACGTCTTTTGCGTTAATGTATCTGCAAGAACCGAAGTTGCCGAAACCTTGGGATTACGCGAATTTAACAACTTAAGACTGTTAGCCCAAACTAAGACCATAACTGGGACCAAAACAATAATGCCGATTATCTCTATCTGTTTCTTATCCATTCTCATTTATTTATCAGGTCCTCCTGAAGATAAGCAGAAACAATCAATTCGACATTCAGGTTGGTTTGTCCCTGGCCGTTTCCATGGATATTAACCTGCTTGAGAGAAATCAAGATCGGGAAATTATCCCGCAAAGCCAATAAATACCTGCCAAGATCCTGATACGTGCAAACCAACTTCAAGGAGATCGATAATTCCTTCAATGCCGAACCGGGGATATTAACTGATAGATCCTGTTTATTCAAGAAAGAGATATTTTCCACCTCGATCTTTAATCGCCTGGCATTTTCCGATAAATTCCTGATCACCTCATTTTCACTAACCGGCAGCCTTACTGAAGCTTCTTTTAGCAGTAAATTCAGGTCCTTTAGTGCTTCCGATAAAGGTTTGGCTCCGGTTATTTTGCCTATCTGGGATATCTCTTTTTCCATGAAGGAAATCTTGTTTTTCATTACCGACAGCATCCGGCTTTGCGGCAGATAAACAAAAACGATAAAAACTAATACTGCCAGGACAATTATCACAGACAGACAAATAATCTTTTTTTGTGTTTTAGATAATATCTTCATTGTAATTTAAAGCCTATATCAAAGGTAAGCACATCTTCACCTGCCTTACTACTTTTTGCGACATTAATAATATTGATATCCTTGAACATGCCGGAATCAGCCAAATCACGGAGAAAACTGGTCAATACTGTATCCGGATTAAGATCGGCTTTCTTGACAAACCCGGCAATATCCCCCGACATAGAACCGGCATTCAAGGAAAGATCGCTAAAGAAAAGGTCTTTTGCGGGAATATTACTTATTTTCTTAAGCATCATCCCGAATTGCGGCTGGCTATCCCTGGTTTTAGCAAAGAAATTATTGAGGGCATCAAGCCTGTCTTTCATCTGCTTGATCTCCAGCAATACATTCAGTTGAAAATTAGTGTTATCCAAACGGTTCCGGTAAACCCGGGTACTTACTTTGATAAAAGCAAAAGAAAACAGTAAGAGCAGCAACGCAATAAAGGTTACCCAGAACAAATAAGTCATCTGCAGTAACTCGTTCTTTTGAGTCCTAAACTCATCCGGCAGGATATCGCTACTCCTGTTGTAATCAAGTACCATACCCAAAGAATCATACTCCTTAATAAGGGTTTCCGGCTGCAGGCCAATAGAAACCTTGATGTTTTCATTCACATCTACTAAAACAACATCCAGAGATAATTCCATCTTTAAGAATTTATCCAAATTCGGGATAGCCAAACCTAAACCTCCGACCAGCATCTTCTCTATCTTTATTCCATCGAACTGATTAGCATAGTAATCACAAGTCCTTTTTATCTCCTGCGAAAGCAGTTCCAGCCAAGGGCGCAATAAAGCCAGGACCTGGTTTGCCCCCAGCTTATCCGTGTATGCCTGATTGTTTAGAGGTATACCTCCAACAAATAGCACCTTTTCTATTTCTTCTGCAGTTAACTGCACCTTGCCCTTGTTTTCAGAATATAATTCTGTAGCCAATGCCTCCTTGAGTTTATCCACCGAAACGGGCAACTCACGGTAAAAACACAGAACTCCCTGTTTATATATCCCAAAATAAGAGCTATGCTCATAAAAATGCAGTATCCCTATGGTCGTATCTTTTCCCGGGATAAATTTACCCTCGATAAGGCTGGAGTAACCAAAAGCAGAGATCCCCACACGCACAACCTCAACACCTGCCTGTTTTAAGAGCAAAACCTGGGAACGGACTTCATCTTCTAAAGCCAGGGCACAAATAATATCAACCAGCTTGGCCCCGTCACTATCTATACGTTTATTGATTAAAGAGTACCCAAAAACTGCCTTAGCGGTATCAAAAGGACAATCCGGTTTAAGTTTGAAAACTGCGGCTTGGACCAATTCGGATTCAGGAAGATCGGGAAGTACAATACGTTTAATAAAAAGCGTGCGTAAGGACGGGATAAGGATTACTTTTGGATGCGGGATCCTGTTATCTTTAATGAAATCGCGCAAACAATCCAAGATCAGGGTATTATTGGCGCCTGCGGGCAAAGCGACAATTTTAGCGGCATTTACCTTGATCACATCGCCAGCAACAACCTGGAATATCTTTAGCCCAAGGCTAAGGTCAACGATTATAAAGTGCTCTATTTTCTTTACCAGCATGGCAGATCAGTGTTCTTCTAAAGTATTTATACCTGGCTTTACTGCTTTAGTATATCATGAAATTTGAATTCGCATACTAATTTTCATCTCCCCGTTTTTTTCTTTAAAAACCCTTTATTATTCACGTCTTTTTTGTTTGGTACTGCTTCTACAGAACTTAACTGCTTCTTTAATCCCGATAGCGCAACACTGGCCGGCAAAAATCCCATATCCACCTTCAAGGCTTCTTTGTAACAATCTTCTGCCCGGCGCAAATCATTCTTTTCCCAATACAGTCCTCCTAAATTACACCAGACATGGGGTTGTTTAGGATTGATCATCAGATTTATCCAGCAATAAGTAATAGCCTGCTCCTTTTCACCCATAGCATAAAATGAACCTGCCAGGTTATTATACGCCATATACCCATCCGGGAAATTATTAATATTACTCTTCCAATAACTGATGATATTTTGATAATCCCGGTTATGTTTTAAGGTAACCAGGGTATAACTCGATAAAAATACAATTAACGAAATAAAAGCACTAACCCTAAGTATCTTACGGTGCAAAACACTTTTATTGATGATCTCCCAAACCAAAACAAAAAGATACGCCAGGATCAGGCAAACACCGGCCGAGGCAAGATAAACATACCGCTCGGAAACAATATTACAGATCGGAACCAGGTTTGAATACGGAAGATAAGCAATAAAGATCCATGCGATCCCGAACGATACCGGCGCCGCCCGCCTGCGACACTTAAAAAACAGGATAACCGAGGCAATGATTATCCCGATGGAAATAAAAAACGCCGGGGTTAATCTGTTCGTACCAACAGTCGCATAGGCAAAGGTATGGTAAAGCCCGCGTTCAAGCGGCAGGTAAAGTATCTTTAAATAATATGCAAAGGCCTTTGCCGCCACGATTAAATAGCTATAGCCCTTAAACATGCAAATCGTACGTATAAAATTATTGCGGTTAACCAAGAACATCCCTAAAACCACCAGGGAGATCAGGATTATCCCCGACAAAACTAAAATCCTGGCTTTGGTTAAATACCCGGGTTCTCTGAATTTCCCCCTGAAAAACAGGTCATAGGCAAGAAACATGAACGGAAGAGTAACCACATTATTGCCGGTTAAAAAACAAAAACAGAAACAGATGATCGCGCAAAAAAGGTTTACGAGGGAATTATCGGACCTGACATAGAAAAATACCGCCGAAACATAAAAAAAACTCGAAAACACATACGGCCCGCCAGAGATCCAGCTCACTGCTTCAGTATGGATCGGGTGGACAGCAAAGATCAAACTGGCGATAAATGCAAGCAAGAAACTGGCAAACAGCCTGTGAAGAAGCAGAAAAAGCATCACCACACACCCAGCATGCATGATCACATTGAATAAATGAAAAAAGAAGGTTCTCCCCCCTGAAAACTGCCAGATCACTCCCCGAACAAGTTCCGTGAGAGCCCCCGGCGCAACACGCAGATTCTGGCGGAAACAGGCCTTTAGATCATGGATATTATTATTATTCTGGATCCCGGCATAATCATCGATCAAGAATTCACCATGCAGTGAATTGCAATAAACGGCAACGCTTATAAAGGCGAGCAGAAGAATAAATGCCAGTTTCAATCCTTGATCATGAAATTTCATAAGCGATCATGGCTGTGTAAAGCTTACATTAAAAAAGCTGGCTTCTCATTTTTATCTTGTGATGAAAAGCCAGCTTTTTGAAAATTACCAGTAAATAATCCGATATTATCTCTAAAAACCGGACCCCACGGTTTGGGAAGCCGCGCTATATATACGGCCGTTTGTTGCATCATAGATCCAGCCTATCCCGCTCGCCCCTGCAACCTCGGCACCCCCTGCCTGTATGCTGGTGGCATTATTATACGGATTGGCCGGTACGCCAAATTGCATTACCCCTCCGGGAGATGACCCCAGCTCGGTTATTGAAGGGTATGAATTAAGGCCCGAAACGGCATTTTTAGCATACCAAATAGCGATACCACTGCGTAAACCTCCCAAAGCGCCTTTTAAAGCGGCATTCCTTGCGCTCTCCTGCAAATTAATGAATGTCGGTATCGCAACACCTGCTAAAATACCGAGGATAACGATTACCATTACCAGCTCAATCAGGGTAAAACCACTTCGTTTACTCATCCTGCCTCCCTTTTATTAAATTATTTATTACCAATTTTGGCAACCAGATGCTCGAGAATAAACCCACCCATTCTGCCTGTCATATATGTACCGGTTCATAAATGGATCTATAAGAAAACCCTCTTCATCAACCCTAAACGGCTCTAAATAATATTCTTTTTTAATACTACTCTTTTCCCTGCCGGAAGTCAAGTCTTTCTTAAACAACTCCTTAAGTTCTTCAGGGAACCGGCCATTGACGATCCGGTAATACTCCAAAGCCATGCGGATATTACTAAGCTCATTACGCAGCGCCATTTTATTTGCTGCCCCTAAAGTAAGGTTTGCGTATATCCCGAATATACCAACCAAGACAAATATCAGACAAGCAGAGACCGCTAATTCAAACACCGTTAACGCCTTATTTCTTTTACTCATTGAAACAACTTGATCAGGTTCCACATCGGCAAAAATACCGCCAGAGCCATCAACAATACCATGAACGCCAGGACAAAGATCAACACAGGCTCTATATAAGCACTCAAATTCTTGATCAGGTATCCGGATTCACGGTCATAAAAATCAGCAACGTTTAAAAGCAATTCATCGATCTTTCCGGTCTGCTCGCCAACACCGACCATTTGCACCACCATAGGAGGGAATAACCCGGACACCTTCATCGGTTCAGAAAGCCCCCGGCCCTGATTCACACTTTCCTTGATACTGACAATTGCGCGCGAAATAATAATATTGCCCGAAGTTGAGGACACCAGATCCAAAACTTCCAAGATGGGCACTCCGCTCTTAATTAAGAGCGCCGTGATCCGGGCAAAACGCGACATGATCAGCATGGTTAAAAGCTCACCCAAAATCGGGATTTTAAGCTTAAAATCATCCCAAACCGGCCGTCCGGATCTTGAGACAATCCAATATCTAAATACCACAACTACCAGAGTTAAAGCCGATAAAAAAAGATACCAGAATCTCTGGATCAAAAGATTGACTTGAATAAGGATCCTGGTCGGCAATGGAAGCGCCGTATTGAATTGGCTGTAAATTACTGCAAACCGGGGAATAACAAAAACAACCACAACCAAAAAACCAAGGCATAAAACAAAAAATGCCATGGACGGATACCTGGTAGCCGCCTTTATGCGTGCGCGGGTATCAATTTCCTGCTCGATCAAACTACTAAGTTTATCCAAAATCTCCACCATGGAACCAGAACTTTCTGCCGCACGGATCATACTGACATAAACCGGGTCAAAAATCTTATTGTAGCCTTTCATGCTGTCAGAAAAACTTGAGCCGGAACGGATCCTTGCGGAAATATCCATGATCACCAGTTTAAAATATTTATTCCTGGTCTGCTGGGAAATCGCCTCAAGACTTGACAAAAGCGGCAGACCGGCTTTTTGCAAGGCATAAAGCTGACGGGTAAAAGTATTGACTTCTTGTTTATTTACCCTTTTGAATCGTTCTAATATGTCCGTAATAAGGATTTCCCGGGTCTGTTTTACAGATATAGGTATATACCCCATATCCTGCAATGACTTGACCGCCTCTATTTGATTATTTGCAGAAACAATACCAAGGACTTGCCGGGAAAACCTGTCACGCGCTTTATATTTAAAATTAGCCATAAGTTATTGTTTTCAAAACTCTTGAGTCACCCGCAAAACTTCTTCAGCGGTAGTAACGCCGTTTCTAATTTTTTCCAGACCGTCATCGTAGAGTGTATGCATTCCCAGGGATATAGCTTTTTTCTTTATTTCATTTGCCGATTTCTTTGCCATGACCATATCCTTGATCTGGTCATCCAAAATAAGCAGTTCAAAAATACTGATCCGCCCGGAAAAACCGGTATTCTTGCAATTGGCGCAATTTTGTCCCCGGCCACGGAACAAATCGATTGTCCCTGTTATCCCCAAATCCTTTAACACCTGCTCCGAAGGGATAAATTTCTCTTTGCATTTAGGGCAGATAACCCGCACCAGCCGCTGGGCCAAAATACCGATAACCGAACTAGAAACCAAAAACGGCTCAATCCCCATATCGATAAGCCTGGTTAAAGCGCTTGCGGCATCATTGGTATGCAAAGTAGAAAACACCAAATGTCCGGTAAGCGATGCCTGTATGGCAATCTCGGCGGTTTCTTTGTCACGGATCTCCCCTACCATAATAATATCCGGATCCTGGCGCAATATACTCCTTAACCCATTGGCGAAACTCAACCCAGCCTTCGGATTAACCTGGGTCTGACGGATCAAAGGAATCTCATATTCTACTGGGTCTTCTATAGTAATAATGTTCTTTTCGATCGTATTTATCGTATTTAACGCGGAATAAAGCGTAGTGGTTTTTCCGGAACCGGTAGGGCCAGTCACAAGAACTATTCCATTGGGCTTATAGATCAATTTCTCAAAGGCCTTTAGATCATTTTCTCCAAAACCTAAATCTGCCAGGCCCATCAGCACTGAACTTTTATCCAAGATCCGTAAAACCATGTTCTCCCCATAAACAGTGGGAAAGGAGGAAACCCGAAGATCCAGGTTCTTATTTTCCATCTTAAGCTGAATCCTGCCATCTTGAGGATTGCGGTTCTCGGCAATATCCATTTTAGCCATTACCTTGACTCGGGAAACCAAAACATTCTGCAAATATTTTGGGAGATTTTCTGCCTCATGCAAAATACCATCTACCCGGTACCGTATGAGCAGATTATCCTCACCAGGTTCAATATGGATATCGGAGGCCTTATCCTTTACCGCCTGTAGAATGATCAGGTTCAGTAATTTTACTACCGGGGCTTCCTCAAAGACATCCAGCATATCCTTTGCCCCTTTAATCCTTTCCTCCAGCTTCTCACGAGTCAAGCCCTTCACCAGGTCTTGAGCACTGCCCAATGCTCCATAATACTGATCGATCACCTTTTCTATCATACCCAGGGTAGAGATCATCGGCTCAATAGCACTAAACTTGCTTTTTAGCCTGATCTCATCGATCGCCTCCACATTATGCGGATCCGCCATCGCCACCGTCAAGCTATCACCGATTTTAAAGATAGGCACTACCTTGAAACGCCTGGCAGTTGTTTCCGGAATGAATTTTATCACCTCCGTATCAATTAGGTAATCGCTTAAATCGATAAAAGGGACCCCTGTATAATCGGCAACAACTTTAGCGACTTCGACTTCGGAAACCAACCCCATTCTTTCCAAGATTTTCTCAACAGGCAACCCACCTTTTGAAGCTTCCTCCATGGCCTTATCAACCTGTTCCTGGCTAATTATCCCTTTTTTCACCAGAAGCTCCAAATTCGCCTTTTTATCCATTAACCTCTCCAGCTTTTTAGGGATCTTTTATCGCTTATTTAACAAATCATCCATTTTTAAAAGCAGAGCCGCCGGCTCAAAAGGCTTGGTAATATACGCATCCGCCCCCACCTGCTCACCGGTTTTCCGGTCAGATTCCTGAGCCCGGGCTGTAAACATAATAATAGGAATATGCCTGTATTTCTCATCGAATTTAAGCATACGGCACACTTTATAGCCATCGATCTTAGGCAGCATAACATCCAAAACAATTAAATCCGGCTTCTCGGTCCTGGCCTTATCCAGACCTGATTGTCCGTCACCAGCCACTATAACCTCATATCCGTTTGCCTCCAGGCGCAATTTCACCAACTCTACCAGATCACTTTCATCATCTACTATAAGAATCCGTTTTTTGGGCATCGCTCTTACTTCCCTCCGGTTTTTTTGCGCTGTTCTAAAATCTCCAGTAAAGTATTTACATTCTTTATCTCCTGCGAAAGGTCACCGGCTTTAAAAATGAAACCATTGGCATTTAGCCCCTTGGCAACCTTAAACCGTTCCTGGTTAAATTCATCTTCCGGAGAAAAAGCCGTGATCATAAAAACCGGGAAATCAGGATAATCCTTTCTTATCCTGCGCAATACCTCCAAACCATCCGGATCAGGCATGATAATATCCAGCAACGCTGCATCGAATTTCCGCGAAGACATCTTCTCTAAAGCCTCCTGTCCGCTTAATGCCGTAGTCACATCATACCCATTGATCTCCAGGCGCAATTTCAAGAGCTCTAAAAAAGCTGGCTCGTCATCAACCAATAATATTTTCTTTTTATCCACCTTACTCCCCTTTCTTTACTTTAACAATAAGTTCCTGTGCGGATCTGGCCTCATCCGGATAAGTAGCGCAGATGAATCTCAAATGCACCCTTTCCTTAAGATTAAAAGAAGAAAAATACTCATCGATCATCTGTTCGATCCTTCCTTCTATCCTCAAGGCGTTCTCCTTACCGCAATCGTTCAGAAAAATGGAATATTCCCCGGAATTATTAAGGGCAGTATCACCGGCCCCGCGCAATCCGCCTTTAATTACCCCTTCTAAATCCTTCAATAATCCCTGGATCTTATCCGGTTCAATCATCTGACTTAGCTTTTCCAGATCACGCACCTTAATCACAATAATGGAAAAATTCGCATTATTATCATGGGCCTTTTTTATACCAGCTTCGGCATATTCTTTAACTAAAGTATCATAAGTATAAATTGGCAGGAGGAACTTGAAAGTTGTCCCTTGACCGTATAAACTTTCAACAGAGATCCTGCCTTTATGCATTTCAACGATCGCCTTGGCAATCACCAAACCAAGCCCCGTGCCTTTAGCTCCAGCTCCGGCCTGCCGGCCAAACTGTTGAAATTTATTGAATACCTTTGGCAAGTCACTCTCTGATATACCCAGACCGGAATCCCGGATAACACATTCCACATAAGAATCCCTCTCTATGAGAGAAACCTCAACAAACCCATTTTCTGTGAATTTAATGGCATTATCCAACAGATTGGTCACAACCTGCATGATTTTGTCTGAATCGATATAAAGGACTATCTCTTTATCGCTGAATGCAGTCTTCAATTGCAAACCTTTTTCTTTTGCCTTGGCCTCAAACAAAGAAACTGCACGAGTGACCAGATTATTAATGACCACAGATTCCCTTCGGATATCAACCTTTCCGGCTTCTATCCGGGAAATATCCAAAAGGCCATTAATGATCCTGGCTAACCGGTCAATATTATCCTGTGCAGAAACCAAGATCTTCTTTTGCTTTTCATTGATCGCTCCTGCCACCTCATCCAAAACAAGGCTTACCCCCTCCTTGGTAATAGAAAGCGGCGTCCTTAATTCATGAGAGACATTACTGATAAACTCATCTTTTATCTTTTCCAGTCTTTTGCGTTCAGTAATATCCCGTGCGATCATTGATGCTCCTGTAACATTGCCTTGGGAATCTTTGATCGCAGACACAGTAAGGGCAACATCGATGAGTAGACCCGCCTTGGTCAAATGCTGTGTTTCGTAATGACTGACACTTTCTCCATTACGGATCTTCTTGAGCAACTCCGGTACATCATTATCCATCTCTGCAGGTACAAGCAGTTCAAGGGACCTTCCTGTCATTTCCTCTGCCGAGTAGCCATACAATTTCTCAGCCCCCAGGTTCCAGCTTGAGATAATCCCATCCAGGTTATTGCCGATAATCGCATCATCGGAGAAATCCACGATTGCCGCAAGCTGTGCCCGTAGATCTTCTGCTTTTTTATGCAAAGAAATATCCTCCACAAAAATAAGGACTTTTTTCTCGCCTAACTCATAAAAAGGCAATCCCGTAACATTTCTTGTAGTCTTTTTACCACCATAAAAAGAAGTGTATTCCAGTTTGCTTATAAAAAACGGAGTCCCCTCCAATGCCGCTTTGACCTTTCTGTCCATTCCAGAATTTTTATATGTAGAAAGCTCAAACACATTCAAGCTTATAAACTGTTCATAGGTATTCCCGGATATCTCCAGCATAGCCGAATTCACATAATCAATATGGCCATGACTGTTAACTACAAAAATCCCAAAAGGCGCTTTTTCCAGGATTGAATGATTTAACTCATATGCCTTTTTGATCTCCTCCTCTGTTTTCTTATGCCCGGCGATTTCATCCTTGAGTAATGCATTGGCCGCACTGATCTTTAACAGCATATCTTCGCGCAAGCTGATGAACACATACGAAGACACTAACATTAAAGACAAAACAAGTAAAATAAGGATAGCGAACAGGCGGTAGTGTATAACCCTGTCTAAAGGACAGAAAAATACCACTGACCATCCGCTATCGGTAATGAAATCACGCATCACGTAAAACTGTTGGCCAAGGTATGTTATCATATCCTGATCATTAACCTGGCCGGGCAATATCGCCGTGGACAAGTTATTCCCGAACTGCCTCGAATCAATCAACTTCCTTTTGGTCTCTCCATCAATAGGCCAGAGTGTATGAAAAAAAACGTCCCGGTCACTGCCTAAAAAAACCACTCCATGCGGATCGATCAGGAATAAATGCGGATACCCCTGAACATACTCTTCAAAATCATCGATATTCTTCTTGATCACCACTGCTCCGACAATCTTGCCAAAAGGGTCTTTGACCGGATAACTGGCATAGTATCCCCGGTCTTGAGAGGTTACCCCTAATGCAAAATAACTTCCGGATTTCCCGGATATTGCCTGGCTATAATAAGGTCTGAATCCGTATTGCTGTCCAAGAAAACTTCTTAAGCCTTTTTCCTCTGAAGCAGCAACCGCTATGCCATTCATATCCAGTAAATAGCATACGGACATACCTAAAGACTTATTATACCTGTCTAAAACAGAATTAGCTCTTGCAATATCTTCAGGGGTAGATGAAATCAAAGCTGGAGCAATCCAGGGGGAACCACTGATAGCAACTGCGACCTGGTCAACTTTTTGCATTTGATCCTTAAAATGCGTAAGCACAATGGAAATATTGACTTCCGCATCTTTTAAGCTTTTCTGTTTAGCGTAATCCCCTAAATAATCCGTAAACACCCAGCCTAAACCAAGGAAGGCAACAAAAATGATCACTATACCAAACGCGGATTTCAAATAACTATGGATCGGTAATTTTGTGCGGAATTTTTCTAAACGTAAAGCATGTAAATAATACCAGGAGAAAATTGCCATCGACAAGGCACACCCTCCCCTAAGTAATTGAACGGGAAAACCAAAACTTGATAAGAAAATATCATAATGAATAAGCTGGGCAGGATAAAAATCAGCCTTAGGCACAACCAGTCCGGCAGCCAGGGCATATACTCCCATAGACAGGCTCAAACCTAATAACCATTTTTTGAACGCACCGGATCTCTTAAAGGCAAATTTATATAAAGCCCAGGATGCAACTATCCCGGATGAAAAACCAAAGGAATAACGTACCGTGACATTAAAAGCATTAATGCCCAAAAACGCCCCTAAGAACGCAAAGATGAAAAAAGGGATATACACCCACAAGCCTACTGATTTTGAAGAAACAACAGATATACTGCGGCGGGCAAAATCAAAGAGAAAAATAAAAGAAACTGCTAAACAAAAGAGGCGTAATACCCTAAATACTTCCGTATCAGCTACGCTTACCGCAACTAAATCGAGCCATTCATTAATCCCATGCAAGACCCCGAACATCCCCAGCCACATCCAGGGAAACTTATTACCTTCTTCCCGGGCAAGAACAAAACAAACCCCGGAAAGGATCAAAAATGACAAACCGTAAAAAAAGAATATATAATCTATCTGCCCTTGAAATATTTCAGCCATTATTTTCGGCCAACCCCCATGTTATAATCAAGAATTTAGCCTGTATCCACCAGCAGTGTTACCTGCCGAAAGTAAAAACTTTTCAGGACGGACAAACCTCGGCAATACTGCATTTTCAATTCTGGTCGGGGCGGACAGACTTGCTCAAAGATCTTACCATGTCTTAGCGGGAAACTGTCCCCATATATTTAATCGGGGCGACAGGACTTGTTGAGCCCCGCGATCTTTCGGGGCGAAATCCCGTTCGCATATACTATGGCACTTAACGGGAAACCTGTGCCCTTCAATTCTGGTCGGGGCGGACAGACTTGAACTGTCGGCCTCAGCGTCCCGAACGCTGCGCTCTACCAAACTGAGCCACGCCCCGTACGAACTAACTATTAAAAAATCATCACATTCCAACGGTTAATAAGCTGCGCTAATAAAGAGGTATTATACCAATGTTTTCTCTAACGCTCAATAGATTTTACAAATAAATCCTTGTAGGGGATGGTCTCGACCATCCCCGGGGATATCATTAAAACCCCGATCTTGCGCATAGATCCCTATTTTTTATTCTTTTTCATGCCGGCGAATGATTTACAAACTATTTAACTTGAAATAAGATAAATTACCAACTATAATTTAAATATCCTGATTTTAAATACAAACCGAGGAAAACTGCGATGTTAAAAAAGATTTTAGTGGTAGATGACGATGTAGAATTTGTTGACCAGGTAAGAAAAAAACTGGAACTCCAGAGTTATGAAGTTATCGGGGCTTTTGACGGAGAAGACGGCTTCGCCAAAGTTAAAGCCGAAAAACCCGACCTGATCATTCTGGATATAGTGTTGCCGCGCCTTACCGGATACGCCCTTTTGACCCGGATGAAACAATACCCGGAAATGCGTTTCTTACCGATCATCGTGGTTACCCGCCATGAAGGACTGATGAAATTCTTTGAAAATGAACGGATCCAGGCGTATTTCATAAAACCGATCAAACTAACCGAATTAGCGGATAAAGTAAAGGAATGTATCGGCGAGATCCAGGGCAAGAAAGTAATGCTGATCGACGACGAACCGGAAACGATCTTAGAAGTAGAAAACAGGTTGCGGCAAAAAGACTATATCGTAATAAACGCCCTGAATGGAAAAGAAGCCCTGGAAAAAATGAGGATGCAAAAACCCGACCTTATCATTTGCGATGTCTTCATGCCGGTAATGAACGGAACGGAATTCTTAAAAGTGATCAAGGCAAAACCCGAAACATCCGCAATACCTATAATCATGCTTACATCAAAAGGGCTGATGAAAGAATATTTCGAGGCATTCGGAGTAGAAGAAGTTGTATCCAAACCTTTATCTATCGAAGAGACCTTGTCCAAGATCAAATTCTTGTTGACCAACAAAGCCCTGATATTATGCAATGACGATACCCAAGAAAGACTAACCAGCGCGGTTGAAGAAAAAAGCCTTATCATCGATATAGTCGCCGATGAAAATGAGATGGCCGAAAAAGCCGATAAATACCGCTACGATGTGCTCGTAGCCTATTTAGGATGCATTAACAGATCTCCGGAAGAGTTCAATACAGCAATCCGCGCTTCAAAAAACAAAAATTCCGCCCTAATCATTTATTCAAATGATAAAGTAAAAGGCGTGGAAAAGGATAATATTATCGTGATTAGGGAATTAAAACGCAGATGGAAGAACGCAGGGGTTGACGAGTTCTTCGATATTCGCGTAAGTGAAGTAGATTTCCCTGAACTATTATACAGCTGTTGCCTTAGAAAATACGGTTAACCCGAAAAAACAATTTCTTATAATTTTACATCAGGAGGCTGCAATGCAGGTCAAAGACATTATGACCAAGAGCGTAATCACTGTTACCGCCCAAGCTAAACTTAAAGAAGTCGCCAGGATCTTCAAAGAACACCGCATCAATGGGGTCCCAGTAGTCAATAAAAAAAATGAGGTCATCGGGATCATTACCTTAACAGACATGTTAAAGATGCTTAAAGATATCCATTTGTTGGATAAAGAGGAAAATAACGCTTCAGAAACGCTTGAGATGAAGGAATGCCTGATCGAGGAAAAAGAAAATGCGACCGTAAATATGAAAATGTCAAATCAAGTCTGGAGTGTTGAAGAAGACGCTGATATCGATTATGTCCTGGAGTTGATGTGCGAACATAATATCCACACCATACCGGTACTTAAAAACCGGATATTGGTAGGAATAATCGGGGCCACCGACATAGTGGATGTCTGCATCTAAAGCATTTTCTGTCTAAAAAGCTACCGCTTTAGCAAAATATCGAATTCTAAATTCACCCTTCCGGAAGGCCCCTTTAAACCTAAAGTAGTGTTCTTGAGGGTATGGCTAATAATATATACAAAAAAAACATCGTTTCTTCGCTCCATCACGGTAAGGCTTATGCCATCAACCGCAACCGAGGCTTTTGGCAAAAGATACCTAATGAATTTAGCCGGGACCGCGATCTCAAAAGCACGATTGCCCTGACGGATCATACTCTGGCGGATTATCCCCAGGCAGTCAATATGCCCGGTAACAAAATGCCCGGAAATACGATCTCCCAATTTTAAAGCGGGTTCTAAATTGACCTTATCAGATATTCTTAAAGCACCAAGATTGGTGCTTTTAGCTGTTTCCGGCATCACCTCAAAAACAAGCGTGCCGTAAGATACTTTTACCAAAGTCAGACAAACACCGTTTACTGCAATACTATCCCCTACCAAAGCGCCCTGACAAACACCGGATGATGCCACTTCCAGTAAAATCATACTGGAGCGCCGAGATACCATTTTCACTAAAGCCAGTTCCTGCACAATTCCGCTAAACATATGCCTCGAAAAGAAAATCTTCCCCGATACGCCGCAGTTTAATTTCTTTTAGTTTAAATGCCTTCTCTACCCTTAATATCCCCTCTCCCATAACCGAACTTATTGCGGACTTGCCTCCGATGATCTTAGGGCTGACGAAGAATAATATCCGGTCTACCAGTCTTTCATCAAATAAGCTTCCAATCAATGTTCCTCCTCCCTCCACAAGGATATTGCTTATCCCTAAAGAGGCGATTTTCTTCATCATATCTTTGAGGTTTATCTGCCCGTTTTTTTCTTTAACCTGCATTACCCGGGCCTGGTTCGACAATACCTGGCGGTTTTGTGTTAGTTGTCCAGAAGATACCGGTAAAGTAACGATAATCACTTCCGATGAACCAGAAAATATTTTCGCACAAGCAGGAGTACTTAGCTGGCTGTCCACAATAATCTTTACCGGGTGCCGTTTAGAAAACCAGGCATCTAATTTCGGGTCATCCCGCAAAACAGTATTTACCCCTACCATTATCGCATCAAACCCGGCACGCAAGCGATGCGCATAAGCCCGCGAGCGGTCAGAAGTTATCCATTTTGAATCACCGGACCTGGTTGCGATCTTGCCATCCAGCGACTCGGCAACTTTTACCGTAACAAAAGGCATCCGGGTAGTGATATATTTTATAAAGACCTCATTCATTTTCTTGAGTTTATCCTCTAAACAACCCACAGACACCTTAATACTATTTTCTTTTAAAACCGCAATCCCCTTACCGTTATTCAAAGGATTTGGATCAATCATACCGATAATGACCTCTTTAATCCCGCTTTTAATTACCGTATCGACACAAGGCGGAGTACGGCCAAAATGCGTACAGGGCTCCAGAGTAACATAAAGCACCGCGCCTTGGGCAAGTTTTCCAGCTTCAGCGATTGCACCGACTTCAGCATGAGCCAATCCTGCCTGTTCATGATAACCACACCCAACAATACGACCGTTTTTTACTACCAGAGCGCCAACCATCGGGTTCGGCGCAGTTTTTCCCTTGCCTTTAAGGGCCAAGCGCATGGCTAAATTCATATAATACTCATGGTTCCTCTTCATATACGCTTCCTTAAACTTTAACTAACCCCGGGCGGCCGATTTTAATCCTTCTACGAATTGATACGGCAACTTGACCAAACCAATCTTTATATCCGGTTTTGCCTTACCATGGCAATCAGAACCGCCAGTAACTAAAAGGTCATATTCCTTTGCTAATTCAAGATACCGGTTGATCATCGATTGCGTATGTTCCGGATAATACACCTCAAGCCCCATGATACCGAAATCAACAAAATGCCGGATCATTTCATCGTTCCTTAAAAGATACGGATGGGCTAAAACCGCAACCCCTCCGATCCCCCGGATCAACTGAATAGCCTCTAAGGGGGAAAACCTGAAACCACAAACATACGCAGGAGATTTATCCCCGATATATCTCTGGAACGCTTCCGAGGTAGAACCGACAAATCCATCTTTTACCATTGCCCGGGCAATATGCAACCGGCCAACGGTGCCATCTCCTCCTATTTCAAACACCGATTCAGCTTTAAGCTTTATCCCCAGGCATTTCAGTTTATCCACCATTTCATACACACGAGCAATCCGGTTTTGCCGCAATAAAGCAAGCTTGCTCCTTAGATCGCCATTTGCCGGATCAAAACAATACCCCAGGATATGCACCTCTACCCCATTATATTCAGAACTTAACTCGATCCCGGGAACTACCTCTATACCGAATTCCCGGGCCGCCGCAACCGCAGGGGTAATCCCTTCAATAGTATCGTGATCTACTATCGAGACCGCGGACAAGCCTGCTTTAACCGCTTTTTTTATCAACTCTTCCGGGGTAAAGGTACCGTCTGAAAACACGGTATGCAAATGCAAATCGGCAAATTTTACTTTTTCATCCTGCCGTTTGTTATTTGGCTTCATTGCCTTCCTTTTTCCTGTTTGATCTTATCGAGTATGCCGTTTACGAACTTTCCCGCTTCCTGACCGGAATATTTCTTTGCCAGATCCACGGCTTCATTGATCGATACCTTGGGGGGAATATCACTGCGCATGATCAGTTCATAGCAGCCCAAACGCAGGACATTGCGATCAACCACCGCCATACGCTTAAGCTGCCAGTTAGTTGCATACTCGGATATTTGTTTATCAATGCTCGCCAGATTCTCTCCCACCCCTTTTACCAACTCAACAGTAAAAACCTTGACCTGATTATCAATCCCTTCCTGAATATGAGTGGACCAAAAATTATCAAGGCTGGCATCACAAGGATCATGGGTAATATCCATCTGATAAAGTATCTGCAAAGCGAACTCGCGTGCTTGTGTGCGTTTTCTCATCGTAAATTAAATGTTCACCGGTTATTTGATTTGGGTTAATAAATTCGCCATTTCAATAGCGTTTACCGCCGCATCCCTTCCTTTATTGCCATCTTTAGTGCCTGCGCGCTCGATTGCCTGCTCAATCGTGTCTGCTGTAATCACTCCAAAAACTACGGGTAATCCAGTATCCAAAGAAACGCTGGCGATACCTTTGGCAACCTCCGCAGAAACATATTCAAAATGAGGAGTACTACCACGGATTACCGTGCCTAAACAAATCAGGGCATCATAAGATCTAGTTTTTGCAAGTTTTAGAGCAACAAGCGGTATTTCAAAAGCACCGGGAACCCAGGTAACCGACAAATCCTTATCATCTGCTCCATGGCGCAATAAGGTATCCAGGCATCCGCTCAACAACTCCTTAGTGATCAAATCATTGAACCTGCTGGCTACAATCGCAAACCTTTTGCCTTTAGCTATAAGATTGCCTTCGATTCTCTTTGACATACTCCCTCCTTTATATTGTTAAATTATGCCCCATCTTTTCTTTTTTAGTCTTTAAATACCTTAAGTTTGATGGATTCGGCGGGATCTCTAAAGGGACCCTCTCTACTACACGTAAACCATAACCTTCCAAACCAACGATCTTACAAGGATTGTTCGTTAACAGACGAATATTCTTTAACCCCAGATCCACCAGTATCTGTGCACCAATACCATAATCTCTCAAATCAGGTGCAAACCCCAAAGCCTGATTGGCCTCAACCGTATCCATCCCTTTATCCTGCAAGCTATAAGCCCTGATCTTCTCTGTTAAGCCAATTCCCCGCCCTTCCTGATTCATATATAAAATGACTCCGCGTCCTTCTTTCTCAATAACCTGCATAGCCTTTTGCAGCTGACGGCCGCAATCACACCTCAATGAATTAAAAACATCACCCGTTAAACACTCGGAATGCACCCTAACCAAAACACCTTCTTGAGTCAGGTCCCCCATGGTCAGGACAGTGTGGACTTGAGTATTAATCAAATCCTTATACAGGATCAAATTAAAAGTCCCATATTCGGTCGGTAATGTGGTGGACGCTACTTTCTCAACCAGTTTTTCCAGCCGGCGGCGGTATTCGATCAGACTTTCAATCGAACAAATCTTAAGCTTATGCTGCCTGGAAAACTCGATCAATTGAGGCAGCCGTGCCATCGTACCATCATCATTCATGATCTCACAAATGACACCCGCAGGATAAAGACCCGCTAAACGCATTAGATCTACAGTTGCTTCGGTATGGCCTGCCCTTACCAAGACACCGCCATTACGCGCCTTTAGAGGAAAAGTATGCCCGGGACGGATCAAATCCTCCGGTTTTGCTTGAGGGCTGATCAAAACTTCAATCGTGCGTGCGCGGTCATACGCAGAGATCCCTGTAGTTGTACCTAATGCGGCATCTACCGAAATCATCCAAGCGGTAGAAAACTGGTCTTTCTTACGCCAGGAATGCTTGTCCGTAACCATTGGATCCAAATCCAAGCTTCTTAACCTTGCCTCTTCCATAGGGACACAAATAAGCCCGCGTCCAAATTTAGCCATGAAATTTATATCTTCCGGGCGCGCAAAAGAAGCCGCCATCAACAAATCTCCTTCATTTTCGCGGCCTTCATCATCCACAACCACTACCATACGGCCATGCTTTAAATCTTCTAAGATCTCCGGAATAGTATTGAACATGCTCTTTCCTTTGTTTTGTCCGATCATAAAACACTATCTGCTCAATAAACACCTGCGTACAACAATCAATAAAAAAGCCCGAACATAATCTTCGGGCATACGCAGCTGGTTATCTTCTCTCATCTGGACTTTATCGCAAAAAGCATCAAAGCTTGTTCCAGGCGCTATTTAAGGCGCCGGAGTTTCGCTTTTTGCTCAACTCCCGGCTTTATTTGATACGCCGGAATTTCGCTTTTTGCTCAACCATCGGCTCTGGAATATTACCAGATCAATCCGCCAATAAAATATCGGAGGATTCGCGGGCTTAACCGCCGGTCAGGAATTACACCTGCCCCGAAGACTAACTTTATTTAGTTTACCATAAAATCCCGGCTTGTCAATGTTAAAAAGCTAAAGGGCCTCCCGGGCTTCTTCCTTGCTACTTGACCAAACTTCATCTAAAAGCTATAATAATATTTATGCAAAAACTCGTAAATCAAATACACCGCCAGCTTACCAGGCAAGGAAAAACTATCGCCATAGCTGAATCCTGCACCGGAGGCCTATTATCAAGCCTGCTTACCAGCCTTGCAGGAAGTTCTAAATTCTTTATTTTAGGAGCAATTACTTATTCTAACAAAGCAAAATCCAGGGTACTAAAAATCCCTTCAACGCTAATTAAAGAAAAAGGCGCAGTTTCCCGGGCAATTGCCATAAGAATGAGCCGCCGGATACGTAAAATAGCCGGTTCTGACCTTGCAATCAGTATCACCGGGATCGCCGGGCCTTCCGGAGGAAGCAGGCGTAAACCCGTAGGCACGGTTTTTATATCTATAGACTCTAAGGTAAAGAACCTGTGTAAAAAGTTCCGTTTTAATGGCAGCCGTACTATTATCCGGAAGAAATCCGCACTTAAAGCCTTGGAACTATTGAAAAAAAACTTATCCGGCTAACAGCAAACTGCCGAATCATTGAACGCCTGTCTTATGAGAGCATTTATCGCAATTGATTTGCCAAAAGAGATCAAGGATAACCTATGCCTTGTACAGGAAAACTTTAAAAAACTTCCCGCCAGGATCAATTGGGTAAACCCGGATAACATCCACTTGACCCTAAGGTTCCTGGGCGAAATAGAGCAAAGCCAAACTGATAAGATCATTACCGCTATAAAAGGATCTGCATTATTAACCAGTCCTTTTCAGATAAACCTATCATCTATCTCGGTTTTTCCCGATACTGCTCTGCCGCGTGTAATCTGGATAGGAATAAATTCCGGAAATGAGCGGATACAGGAAATCTACCGAAATCTGGGAACTAAACTAAAATCACTGGGGATCCCGGAGGAAAGCCGGCAATTCTTGCCGCATATCACCATCGCAAGGATAAAAACCATCTTAAAGAAAAAAGAATTCCTCATGGAGTTAAATAACCTAAAAGACACATCCCCAAAGGTAAATTCATATTTCCAGGCAAGAAAAATAACTTTGTTTAAAAGCAGGCTTACCGCTAAAGGAGCGGTTTACGAAATAATAAAAGAATTGGATCTATTAGGCCATTAGAACTAAAACTTAACCAGCAACCTTAACACAACCTGCAGGATAAGATTCGCATACACGCCAGCGACCAGGTCATCCAGCATGATTCCCAGCCCGCCTTTTAATTTTTCTAATCTTGCCGCCGGGTATGGTTTTAATGTATCCAGGATGCGAAAAAGCAAAAAAGCGATGATTACTATTTTCAGGGAATAAAACGGCAGGAATGATAAACTAAGGAGCATACCGCATACTTCATCAATAACCACATATTTCGGGTCTTTTTGTGCAAATACAACCTCTGCCTTGCTGCTGGCCCAAAAACCCAGGAATACCAAAAATAAAGTACTTAGAGTATGAACAATCAGGTTTCCGCAGACAAGATAAAATACGATCACCCCGGCCAAACTGCCGAATGTCCCGGGGATCATTGGGAAATATCCGGAATAAAAAAAAGTACTGATCAGTTTTACCAGTGATGCTGGGATATTCACGGATTAATATTAAAACTTAGTGATGATCTTGCGGTTATTCCAAAGATAGTTCAAACCGGAATACAATGTCATTCCTACCGTAACCAGCATAAGAAAATATATTCCTTGGCGGAAGAATTTTTCAGACGCAGGGTTCCAGGTAAAAAACACTAGCATGGTTTCTTTTAAGACGATAAAACCCAGTATCAAAAATATCACCGACATTTGAGCAACCGTTTTATGTTTACCGGCCTTGCTTGCAGATAAAACCTTGCCCTTATTCAAGGCAAATAAACGCAAGGAAGTGATCAGTATTTCTCTAAAGATAATGATCACAAACATCCAGGCCTCAATGATCTGCATCTGGACAAACGCCGCAAAAGCGGCCAATACCAGGATCTTATCGGCAATCGGATCCATCAATTTGCCGAAATCAGTCACCATGTTCTTTTTTTGAGCGATCCTGCCGTCTAAAAAATCAGAAAGCGCGGCAAAAATGAATATCGCCAGTGCCAACACCTTAGCCCAAAGCCCGTGCACAAACAGAAAAAACATAAAAACAAACGTAAGTACGATCCGCAGCATTGTCAAACGATTAGCAAGATTCATTTAATCACCTCGGCAACTAAATCATATTCTAAAGTATCTATGACCTTACACTTTACGATCTCACCTGTTTTCAAATCATCCCTTCCAGAAATATAGACCAGCCCATCTACCTCCGGGGCATCATACTGGCTTCGGCCAATAAAACCGTCGCCTTCCTGGGATTCTACTAAAACCTCAATAATCCTTCCCATCATTAAAGCATTTAGCCCGCGCGAAATATCCTGTTGCTTTAACATCAACTGGTCGAACCGCGACTTTTTAATACCGGATGCAACCTGATGCTTTAAACTGTAAGCGCTGGTCCCCTCCTCACGCGAATAAGTAAAAACCCCTAAGCGCTCAAACCGTGTATCGGCTACAAAATCAAGCAGTTCCCGGAACTCCTTATCAGTTTCTGTCGGAAAACCTACGATCAAAGATGTCCTGATCGCCGCATCCGGCAGCTTCTTTCTAATAAGGTCTATTATCTTTATTATACCACTTTTTGTGGTTTTACGATGCATCAATTTTAATATCCGGTCATTAATATGCTGGATCGGAAGATCAATATACCTGCATACCCGGTTGTCTTCCTGCATCAGATCCAGCAATTCATCAATAAGCTCGAATTCCGGATACAGATAAAGCAACCTGAACCAGCTGATACTCTTTGATGCGTTCAGGATTTTCCTTAATAACTCCGGGAGCTTACGCTGGCCGTATAAATCCAGGCCGTAACTGCTCGTATCTTGCCCGATAATATTGAGTTCAGCTACACCCTGCCGGTCAAAGGCCCTGCATTTCCTAAGGGCAGTTTCCATCTCTAAACTGGTAAACTTACCCTTGATTCGTGGGATAATACAAAAACTGCAATAATTAGTACAACTCTCACAAATCTTAAGATATGCATACTGCCTTGGGGCAATTACAAACCGTTCCGTTTGAGGCGCGAGCGCAACCGCCCCGATAAAAGCGTCTACCTCGGGGAACTCCCTGATCAAAACATCCTTATAACGTTGCGCCAGGCAGCCAGTAACAATAATCTTCTTTATCCTGCCTTGGCGCTTCAATGTGATCAAATCCAGGATCGCATCTATTGATTCTTGTTTGGCATCATTAATAAATGCACAGGTATTCAAAATGGCAGTATCCGCATCACTTATGTCAACGACCAAAAAACCTTTTTTAACTATCCTTCCTAAATACTCTTCAGCATCCACTAAATTACGTGGGCAGCCTAAGCTTAAAATACCGACTTTTTGCTTCATCTGCCAATACTTAGGCCTTCCTTGGTCAAAACTATATTCTTAAGCGCCTGACCCTTTTTACCTAAATTGGAGATAACCTTTCCATTAACTTCCAATTCAACTGCACCGGCATTGCCTAAAGAAACAATTTCGATCTTTTCCTTTGCCTTCCAGCTTTCAAACCTACCTTTTTGCAAGTACCCCTGAAAAAGCACCTTACCATCCGACTTCAAATGGATATAACATTTCTCCTTGGCCTTTATTCCCAGGCGAATAGTATCATTTACCGCAACTATAGGCGTTTTTGCAGGAACAGCGTTTTTTTCATCCTTTTTAAATAAAGGGACAACCGGTTTAGAGCGTGATTCGACTTTCCCCGCAGGCCTTGGCCGGGATTGAATGAACTTTACGGTATTGACTCCAGCCCAGATCACAATAAAAACCCCTATTGCCATAAAAACAAACTTTACCGGCAAACGCGGGACCAAACCAGATATCTTCGATGAAAACCCCTTAAAAAAAGACGTGCTGGTTCCTTCACCCTCAATATTCAAACTTACCTCTGGTTTGGTCTGGGCATAACCGGAAATAAAATCCTGCTCCTGGACCCCAAGGAACTTACAATAGATCTTCAGGAAACCTTTGACATAAACCGGATTCAAATTAACCAGATTATCTTCTTCTATGGATTTGAGTATATTCAAATGGATCTTAGTTTTCTTATGTACCTCTTCCAAACTTAAACCTTTTTCCATGCGGATCTGTTTAAGCCTTTGCCCGTTACTATTAGGATTACCCATTATTTTTGTCCTTCCTGCATAAGGTCTTTTTTAAGCCAGGCCTCCCGGTCAATCAGGATCCGGCGCGGCTTAGACCCCTCAAAAGCCCCAACAATACCATCAGCTTCCATCATATCGATGATACGGGCAGCACGGGTATAACCCAGGCGCAACCGCCTCTGTAAAATGGAAGCCGATGCCTGATTGGTTTCCATGACAATACGCACTGCCTCATCATAAATCTCATCTTTTTCACCGCCAAAGCCGCTTGTTTTCTGCTGTTCCTTAAGGATCTCCTCATTAAAGACAGGATTGCCTTGGGGTTTAATAAAATCCATGACCCGTTCGATCTCCCTGTCCATAACCAGCGACCCTTGGGCACGGATCAATTTTTCTACGCCCGGCTGTAAAAAAAGCATATCCCCCTTACCCAGCAATTTATCCGCGCCATTTACATCTAACACGGTGCGGGAATCAACCTTAGAAGCGACTTTAAATGAAATCCGGGATGGGAAATTAGCTTTGATCACCCCGGTAATAACATCTACGGAAGGACGCTGCGTAGCCAGGACTAAATGGATACCGACGGCGCGCGAAAGCTGGGCCAGGCGGGTGATCATGGTTTCAATTTGATCCCGGGCAACCATCATCAAATCAGCCAGCTCATCGATAATTACGACTATATACGGCATCTTGTTCGGCTGTTTTTGATTGTAAGACTCGATGTTCCTTGAACCAACGCCCGCCAAAAGCTGATAACGGTCCTCCATCTCGCCTACAAGCCATGTTAAAGCTACCGCGGCTTTTTTAGCATCGGTTACAACCGGGCACAACAAATGCGGCAATCCATTAAAAGGCGCCAATTCCACCATTTTAGGGTCCACCATAACAAACTTTAGTTCACTGGGAGCGAATTTAAATAACATCGAAAGTATCAAACAATTCACACACACAGTCTTTCCCGAACCAGTTGTCCCGGCGATCAAAAGATGCGGCATATCCGAAAGATCCGCAATTACCGGATGCCCGGCAATATCTTTACCTAAAACCATGGGGATTTTATATTTTGAATCATTAAACTCTTTAGAGGTAAGTACTTCTTTAAGAAAAACTACCGTCCCCTTGGAATTAGGAACTTCTATCCCGACCCGGGCCTTCCCGGGAATTGGAGCAACGATCCTTATTGATGCCGCCTTCATCGCTAAAGCAATATCGTCCCCTAAAGCCACGATCCTGTTCAATTTTACCCCAGGAGCCGGCTCTAACTCATACCGCGTAATTACCGGACCGCGCTCAATATCCGTCACTTTAACCGCAATGCCAAAGTCCTCCAATGTCTCCTGCAATATCTTGGCACTTCCCTCAAGATCATCTTTTATCTGGCGTGACTCTGCCGGAGGAGGAGAATCCAACAACTCAAAAGAAGGCAGATTATAATCACCGACCTTTATTTCTTTTGGCTGGATTTTTACTCCAGGGCTATCTGTCTTGGACTTAATCTGGATTTTCGGTTTAGAAACCAAAGGCGAATCAATAGCATCCGCATCAAAATCCTTTATGGCGATCTTTGCCGGGGCAATTTTCTTTTCTATTTTCCCAAACTGCTCCTTACCGGATTTATGGGGATTTTCCGGTATCTTGAACTTAAACGATGGTGCATGAGAAAAAATAGACCGGAATTTAAGAGAGATCTTAGAGAAAAAAGTAGAGATCAATGTTTCTGTAATCAACACAAAAGACAAAAGACTAAGGGTAATGAAAATGATATACCCCCCAAAACGCCCAAAATAAGCGGTGACAAAACGCGAAACAAAAAACCCGATAAACCCTCCGCGGGAAAAACTGATCGCTTCATTTTCAGGGATAGAGATACCGATGATTGCGCTGACAGAAAGGATAAAAACAAGCTGGCCCAAAAGCCTGGGGATACGCAAATCCGGTTCATCCTGCCGGAATAATTTTATCCCCAAAAAAATAATAAAGGCCGGGATAATGTACCCGGCCCAGCCAAACAAAAACAAGATCAGACCGCCTAAACCAGCCCCAAACCCTTTAATCAGGTTATGCGGAGGGTTATTTGGGTAACTGGTATAAAAAGCAAGGTCATACGGAGTAAATGAAACCAAGCTCGCCAGAACTATCAGTCCTACCGAGACTAATATAACTCCTTTGATCTCATTTAATCTTCTTTCTTTCACTTTTTAAACGCTGCCTTCAGACTCTGCCTGTTTTTTGCTCAGATTAATCCGGCCTAACTCATCTATACCAATGACCTTGACTTTGATCTCATCACCGATCTTTACCACATCATCGACTTTCTTAACGAAAGTACTCGACAACTCTGAAACATGAACCAAACCCTCTTTACGGGGAGCGATCTCACAAAAAGCGCCAAAGGCCATAATACGTTTGACCTTAGCGTTATAAATCCTGCCTACCTCGACATCCTCAGCGATAGCCTTGATCATCCGGATAGCATCCGCGGATTTTGCGGCATCAGTAGAGCCGACCAAAACCTGGCCGTCATCCTGAATATCAATACTGGCACCGGTTGCGGCAATAATCGCTTTGATGGTCTTGCCTCCCGGGCCGATCAACTCCCCGATCTTCTCCGGATTAACTTTGATCACATCAATACGCGGGGCATATATCGACATCTCTGTCCGGGGATTGGCAAGGACCGCGGTCATCTTATCCAAAATAAATAACCGCGCTTCTTTAGCCTGGAAAATACAGGTTTTAAGCAGGTCCAGGCTGATACCTGAAATCTTAAGATCCAGTTGCACAGCAGTAATTCCGTCTTTGCTTCCGGCAACTTTAAAATCCATATCGCCGAAATGATCTTCCAATCCGGCAATATCAGTTAAAATCGCCGTTTTATCCCCGTCTTTTACTAAGCCTAAAGCAATTCCGCTTACCGTATTCTTGATCGGTACCCCGGCATCCATTAACGCCAATGTTCCGGCACAAACCGTAGCCATACTCGATGAACCGTTAGATTCAAGGATTTCGGAAACTAATCTTACTGTATAAGGGAATTTATCTTTAGAAGGCATTACTGCTAAAAGGGCCTTTTCTGCCAAAGCGCCATGCCCGATCTCCCGGCGTCCAGGACCGCGTACCGGGCCAGTCTCTCCCACGCTAAAAGGCGGGAATGTATAATGCAGCATAAACGATTTGGATTTTTCTCCCTCCAAAGCCTCCACAAGCTGTTCATCTTCGCCAGTACCCAAAGTCGTAACCGCCAAACTTTGGGTCTGCCCGCGGGTAAACAAACTTGAACCATGGGTTCTGGGTAAAATAGCGACTTCACAACTGATCGGCCGGATATCCTTAAACCCCCTGCCGTCAACACGAACATTTTCATGCAGGATCTTGCTTCTTACTTGCATCTTCTCTACATTATGAATAGCCTCTTTGACATCCGCAGAAGAAAAACCTTCCTGGGTAAGCATCGCATCCAGCTCTTTTGACAAAAGGTCAACCGCTTCTTCCCGGGCTTCTTTTTTGCCTAATTTATATACCTCTTTTAATTTATCTTTAGCCAAACCATCGACCTTGGATAACAAAACAGGGTCTATCGTTTTAACCTCTAATTTGGCTTTAGCCTTGCCATATTTCTTAACGAACTCTTTTTGCAATTCAATAATGCACTGTAAACTATCGAAACCGAATTTAACAGCTTCTAAATAAACATCTTCAGAAACCTCATTAGCTTTGGATTCAAGCATCACTACACCAGTAGTATTGGCCGCAACGATTACTTCCAAATCCGCTTTCTCCAACTCCGCATAAGTAGGATTAAGGACAAACTGGTTATTAAGCCTTGCTACCCGGCAGCACCCCAAAGGGCCGTCAAAAGGTATATCGGAAATTGATAACGCCGCTGATGCTCCGCACAAAGCAAGAATATCCGGGTCATTTTCTCCGTCACTGGATAAAACAATAGCCATGACCTGAACTTCATTTCGGACTCCTTCAGGGAAAAGCGGACGGATAGGCCGGTCAATTAATCTTGAAGTCAGGATTTCACTCTCTGAAGGCCTGCCTTCTCTTTTAAAAAACCCTCCGGGAATCCTTCCTGCAGCATAAGTCTTTTCCTGATACTCTACAGTAAGTGGAAAAAAATCCCGGCCCTCTTTTATATCCTTGGACATACAAGCAGTAACTAAAACCACTGTCCCGCCATATTGAACGGTAACCGAACCATTCGCCTGTTTAGCGATATGCCCCGTGCCTAAAACCAGATCATGCTTTCCAAATTTGATCCTTAATGACTCTTCTTGCATTATCATTCACCTTTCTACAAATAAATAATATAGAACGCCTTATCCAAATCCAAATAAAATTCAGACAAAGGCATCCCGACTACTTTCTTAGCGAGAGTTTGCCTAAGATTTCCTCGTATTTTTTAATATCTTTTTTCTTGAGATAATTCAAAAGCCTGCGGCGCTTGCCTACTATCGCCAAAAGGCCCTTGCGGGAATGATGGTCTTTCTTGTGCAACTTAAAGTGTTCACTCAAGATATTAAGCCGCTCTGTAAGAAGCGCTATTTGCACTTCTGCAGACCCGGTGTCCTTAGTATGGACTTTGTAACTTTCGATTATTTTCACTTTCTTATCTTTAACTAGACCCAACTTTGCCACCTCCTTTACAAAATAATAGTATACTCTAATTCGAAATATTAGTCAACACAAGATTCCTTAAAGCTTGGCTTTTTAGATTAAGGTTTCATCCAGATAAATCGCCGGAGGGTTAAGGTAAGCACCTGTTCATTATCCGATCATCAGAACCCGGGACTGTGGCACGATCATTCCCTCATTTTGCTAATTATAGCATATTCTTCACCAACTATGCAATTAAAAATCAATTATTTTTTTATATTCAAAAAATGCCGGTTTTCGGGAGAAATCCCAGCGCAGCAAGCCCAAATAGTCCGTACCGTCATGCCAATGATCCCGGGTATCGCGGAAAAATGCCCAAAAAACCTTTTCCACATGAGGGGTTCGGATCAAGGCAGGGATAGCGTCCCTGACAAATTCCGCTTGTGCTTTCTCTGTAGGATTACTACCCAACCACCAATTATTGGCTTTTATGCCCCGTTTTAACCCCGGGCATCCGGTTTCAGTAACCCAGATATTCTTGGCGCCATCGCCGTTTGCCTGCATAACCCGATAGGTTGAAGAAACCATATCAACCATTCTTTTTAAATACCCCGGATGCCCTGGTGAATCGAAAATATGGATGTTGAGGATATCAAAATACCGGTTCGGACGATGTTTATAGAACTGCCTGACACTTTTACTGCCGTTGGCGAATCCGCCGTTTAAGATCTTAAATCCAGTATCTATTTCCTTTAAAGCCCGGCAGGTATCTTTTAGTAAAGAACAGTACCCGGACAAACCACCGGGATTTTCCCAATAAACCGGAGAATCCGGTTCATTCCAGACCTCCCAGTATTTAACCTGATCTTTATAGCGTAAAGACACCCTTTGGGCATAATCAACAAACAAACTCGTATCAGGGGAAGGACAATTCCATTTGCCTTTTGGAGAAGCCCATTCGGCAGAGTAATCCAATAACCCCAGGATCTGGATATTATTCTTAAAAAGCAGGTCTACGATCTGGTCATATTTCCTAAAACTGCTTATGCCCCGTTTTGGCTCAATATCCTGCCACAAAAAATCCAGGCGAACACAGCCGACTCCGGCATCAAGCATTAACCTGACGGCCTTTTGTAAACTTTTTTTCGAAGGATATTTATAATTATTCCAGGAATGGTTCCAATGCAGGAACTCCAATACCCCTAAAGGATTTAAAGCCCCTGCATTAGTCATGCGTTTTCTGTTGAATATTTATATAATCATTAAACCCCATATTCTCCCCCAACTCCTGCCTAACCACCCGGATCCGGTCAGGCGGATAAGGATGCGTCCGAAAATATGAGTATGGCTGGGGCGGCCTTCTTTTATTTATTTGATCCAATTTTTCCAGAAATGTAAGCATTCCTTTGGGGTTATACCCGGCAAGTTTGGCATAACGCGTACCCAGCTGATCAGCCAAAAGTTCATCCTCACGGCTATATCCCATCATGATATCCGTTACCGCCAGATCCGCGGCATTGCCGACATCACCGCTTTGCGGAGCCTGGGAAAGAAGTATCCTCAATAAGGAATACCCCATCTGGGCCTGTAGTTTCTTAATGCTGTGCCTGGCAACGATATGGCCGACCTCATGGCCGATAACCCCTGCCAGTTCATCATCGTTATCCACCTTATCGATCAGCCCTTTAAAAATATATACATACCCTCCAGGCAAAGAGACCGCATTCACCTGATCTTCATCCAGCACCCGAAAATGATAATCAATATCCTTGCGGTCACAGACTGCCGCGATCTTCTTGCCAATATCCTCTACGCGTTTTTGCAGCAAAGGGTCTGCGGAATCCTTGTAATGCTTGACCACCTGCCGGTCGATAGATTCTCCCATCGCGATTTCCTTATCGGTGCTGTAAAAATACACCTCTTCCGACTTGGTCACTATGTTATATTCTGTGGTACATCCGGACAACAAAAAAACAAACAGGCAACAGCTTACCGAAAATACGTTTACACCGATCTTTTTTAACATAAGATACAGCTTCCTTAAAGGCAGACCGACTACATTATAAAAACAGCCATCGACCTTACGGATAAAAAATGCTCCGCGGCCCTGAATATCAAAACTCCCGGCTTTATCCAAAGGCGAGGTAAGGCGAAAATATTCTTTTATCTGCCGATCATTAAGCCTGTCCATATAAACTTTTGTTAATTCGTAATCCAATAAGGTTTTCTTCTTATCCAGATCAATTACCGCTATACCGGTATAAAGGCTCTGCGGTTTTCGAGAAAGCTTTTTAAGCATTTTTTGCGCCTCAAGGATATCCTTAGGCTTGCCATAGATCAATTTGTCCTGGACCACAATGGTATCGGCTGCCACAACCAAACCATGCTTTAATCTGGCAGCTGCATACCGGGCTTTTAATAAAGCATTCCTTTTTGCCAAACCCGCATAAGACACCCCGGGAATATCCCTATATTCAGGCAGGCGGCTTCTAACTGCCTTAAAATTCAGACCAAATATCTTGAATAATTTCCGGCGCGCCTTAGAAGCAGTGGCTAAATATATCATTCTCATCCTGAAGCACTCTCCCCAGCAAGATACCCTGTTGAAAATGCCGCTTGCAAATTAAAACCTCCGGTATCCGCATCCAGATCGATCATCTCTCCAGAGAAATACAACCCCTTTATCAGCCGGGATTCCATCGTCCGAGGATGGATTTCTTTTAAAGATATCCCACCTTGAGTAACCATTGCTTCCTTTAAAGGCCGTGGACGTAAAATCTGCAATCTAAACTTCTTAAGCAAAGATGTCATCGCTCCGCGCTCATTTTGGGTTATCTGGCCCGCCAATTTAAGCGGATCGATTTTAACATTATCTACAAACACCTCTACCAGCCTAAGAGGCAGAAAACCTTTCATGATACTCTTGACCGCCTTTTTGGGGAATAATTTGAACTCTCGTAAAAACCGGTCATTGATCTGGTCCATGGACAAAGCAGGTTTTAAATCAATATCCAAATAAACCTTTTTATTTTGCGCAAGCCAATCCACGATCCTGCCGCTTAACGATAAAACCAGGGGCCCGGAAACGCCAAAATCAGTAAACATAAGCTCACCGATTTCCGAAACCAGTTCTTTTTTACCGTCAAGAAAAACAAGCCGGATGTTCTTAAGCGTCAAACCTTCCAGTAATCTCGGCAAATCCCCAGATACTTCCAAAGCCACTAACCCCGCCCTGCAAGGCACAATCTGATGCCCCAGGCGCTTGGCTAAAACCAAACCATCTCCGGTTGAACCGGTCGCACCATACGACATGCCTCCGGTAGCCAAAATAACCTTATCCGCATAAAGTGTCGAGCCGTTAGAAAGCGCCACCCCTTTGATCAACCCATTATGTACTAAAACATCCTCTACCCGGCAATTATAAACAATATTTACTTTATTACGAAGCAACTCACGGATTAATACCTCAAGTACACTGCCAGCCTTATCGGTTACCGGGAAAACCCGGTTTTGACGCTCCACCTTGACCTTAAGCCCGCGTTGTTCGAAAAAATCGATCAGTTCACGGTTAAAGAACTTCTTAAATGCATCCCGCAGAAACTGTCCATTCCTGGAAAACCTCGATAAAAAAGATTCTAAATCACAATCATTGGTAAGATTGCAACGCCCCTTGCCGCTTAACAAGAGCTTTCGGCCTAACGCAGAGTTCTTTTCAATAAGGGTCACATCCTGCCCAAGCTGCGCGGCTCTAACCGATGCCATTATCCCAGCAGGACCGCCCCCGCAAACCACGATCTTATTCTTAGCCACAAAAAACCTTTCTATAAATCCTAAAGGCCAAAATCCTTTATTTTGAAAATTGATTCCAGTTTTACCCCAACTTTAGCTAAATTATCCTCGGCTCCCTCATCCCGGTCGACAATCACTATTGCCCGGCAAACTTCAACCCCAAGTTCATCCATTACCAACTTTGCCTCAATTAAAGCCTTGCCGGTAGTTGCAACATCATCAACCAAGACCACCCGGCTGTTCTTTTTTAACTCCGGGCCTTCCACCTGGCGCTGCATCCCATGCCCTTTAGCGGCTTTACGAACAATGAAAGTCTTGAGTGGAAGTTTATGAATATGGCTAAGACAGGCAATTGAGCCGGTAATCGGGTCAGCGCCCAAAGTCGGGCCTCCAACAGCATCGATCTCCAAGCCTTCTATAGACCGCAAAATAATACTTGCGACTAAAAATGCCCCTTCCGGAGTAAGAGTAATGATCCGGCCATCCAGGTAATATTTACTGGTTTTACCTGAAGAAAGGCGGAAATCACCGATCTTTAAAGCATCTTTTTTCAATAAAACCATTAGCTGTTTCTTTAAAGAAACAGTTTCTTCTACAAGGGGAGAACATTTCATGTCAATCAACCTTTCTATCTCAACAAATAATTTATTCAAATCAAAAGGCTTCATAATGTAGGTATCCGCTCCTACAACCCTGCCGACGATCCTATCCACATCCGTACTTTTAGCAGTCAACATGATTACCGGGGTATCTGCAAGAGCCTTATCCTTGCGAATCTGGCGGCACACCTCTTCCCCAAACATACCCGGCAGCATTAAATCCAGGATTATAAGGTCCGGTTTATGGCTTTTTGCCTTTTCCAACCCATCGATACCATCATTAGCAACAATCACATCATATTCTTTTTTCTCAAGGCGAAGCATCAGTATCTTACATAAAGAAACTTCGTCATCGACAATCAATATTTTCTTTTTTGTCCCCATCACCCTCTCCTTCCACAGAAAGTGGAACACCCGGCCATCCGATAAGCCGGGGTGTGAACACAGAAAGTGGAACACCCGGCCATCCGATAAGCCGGGGTGTGAACACAGAAAGTGGAACACCCGGCCATCCGATAAGCCAGTTAACACCTCTTCAAGACTATATCAGAATTTTACCACTAAAAAGATACACAGGCAATACTTTATGATTGTTTCGTTGTCATGCACACATGATCTTGTAGGGGATGGTCGAGATCATCCCTAATGTTGGGGCGGTCCCGACCGCCCCCTACCAAAATATAATTAATGACCGCTATTTTTATTATGATTAATTTTGACAAAATATAGTTTAGTTGTTATTATATGGGGTATGTTAGGCGGCCTGATTAAGGGCTTGATAGAGATAATCTATCCTAAAAATTGCATTATATGCAAAAACAGCGTAAAAACCAAAGCAGGGATAGATGATTTTATCTGCCTCAAATGCTGGGGAAAAATAAAAAAGAATCTCCCCCCATTTTGCCTTTGCTGCGGGAGACATTTAGAAAAAAACAACCCCGCAAAGAATATCTGTCCTGCTTGCATCAAAACACCGTTACATTTTGACCGGGCCTTCAGCCCCTGTATTTACGAAGAAATTATACGTAACCTGATCCATGAATTTAAATACTTTGGCCGTGATTACCTGGGAAAAACCTTAAGCAAAATAATGATCGAATTTATCCGTGAATATGATCTGCCGATGCAATATATCGATACCGTCATCCCTATTCCCTTGCACAAAACAAAACTAAGAGAAAGGGAATTCAACCAGGCACAAGTCTTAAGTGGAAATATCGCCCGGGAATTCGACAAAAAACATTTACTTAATGCCTTAAAACGCTGCCGACCGACACAACGCCAAGCAGAACTAAAAAACAGCCGCCGTTTCGAAAACATCAATAATAGTTTTTCTTTTGACCCGAGACATTCAGTACAAGGAGAAAACGTCCTGTTAGTAGACGATATTTTAACTACCGGCGCGACCGCATCAGAAGCTGCGCGAATATTAAAAAATGCCGGGGCCAATATAGTATTTGTCATGACATTGGCAAGAACCGACCTAAAACACCTGACATGAAGATCTTAAGGAACTACTTTCTAAAAGAATTCATAACCCCCTTATTCTTGACCTTTGGGGTCTTGACATTCATTATGCTGCTCGGGAACCTGATCAAGATCACCGACCTTATTATTAATAAGGGAGTGGATATCATAAGCGTATCAAAACTCTTGATATTTATGCTCCCTTTTCTGCTTACCTACACCCTGCCAATATCTGCTTTAACCGCATCATTGTTATCCTTGGGCAGATTATCCAGCGACAATGAAATCGTTGCTATCCGCGCCAGCGGGATAAACATTTTTCGTTTAATTCTTCCCCAGCTGGTGATCGGATTGATCTTAAGCCTGTTTTTAGTGATCTTTAATGACCAGATCGTCCCTTATGCCCTTTTTTCATCCCGAAAGACCCTGATGGAAATCGGAGTAAAAAACCCCACGGCCGCGCTTGAACCTGGGGTATTCATTAACTCGTTCCAAAAATACATACTGTTCATTTATCGCATTGAAGAAAATAAACTTATAAATATCCGTATCTATGAGCCGCAAGAAGGCAAACCCACCCGCACCATAGTAGCTAAAAGAGGGGAATTCATCGCCATCCCGGAGAAAAGCACTATCAAGCTCAAATTAATAGACGGCACATCTGATGAACCAGACCCAGATAACCCGACGAATTTCTACAAACTTAATTTCAAAACTTATTTTATGAGCCTGAACCTAGCCCAAGCGCAGAAAAAAGGCGAGATCCGTAAAAAGCCAAAAGATATGACGATCTTGGAATTAAGGCAAGAGGCCTCCCGGCTAAGCAAGGAAAATATCGACCCCACTCCCCTTGTAACGGAAATCAATGAAAAGATCGCCCTGGCTTTTTCCTGTTTCTTTTTTATCCTTGTAGGCTCATCGCTGGCGATCATTACCCGACGAAGAGAGAAATCCATCAATTTCGGGATCGCCTTTTTGATCGTAGGATTTTATTACCTCCTGCTGATCGGAGCCGAAACATTAGCCCTGCAAGGCTATATGGATCCCACCATTGCCTTGTGGCTGCCCAATATCATACTTGGGATAACCGGATCTATTTTAACGTATAAACTATGCGTATCTTAGACCGTTATATATTTAAATCCGTGTTAAATGTCTTCCTTACATGCCTGGCCGTATTTCTGGCCCTTTATATTATAATTGACATCTTATCCCGCCTTGAGGATATACTAAAACTCAAAGTCAGCTGGGATATCCTGGTCAATTTTTATTTATCTTATCTGCCCACGATCATCGTGCAAGTCTCCCCTTTTGCGGGACTTTTAAGCACACTTTATACCTTTGGCACACTTAACCGTGACAATGAAATCATCGCTATGCGCGCTTCAGGGCTAAGCGTACTGCAAATCACTAAAACAGTGATCATTTTTGGAACAATCTCCAGTCTGATCGTATTCTGGATGACAGATAAAATAGTCCCTAAAGCCCTTTTAGCAAACCAAAAATACAAGGTACAAATGGAAATAAACCTGAATAAACCCAAGGACGAAATCCATACCTTAACCAACCTTTCGATGTACGGATTAGGCAACCGCCTTTTTTTCGTCACTAAATTCCTGCCCGCAACCAGCACCATGGAAGGAATAACCATCCTTGAACATGACCATAACCAGAATATTACCCAAAAAATAGTAGCCAATAAAGGGATATTCAAAAATGGGGTATGGATCTTCTATCAATGCATCACTTATGATTTCGATCCCAACGGACAGATGAGGAAAGAACCTCAATATGAAGAAGAGGCAGTCATGGCGATCCCGGAATCACCGCGTGATTTCCTGAATCAGAAACAAAGCCCGGACCTCATGACCATTACTCAACTGGATGACTATATCTGGAGATTATCTAAAAGCGGGGCAATTGGAATAACAAAAAATCTCAAAGTTGACTTTTACCAAAGGTTCACTGCGCCTTTGACGAACATAGTGATCATACTTCTGGGTATCCCTTTTGCATTCTTAATGCGTAAAAGAGCGACCGGGATGTCAGCCTTAGGGCTGTCGATTTTTGTCGGTTTCCTTTATTATGTCCTCACTGCCGTAAGCATCGCGCTTGGAAAAAGCGGCACTATTGCTCCGATACTTGCCGCCTCTTTAAGCCATATTGCCGCTTTTTCTACCAGCCTATACCTGATCTCAAAGCTGCCTTAAACCAGCAATAACTACACATATACACGCGGGATACGGGAACCCAGTCCACAGACAATTTCATAAGGAATAGTGGTTGAAAGAGATGCCAGCTCTTCGGTAGAGATCCTGCTTTTACCCTGGGATCCGATTAAAACCACCTCATCACCGATACTGGCCTTAAAATTACCGATATCTACCATGATTTGGTCCATACAAATCTTGCCGGCTATCTTAAAACGCCTGCCACGGATTAAAACCGGGCCGATGTTAGATAAGATCCTGGGATATCCATCTCCATAACCAATAGGCAAAGTCACGATTGTTGCAGGAGATTTAGTCACATAATCATGGCCATAACTTATGCCATAACCGGCAGGGACCCGTTTGACATAAATAACCCTGGTCTTTAGACTTAAAACCGGCTTTAAGTTTATTTTTAAATTCTCTTTAGGATAAAGGCCGTAGATCACCAGCCCGGGCCTGACCATATTCAAATGGCTGTTCTTATAATCGATAACCCCCATACTATTGGCGGCATGCACCAGGGGGATATTTATTCCTGATTTCGTTAATTTTGAAAGCAGGAGATTAAAAAGATCGATCTGATACGAAGTAAACTCTTTGTTCATATCGGCAAAAGGGAAATGCGTAAAAACTCCTTCTACAAAGAGATGTTTCATCTTATGGATATTTAAAATCAATTTCAAAGCATCCTGGTGCAAAACTCCGATCCTGCCCATACCGGTATCTACCTCAATATGCACATTCAACTTCCTGCGCTTATTCCGGGCAAAGGCATTTAACTCCTGCGCAAGCACAGTATCACAAACCGTGCAGGTAAGATTGAATTTAAAAACCGGGGCAATATCCTCTTTTAAAATCAACCCCAGGATTAGAATAGGCAGATTGATACCTGACTTACGCAGTCTTATCCCTTCATCGATAGAGGCAACCCCTAAGAAATCCACCCCGCAATCTATCAGTTTTCTTGCAACCGGGATCAACCCATGGCCATAGGCATCTGCTTTTACTGTGACCAAAATCCTGGTTTTCGGATGAAGCATGACCTTAAGTTGTTTGAAATTATGAGCAAGATTATTTAAATTAACCTCTGCCCATGTAGGACGGTAACCAATAGTCTTATTTGCGTTCCAATCCATCATTTATCCAAACCTATATTTTTTACCTGGCAATCCTTGGGGTAAAGATAAATCGGTTTAATGTCAAAGGTATCACCGATCTCCCGTTTTTTTATCTTTTCTAAGGCCAGAGAGATCAAATTCCGTGGTTTGGGATACCAATAATCGCGTTCCATTTCCACCCGGAGTGAACTCTGTGTTCCAATTTGTTTGCCATACACTGCTAAGGCATCGCCCAGGATCAAGCTTCCAACAGGCACGCATTTTAAGAACCGCTGCAGATCTATAAGCATATACGGTTTTATTCTCTTTAGATAACCAGATCTATATGAATAAATACCGCAATAGATCAAACTCCTTTTGGCATCAATCGCAGGTACTATATAACGGCAAGAAAACCCGCCGCCAGAAGCAATTACATCCAAGGTTGATACTCCAACTACCGGTTTATCCATTGCCCAGGCTAACCCCTTAATCGTGCTTAACCCAACCCGGATCCCGGTAAAAGAACCTGGACCAAGGCCACAGGCAAAATAATCAATCTCCTCCAATCGCCAGCCTAATACGCAAAGCGCCCTTTTTATGGTCGGCAGTAAAAGAGCGGATTGACGCCTGCCCAAATCCAAGGTATACTCATAAACGTTTGATCCTGCATAAAGTCCGAGGCATAAAAACCGTGTAGTCGTATCTATTGCAAGTAGTTTCATAACTAATGCCCTGTTTTATCCTGCGGCGATCGTATCTTATCAAATAATTCCAGGTAACGTCTGCCATAAGCACAAAATTCCAACTGGCGTGAATTCCGGCCTTTTACTGATAATTTTACCTCAAGGTATTCTTTTGGCAACAAACATTTTAATTTATCCGCCCATTCAATAATGCAAACCCCTCGTCCGTAAAAATACTCTTCACACCCTAAATCCGATATCTCCTTGATCGTTACCAAACGATACAGATCAAAATGATATACCTCCGGGCTTGCATCCATATACTGGTTAAGCAAAGTAAAAGTCGGGCTGATAACATCGTTTATATCAGCTCCTAAGGCGCTGGCGATACCCTTAGTTAAAGCGGTTTTCCCTGAACCAAGGTCTCCAGTCAAACAAATGATATCCCCGGGCTTAATCTTTCTGGCTAAGGCCCTGCCGATCTTTAATGTCTGGCTGTAAGAGGTAGAGGTTATCTTCATTAACATTAAAAGTGCTGAAAACCACGAAAACGATTTTGTTTACTTCTTCCCTTATCATCTATCAACTCAAAACCATAGTTCTTATCAACAATCTCACCGATGGCCGTAAAATGAAACCTCTTATCTAAAACCAATGCACGCGCCTGCAAACGGTCTAAAGTAAAAAGTAGTTCGAAATCTTCCCCGGAACAGAGGGCATCCTTAAGATCTTTAGCTTCAGTACTCTTGGGGACCAACTGTTCATAAATTATTCCCCCTTTACCGCTTGCTTTTAAGATATGCCCAAAATCCTGCAGCAGACCATCCGAAATATCGATCATGGCATTAATTTTATAATTACGGACCAAGAACCTCGATTCCTTGATACGCGGTACAAAACTTAAATGTTTACCGTGGATCGCCCCACCCAGCATCCCGCTGACAAATACGATATCCCCTATGCGTGCATTACTGCGCAAAACCAGATTATTCTTTTCTACAATCCCCAGCATACTCACATTTAAAGTTAGATATCGAGCAGAACTAATATCCCCCCCCACAATGCTTATTTTATGATCCCGGGCAAGATCATCAATACCTTTTACTATCCGGTCCACGCATTCTACAGAAAAATCTTTCGGCAAACCTACAGAGACTACCGCATATTTAGGCACCCCTCCTGAAGAGGCAATATCACTTACCGATACCGCTAAAGACTTGCGCCCCACCAGGTACATATCCGTATGCCTGGTAAAATCTACTCCTTCTACCAGCATATCAGCAGTAAACAACTGATAATGAGAACTATTCAGTTTCAATACCGCACAATCATCTCCCGGGCCGACTACTACTGAAGCATCCTGGGAAAATCTCTTTTTGATCCGCTCGATCAATCCAAACTCACCCAATTTATTTATCCTCATGACAAACTTCCTTATTTAATATTTTCTGACAATAGCTTGGAAATGTTCTTTCTAAAAGGAGGATAAACTATACCGTTCTCTGTAATTATTGCCGCAATCAATCCGCCGGGCGTAATATCAAAAGCCGGGTTAAAAACCTTTATATCTGGAACCGATATCGGCTGTTTAAAAAACATCCCAGTCACTTCGAAAGAATCGCGTTTTTCAATCATGATCTTGGAGCCGTCTTTTAGGCTTAAATCAAATGTTGATTTAGGCGCCGCCACATAAAAAGGTATTTTATGATGCCGGCATAAGACCGCTAAATTATAAGTCCCCACTTTATTGGCAGTATCGCCGTTTGCGGCTATCCGGTCTGCTCCAACAATCACCCGGGTAATCATGCCTTGCCGCATTAAAATTGCCGCCATATTATCACAAATAAGAGTTACATCCACATTCTTCTTCTTGAGCTCCCAGCAGGTAAGCCGTGCCCCCTGGAACAACGGCCTGGTTTCACAGGCATAAACTCTGACCTTTTTGCCTTTCTCATAGGCTTTATAGATAACGCCTAAGGCAGTCCCATAATCGATCGTTGCCAGTATCCCGGCATTACAAACCGTAAGGACAATATCATCCTTACTAAGGAGACTGGCACCATAATCACCTATTCTCCTGCAGGCGATTTTATCCTCATTGATCACCTTTTTCGCTTCGCGAAAAAGCCTGGCTTTAAGAAAAGCCACAGAACCGCCTTTATAATCCGAAACCGACTTTAACATCCTTTCCAGTCCCCAAAAAAGATTCCGTGCCGTAGGACGGGCAGTTGCCAAATAATCTGCAGCAGAATAAACTTCTTTCTTTAGGACGTTTATATCTTCGGCTCTGGATCTTTCTATCCCCAGATAAACCCCAAGGGCAGCCGCAGCCCCCAAGGCTGGAGCCCCGCGCACCTGCAAAGACCTTATTGCCTTCCACACTGACTTTAGGTCCCTAAGGTATAGATATTTCAATCGAGACGGCAATCCGGTCTGGTCAATGATCTTGATCGAATGACCAGCCCATTCAATGGTAGTTAAAGACATATTTCATTTTCCTCCATAAATAATCGAATATCTTTGGACCTGCTTAATCCTTTTTCGGATTAGCACTCTTATTCCAGGGGATAACCCTGGTTTAAGCAGTTTCAGGACCTTATGGTAAGCCGCTAAAGATCCTTTGTAATCCCCGAGATTAAATAAAGCATCCGCCAGATTATCATAGGTTACTGCCCGGTCAGGGGAAAGCTCGAGAGCTTTGTTAAAACATGAAACCGCTTCTGTATATCTGCCGATATTATTCAATAACCACCCCTTATTATGATAGATCGTATCATAATCCGGCTCAACCGCGATCCCTTTATTGAAACATTTCAAAGCCTCGTCAATAAGCCCCAATTCAACCATACACAACGCCCGGTCATTATAAGCACCCCCATCATGAGGATTATATTTTATCGCCGCATCAAAATGCTCGATCGCCGCAGTAAAATTATCCTTTAATAATTCAAGTTGTCCAGAAAAATACTCGGTCTCCCCGCAAAGACATTTTTCCCTTGCCAAAGCCAGCGCCTCTTTTGCCACCTTAACTGCCCGGGTATGCGTGCCATAAGTGATCGCTTCATCCAGTTTAGCTCTAAAATCCGGCATATCTGTATATTTACTCATTGATTATACGACAAAGGATATTATACCATCCCCTGCCAGATTATGGTCATAGCCCGATCATTTTTGCAACAAAGCTTTTTTTCATACTGATCGCGTTAGCCGGGCATGTCTCCTGGCAACAAAAACAGGCAATGCATTTAGAATAATCAAAACGGATTTGATCCGTCTTCATCCAAATTGCCTTTCCCGGGCAAGCCTTTATACAAGTAGAGCATTTGATACATTTATCATTTTCCACACAAGGATAGTATTTAATCAGCCTTTTTGCCAGCTCAATGACCGCTGGAGGCAACGACTTTTTTAACAAGGATGTAGTCGGCAGGAGAAAAGGCCTGCCAGCCACTTCAGATATCTTTTCCCCCAGGACGGATACGTTATCCATATCCTTATCCATCAAGCCGCGGGATACCGCCTCTTTAATAGTCCCCACATCAGAAGGGTTAACCCCCATCAACAAAGCTAAAACACTATCTACCGCCACACAATCATCCCCGGAGATTACCAATCCCGTCTGTCGAGGAGTCCCGCTGGTCCCCGGACCATCACCTTCCATAGCAATGATTCCATCGACCACTGTAAGAGCAGGCCTTGCCTCCTGGTAAATATCCACCAATACCCGGGAAAAATCAAAGGTCTGAAAATTATCCTTATGTATTTCGGTCTTATATGTCCCGCTGACCAAACCAAAAAGGTTCTTTACTGCCCCCGTCAAAAGAGTAAGTCCATGAGTCTTGAATTTAGGGATGTTCACGAAACAATCGCAATCATCCAGCCAAACAGTCAAAGGGAACTTTTTTCTCCAACGCCTTTTATCAAAATCGACTAAACTAACGCCTTCCTCCTGGCAAACTTTCTTCAATCCCGAACAACGATAAATCTCATCGAGATTCTCGATCTGTTTACCCCAAACACTTGGAGCATCCCCTAGGATCAAGTCACACTTGATCTCTTTTAACAATCTTATTACCGCACGTACTACCTCTGGATGGGTAGTCACAGCACTCTCAATAGAAGAAGCCATTAACAAATTTGGCTTAACCAACACCCGGCTGCCTGGCCTGATAAAACTGGTTATACCTCCCAATAGATCAACCGAATGTTTAACTGCCGCAAAAACCAAATCCGCCTGATAATCAACGCATTTAACTACCGAAACCTTTGTATCTTTGGACTTACCCATAACCGAATACACCCCGCCACTTTGATAACCCATATAGCCATACAACATCCCGGGTCCTACTAACAGCTTAGTTTAAAAAATTGCCTGGCATTTTGAGAAGTAACTCGCGCAACTTCCTCTAAACTCACCGCTTTAATCTGTGCTATTTGTTCTGCCACATATTTAATATACGCTGGCTCATTACGCCTGCCGCGTAAACCTTCCGGAGAAAGATACGGAGCATCAGTTTCCAGAAAAATCCTTTCCAAAGGCACTGTCCTGATGATATCCCTCAAGGCACCTGTGTTCTTATAAGTTATATTAGCTGTAAACGAAACAAAAAAGCCTAAACTAAGAATTTCCTGCAGGAACTCTTGATCTTGAGAAAAACAATGGACTACACCCCTAAGAGGCAGCGTATCCTTAATGATCTTTAGCGTATCCCTTGAAGCATCACGGCTGTGAATAATCACCGGCAGCATCATCTGCCGGCTCAAATTCAAGAAATCCGCAAACATTAACCTTTGATTGGCAGGCTTGGAATAATTCTTATAATAATCCAACCCGATTTCCCCGATCGCGACTACCTTATTATTCGCGGCTAATTCTGCGACCGCAGAATAAACATCTTCATCGAAAGTATCCGCATCATGCGGATGCACCCCGACCGCAGCATAAACCAGGTCATACCGCAAGGCAAGCTCTACCGAAGCTTGTGAGCTTTTCAGATCGGCTCCGACATTGATCAGATTATCCAGCCCTGAAGATTTGGCATGTTTTATCAAATCATCACGGTCCGGATCAAATGCCGGAAAGTCCAGATGGCAATGCGTATCGATAAACATATACCCTTTTAATCAGCCTTTTTCCTGGTTTCGATGCGGGGGAATAACGGATTGCCTTTTTTGATCTTATCCGTGCCCGGGGCACCTATTTGTTCGATTATAGCAACAGATACATTAGGCATAAAAGGATAGATTTGCATGGCAACCTGACGGATAACATCCACCAATAAAGAGATAAAATTCTTAAGCTCCTGGCCTCTATTTTCTTTTGCCAGGTTCCAGGGTTTTGTCTCCTCTACATATTTATTCGCCAGGTTAACTAATTCCCAGATATTCTCCAAGGCATACGAATAATCTAATTTTACCTGTAACCCCAAAGAAACTTCTTCTTTCAAAGAACCGATCTTCTCCTGGATCACCTTTGCCTGCGGAGTATCCTGCAGACATCCCTGGGGGATGTTTCCCGCGTAATATTTCTCGATCATAGTAAGAGTTCGGTAAACAAGGTTACCTAAATCATTGGCTAAATCATCATTAAAACGCTTTATTATCGCCTCCTCCGAAAAGTTCCCATCCTGCCCGAAAGAAACATCCCGTAAAAGAAAATACCGATAAGCATCTATCCCGAATTTCCCGGCCACTTCCAGGGGATCCACCACATTCCCCTTTGATTTAGACATTTTCGCTTGATCAATCATCCACCAGCCATGGGCAAAAACCGTATCCGGCAGCCTTATTCCTAAAGCCATAAGCATTATCGGCCAATAAACCGCGTGCTGGCGTAAAATATCCTTGCCGATCAAATGTATGACTTTAACATCTTTATCCCACCACTTTGAGCGATAAATACCATCCCGGCCAAACTCCCCCACAGCACTGATATAATTGATCAAAGCATCAAACCAGACATAGGTAACATGCTCCGGACTAAAAGGCAGCGGGATCCCCCAGTTTAAACGGGCTTTAGGCCGGGAGATGCACAAATCCTCTAATTTATTTAATTTCAGGAAACTCTGCACCTCATGCCGGCGGATATGCGGAAGGATAAAATATTCATGCTGGTCTATATAATCCTTCAGCCTTTCCTGGTAGGAAGAGATCCTGAAAAAATAATTGGTTTCGCTTATTTTCTCAACCGGCCTCTTGCAGTCAGGACAAACCTGTCCGCTAATCTGGGTCTTGGGCCAAAAGGTCTCGCAAGGCGCACAATACCAGCCTTCATACTTGTCCTGATATATATCACCTTTATCCTTTAAGATATTCAACACCTGCTCAACAGCATTGATATGCCTGGGCTGGCTGGTACGGATAAAATCATTATTGGCAATGCCTAATCTTTCCAGTAAATCATAAAATTGAGTGGACACCTTATCCACAAACTCCTGCGGAGTGACCCCTGCCTCATCGGATGCCTTTTGCACCTTCTGCCCGTGTTCATCTGTACCGGTCAAGAACCATACATTCGTATTGTCTTTACCGAGCGCCTTATCCTGCCAATAATAACGCGCCAACGTATCGGCAGCAATACTGGTATAAGAATGCCCGATATGCGGGGCAGCATTCACATAATATATGGGTGTTGTAATATAAAATTTATCTAACATCTCTCTTCATCCCTCGACTTTTCGTCCCTTCATCCCTTGTCCCTTCATCCTTTCGCCCCTCATCCTTCCTGGGATCGGTGCGTAAAGCAGGTCTACTGGCCCCTTCTTTAAAGTTAACTTCAAAATAACCGCCATCTTCCAACTCAACGGTCGCGGTACGCTTAAAAACATTCACATTAATGACTTTGCCTTTGCCTTTTTCAGTCAGGATCTTTTCTCCCTCACGCGGCAGACCTTTGGATAAAGCCTTATAGGTATCATATTCAAAACTCAAACAGCACATCAATCTGCCGCACAATCCTGATATTTTGGGAGGATTTAACGGCAATCCTTCTTCTTTTGCCATTTTAATGGTCACTGGCTCAAAATCCTTAAGGAACTTTTTACAGCAAAGTTCCCTGCCGCAAGAACCGAAACCACCAAACAATTTCGCTTCATCTCTAACACCAATATGGCGCAGTTCAATCCTGGCCTTAAAGATCTTGGCCAGATCCTTTGCCAGGTCACGAAAATCCACCCGCTCTGCGGCAGTAAAATAAAAAATTATCTTGGTCCGGTCGAAGGAATATTCCGCCTGTACCAGTTTCATATCCAGTTTGTGATCAACGATCTTTTTCCCGCAGGTTATCATTGCCTCTTTCGCTTTAAGCCGGTTTTCCTCAATCTGCTTTAGATCCCCTAAAGAGGCGATACGAATGAGCTTCTTGATCGGTTCCTTCGAAATATTATCCGCACGGGTATCGCATGAGGAAACAATCTGCCCATAATCCATCCCGCGGTCATGTTCAACGATAACATAATCACCTTCTTTTATCGAGACTTCAGAAACCGCGCAATTATAAACCTGCCCCGAATCCCTTAAACGCACCAAGATCGCCTTATCCATTATTTCTATCCTTTCATAGCCGCTTTTAGATTCGATACCAGTAACTTAGTGTTTATATTATGCTCCAAATATTTTATGCTGTCAGAAACAAACTTGATCCGGAGTTCAATCCCCATAAGGGAACAAAGATTAGCTTCTTTCAATAATTCTTGTTTCCGGTCAAGATTGATCAACTGACTGTCTATTACCCCTGACTTGATCAAATACATATCCCTAAGCCATGCCGCAACGGTATTCAAGCAATCCCGCAGTTGAGCCCTGTTTTCAAAGGATATTGCCGAATCAGAATAACCGCGCCCTAAGCATAACTGATCGATAATACGGTTCTTGTGTTTAAGAATATCCGGGTTGTTCAAGCTTAAAGCAAACCCTAACCGCCCTTCAGAGAAAAAAGAAACAAAGTGCGCCAAATCAACCGAAAAACCGTAATCAGAATGTAATATACGTTCAAGCTCGCGCCGAGGCAAAGGGAAAAACCGTACAACCTGGCAGCGTGAAATTATCGTCTTTAATAATAAGGACGGTTTATGCGTAACCAAAATTATCAAACTATGTCCAGGGGTATCTTCCAAAGTCTTTAAAAGGGCGTTGGAAGATTCCAGGCTTAAATTATGCGCATTATCAATGACCGTGACACTGAACTTTCCCTCATAAGGCCTTAGATTAACCAGGCGCTGCAAATTACGAATATCTTCGATCTTTATCGTATCGGATTTCTGGCCGGATCCATCAGATATATCCGGGATAAAATGCAAATCCGGATGATTGTTTTGAGATATCTTCAGACACGAATCACACTTTCCACAAACCGCAAATTCCCCGGACTCGCAATTCAAAACCCTGGCAAACTCTAAAGCCACAAGCCTTTTTCCAATTGACTCTACCCCGGTAAAAAGATAAACTTTAGCAAGTCGTTGAGACAAAAAAGATTCCCGGAGTAATTCAATGGCGCCAGCATGCCCGCAAATATCCTTGAAGTTCATAACAATCAACCTAGTTTTTGCAAAACCAACTGCCGTATTTTATTCTGCGTTACCACAATATCCTTGTCCACCTTGACAACCTTGATCCTTTCCGGCTCAAGCCGGGCAAGACGAAGATACCCCTGCCTGACCTTCAAATGATAAGACAGCGGCCTTTTTTCAATCCGGTCCTTAGTAACCCGGTATTTAAGTCCCTTTTTTACCGGCAGGTCCATCAGGATCGTTAGATCAGGAGATACCGCTCCAGTTGCGAATCTCCCGATCAATTTTATAATTTTAACATCAATTCCCAATCCATACCCCTGATAAGCAATCGTAGAATCCAGGAAACGATCACAGATAACGATCTTGCCGGAATCAAGCGCAGGCTTAATAAGGTCACAAACCACCTGCGCGCGGGCGGCCATATAAAGCAGCATCTCCGCCTGCGCCGACATCCCAACATTCCTGGGATCCAAAAGAATCGCCCTGATTTTTTCACTGATCTTAATCCCCCCCGGCTCACGCAAAAAAACAACTTTATGCCCCAGAGATTCCAGGTATTCCTGCAGCAGCTTAGAATGCGTACTCTTCCCGCACCCTTCCGAACCTTCGAATGTAATAAACTGTGCCTTCATAAATATGCCTCTTTAAATGAACCGGGAATTACACAAAACCATTACTGCAATAAATATTTATTCTGAAATGACCTCAATAAAACTGGTGGCATTGCCCGTATCAACCGGAGAAAACCCCATTCGCGTTATTTCATCCCTTATTTTATCAGCCGCAGGATATTCCTTTTTTCTTTTCAAACGTATCCTTTCTTCATTTTTTTCTTTGACTATATCAGGGACTGAAGCAACAGGCTTAACCCCCAGGCCTAAAAGACCTAAACATTTCTTGACCTTGTCCAAGGCATAAATATACGTCCCCTCCCGGCTGGAGGCATAATCAATTAATGTAAATAAACAACCAACTGCTTGAGGGGTATTAAAATCGTCATCCATTGCTGCTTCGAATCTTGCATAAATTTCATCAAGCTTCGCCTTATCTTTTTCTGATAACAAAGGCTTGGCCTTGCCTTCTTCATCCACGGACGTACTGACCTTATCGAGAAAAGCCTTGAAACTCTTTCTTTGTTTTACTGCTTCTTCGATCTTTTCCTGGGTATAATCGATCGGATGCGAATAATGCGCAGATAAAAAGAACAATTTCAAGAGGTCGGCATCTTTATATTTTTCCATAAAGTCCTTTATCGTAATGAAATTCCCCAAAGACTTGGACATCTTCTGGGAATTAATCGTCAAAAGCCCATGATGTATCCAGTATTTGGCAAAAGGTTTATCCGTCAATGCCTCGGACTGGGCAATTTCATTTTCATGATGTGGGAATATCAAATCCCTGCCTCCGGCATGTATATCAAGAGTATCCACGCCTAAGAACTTTTGCGACATAACCGAACACTCGATATGCCAACCCGGACGGCCTTTTCCCCAAGGGCTCTCCCAATAAGGCTCATTATCCTTTGATCTTTTCCAGAGAGCAAAATCCAAAGGGTCTTTTTTTAAAGCAGAAGTCTCGATTCGAGAACCTGGCTCCATCTCATCTATACCCTGGCCGGACAATTTACCGTAACCACTGAATTTTCGGACATTAAAATACACATCGCCTTCTACATCATAAGCATAACCTTTATCGATAAGCGCCTGTATGTATTTGATCATCTCCGGGATATTTTCTGTGGCCCGGGGTTCAAAATCGCCTTTTTTCACGCCTAAAGACCCTAAATCTTCATAGTAACAGGCGATATATTTGCTTACCAGCTCTTTCCAGTCTATTTTCAGGTCATTGGCACGATTGATGATCTTATCATCGATATCCGTAATATTCCGCACAAACCTTACCTTAAAACCACGATACAATAAATACCTGCGGATCAAATCAAAGATATACAGACTGCGGGCATGCCCAATATGGCTTTGGTCATAAACCGTAACTCCACAGGTATAAATATTGACCTGGCCCGGGTTTAAAGGAAGAAACTCCTCTTTTTTGCGGGTGAGGGAATTATTGATATAAATGGCCATGGCAGGTTTCTATTCTAAACCGGAAAGCGAAAAAGATAATTTCATCCTGACGCCTCCAGATGACTTTTAAATATGTGTTTTCTTATTCTCTAACTGTTCGATCCTTTTTTCCAGTTCTTCCACTGTTTGCATGATCGGGTCTAAAATATGGCTGTGTTCAAGCCCAACCTCGATCTTTTTACCGTCCTGTTTAGTGATCCTTCCCGGGACTCCAACCACAGTAGAATTAACCGGGACATCTTTGATCACAACCGCATTAGCTCCGATATAAGAATTATCCCCTACAGTAATATTCCCCAAGACCTTGGCACCGCCGCCAATTACCACGTTATTACCGATCGTAGGATGGCGTTTACCTTTTTCCAACCCCGTGCCTCCGAGCGTTACACCCTGGTACAACAAGACATTATCACCGATAACTGCAGTTTCTCCAATCACCACTCCCATACCATGGTCAATGAACAATCCTCTGCCTATTTTCGCCCCCGGATGGATCTCGATGCCGGTAGCGAAACGCGAGAACTGACTGATACAGCGGGAAAGAAAGAACATCTTTGACCGGTAAAGAAAATGCGCAAACCGATGATGCATGACCGCATGCAATCCAGGATACAAGAACAATATCTCAAAGAAACCTCTGGCTGCCGGGTCTTTTTGCTGGGCGCTTCTGATCTCTTTATAAAAAACGATAGACAATATGATTACCTTTAAAAGGAATAGAACAACTACGGCCAACAAGAACGTTATGACTAAATCCATAGGATCATGCCTCCTTAGCGATCAAAACTACCGCATATGCGGCAATCGCCTCCTTCTTTCCTAACTCCGATAAACCTTCATTTGTTTTTGCCTTTATACTTATGCAGGATTCCTTAACGTTCAGTATACGGGCTATTTCCTGCTGAATACCTTTTTTAAAGAGGGTTAGTTTTGGCTCTTCGGCAATCACCACCGTATCGATATTGCCAATATTGTAACCGTGATTCTTGACTAATTCATATACTTTTATCAATAATTCCGTACTGGCGATCCCTTCATAAGCTGGCGCAGTATCCGGAAAATGCTGGCCGATATCGCCCTCCGAAACCGCCCCCAGCAAGGCATCACAGATCGCATGTAATAAAACATCCCCGTCTGAATGACCTAATAAACCCTTATCATATGGGATCTCAACTCCACCGATAAACAGCCTGCGACCAGCAACCAGGCGATGGATATCATAACCCATACCTATTTTATAAGCGGAATTCATCAGCAATTAACCTTTGGATGTTTTCTTAAAATCCTGATCTATCTTAAACCCTTTTGCAATGACTTCTGCAAAACACAAATCCTCTGGAGTAGTTATCTTTATATTACTATAATCACCACCGACAATACTGACCCTTGCTCCTGATTTTTCCACTAACATCGCATCATCGGTTACCTGGCAATTGCCGAACCTTTTATAAGCCTTAAAGATCAGCTCTTTAGCAAACACCTGCGGCGTCTGTATCTCCCACAAGCTATCCCGGTCAAGCGTCTCATCCACCACCACTTTAGCTATCCCATTAGGAGAGGATCCGCTTCTCACTGACCTTGCAGCCTTTTTTATTGTCGCCTTAACCGGGACCCCTAAAATCGCCGCACCTGTTTCACGCGCCTTAAGGAGCAAAGAAGAAATCTCTTTTTGCCTAATAAAAGGCCGGGCAGAATCATGGATAAGAACGAACCCGCTTTTACTGTCTATTTGCGCTAAGCCACACACCACGGAATCCTGCCGTAACCGGCCGCCCAAAACGATCTTTTTAGCTTTTGTAATACGGTGTTTCTTGATCAGACTGTTTACTTGCCGGTAATTCAGCGGGTTAACCACAACTACGATCTCCTTGACCTGCGGATGAACATTCAACTGCTTCAAGGAAAACAGTATAAGCGGAATACCCCTCACGTGCACAAGCGGTTTCGAGGTTTTTTTTCCAAACCTCTTCCCTAACCCTGCAGCAAGAAGGATCGCGCTAACTCGCATAACTACCGCTCAATTTTAGCAAATATCATCCGCCCCGCCTGGGTCTGCAGAACGGAAGTAACCATCGCTTTTATATCCTGACCAAGAAGCCTTCGGCCGTCCTCAACTACGATCATCGTGCCGTCATCAAGATAACCGATCGCCTGATTATGCTCTTTTCCTTCCTTTATCAGTTTAACCTGGATCAATTCACCAGGGAACACTACCGGCTTTAAGGCATTGGAAAGCTCATTGATATTAAGCACCTTTACCCCTTGAAGGGTTGCCACCCTGTTCAAGTTAAAATCCACAGTCAATATCTTTGCGCCCATCACTTTAGCCAGCTTCACCAGTTTTGCATCCACCTCCTGAATTTCAGGAAAATCCTCTTCATGCAAAGAAATATCCTGGGCAGATTCCTTTTGTATTGTATGTAAAATATCCAGTCCGCGCCTGCCCCGCTGTCGCTTTATCGGGTCTGTGGAATCAGCTATCTGCTGTAACTCCTTTAAGACAAATTTCGGGATGACGATTTTACCTTCAAGGAACTTGGTTTTAATTATATCCTGAATCCTGCCGTCAATAATAACAGAGGTATCTAAAACTGCCAGCTCTTCTACCTGATCCTGGCGCTTCAGGCGGACATAAGGAATAATGATATTGAACTCATCCTTACCGCGCAACCCCAGCACCATCCCCAGGTAACAAAAGATCATCGTTAAAATAAGCTTGATCACCGGCATGTTCTCTATAGGAAATGGGGCAAAGATAAACGCATCAGTTACCAGTTTTGCCATGATCAGCCCAAGGATCAATCCAAAAACGGCACTGGAAAGCCCCCGTACCGAAACCTTGCGCATAATGATCTCCAGGAAAATTATAACAAGCCCCGATAACAGGCCAAGCAAGGCACCTAAAATATTGGGGTCTTTAAAAGCAAAGGTCTGGTACCCGACCACTGCACTTGCACTTAAAAAAAGAATGCGCGCTAAAAATAAATTCATTTTTACCTCCTTAAGGTAAGATCCATTGCTTCCTTGAATGTTGAAACCGGTTTAAGATCGATCTGGCTGTTTTTGTAATCCAGGCTCTTACAGGTATTGCCCGGAAGCACACAATGTTTAAATCCGAGTTTTTCTGCTTCCTTGATCCGTAAACCGGCTTGAGTGATACTGCGGATCTCACCGGCCAACCCTACTTCACCTAAAAACACCGTATTTTCTAAAACACTTTGCCCGGAAAAAGCCGAGGCAACGGCCATTGCCACCGCTAAATCTGCCGCAGGATCCTCAATCTTTATCCCCCCCACTACATTAACAAAAATATCTTCCATCTGAAGTACAAGCCCCATCCGTTTCTCCAGCACCGCAACCAGTAAATTAAGACGGTTAACATCAAAACCCTGTGTCCTTCGCAAAGGATAGCCAAAACTGGATTTACTTACCAACGACTGGATCTCGACTAAGATCGGGCGAGTGCCTTCCATAACTGAAGTCACGACCGATCCGGATTCACCTTTGGGCAAGCCCGACAAGAATATCTCTGAAGGGTTTTGCACCTCGGATAAACCAGAAGCAGTCATTTCAAAAACCCCGATCTCATTGGTTGAGCCAAAACGGTTTTTTACCGCGCGTAAGATCCGGTAAAGAGAAAAACTATCCCCCTCGAAATACAATACCGTATCAACAATGTGCTCCAATACCCTGGGGCCAGCGATTGCCCCTTCTTTCGTAACATGCCCGATAATGAAAATAGATATCCCGCCGGCCTTAGCCATCTGGGTCAACTGCCCGGCACATTCCCTTACCTGGCTGACACTGCCGCTTGAAGAGCTGATCTCGGAAGTAAAAATGACCTGGATCGAATCAATGATCACTACCTCCGGCTTGATCTTCTTTATATACTGAAAGATCAAAGACAAATCCGTCTGATTTACGATATAAAGATCTTCAAAGTCACCTGTTTGCCTTAAGCGTTTCGCCCGTGCAGAAGTTTGGGTAACGGATTCCTCGCCACTGACATAAAGCACCCGCTTGCCGCGCGATGTAAGTTGATTAGATATCTGCAAGGCAATCGTGGATTTCCCGACACCAGGATCTCCTCCAATTAAAACAACAGATCCCGGAACGATCCCCGAACCTAATACCCGGTCAAGCTCGGATATCCCGGTCTGGATACGGGGATCCTCTTTCAACAATACATCCTTGAGTAAAACCGGTTCATCGTTACCAGTAAACGGTCTTTCGGCAGATTTTTCCGCAGGTGAATAATCTTCTTCTATAAAAGCATTCCAGCTTTCACAGTCCGGACACTTGCCCATCCATTTAGCAGACTGATAACCACACTTCTGGCAGGTAAATACCGGCTTAGTTTTCATAAAACTATTTTTTTTCTTTCGTCTTAAAGAACAGTTTCCAAGGATTCTTGCGGATATCCGTAACAAACGCTTCTAATTCCTTATAGATGGTATCGTCATAAAGCAGCAACCCAATAGTCCCTTCCTTGTTCTTTATCTTTACAATACTCTCGTCAATATCTGTGGCGATCTTCTTGGCTAATTCACCAACCTCATGCATCGCCATAGGATCTTTTCCTGTCAGGCTTTCTCCAGGGGCTAAACATTTACTGTAATCATTCCCAGGCATAATCTCTATATACTTCTCCCCTAATAAGCCTAAAGTATTAACCCAGATCGTAGAATCCAGGGGGATCTGAACCTCACGTTTGACCCAGGCCGCGATGTTTACCCGGGTAAGCAGATCTTTATCGGGCATGATAAAACTGATCCGCTTTACTTCTCCTACATCCACACCCGAAAACCTCACCGGTGCGCCTAATTTTACCCCGTTTACAAACTTAAATATGAAATTCACCTCATATCCCGAGGTCCAGGTCTTGAACCCCCCGATCGATAAAACAAATACTGCCAGAATCACCAGCCCCGTAAAAACAAAGATCCCCACCTTGAGTTCTAACTTAGTTTTACCGAATATCATTTTATTTCGCCTCCATTTACCTGAACTGCTCAATAGTTTCAGTGATCGGGCCTTTGGCCAGGCCATTTATAAACTGTTTAACTACCGGATGTTGGCTATCCTGAATCTCAACAGGAGTTCCTTCCGCGATAATCCTGCCCTGATACATCATCGCGATCCTGTCGGCGATCTTATAGGCGCTCTTCATGTCATGTGTCACCACAACAGAAGTAACTTTCAATTTATCATGTAAAGCCTTAATCAACTCGTTGATACTGTCCGCCGATATCGGATCAAGCCCGGTGGTCGGTTCATCATAAAGTATTATCTCTGGCCTGCCGCAAATCGCCCTGGCAAGAGCCACACGCTTTTTCATCCCGCCGCTTAATTCTGACGGCATAAGATTAGCGATACCGCACAACCCGACTGAACAAAGAGCCTCTTCGACCTTCTCCAGGAATTCCTGATGAGGAACATGCTGATGCTCAATTAAATTAAAACCAACATTCTCTCCAACAGTCAAGGAATCAAAAAGCGCACTTCCCTGAAAAACCATATTGATCTTCATACGTAAACCATTCAAACCTTTTTCATCAAGGCCAGATACATTAAGACCGTCAATATTGATCGTGCCTTTATCCGGTTTAAATAAACCGATAATATGCTTCAGGAGAACAGACTTGCCACACCCGGAACGGCCGATAATCACACAGGTCGAACCGGTATTAATATTAAGATTGAGCTCATCCAAAACCTTGTGATTGCCAAAAGTCTTACTAACCCCGGAGATCTCTATCATTTTTATGGAAAAATAAAATAAAATAGCGCAGTAAAAAAACAATCCGCTGCGATAATCATAATAAAACTTACAACCACCGCCTTAGTGGTTGCTCGGCCTACACCTTCAGCACCGCCTTCTACATTAAACGCCTGGTAACAGCTGATAAGAGCAATGATCATGCCAAAGAATATAGTCTTAAATAAACCTGTAAATATATCCTTGTATTTTAAGGCATCAAAGGTAACATGCACATACATACTGGAAGCTATCCCAAGTTTATACACACAGATCAGGTAACTACCCAATATACCAATCGCATCGGCAAACACCGTTAATAAAGGAAGCATTACCGCTAAAGCTAAAAACCGGGGAACAACCAGATATTTGATCGGATTAGTAGCCAGGGTTTCCAAGGCATCTATCTGCTCGGTAACCTGCATTGATCCAAGTTCTGCGGTGATCGCAGCCCCTACCCTGCCGGCAACCACCAATGCGGTAATCACCGGGCCAAGTTCCCTGACCAGGGATAACGCGACAAGGCTGGCGATATATATCTCGGATCCAATGCGCTGCATAAAATATGCGGTTTGCAGCGCAAAAATAAACCCGATAAATAAGCTTACCAAGGCCACGATCGGCAAACTATCCAGCCCGGCTTTTTTTGCCTGTTCAAATATCCTGTCTTTCTGAAAAGGCGGGGTAAAAGTCAAGTAAACTGTCTGCGCAGTCAAACTCGAGAGGCCTCCGATAAAATACATGCAGGATATTATAGACCGGCCTAAATTGATAAAAAAGTGATTTATCGCCACTAAAGATTCCCCTTTAAACGGTTTTAGACTAAAGAAGTCAAGGTTTATTCGACACACTCAAACAACAACTCTTCATTCTTGCGTAGGACCTTAACACGCGAACCGTCTTTAAACCTTTTCGAGATTATATCCGTTGCCAAAGGATCTTCCATCAGCCTTTGGATTGTTCTCTTTAAAGGCCGGGCGCCGAATACCGGATCAAAACCCTTCTCGATCAACAACTCTTTTGCCTCCAGAGTGACATCAAGAGAAATATTCTGCTCTTTAAGACGGGTAGAAACATGCCCGATCTCTATATCAATGATCCCTAACAGATCCTCTTTAACCAACGGCCTAAAAACAATGATATCATCGATACGATTAACAAACTCCGGCTTAAAGGTACGCTTGACCTCTTCCAACAACTTATCCTTCATCTCCTGATAAGTAACCTCTTCTTTTTGAGTTCTAAACCCCAAAGAACCGGTTTTACGTATCAATTCAGCCCCTACATTAGAGGTCATGATAATCAGGGTATTACGAAAATCCACCTTGCGGCCAAAACTGTCTGTAAGCCTTCCATCCTCAAAAACCTGTAAAAGCAAATTAAAAACATCCGGATGCGCTTTTTCTATTTCATCCAGCAGGATCACCGCATACGGCCGTCGCCTGACCCTTTCCGTAAGCTGTCCGCCCTCCTCGTATCCTACATATCCCGGAGGTGCACCAACAAGACGGGAGACATTGAACTTTTCCATGTACTCGGACATATCCAGCTGCAGGATCGCATCTTCGTCCCCGAACATAAATTCCGCCAAGGCCCGGGCCAGCAAGGTTTTGCCTACCCCTGTAGGGCCGAGAAAAACAAAAGATCCGATCGGACGGCGTGGGTCTTTGATCCCTGCCCGGGAGCGCCTGATGGCATGTGCGATCGCACTGATCGCCTCCGACTGGCCAACCACATGTTTCTTTAATTCTTCCTCTATTTTTAAAAGCTTCTCGCTTTCCTTCTCTTCTAACCGGAATATCGGTATCCCGGTCCATTGTGCGACCAGTTTTGCGATATCCTCTTCGTTCACTTCAGGGCGCATTTTATCTTTAGTCTGCGACCATTCCCGGTTCAATTGCTCTAACTCCTGGCGCGCCTGCCTTTCCTGGTCGCGCAATCCTGCTGCACGCTCAAAATCCTGTGATTTGATGAACGATTCTTTTTCTTTACGGATAGACTCAACTTTCGCTTCAAGGGCTTTTATCTCCGGAGGCACGATCAAAACATTAAGCCGGGCGCGGCTTCCCGCCTCATCGATCAAGTCTATCGCCTTATCCGGCAGGAACCTGCCAGAGATATACCGATCAGATAATTTTGCTGCTGCCTCCAAGGCATCGTCACGAAATGTCACCCGGTGATGCGCCTCATATTTATCACGCAAACCTTTAAGTATCTCCACGGTCTGCGGAACAGACGGAGGCTCTACCATGATCGTCTGGAACCTGCGCTCCAGAGCGGCATCTTTCTCGATATATTTACGGTATTCATCCATCGTCGTAGCACCAATACACTGTATTTCTCCGCGCGAAAGCGATGGTTTAAGGATATTGGACGCATCTATCGCCCCTTCTGCCGCTCCTGCCCCCACTAAAGTATGCAGTTCATCTATGAAGATCACCACATCTTGAGAACGCTTGATCTCCTCCATAACAGCTTTTATTCTTTCCTCGAACTGTCCGCGGTATTTTGTCCCGGCAACCATCAAAGCAAGATCCAAAACAACGATCCTTTTATTCCGCAGGACTTCCGGCACATTGCCGCTGACGATCGCCTGAGCTAACCCCTCAACAATCGCGGTCTTTCCCACTCCGGCTTCCCCCAATAATACCGGGTTATTCTTAGTCCGCCGCGAAAGGACCTGGATCACCCGTTCGATTTCAAGATGACGGTCGATCACTGGATCCAATTTATTTTCTTTTGCCGAAGCAGTAAGGTCCCGGCCAAATGCATCTAATGCTGGGGTCTTGGTCTTGACTGATTGAGCCTGCCCAAACCCAGGCAAAGCCGAACCCAAAAGCTCCATGATCTCATTCCTTACTGCGCTCAAATCCAAGCCCAAATTCAGCAATACCTGGGAGGCAACTCCCTCCCCCTCACGAATAAGCCCGAGCAAAAGATGCTCGGTCCCGATATAATTATGCCCCAAAGACCGCGCCTCTTCGGCAGATAACTCCAGCGCCTTTTTTGCCCGGGGGGTAAAAGGAATATCCCCGATAATTTGGGTCGCTGGGCCAGGTTGCACCAGTTTTTCGATCTCCAGCCGGATGTTTTCAAGCGAAACACCTAATTTCTGCAGTACCGCTGCAGCCACACCCTCTCCTTCACGGACCAATCCTAAAAGTATATGCTCCGTGCCGATATAATCATGATTAAAACGCCTGGCTTCCTCTTTAGCCAAAATGATTACTTTTCGTGCCCTTTCCGTAAATCGATTGAACATTTCTCCTCCCATATCCATATTATTTTCTTGGAATAATTAAATTTTCAGCTTGCTCCTGATCAACGCTGCACGCTTAACATCCCGTTCTTGAGAAGTAAGTTTCTTATTCTCAATTTTCTGCAAATGCGCAGGTTGAGTTATGATATAAAGTTCATTGATACTGCGCCGGTCAATACACTTATCGATTATCCCTAAATCACAGCCTAACCTGACCATAGACAACAGCTCTATGGTTTCATTACTGGAAATAATATAAGCATTTTTCAATATACCCAGGCTTCGATGGACCCTGTCCTCTAAAAGCGCCCGGTTCCGGGAAACCAATACCTCCCGGGCAGAATTTTCCTGCGTCAATATCTGGCGGATCAATCCATTAATATTCTCAATGATCTCATTTTCTCCATGCCCTAAAGAAACCTGGTTTGAAACCTGAAAAAAATTCCCGATCGCCTGTGTTCCTTCACCAAACAACCCGCGGGTAGTAAAACTCAATTTGGATATAGCCGCAAGTACCCGTTCGATCTGTCGGGTCATTACCAATGCCGGTAGATGCAGCATCACCGATCCGCGCATCCCGGTCCCGGTGTTTGTGGGACAGGATGTTAAATAACCCCACTCATCCAGGAATGCGAAAGCAAGCTCTCCAGCCAAGGCATCATCGATTTTATTGATCAACCCCCAGGCTTCAAAAAGATTAAAACCAGACTGCATCACCTGGATCCTTAAATGGTCCTCTTCATTGACCATAATAGATATCATCTCATCGTGGTCAATAAGTACGGATTTGCCGTTAGTTTTCTGGGCATGTTCCAGTGACATAAGATGCCGTTCCACCAGGAATTGCCGGTCCACTGCATCAAGCTCGCTTAAATGAAATGATTGTGTAGCCGTCAAACATTTGATCCTTGCCACGGCATCCTCTACAGCACGCAAGGAATCCTCTGACTGTTTCTTATCCGACCAATGCGGAAAAGGGAATTTACTCAAGTTCCTGGCCAAACGTATCCGGCTGGAAATAACAATATCCGAATTGGGACCCGATCCTTTAAGCCATTCACTGGTATGATTCAAGAGATCATTAATCTGCATTTTGCCCGCCTTTGGTATCAGCATTTTCCTGGGAAACCGGCTTTTCTAATTCCCTGATCCGGTCACGCAATTGTGCAGCACTCTCAAAATCCTCATCCGTAATTGCCTTCTGCAAAAGAAGGCGTAAATCATCTAAATCCTCTTTTTTCCCAGCCGGCTTAGCTATCCTTAGAGGAGACTTGCCTGTATGATAATTCGACCCATGGATCCGTTTCAATAAAGGCGCCAGGTATTTCTTAAAAGTTATGTAGCACTGCCCGCATCCTAACCTGCCAACCTTCTTAAAATCGGCATAGGTAAGCCCGCAATTAGGGCACTTCAATAACAATGTTTCTTTCTCTAAGGATGGCTTCTCAAAATCCACCAATCCTTTCAGCAGGTCATTCAAGCCAAATTGCTGCTCCATCTCATGGCTTTTTACTTGAGCGCACTGCTCGCATAAATGCAATTCAGTCATCTGTTCATTGATAATTTCAGTCAGATGCACAGTTGCCTGGTTCTTACCGCAGATATTACAGACCATGGGCTTTTCCTTTTTAGGCGTATCGATTAATACCTGACCCCCTGTTTCTTAGTGGCATCCCTGAATTTCTTAGTCAGGTTCAAAGTGATACTCCCTGGTTTCCCGCTGCCGATCAGTCGCCCGTCAACGCGCACAACCGGTATCACTTCAGCAGCAGTCCCGGTCAAGAAACATTCATCGGCAATGTAAACTTCATGCCGGGTGATCACATGTTCGTGTACCGGGATCTTATTTTTCTTGGCAATCTCCATAATGCAATCACGGGTAATTCCCCTTAAACTGCCCATACATTGAGGCGGGGTATAAAGATGGTCGTTTTTCACAATAAAAATATTATCGCCTGTACACTCGGCCACATAACCTAAAGAATCCAGCATGATCGCCTCAACACAACCGCCGTTTGTCGCTTCGATCTTAGCCAGGATATTATTCAGGTAGTTTAAGGATTTTATCTGTGGATTGAGCGCTTCCGGCAGGTTTCTGACGGTAGGCACCGTCATGATCGATAACCCCTCCCGGCAGAATTTCTCCGGATAAAGCTTGATCATATCGGCAATAATGATCACCGTTGAATTGCCCCGGCAATTACGCGGATCAAGCCCCAAGTCCCCCTGTCCGCGTGTAACTACCAGCCGGATATAAGCATCATCCAGGTGGTTTGCCTTAAGTGTATCAATGACCGCCTTGATCATTTGTGCCTTAGACATATTTATTTCCAGCATAAGCGAGTGGGCTGATTCATAAAGCCGGTCAATATGTTCCTTAAGCCGAAAAACCAGACGGTTATATGAACGTATCCCTTCAAAAACCCCATCCCCATACAGAAGCCCGTGGTCAAACACCGATATTTTAGCTTCGTTTTTATCATAAAATTTTCCGTTTATATAGACTTTCATTTTATGCCTCCAAATTGATTTGCTAATCCCCCAGGACCCCATCCCTTAAATGATAGATATTATCCGCTTGATTTGCCAATTCAATATTATGCGTTACTAAAACCACCGCCATTTGAGACTGGAGATTGAACCTTTTCAGCAAAGAGATTATCTCACCCCCGGTTTTAGAATCCAGGTTCCCGGTCGGCTCATCACATAAAAGCATTTCCGGCTTATTGATCAGAGCCCTGGCAATCGCTACCCTTTGCCGCTCCCCTCCGGAAAGTTGGCTCGGGAAATGCCCCAGGCGTTTGGCTAATCCCACTGACTCCAATACCCACACCGCATTATCCCGGGCCTCTGAACTATCTGCCTTCGGACCGAGATTTATCAAAGCCGGCATCAAAACATTTTCCAAAACTGTGAATTCCGAAAGTAAATGATAAAACTGGAATACAAATCCTATATCCTGATTTCTTATCCTGCTTAAAGCCTTATCGTTTAATTTATAAAGGTCCTGCCCCTTAAAAACCACACTACCGGTGTCAGGATTATCCAATCCCCCCAAAATGTGCAATAGCGTGGACTTTCCTGCCCCAGAAGGCCCGATCACCGCAATGAACCTGCCCTTATCTATGCTCAAATCAACCCCTTTCAATACCGGGATCGATTTAGCCCCATCCGAATAAACCTTATGAATATTCTTTACTAATAACATAAATAATTCGTTGAACTGCAGGTAAAACCCGGATTTATATCACTCATACCTCAAGGCTTCCACCGGCTTAAGAAAAGCCGCTTTTGCCGCCGGGTATACAGTAGAGATTAAAGTGATCCCCATTGCCGCTAAAACAATCAAAATAATATCCGGCCAAAACTCGATAGAAACCGGCAGACGGTCGATATAATAAATATCCTGCGGCAATTTTATGAACTGATATTTTTTAAGCAACCCGCAAAGGGATATCCCTCCGAAACTGCCTAACAAAGTTCCAGAACCTCCCAGCATCAATCCATGAGCAATAAAGATCTTACGAATATCCGCCGAGGTCATCCCCAGCGCTTTTAATATCCCGACATCCTTGGTTTTCTCCACCACCATAATAATCAAGGTGCTGATAATATTAAAACAGGCAACCAGAATGATCAACGTCAAGATAATGAACATCGTTAACTTCTCCAACTGTAAAGCCGCAAAGAAATTCTGATTAACCTCCATCCAGGTCTTTAGATTATATTCAACTCCCAACTGTCTGGATATCTCGCTCCGAACCTTGGCTGCCAAATAAAGATCATCGAGTTTGACCGCGATCGAACTGATTTTATTTCCCATTCCCAATAATGACTGTGCGGTCTTTAAATCAGTAAAAACAAGGTTAAGGTCATAATCATACATCCCGGAATAAAAAATCCCGGTGACCTTAAGCTTATATTCCTTGCCCAAAGGAGAATATACGGTAACCGTTGAACCTGGCTTAACCGATAAAAACAAAGCCAACTCCTTGCCAATAAAGATCTCCCCGGGATTTAGATCATTGATACTGCCATGAAGCAAATACTGATGTAAACGCGTAGTATCTTTTTCATAGGCCGGATCAATCCCTTTTATCCCAACAGCAATAAACCTTTTTTCCTCTTTAAGCAGGATCTGGCCCTGGACATATGGGCTGGTTCCCTTAATATGCTTATTTTGAACTAATTTAGCAGAAACTGCCGGATAATCATTATAATCGAGACCATTATACGAGCTGACAGTAATATGGGCATAATTACCGACGATCTTATCCCTTAAATCATTATCAAAACCGGCCATAACCGCCAAAACAACGATTAACGCCATCACCCCGATAGCAATCCCCAAAACAGAAATAATGCTGATCAGAGAAATAAACTTCTCTTTTCTCTTGGTCAATAAATAGCGCAGGCTGATCAATAAATATGGTTTCATACTAAGAGGGTGCAAAATACCAGCGTGTCCATCCAGGAATTATTCAAGAGACCGGCCGCAGTAAAGGAAACAATATCACATCCCTAATCGACGGCTGATTGGTCAAAAGCATTACCAACCGGTCTATCCCAATACCCAAACCACCTGCCGGAGGCATACCGTGTTCAAGCGCAAGGCAATAATCATCGTCCACGGATTTCTTTTCATCAGTAGCAAGATCTTTGATCTCATCTTCAAAACGTTTTTTCTGCTCCAAGGGATTATTCAGCTCGGAATAAGCATTGCCAATCTCCATACCGGCCACGTATAATTCAAAACGCTCGCTTATACCAGGATCGTCATTTTTGCTCTGGGCTAAAGGTGACATACTGGTAAAGAAATCAGTCACAAAAGTGGGATTCAGGCTCATCTGCGACTCCAAAAGGTCCTCAATGATCTTACCGATCTGTGTGCGGGTAAGTTTAACTGCCTCTTTGGCAAAACCTTTAGACTGCAGTTTCTTCAGCATTAAGTCCGCATCATCTTCTGCGGATATATCAAACTTTTCTTTGACCATGCCGGCAAAGGATATCCTCTGCCAGGGTGCAGTAAAATCGATTTCTTTATCCTGATAAATAATCTTACTCCCTCCGGCAATCTCCTGGCAGATAGAAATAATCATATCCTGGCATAAACGCATCATGCCTTCATAATTGGAATAAGCGCTGTAAACCTCAAGCATAGTGAATTCCGGATTATGCCTGGTAGATACCCCCTCATTACGAAAACTGCGGTTGATCTCGTAAACCTTATCCAGTCCTCCAACCAAAAGCCGCTTCAGGTAAAGTTCCGGAGCAATCCTCAAGAATAGTTCAAAGCCATATTCATTATGAAAGGTCTTAAAAGGCCTTCCTGCCGCCCCTCCCGGAACTGAATGCATCATAGGAGTTTCTACCTCCTGAAACCCCTGAACATCCAAAAAAGAACGCATCAACTTGATTATGCGGGAACGGGCAACGAACACCTTTTTGACATCGTCATTTGAGATCAGGTCAAGATAACGCTGGCGATAACGCACCTCGACATCCTTAAGCCCATGCCACTTCTCCGGTAAAGGCATCAATGCCTTTGAAAGGATGCTAAACTCCTCAACCTTTAAGGTTGGCTCGCCTGTATGAGTCTTAAAAAGCTCTCCTCGGACACTAATAAAATCCGCAATATCCACATCTTCAAAAAGCTTGAACTTTTCTGCACCCAAAAAGTCGCTTTTAAGATAAAGCTGGATACGGCCCGTAAAATCACGCAGGTCCATAAAAACCACCTTGCCATGAGCGCGCTTAGCCATAATCCTGCCGGCAAGGCAGGCCTTTTGCCCTTCTTGAAAATCCTTCAGCGCAACGGCAATCTCTGCGCGGTCAAAAGGCGCACTACCATAAACCGGAACACCTTTCTCCTGCAAAGAACGCAGTTTATCTCTTCTCTGTTGAATGATCTCATTAAGTTCCATAGTTTTTTAATTATATAGTATATTTATCAGACTGTCAATTAAGAAAAACCCGCCTGTTTAGAGGCGGGTTTTTCTTTATCTTATTCTCTTAGAGGCCTTTATCTAATTTTTATATTCGGAAAGCTGCTTGATGCGTTTAAGCATATTAGGATGCGTACTTAAAAGCTCTAAGAACAGATCGCCAAAACCTAACTTTACTTTCTGTGACCTCAAACGCTCCAACTCATTAGCATCAATACTCCCGCTTTTATCCAAATCCAGGGATTTAAGTTCTCTGATCTCCTTTAAAGCTTGCGAAGGATCGTTCAGGAAAAAAGCCTTTAACCCTTCAACCTCCTTTAAAGACTCCTTATTCATCCGGGCTGCTCCATACGAAAGTTTATAAAGGCTGGATGCCAAATATGCGGGTTTATTCCCCAACTCTACCGAACCACGGTCGGCAAAATATTCCCTAATCCGGGATGCATACAAAACCAAAAGATTAGTTATGAAATAAAAGATAAACGCAGCCAAACCGATCAAAACGGTATTGCCGCTTCTTTCATCTCTCCGGCGGCCGTAAAATAAAAACTGCCAGGCAATATGATATAAGATCATCGGGATCACCGAAAGCATGGTAATCGTCAATACATCCCGGTTCTTTAAATGGCTCAATTCATGTCCTAAAACTGCTTTTAACTCATCCTCACTTAACAGCCCAAGGATACCTTCAGTAACACATACCCGGCCATCCCGTAAACTACGGCCAAAAGCAAAGGCATTGGGAAGAGCAACCTGCGAAATGCATATCCTGGGCACAGGTATATTAGCCATGCGGCTTAAAGACTCTACCATCTGGTAAAGCCGGGGATATTCTTCCTTTTTAACATACTTGATCCTCATGGTCCACTCAACTATCTTTGGCCCGATCATATACTGAAAAAACATCATCAACAACGCCAATACCAGATAAAAAGAAAATCCCCCAACATGAAAAACCTGGGTGCCAATAACCGTCAAGATCGCATAAACAATAGCAAAAAGCACGCTGATCAACAGCCACATTCTTAAATGCAGAAAAAACATTTTACCTTCCTCCTGTAAGTCATTACCGATTAAAAATCCCTGTCCGAGAAAAAGACCGGGATATATGTTCCGGAGATAAAAACTATTTTTCTACTTCAGCTTTAATTATATACCGGGTTATCGGATTGTCAAGATTATCCGTAGAGAGGTAAACATATTGCTGGATAGCCCCCAGGTAACCTTTAGGATCAAGCTGCACACTGACAACCGTGCTTTCTTGCGGCGCAAGAACACGCTTTTCCACTTTCGAACCAGTACATCCGCAGGAAGAATTCAAATCAGTTATATTCAAGATCCTGTCTGTATCATTCTTGAAAATAAAATCATGTGAAACTACCGTATTTTCATTGACCTTGCCGAAGTCCCAAACAAGAGAAACATCTGCGGTTTTTTGGTGATTACCTGGATCACGGTTATTTTGCGGATAACAACCGGCAACCGGAGATAAAACCATCGCCACTGCCAGATACAATGCAAACCTTATCATCGCTACCTCCAGATCAAGAATATCCCCAATAAAAAGAATAGAACCGCCATTAAAGCCTTTATGGCCAGGAAATGCTTTCTCATAAAACCAGAAAAATGTGCGGAAGTTGCCCCAAACAAAGACATGGCAAATACCACCAGTAATGGCACTATAAACATGAAATTATAAAGCAACAGATAAAAAAGCGCCTGCGGTTTAAGCGGGGTTGTCTTTAAGATGAACGTGATGGTCGGCAAATAGGTCTGCCCGGTACAAACCGCCTCTAAAAGCGAGACCAAAAACCCGGTAACAAGAGCGCTGATTACCAGGCCAGAGGTATGCCTTTCAGATAAAGCACTCGCACCATCACGTGGTTTGCGATAATGCATCCCGATCAAACGATGGATCTGGTCCTTTACCGCCTTGGGAAGCTTAAGTAACATCTTTTCAGTATCCCCGGTAGATCTAAAGATCAAGAAATCCCTGACTGCTAAGCACCCCAGGATAATGCTGAATACCCCGACCGAAAGATTGATCGTACGCACCAAAGACCAAAAACTGTTCATGCGATAGAAAAATCCGAACAATCCCAGCCCAATTAAAATATATGTGATCCAAACCGCCAGGATAAAAAAGATCCCGACAACCACAAGGGATTTCCTCCGATACCCCTGTAAGGCCAAAAAAGACATAAAAAAGACGATCACCGTAAAAGCACAGGGGTTTATTCCATCGATCAATCCAGCGGCGGAAATCGCAAAAGGAGTAAAGGATCGGAAATAAGCGACCAAATCCACTTCCCGATGGTTGAATTTACGGTTAAAATCTTCACCCATACCCTGGATGACAAAAGACTTGAGATTAGCTAAAGTAACCTCGCTCCCGTTAAGCAACCGCCCTTTCAGGAAAAATACCGGCCAGACTACTGATAAATCCGGAGCAAACTCATCTTTCAGCCCCAGAAAAAGCTTATAATTAGCCAAATCGCCGATATCCCGGTATTCTATATCAAGCAATCCTTTGAATTCTTTTTCGATAACAGGAATGATCTCATTTTTTATTTGTATGCATTTATGGCAGGTCAACGAATGAAATACGATCAATCCTTCAGAAAGTCGAGGACCGGCGACTGCCGGATATGCCAAAAGAAAAAAAACGGCGAACAGGCATAAGAACGGGATTGACTTTCGTTGGAATATTTTGCAATGCATATTGCGGAATTATGACTTAGGATGGAGTTGAATACTGGTAATTATCTTTAAGACTTCTTCTTTGGTTTTTGCCTTGCGTAAAAGATCCACAACAAACTTATCTTTGACGAAACGGGAGATCTCCGATAAAATTTTCAAATGCCCGCCGACTTCATCTTTGGGAGAAGCCAAGGCAAAGAAAAGAAAAGTCTTTTCTCCATCTAAGGCGCCAAAATCTATCCCTTCATCCTTACGCGCAAAAACCAGTATAAAATCACGGACCTCATCTGATTTAGCATGCGGGATAGCCACCCCTCCCCCGATACCGGTAGAGCCTAAAGTCTCCCTCTCCTGCACCGCTTTTAAGAAAGCCTTTTTATTAGTAAGTTTCTTTGATTTAGAGATCAATTCCACCAACTCGGCTATAACCTTTTTTTTCTCGGTCTCTTTAAGCTCAAGGCTAATGAACTTTTCTTTAAGTAAATCAAAAAATCTTATTTCTTTGAACTTTTTTGCACTCATTTATGGAAGTATACTTCGGTAGTTACCAGTGACGAGGATAACCAATTAAGCAATAGATTTACTGTTATTATCCCAGAAACAGGTTGTTTGTCAAGTTTTATATAACAAACGCCCTTTAAGTATCCAGTTCAAAGAAAGATACTTACAACCACCCGCATAAAGCCAGGGCGCAAACCGATTTCGCATCAACTATTTTTTTATCCCTGAACAACTTCTGTACCTTATGCTTATCCAGAATGCGGATATTGATAACCTCATCTGCTTCTGCCGCAGTTTGTATTTTCTTCAACCCCGTTGCCTGATAAATAAAGATCCTTTCCGTAGAATATCCCGGCACCGGATAAACACTCCCCAGCAGCCTCAATTTTCCGGAGGAAAAACCGGTCTCCTCGATAAGTTCCCGCTTAGCACAAGATACGGGAGATTCTTTGCCTTCAATAGTCCCGGCAGGCAGCTCAAAAAGGTATGCATTGACTACCGGTCGAAACTGCCTTAAAAAGACCATCCGGTCCTTATCCAGAAAAGGAACGATCAATGCCGCCCCGGGATGCAGAATAACTTCCAGTTTCATCACATGCCGATTAGGCAGACAAACCGTTTTAGAGATCAACTTGAGTATCCTTCCCTGATAAATCAGCTTAGAATCCCGCATTAACCATCCTTTCTTAAATCCCTGGGTAAAACAACAATAAAACTGCTTCCCTGCCCAGGCTGGCTCTCAACCCAGATCTTACCGCCATGAAGCTCCACAATACCTTTAGCTATGGGAAGCCCCAAACCAGTACCCTCCTGGCGTTCACTGGCAATACGCTCAAACTTATCGAATATCTTATCCACATATTCCTTAGGGATTCCCGAGCCTGTATCACTGACCTCAAAACGGACCTGCTCATTTGTACCCGAAAGTTTGAGTGTAATAGCACCGCCGCAAGATGTATATTTTATCGCATTATTCAGAAGATTAATGACTACCTCTGTTAATTTATCCCTGTCAGCCCAGATAAAACCCACATCCGGCTGGATATCTTCCTTGTATATAAGCTGTTTTTTGGCTATTTCCAAGGCATAACCAGAAACGATCTCTTTGACTAATTTAATGATATCTACCTGTTCCCGGACTAAAGACATTTTTCCCGATTCTATTTTAGCAATATCCAGAAGGTCGGCTACTAAACGAATAAGCCGGTTAATATTAGACCTGGCAGTCAAGATCAAATCCTCTTGTTTTGGATTAATATCCCCTACAATCCGGTCAAGGATTAAACCCAGAGATTCTTTGATTATCGATAAAGGATTTCTAAACTCATGAGAAACATTATCCACGAAATCTGATTTACGCTGGTCAAGTTCCTGTAATTTTTTGTTCGCCTCCTTTAAGTATTCCTGGGCTTTTTTATGTTCAGTGATATCCCTTATTACCCCGACAATGAATTTATTTCCCATACTATCGGTATATAATCCCTTTTTAGTCACGATCACCGAAGTTTGGCCTTGCGTATCCGTAAAGAACTCCTCATTTGTATTCTCCCTCCCGCTCAAAAAAACCTCTTCATCTTTCTTCAAGAATACTTCAACCTGGCTTTTCGGGAAAAAATCAGAATCGCTTTTACCGATAACATCACTCTCCAGGCGGCCTAAAAACAGACAGAAACTGTTATTGACCAGGATAAACTTATGCCCACGATCCTTTACAAATATAGGATCCACCACCGAATTGATTATTTTTCCCAGGAATTCTTTTGAACGGCTCAACTCCCGGTTCGCAATAGCCTTGAGTTGAAAGATCACGAAGAAACTGCAGATTAAGAACATAGCCCCCAGGGTAATAATTATCCCGAAAAGGCGGTGAGAAAAAACATACCGCATCCATTTGCCAAAATCAGTATCCATCCCCAAAACCGCCAATATCTCTGTGCTTTGCAGATCCCTTAACGGCACAAATGCCGAGATCCATTTCCCCCATTGGTCCTTGAAAGGGCCGACCACAAGGCTTTTGCCATTCAAGAAACATTCCATTAGCGCCAGCGGGGGATTATGATAAATATCCCCCGGAGCTGAATAATCCGAGGAATTTTTGGGCTCGGAATCGGCATAGAAAAATATGGTTTTCCCTCGTGCACCCAACAAATAAACGAATCTTTGATCCGGAGTTGCCCGGTTTATTTGATATAACTGCTCCTTTAAACGGATATAATCCTCACTGTTAAGATCATCAATCGAGCCAGTAAGGGCATTGATTCTCAAGGGATTAATTCCCGCAGTAACAATACGGGCATTAATCAATAAACCGTCATTAAAATTATTCTTATAATACCTGCCAATGGCTTCTGTGCCAGCCCAACCTGCTGTTACAATCAGCAAAAAAATAATTAAGGGAATATATAGTTCTTTGGGGTTTTTAGAAACCACAAAATATTTATCCAAGGATTTATAATAAAACCACAGGAAAAATGAAGCGCTCAAAACAAGGCATGTCCTAAGAAGCTGGATCGGAAAACCAAAGGTTTGCAAGAAACTATCATAATTCAATACCGATGCCGGAAAAAATCGTGCTTCCGGGGCAACCGCTTGGGTCAAAGCATACACGCCTAAAACAGCGGCAAACCAGCCCAACCTGCCGTTTACCACCATTCTCTTATTGGCATCTTTAGAGGCCAATAAAATGTATACTGCCCCTACCCCGCAGACCACACCAAGAATATACCGGAAAAATACGTTTGCACCATTAAGGCCTTCAAGCCGCCATCCGAGTAAAAAGAACAGAACAAACGGGATAAAAAACCATTGCACAGGATTCTTACCTGATTGAAAATATATACAGCTAAGGCAGGCTTCAAGAAAACAGATCAAAGAAACGGTTAAAAAACCCAATCTAACAAGCTGGAACAGGTAATGGTCCCCAAGACTAAAAGCTGCCAGATCCAGCCACTCATTTATTGCGTAAAAAGCCCCAAACAACCCCAGCCATTTCCAGAATTTTTTATTTTTATCCAATGAAAACAATAAAAAGCCAATGATCGAAAGGAGCCCAAAACTTGCCCCACAAACAAAATAAATGTAATCAATCTGTTCTAAGAAAATACTCGCCATAAGTTTACCGTGATCACCTCAAGAATTTATTGCAAAAAAAAAGGCAGATTCTATGGAATAGAAACTGCCTTAAAGATCACAAATCTTGGCTTAGACGGCATCCTGTCGCTTATGCAAATAGTGACAACCCCTTATTCAAACCTAAACTCAATCAATACATTCACCTTTTACTAAAAGGAGAAAACTTCCGATTACGGTTCTGCCTTTGTTTATATGGCGGACGAAAATGTTTTTTATTTGACCGTGCCGGCCTTGCCTGCGCTGAAACATCGTTAAATGACTCTTCCGGCAATCCCGGCAATTTTGCCACAGGTAAATTAGTCTTTATTAATTTCTCTATATCTCTAACATCGCTTTTTTGGTCCGGAGTCGCAAAAGAGACCGCATGCCCCATATGCCCGGCCCTGCCGGTACGGCCAATCCGATGCACATAATTCTCGGCATCTTCCGGAAGGTCATAATTGATCACAAGCTCTATTCCAGTAACATCAATGCCGCGCGCGGCAATATCTGTCGCCACCAAAACCTTGTACTTACCGGACTTGAATCCTTCCAGGGCTTCGCGGCGCTGATTAAGTGAACGATTGGAATGTATCTCGGTAGCGCTATATTTCATATCCCGGATATCGCGGGCGATCTTTCTGGCATTATGCTTAGTCCGGGAGAATAAAAGCACCGCACCATGATACTGTGCAAGTATCTTTCGTAAAAGCTGTAATTTTGCATCTTTTTTTACAATGAATAATTCCTGGCTAACACGTTCAGCTACCGTTCCCGAAGGCGCGATCTCAACACTTAAAGGAAGCTTCATATGCCTTGTTGCTATATCCATGATCTCCTTGGGCATCGTTGCCGAAAAAAGCATGGTTTGCCTCTCTTTTGGCAGGAACCTTAAGATCTTCTCTACTTGAGGGGTAAACCCCATGTCCAGCATCCGATCAGCCTCATCCAAAACCAGCATGACTACATCTTCAAGAGAAATGTTCCAATGGCTCATATGATCGATCAATCTGCCCGGGGTTGCGATAACTATACGCGGAGAGCGATGCAATGCCTGCGTCTGTTCATACATCGGAGCCCCTCCAATCAAACAGGCAGTACGCATGCCATACGGATGCGCGATCCCTTGGCACGCCTCATCGATCTGCAAAGCCAGCTCACGGGTAGGAGCAAGCACCAGCCCCATACCTTTCTTCTGCGCCAAAAGCTGAACCATCGGAATAACAAATGAATGGGTCTTGCCGGTCCCTGTTTGAGCAATACCTAAAATATCCTTGCCTTGAAGAGCTAAAGGAATCGCTTTAACCTGGATCGGGGTAGGAACCTTGAATTTTATACGTTCCAGTATGTCAAGTATCTTAGGCGCAATACCGAGCCCGTAAAATCCCTGTTCACTGGCACCACCTTGAACACGATTATCATGATTATCCACCTTTTGTGTCGTCATACTTAGCCCCCTTTTACTTTCTGCTTGCGATCAAAATGGCCAAGATGAATATGACAAAACGGCTCATGATTGTAAATGCTAAGGATCTGCTTACAATGCGGGAATTTGCACTTTCTTCCTTTATCTGAAGTCTTCACTTTTTTCATCGCCATTTCCACCAATTATAATTAAGGCTTTAAACAAGCCCTTGCATCCCTGACCAGTTCAGCGATCAAATCCTTTACCGGGATGATCTCTTTAATACGATAAGCATTACTGCCGCACATAGCAAAACCTTTATCCATCTCCCCGCGAGAAGCATTAAGCAGCGCCTTGGCAATACAATAATTGACTTCTTTGGGATTACAAGTGACCAGGCATTTATACTCACAACCAAAATCCATGCGTTCACCTTTTGAAATCCGTTTTACGAAATCGTTGCGAATAACCCTTCCTGGCATACCTACCGGGCTCTGGATGATCACAATATCCTCTTCTTTGACATTCAGGTACTCTTCTTTATATTTAATAGAAACATCGCATTCAGTAGTACAAACAAAACGCGTCGCCATCTGTACCGCACTGGCTCCCAAACGAATAACCCGGGCGATATCCTGCCCGTCGAATATCCCGCCAGCAGCAATAACCGGTATTTTATGCCCATCTTTTTCAAATTCAACTACTACCTTGAGCACATCCTTTAGGATATTATCCAGAGTAAAATGCTCTTTATCCGCAAGCTCTTCCAAACTGTACCCAAGATGCCCTCCGGCAAGAGGCCCCTCAACCACAATTGCATCCGGCAGGCGGTTATACCGCCTCCTCCAGGTATTGCAAATAATATGCGCAGCCCTGCCGGAAGAAACAATAGGAACAAGTTTAGTAGAACTGTTCTTGATTAAAGACGGTAATTTAAGAGGCAGTCCGGCCCCAGAGATAATCACATCTACCGCTTCTTCCTGGGCAGCATCCACCAGATCGTCATAATTAGATAAAGCGCACATGATATTAACACCAAAACTTTTCTTGGTCAATTCACGCGTTTGCCGGATCATCTTAACAAAAGCCAGCCGGGACCTTGTCTTATAATCCTGTCCTTTAAGATCGCCTTCTTCACCTAAACCAACAGCGGCAATAACCCCTAAAGCTCCTTCATTGGAGACACTGGAAACTAAGGATTCCCCGGACACACGCACCCCCATCCCTCCCTGAATGATCGGGACAGCGATCTTTAAATTACCAATACACAAATCCTTGAATTCAGAGTTCATATCCGTCTCTTTCCATTTTTAATGCGCGGCATTATCGCGTTAACAAAAAAAGCCGTAAAGGTTAGTAATCAAAGCAGTCTTCCCTTTCCGGCCCCGAGATTTTCTAAACTTTAGTTGACAACTTATTTAGTATACCATCATAATCAAGATTGTCAAAGATAATTTTAAGTCCTTGTTTTTGGCTAACATAAATCATAACTTTTTGGAACTTTACACCTAAACCAAAACCCCGCAAAAAACGTAGTACAAAGCGCGGTCAAAACAAGCGTAACATAAAATAACTCGTTAATAATTCCAAGATCCAAAGATACACCCGCCAAGATAATTCCCACTGCTCCTTTAGTATTCATTGCAACAGCCAAATCCAAACTGGTATTGATCCCTTGATTCATTAAGCGTGCGGCAAAAAACGTCCCAATACTGCCAAAAACTATTGTAAAGAATAAAAACCAAATAAAAAAAACCGGATTGAAATGATGCACCAGATCAAGGCCAAAACCAACGAATGCGAAATAAACAGGAATAAACAGGCGTTGAGAAATCTCACAAATATTCCTTTTATCCTGATCGAATTTTCCTTGAGATACCTTTCCAAAAACGATCCCGAAAATAAAAACACTAAGGACCATGTTCACATTCAAAAAAGCCGCAAAAACCATAAAAGCAAGTAAAATAAGAAAAATACTCGATTTAGCTAAAAATGAGGATTGTAAATTGATAAACATCCGTAAAATCCGAGGCAGGAGGTAAAAAGCCACCCCCAGACAGGTAAACGTAGCCAGGGGAATCATATAAATTCCCGAAAAATTTGTTGCATTTATACTTACCAAACTTCCGGCAATCGCTACCGCCACCCAAAGAATAACATCGTGAGAAGCAGCAGTTAAAAGTACAATTTTAGAAAAACGAGAATTGATTATGCCAATATCTAGGAATATTTTAGAAAGTACCGGAATCGCTGTTAAAGCCAAGCTAACCGCAATGACGATCCTAAATGCCAAAAGATTATCCTTAGGGCCAATAAATACAGAGAAATCATAAAACAAAGGCAAAAACCAGCCCGCGAGGAATGGAATAATTGTCGCTCCGGCAAAAATCGCCGCAATAATTTTCTTATCCTTTCCAGTAATGGTGTTTTGGATCTCGAAACCTGAAATAAACATCAGAAGCACCAAACCCAGCCAGGAAAAGAATGAATTGAATTGATTCTGGAAAGCTGAACCACTGAATAACCATCGTTGCACCACCGGCAAGAAATACCCAAAAACCGTAGGCCCCCATAAAAATCCGCCTAAGATCTCTCCGATAACTCGAGGGAAGCGATGTCTATGGAAAAACCACCCCAAAAGATGCGCTGATCCCAACAAAAGCGTTATTGCCAGGCATAACCTTGTAATCAGTAAACATTGTGCCAGCATTAAATCTCCCTAAAAATCACCTACAATTTATCCCTGCGGATATAATATCTTTCTTTACCAATCAATTTTTGAATATAATTTTCCTGAACAAAAGAAATAAGCCGCTTGTAATCAACCGCAGAAATCAATCTTTTCTGAAATAGCTCCAAGATAAAATCTTTTTCAAGGAAATTTCTGATTATAACCGCCGGGCGTTTATGTATGATCTCTGATACAACCCCCTTTGCTCCAATATCATTTCCCATACAAATAAAAATATCCGCATAATCAAATGACCACGTAGAATATACCCTTGTAGCATCGAATGCAAACACAGGATGAATTGGCAGGAAAACCACGCAAGTATCATTGATACAATATCGCATCAATTCCTCTACCGCTAATTTATCCCGGAAAAAAGAAGTTTTTTCGGTATTACATACCCACATCATATTAGGCGTTACCAGGGCGCTGAACAATACTCCGCCGACCACCGCGCGCGCGGCCAAAGAGGATATTTTGCCAAGGATATCCGGGATATTACAGCCGCTTATGATTATCGAAGAAACCAGGCACCAAAACCCCAGATAATGCCCGCCATTGACATTGGAAGTGGTGGTCAAAGAACTAAGCGTAGTCAATAAAAAAGCCGCCAGCATGATCATGCTTTTGGTACCGGGAATTCTCCGAAAACGTTCAAACAAAAGATAACACCCCCACCACCCCATAACAACAATAACTAACGGCATGTATACGGAGAATATTATTATAGACTTATTGAAACTTAACACCCAGTAAATAAAATCCTGCAGGATATTGCGGCTGGACAGATATGCCAATAAAGGCAATACTCCAGTCACCAACCCCAGAACATAAATTGCCAATTTAGATACCCAATACTTCTTATCACCAAAAAAAACGGCTATCACCGGCAAAAGAAACAATAAATACTGCTTTACAAGAAATGATGCGGCCAGTGAAAATGCGACCCCGGCACAGAAGCAGGGAAACAGTCTTTTTTCGGGTATTTGAAAAGATGTATATACTCCTGCCAGCAAAAAAGCAACCATAAAAATATCCGGCTTCAACAATAAAAACTCCGCAATAATTGCAGTCGAAGAAACAATCAAAAGATAGCTGGACAAAGCGGCGCTCTTTTGCCAGACAACCTTAGCTATCTGCCAGGCAAGAAAAACATTAAGAATAAACACCGATCCGGAGAGGATGCGGCTAAGGTCAAAAACCACCGCATTATGCGGAAGTAGTCTAAAAAAAGGCGCCAGCACCACCCATAAAAAAGGTGAATGATGCTGCCAAAAATCCTTATAAGGAATCAAACCCTGGGATACCAGCCAGCTTAAGTGCAAATGTCCCGAGCCATCATGATCAAGCCTAAAGAAAAACACCCAGGCTAAAAGCAACAGGAAATTTACCGCAATAACAGGGGCCAGGCTGAATGCACGCTTATTCTTCATGCAAATATACAGCCAACAGGAGAATAAAACGGATAAAACCAAGAAGAACAATACGGCAAACGGGTCCTTAAAACGAGCCACAAATTCAATCATTACCGGCCTCTTCCATATCCAGGTTCCATATATCCTCTTGCGCGCCAAGGATATTATCAGCAGCCAAAAACCCTGTAAGCACCGAGTGATCCATTCCATTATAATGGAACATCCCGTACCTACCGATACATTGTAAATTAGAAAATCCTTTCAAAAAACTCTTTATCTGCTCAAGGGAGCTTAAATAATTCTTTTCATATACAGGATAGGCTTTGGCGACCCTAAACACTAAAACATCCTGAATATCACTCTTTGAAACGAGATTTAATTCCTCTATATCCTTGACCGCCAGATCGATCAAGGCCTCATCACTTTGAGACCAGAAACCATCCAACTCATCGCAAAAATACTCCAAGCACAAAGAACTGGTGTCTTTGACTGCCAGCATATCCCGACTCCAGTTGCGAAAATTCTGTATCCGGGCAACCTTGACCTTAGGAGAATGTATATAAATCCAATTATCCTTAAAAAGATCATCCCTTTTTACGATCAAATACACTAAAATCATACTGCGATACCGTAAATTCGCGCAACTCTGCAGTACCTGGTCAGGAGGAGAAGGCCGCATCCGGCTGACCAGGGAGGTGATCGGCATACTCGAACAAAAATCGCTTCCTTTGACCTCAAGAAAATCCCCGTTTTGCATATCCTTACAGACCAGGCAAACAATATTATTATAGTCATGCCTTATCTCAACCACCTGGCGGTTGAGCAGTATCTGGCCGCCTTGTTCGGTTATAATCCGCGCCGCGGCTTCGTACATCATCCCCGCCCCCAAACGGGGAAAATAAAATTTCTTTATCATGGATTTCACCGCATTATTACGCCCTCCGGATAAAGCATTGCGTATCGCCGCAGATAAAGAAACCCCGCGGATCCTCTCTGCCGCCCAATCCGGAGAGATCCTGGCACAATCCAGGCCCCAGACTTTTTCGGAATAGTTTTTAAAAAAGGTCTTATACAACCTTTTACCAAAACGCCTGATCAGCCATTGCTCCAGATTCATCTCCTTTTGCCCAAAATACACCCTGCTTTTTAAATAACTGAACAGTATTAAAACAGAATCCATCAGGCCTAAACCTGACAGGACGCCATTGATACTGATAGGATAATGGAAATATCTACCTTTATAAAATATCTTCGAAGACCTGGCAACCGTTAAAAAATCTTCTTTTAAGATATCCTTCCACCAAGCAAGCACTTCGGGGCGCTTAGAAAAAAACCGATGGCCGCCCAGGTCAAGGTAATTCCCCTTATAATTTATGGTACGGCTGATCCCCCCCACCTGGGCATCCTGCTCAAGGACAACGGTGTTGACCCCATTCAAAGAAAGCCGATAGCCCGCCGCAACTCCTGCGGGCCCGGCTCCGATAATCACTGCTTTCCTGGTTTTTATGTCAGAATTTATCATTGCGAATATAGTAACTACCATTACCAATCTCGACCTGCCGGTAATTCTCTTTAAAAAATACCGTGAGTTCTTTATACCCTGAAGGAGAAACTAATTTCTTGTCCACCAGATCCAGGAAGAAATCTCTTTTTAAAAAACGGCAGGTAACTACAGCCGGCCGTTTTCTGATAATCTCTTTTACAAAATCTGTACGCAAAATATCCTCCCGCACACAAGGAAAATCATCTAGGAACAAATACTGTGAATAAGAATAAAAACGTGTTGCATCGGGCGCAAAAACCGGGCTCAAAGGGAACAGAACAAAACAACTCTCCTGGCTGCAATAACGGTTTATCTCAAGAAAAGTCGTTTTATCATCTTTATAAGTCTTCCGGAATGCTAATTCCAGCGGCAAAATATTCGGCACAACCATCAGGCTTAAGAAAATACCTGCCATAACCACGCGCTGTGATAAAAAACGATTGTTCTTAAGTATCTCCGGGACCGGACAACCGCTGGATACAATTGCCGAGATAATAAACCAAAATGCCAGATAATACCCGCCGTTTGCATATAAAGTACTGGTTAAAGAGCTTAAAGTGCTCAACAAAAAGGCAAAAAATAAAATCAATGATTTCTTATCATGATACCTGCGATAACCTGATAGCAAAAGATATGCTCCCCAGCACCCCAAAGCAAACACCGCCACAGGAAACCCCATAAAAACCTGCAGGATCTGCCGGTTAAAACCAAATACCCAGAAAACAAATTCCTGGAACACCTGATGGCTGACTAAATAGATGAAAAGCGGCACCCCCCCTATAAGTAGGCCGATTAGATACACTGTCAATCTTAAGAAACGCCGGTTTCGCGCTCCCAGGAATATTGCGATAAGCGGTAAAAAAACCAGTAAATACTGCTTTATCAAGAATGACCAGGCAATGGAAAATGCGACCCCGGCTAAAAAGCAGGCAACTGGGCTCCTATCAGGTATCTCAAGACAAATGTAAATTCCCGCCAAAAGGAAGAAAACCATAAAGATATCCGGACGTAACAGCAAAAACTGCCCTGACACTATAACGCTTGATAAAACCAATATATATATGAAAGGATTGGCATTATCCTTCCATACAGCCTTTGCTATTTTCCAGCCTACAAATGCATTGATCAGGAAAACAATAGCACTAAAGAATCGGCAGAACACAAAAATCGAGAGTGTTGGCTTAAACCACTTTATGAAGGAAGCCATAATAACCCAGAGAAACGGTGGATGATGTGACCAAAAGTCCTTAAAAGGCACTAAACCCTGGTCGATAAGCCAGCTTAAATGCAGATGTGCAACTTCATCATGGTATATGCGGTTGGACAAGCTCCATAAAATAAGGATCAAAAAATTCACCATAATAACCGGAAGGAACATCCATTGTGCCTTTTTTTTCAGGCAAAAATATGCCCACCCACCGCCAAGCATTGCCAAAAACAGGAACCGAAGCAAATTAACCCCGGTCATGAAATTCAGCCCCAGTTCAAACATCCATCCCTCTCATTGTCTTAAGTTTAGTTTACCAGTGTTCCAGATGCACTCGATCCTGGCGATAACGGTCAATCGCCTTAGCTTCTTCCATCGGATAACCAACCGGAATTATGGCAAAAGGCATGATCGATGCTGGCAAATCGAACATCGCTTTTATATATTCAATCCGGTCCTGCCGCGGGTAAACACCCAGCCAAACCGCGCCTAATCCCAAAGCAGAAACCTCAACAAGTATATTCTCTACCGCGGCAGAACAATCCTGCACCCAAAACCCCTTGTGCTTCTCAAGCTCCAGATCGGCACAAACCACAACAGCCAAAGAGGCGCCTCCTACCATTGAAGCATAAGGGCTGGACCCAGATAACTTTTTCAGTCTTTCTTTATCTCTTATCAAAATAAAATGCCAGGGCTGTTCATTGCCGGCTGAAGGGGCATTCATTCCTGCACCAAGAATACTTCTTACCTGGCTGTCATTCACCGCAAGCGCGGTATATCGTCTGACGCTCCTTCTTTTAAATATCGCATCCATATTCTCCTCCTGCGTAAAGTTCATATTATTACGTTAAGCATTTTCTACCGAACTCCCTTGGCTTAAACCAGGCATTAATACGAAAATATCTTGAATTTAATCATGATTACGCTACAATGAATTCAGGAGAAAAAACTAATGTTTCTTTTCATCCGTTTATTATTAGCGCATTTTCTGGGCGATTTTCCTTTTCAGTTCGATAAGATTTACAAACTAAAACTTACCGGGCTCAAAGGAATAATACCGCATGTAGCAATCATCTTTGCATGTTCTGCCGCGCTTTCCTGGCCGTATCTCCACCTGCCCTTAGTTTGGCTGTTTATATTATTTATCAGTATTACACATCTTATCCAGGATTCAGCAAAACTTAATTACGGAGCAGTAAAACACAGCTTTTGGGCTTACATTCTCGACCAGTTAACTCATGCCGGGATAATCTCGCTTATTTTCTTGACCGACCTAAAGAATCTCCAGCCTCCGGTTGATCAGGCTAACATACTCGTCAGGATATACTCAAACAACACCCTGATGGTTTACTGCATTGGGATACTTTTTGCTACTTACAACGGCTTTTTTATGATTAGGTGTTTTCACGACACCTTCATCGGAAAGGCGCAATATAGTTCCTTTGAAAAATGGTATGGAATGCTTGAGCGATGCTTAATCGTCTTTCTTTTTATCCTTAAATGGCCTTTTTTACTGCTACTGGCAATACTTCCGCTTTTACGCCCGATGATCTTCGTTTTAGGAAAAAAACATCTCCATCTGCAGGATAATTTTGTATCTTTCACAGAAATAATCTTGAGTTGGTCCATCGCCTTACTTACCGGATTTATATTATATTTTTTTTAATCCGGTCACCCTATATATAGGAATCGGCTTGGATTTACCTTTTACCGAAATAGGCTCTAACTTTTCCGCAACCACATGATCTGCAACAAGATCATAAGTAACCTGGCTGATTATGATTTCTTCCCGGGATGCCGCAGAACAAAGCCGCGCCCCTAAATTGACATTATCCCCGATCACCGTATAATCCATGCGTTCTGCCGAGCCCATATTGCCTACGACCATTTCTCCGGTATTTATGCCGATACCGATCTGTAAAGGCTCTTTCTCCTGGATGACCCATTTCTGGCGAAGTTCGGCCATCCTGGCCTGGATCTCTACTGCCGTACGCACTGCAACAAGCGCATGATCATTTAAATGGCGGTTGCCGGGCGCGCCAAAAAAAGCCATTAGTTCATCACCGACGAATTTATCCAAAGTCCCGTTATATTTGAATACCACCTTTACCTGCTCAGTCAATATCTCATTCAGCATAGCCACGACTTCTTCCGGCTGATGAGACTCCGAAAAAGTAGTAAACCCGCGGACATCAGAAAAAATGACAGTCAACATGCGTCTTTCTCCACCCAATTTAAGCTTGGACGGATCATTAAGCAGTTCCGAAATAACCTCTCCGGAAAGATAATGGCTGAACGCTTGTTTGATCCAAAGTTTCTCTTTCTCCTCGGTAAAGAAACGAAAACTGGTAATGGAGGAAAAACCGAAAACAACGATCCCCACCGGTCCAACAAGATCAACCCAAATACCGAAGGCACGGAACAAAAACAAGGAAAACAAGAAATACCCCGCAAGATACGCCAGGGCAAACAGCAAACTCTTCCACATTTTCATCATTGAAGCAAAAGCAATTGCAATGGCGGTAAAAATGAATATAAATATGCGGATAAAACCATCTTTCTTTATAATAAATTCTTGTGCCAGAATCGTATCGATAAGGTTGGAATGCGTCCCTACCATAGGATAATTCTCCTGCAAAGGAACCGCCCTAAGGTCATGCGTGCCGGTAGCGGTAAGGCCTATGATACAGATCTTACCTTTAACCATCTGCGTTAATTTCTTCATAAGCTCTTCTTCGCCTTTTTTAAGATAGCCTACCGTAGTATTATCCGCACCAGGAGTCGATTTACCAAGCACGGCATTTATCTCCTCCCGAATATGGGCAAGTTTAATGATCATATAATAAGGAATATGCTGAAATGCCTCCCCCCAGCGGCCAGTCCAATTCACCAGGACAGAACCGTTTTTATCTACGGGGATAACGATATCCCGGGGCAATCCGCGCAAATGAGCTCCTTTTAAAATAATCTTATCTGACGAGGCATCTATCTGCTTAACTTCCATAAGATCAAGCAACGCAGCAACCGTAAGCTGGGGGAATATCTTATCTTCATGCTTTAAGAATAATGGTACCCGGCGGGTCACTCCGTCCAAATCAGGATCGGCATTTATATAACCGCTTCCCTTAAGGCAGGATGTATAAGAAGCAATCGGAGGATATGGCTCGGCAAGTTCTTCGGCAAAAGGCCATTCATTGCCAGTATAACGCACAGCAAATCTTAAGATGAAATCCCGGGACAATTTCCGGTCTTGGAAGCGTTCCCTTAGATAATTTTCGTCTTCCGCGAATAAGAACCATCCGCGGTCTTTTTCTATTTTCTCGAGCATTGCCTCAAAAGAGATCTCCGGATCGTTTAATATAACATCATGCTCTACTTCATCCAAAACAACCTTTTTAGTTTGAGAAAATGTATCTTTTAAGGAAAGCGGATCTACTCCCGATAATTTAGCGGCATCATCCAAAGTTAAGCTGATATCCTTAAGCAATAGGGATTTAAGACCGCCGGATACTGCCTCATGGCGGCCGGAAAAATAAAAAGGCAGATAAGTTATACGCGTTCGGCACAATGCATCCGTAAAAAACGCATCTTCCTCTGGATTATCCTTCCACTCCTCCGTAAAAAGAATATCCATAAGTACTTGCTTGGCCTGGCATTCCTTAAGTATCGATGTAAGTTTAGCGTGGTAATTCCGCGGCCATGGCCATCGGCCTAAGGCGGCAAGGCTTTGATCATCGATATCGATATGCACGACAGGAGATATGGCGGGACGCCTGCCTTTAAGCGCAAACCGCAGGTCTAAAGCCTTTAATTCGAGGATCTGATAAAACCTCGTATTAACCGAGCTAAAGATCAAGGCCGCCAGGAAGACGGAGAGCCCGATACTGACAAGCAGTTTAAGTCTAGTCTTCTTATTCACGAATTTATTTTAAAAGACGTGGCTTTAACTAAAATTGGTAATACGCAGACGCCGAGATAAGCGACCCGGAATAATTATCTAATGGCTCATTCGAATAATTCTGGCGATATGTATAATTCATAGCCAGGGAAAACGCCTTGGTCATATTGTAATAAAGCGCGGTGGTGTACAAATAAGTCCTTTCGTGTTCTAAAGAAGCCGGGTCCAGGATCAAGGTTCGGCTGCGATAACCTCGATATTGCTGATTAAAGGAAAAATACCCGGTGATCTTATCCGTAAAAAGATGCGTCAATGAAGCGCCAAAACGGAAGGAATCATAATCATAATATTTCAGATACCGGTCGCTTGAAGTATTATAAAAATACTGAAAACTCGCCTTGAGCAGGTCTTTAGTAAAATATTTACCCACCTCATAATTTACCGTATCGCGCAGATCATTACGCCTTTTGTCGCTGGGCAATCCGTTATCGGTAATCCGGATCTTTCTTTCGAGGAAATTACGGTATGACAAGGCATATCCCAAGCTGTGATAAAGCTTATAAGGCAAGATCTGTTTGATCCTGACCCCGAGCGCGTTCTCCAGGTAATCATCATCCCCGGTATTGGTATAATTTATCCAATCAAAATTATATCCAGCGGTCACAATCAGATTTTTAGTCAGGCTGTGGTCAATAGAAGCCGTAAGGCCGTTTCTTACCAGGTCCAAACTGCTTTCCCCGGCATACATAAGGCTCATCAACTCATAGTCTATGCCGCCCTTGGTTTTCTTGGAAAAATCCGTGCTGAATGAGCTTCTAAAAAATGCCTGGGTATAAGAATCACCGATCCGGCGGCTATCCAAATGGGTATTATTATCATAACCTTCAGATAAAGAAGCGATAAACTTGAACTTACCGCGTTCCAGGACCGATTTTTCCGGCTGTAAATATATCCTTTTTGAACGAGGGGTAGTATCTTCTTCCGTAATATCGGTAGCAAAGGACAACACCGGAATAAGAATTATCGCCAGAAATATGCTCCAGACAAGCAACCTTTTATTTCGCATCGCTCCTCCTTTAAGAAAATGATCGACTATTTATTAAGACACATCATTACCACGGGTGTTGGCTCTCACTCGACTTTTCCCGGAACTCTTCAATCTGCGTGGCTGTATTATGGTCTTCTACATCAGTCTTAGTGTTATTGACCTCGTTTATAACTCCGCCCTGATCAGCAGCCTGATCGGCTTTTTGCTCAATAGTTTGCTTCTCCTGCTGGCTTTCCTGTTCTTTTTGCCTTCTCTCGGCTTCTCTTTGCGCCCTGACATTCTCCCTGCCTTCGTTGCGGGATGAAAGATCCTCACGGATATCATCAAAGCGTTCAAATTCACGATTAGATATCTGAATCAGCGCACCCGGCATCTCAAATCTCTCGATCAAGGTCTTAAACCCTTCCGGTAGCATAACTTCCGGAAGTTCATTACCCGATGCATCATAGGTCTTCAAGAATACTGTATCCTTAAATGCTGTAACTTCATCCGTGTCGCGTTCCACATAAACACTGTAACTCGATCCTCTAACCCCGCAAACTGCAGAAGGGGTATTCACTTCAAAACTAAGTCCGGATTTAAGCCCTTCTAAATTCGAAAGCACCTTGCCACGTGAAAGATCCAGGCGGTCCACAACCCCGGGAGTAGACGAGTTTAAAACCACTAAAGTCGAAGGATCTATCCGGATACTGTTCTTTTTGGCCTCATCAAGGACTACATCGGCTAAAGAATGCCGCGCCGTACGTATAGAATCGCCGATATCGACCTTCATCCCCTTCTCTGCGGTCTTCCACAAATTATCCTTCGGCGACTGAACTTGGACATTACCCTCAAGGTAAGTAATTTCAGCCGCATAAGACAATACCCCGGCTCCGATGACACCGAATAATAAAATTATCCCGGAAATCAGAACTCGATGTTTTTTCATAACCATTTCTCCCTTTCCTTTAAGCTAACAAAATCATAAATATTTTAAGAGCCGCTATCCAACTTAACATTCACGATTAAAACCCTTTCGTAAGGGAATACCAAATATGGGGTTTTTTACCATCTTTAGGAGTCTCTCCGGATACTGGCCAGCCCATATCCATACGCATTGACAATGCCTGATCCGGGACGGTAAATGTCAATCCCCAACCGGCAGAATCCAATCTGGTAATTTTCTTATCTCCGGTTTGCGGACTCTTCAGTATTGCTTGAGCCCAATCATTAAAGGTAAATATCTTTATAGCATCATACCATTTGGTCTTAGAAAAAGGTACATTGATATCCCTGGGGATACCAAAGGGAGGAAAAGAGAACCCATTGGAAAAAGAAGTTCCCCCATCTCCAGGAGCCTGGGCCCTGGGATAACCGCGGTTATCGATCACCCCCATGATACCGCCTACGCTAAAACAATTTACCCCGGTAAGGGTCTGGGAAGAAAGCTGCCAGCGCGCCTTACTGATAAAATCAATCCCGGCAAAAAGCTTCTGCCGGCGGGCAACGGCAAGTATATTTTTCGTATATCCGCTTCCGGCGCCATTAACAGAAGTCTCATCGGTCTTCCTGGGAGAACCGCCCCAAATCCCGCCCAAGCTATACTCCAAGTCGTTACTGACCACCCAGCGCCCGTATTTATCCGCGCGATTTAAATCTATTCCCCACATCAGGGCACGGAAACGGTCTTTTTTAACCGCATTATCCCAGCCGTATTTCCCGCCTCCGGTATACCAATGGATATCCTTATAAACAAAACCATAGGAAGTACTAAGTTCGCAATTAGGATTATCGATCAATGTCTGGAAGAAATTAAAATACCATTTACGGGCATGCTTCTCAAAATCAGTGTCCTTATTATCGCTGTAATAATAATCTTCTTGCTTAAAAGGCATGATATAAAGTTCGAATTTCCAGTTTTTATTCAAAGGCAGGAAATAATCAACATCAAATAGTTTATGAGCATCGCCTTCAGTAAGCTGCGCCTTGAACTGAATAGAATCATCATGCCCGGTTATATTATTATGCGTTAAAAATAGCTTATAGCGGTTATAAAGGATATATTCCGAACCGTAGTTATCAAACTGCACCATAGCATGTAAAGGCGTTCTATCCTTGACCTTCAAAGTAATATTGGTTACTCCTGTCTGCACATTTGGATCGCAGACAATGCTGATCTTGCGGTCCTGATGCTTATTTATCCGGTAAATATCGTTATTAAGCTGTAAAAAGTTAAACGGCTCTCCCTCTTGCAAAGAGATCTTTTTCCTAAGCAATTTAGTAGGATAATGTTTATTCCCCTCTATCTCTATTTTACCTACCCTGCCCTCTGCCACCATGATCTCTAATATACCGGAAGCAAGCTTATCCGGAATGATATACCCATAAGAGGTAATATACCCTTCCCGGCAATAAGCACGGGTCACTAAATCCGCGCAATGCTGCATTTCTCTTGCCGTAAGTTCTTTATTCTCATAATCCATTTTGATCCTGTCAATAGCCTCCTGCGCTAAAAGAGTCGAGCCAAGGATATTAACCTGCCGGATCAAAGTTTTTCCTTCAGGCAAAGTCGGCCTGGGCATCTGTGATTCCACGGTCTCTCTTAAAGCTATAGCAGGAGATTTTGCCGCTTTTTCAGTCAAATCCCTTTCTAATTGTTCTGCCCTGGGGCTATCATCCCCTGCTTCTTCAGCAACAGCAAACGCCTGTTCAGGAGTAAACACCATAATACTGAATAAAGCCAGGATAAAAATAGTTCCTATGGTCCTATGCAACCAATTACATTTTGTCATGTATCGATCCTCCTTTTACAAAACCTATTGGGAAATTATTTGATTTGCGTAAATATTTCTAACTCTATAGGTTATATATGGATAATATTTCTATTATTTTACGGAATCAGCGCGGTTTTGTCAAGGAAATACTCTATCATTTCCGGGTGTTTCTTTGAGAAAAATAGTTAATAAAAACGATGATAAAAACCACACATATCAGCAATTGAGCGCTCACCACAAGCTGTCCGTAACTATTTTTAGCTGTAATATCCCCGAAGCCCACAGTGGTAGTTGAAACCACGCTAAAATAAAGCGCCGAAACAGCATCCATCGGCTGGCTTAAAAGATCATAAGCAAGATAAAATACCGCAAAATCCGCGATCACCTCCGCATAATGCAAAAGGATCAATAAAAGCGCCCGCGGGTAACTCACCGAAGCAAAATGGATATCCGAAAGAAAGATCAAATGCAGGATATGCACCAGGGTTTCACTTAAGAAATAAACTATCAAGAAAATTACAAACGGCTGACGATACCAACCGGACAAAATAACAACAAAAGGAAAAACAAACTTAAAAATGGCGTAGGTTTCAACCGCAAGCCGCCTGGCAGTCCCCCCAAAACGGCCAAAAACATCACGAATAAGCAAGATCGGATAAAAAAACTGCGCCAAACAAAGCAAAAGCCGGACCAGGCGCTCCAACCCGTAATTCTCTTCATTCCATACTTTTTTAAGATGCTTTATCTGTTCAGAATATGCCTCCGCTACCGCCTGGCGGGGGGCATTGACCTGGTTAATAAAGATCTTCCGTAGGCACAATCCTATCATCTCCTTTATTTCTTATATTCGAAAATAGTATAATACTGTAGGACATCATCTTTTGTAAACCAGACATTATCCATCCCCGGGCCGATGCATTTTCTTTCTTTTTTCTTCAAGCCATACCCATCAGAAATGAATTCCTTGATCGAAGAAACAAAATCATCGGAATTAAACCACACCCCATCAACCCCTGCACCGTTTTGATCGGCATGATACTCCATTGCCTGAAGAAGCCTGCCTTCAGAATCATAAACAAATCTATGATACTTCTCAATCTGGTCATCTTGGGTAAACCACTGGTTATCCACTCCTTTTCCCCGATAACAAATATCCTTCACAACCAATCCTCCAGGGACATACTCAAAAATAACATAATAGGTTATTTCATCTGCAGGGCCATAACGAATCTCTTTGGATTTATTACCGGAATGGTCATACTCGTAAACTGCCTTATATTTAAGCCCATCATCTGCGGTAAACCACTGATTATCCTGGCCGATCGAATCGGATACGATCTCCTTGACAAGTTTATCGGTCTTATCATAAATAAAAATCTGGTATTCCTGCACCTGATCATCTTCTGTAAACGGTTTTTTATCCTTAGCCGCAACATAACATGTCCTTTTAACCATCCGGAACTTACTATCATATTGGCAGATGAAATAATGGTAAACTTCATCGTCCTTAGTTAACCAGGATTTATCCGCACCGGGGATATATTTGATCTCTCTGTTCACCCTGGCGGCAATTACAGGCTTTTCCGTGTATTTCACCTGTTCCGGAGGAGGCGACTGTTCCAACTCCTTTATTTTTAATTTTCTTGTTTCCTTAACCTGCGAAGTCGCCGGTAAACCCACAGAAATGTCTTCTTTAACTTGAATATCCTCCTTAACTTCAACACCTTCGTTAACTTGAACATTTTCCTTGATAGGCGATTTTAATTGAGCCTTTGCCTCTTCTATTTCCTTTAGCTTGGCCGCTCCTGTTTTTTGCGGAGAAAAGCCCAGATCATCATTACCACGATATTCCAAGAAATCCGCAAATAAAAATTGCGGGCTTAAAAATAATACAAAAACAATCCACAAGATCAATCTCAAGGGCACAAATGCTGTTTTTTTCATATCTCACCGCTCTCCCAAAACATTATTATTTTTATTTATCTTACAGCAGAATCGAAAAAACCATCCACAGAAAATAATTACACCAAAGAAACAATTAGATCATTTCTGCGGGGCACTAAACGCCGGTTTAGTCTTAGCCGTGACTACTGGTTTAGCTATTCTAAACCCGATCACCTGCCGGCTTAAATAATCATAGCTGCGAAAACTGTTATTATATACATCGGCATGAATAACCGTATCCATCACAAAAGGAGGCCCCATTTCTTTACGGTAAGCCGGATCATAAAGAAAGCTCCCCCCCCGTAAAATACGGGCCGAACGGAAATCCTTGAACACCGGAAGAAAGAAATACAAACTTTGTTTTGGCCCGACTGGATCAGACTGGCGGAGCTCCCCGGGATAAAAATCATTGTACCAATCATTACACCATTCCGCTACATTACCAGACAGATCACAAATTCCGAGCTGACTATCCCCTTTAGGTGAATAAGAACCTACTGAAACCGTATCCACATCCACAGGATTTTTTACCATATGCCGAATATTTGCAAACGTATCATCGATCTTATCATTGCCCCAGGGATACATCCGGGAATCATTATATCTGGCAGCATACTCCCATTCCGCTTCCGTAGGAAGGCGGTACCCGTATTTACCATACACCTGGCAAGACCAATCATCAAGGTTATACAAAGAGGACAAACCTTCTTTTTCGCTCAACATATTACAATAAAAAGCCGCGCCATACCAGGTAACCTCAACTACCGGAAAATTCTCTTTTCCGGCTAAAGCCTGAAAAACTCCGTTTTTGAAAGTGATTTGCGAATGTTCATCAGATACATCCTGATATTTTTGCGGAGATTTTGACACCCCATAAGCTTCGCACTTGCCGGACTGATCCAGTTTCTTCTTGTCAAGATAACCTTTGCTTAAAGCATAATTAAGCATATCCGCATACTGCTGATTGGTAATTTCATACTTGCCGATATAAAAATTATCGGTCAATATTACCTCTCGAACCGGCTGGGCGTTTGAGAATACCGGGCTCCCCATCTGAAAACTCCCCGCAGGGACCATAACCATTTCCGGACTGATAAATTCAGCTTGCGAAAAATCCGGATGAAGTAAAAACCCGCTGACTGCTATCGCAAGAATAAACATAAGACCTATTATCCTTTTCATTCACCCTCCCCTGAAAATGACCTGCAAGGAATGCCGGCAAACATCCCCTGCAACAAAATCATTTTTAAAACCCTAACCGGCAGCCGCTGTTCTTGCCGTCTTCACTTTTCGGGAAATTTGCCGCAAAACGCAAAGCAAAACGTAAATATTTGAAAGCCGGGCTTGACCATACACCGCCTCTATTGCCTGCGCCAGCGCCATCCTTTCCCGGCCAGTTTGCGGCATTACAAAAACCATCGGCATCAAGAACACCATCACCATGCCTGGCATCATAGATACGGCCGAGATCATGCCCAATAGTTACACATCTTTCCCAAAGGTTGCCGGATAAATTCCTCACCCCATAATAAGAAGCACCGTCATTTATTTTTTCATCTATACCCTGATGACGTGTATTCTCAAAAACCTCTCCGCTGACTGGGCCCTCAAACCCCGGATTATCCGGTACAAGTTTTTTCCCCACATCAAAAGGAGCGATCCCGCCGCCAAAGCAGGCATTGACCAAACCTGTTTCCGGCACTTTCTTCTCATACCCGCTGCCGTCAGCACCATCAAAAGTATCCACCCTTCCGGCATCAGTTGTTCCCCAGGCCCCTTCATCCGGAACAGCTTCTTTGGGACCGCGGCAGGCTTTCTCATACTCCAATTCAGTGATCGGACGAAGCCCTGCCCAATCACCGATCGCGGCAATATTTGCCCAAGACATAAAATTCACCGCCCGCGCCGGGGCATAAGTATAAAATCTTACCGGAACAATATTACCGTTACCTTTTTTAGCGGCAACTATCGAATTACGCAGATGTTCAATATCGCTATTGGTCTTGACATAATAATTCTTGATTTCATCAGCGCTGATATCCGACTCTACCATACTTTGCTGTTGTTTCCTGGTCAAAGTATTCAAGAAATCCACAAACTGCTGTGAGGTCAATTCATATTTCATAATCCAAAAGGCTTTATACCCCTTGGGGAAAGCCTTCGGGATCGTAAACGGGGTATCCTGGCGACTGCGGGGATTATCCTGATCGCAATACAACGCACCATCGATTTTATCTACGGTGATCGGATCTTCGGAAGAGATCAGATAAGCCCCGTTATTAGGATAAGTATAAAAAGCATTATCCGGGCCATCCGGGCCTTTGGGGTCACCGACATAATGCTTATCTTCGGGGATATAAACCATTTCAAACCCCATCACCTTGATTTTCGCCTTAAATATCTGCTCATCAGTAACACCGTCTAAAGCATAGTTCCACACCAGCTTGACATTTTTAGAAACCGCAGGGCCTTTTCCTTTAGTACGAAAAATAAAAGCGCCTTTTTTTTCGCTGGGGACCCAGATCCCGATATCAGGGTTATCACCTTTAGAAAAATCCTTTGGGGTATGGTCCGCATAATTAAAAGTATCCGCACTCGCACTGCTCAAATTCAGATGTTTCCACATCCCTTCAGGGCCATGGAATTTGGCAAACACCCAAACCCCGTCGCAATTAATATCGTCTCTCCAGGCGTTATCCCAGGAAATATTAAACTGTATATTCGCAGTCTTTTTTTCCGTATTCACTTCACTGACAAAACTATTGTCTATTTTCAAATGGCTGGCAAAAGCCATTTTCGGAAGTAATAATAAAATTATCGCCCAGAATAAGAAATACCGCAGAACAACCTTCATCCTTCCTCCTTTTTAATGGCCTGGCAATTTTACACTCGAATATTGATCAAAACCGCCTCGGCTGGCACTTCTAACAGCACTGATCAATCCGACTATTGTGGCAACCCCTAAACCCAAAGCAAGAAAATTAAACTGCCCCCTAAATACATCATTCCCGGGAAATTCCGCCACCGCCTTTAAAACAACCGGGGATAAAAATTGCCCCAAATATATCCCGACACTAACTACTGCCATAGAAAATGCCCGGGATGATTCGGGAGTTATCCGGGCGACCCTTAAAAGCAATATCGGCATCAAAATACCCGAGCTGAAACCTATACAAAGCATGGAAATAAAAACCCCGGCAAGCGATAAAGTATGCCCAAGAATAGCATACCCAACAGACATGGATGCGATTCCGATAACCGAACAGTATGGCCCGAATAAGCGCAGCAAGAATGCCAGGATGACCCCGGAAACTACCCCCACCAGGGTCATACCGGAAAGAAAATACCCGGCAATACCCGGCCTGCCCATACGTTCGGCAGATACAACCAACCCGTCTTTAGATCGTATAACCAGGTATTTCTTGTCCCCATCGTTTATCCGCCAAAGTTTTCCCTGCTCAACTACGGCAAAAGACGATTTATCTGAAAGTGTTATTCCGTTATTTTTAAAAGACTCCCGGGTAACCTGGGAAATAGTGCCTTTCTCCAAATTAGCTTCAAGCTCTGCCTTATCTTTAAAAAGCGGAGTAACGCTGGTATACATTTTGCGTTCGCTTTCAATGAACATCGCCAAATTAGTAGGTGCGGCATAAAAAGCCACCATCATCAACGCTCCCAAGAAGGCACATATATAGACCTGAAAAGGAAGTTTGCCTTTAAGATGTACAGCGGTTTTCCTGGATTCAGGTTCCGGCAGCCAAAATAATACAGTGCAAATGATCAGTAATGATAATCCGTAAACCATAAAGGCATACCGCCAGCTAAAACATGCCAGCCATCCGGAAAGTAAAAGGAACACCACCCCGCCTAAATGTGATACCGAGCCTGAAAGCCCCATCATTTTAGCCCGTTCCTGTTTTTCATAAAAATCCGCGATTAAACTGATCGAAAGGGGGATAATTAACCCAACCCCGATCCCGAATATCCCTCGGACGACCAGTAATTCGTTTATATTACGGGCAAAACCTCCGGCAATTCCTCCCAAGAAATAGATCACCAAACCAATCAATAATATTGTTTTCTTTTTCATCCGGGTTGCCAGCCATCCTCCCAAAAGGCTGAAAGGAATGATCAATAACGATGGCAAGGTCAAAACCAGTTTTACTAAAGTCATATCCGCATCAGCAAAGGCCTGCCTTATCTTTGCCAAGGCCGGAGAGATCGCCGCTGATGCCATGACCGTTAAAAGGGAAATGGAAAGAATACTTGTTTTTACCAGCAATTTATTCATCCCTGCCTCCCTGAAGTGCCCGGCTGATCGCCTGGCCAAAAACCTTAGCCGAGGCCGGCCCGTCAGCAGTAATAATCAAACCGTCCTTCTCTACAGGTTTAGCGGTATAATTAACACCGGCATTCTTCAATTTATCCCCTTCTGTCGGATATACTGTCGCATTCTTTCCTTTTAAAACACCGGCATTAGCTAAGATTTCAGGCCCAAGACAGATAGCAGCTAATATTTTATTGCCAGCCAAAGTATCCTGCGCCAGCTTATGCGCCAGGTCATCATTAAGATATTGTGCCGCTCCCGGACCGCCGATAAAAACCACCGCATCCATCTCCGCTAAATTAACATCCTTGAGCAAAATATCCGCACGGGCCATTGCGCCGTCAGTGCCTTTTATTTCATCTAAAGTAGTTGAAGCTACCATCACATCAATCCCATCGGATTCTAACTCTTGGGCTGTCAACAAAAACTCATCATCCTGAAAATTCTCTTGCGGGATAATAAGCAATGCCCGTTTAACAGCATTCTCCTGAGCATATGAAAAAGAAGAAGTAAATAATAGCATTAATACCCCTAAAACGAAACGAAAACTCTTTCTCATCAGACACTCCCTTCGTTAGCCTTGTTTACCTTTATTTACCTAGATTTACTTATAGCTACTTACTTTATATTATTTTATTATTACTTACCATTACTCTTATTTAACTATAATTACTTATATTTACTTACATTTACTAGACAATCACTCTTGATCTTATAACCTGATAACTCTTGACCGCGTATTACGCACTGGCCTAAAAGGATATCTTCCTGATTTCTTCCCTGCATAATACCCATCATAGCCAAACTGGAAATTCACCCCCCAGCCAAAAGTATCTCCATAAGTAGTTGAGGACCAGTAAAAACCAAGCGGGGCAGTTTTCGTGCCGCAAAAAAACTGTTTATGGAACCATACCCCGTCTTTAAATGACAAGTCTATTAAAGAACCGATCTCACGGATAGTCGGCAGGCGCCAATCATTATGTCCGGCCAATTTTAATTCATTACAAAAATTCATCGCCTCTTGCCAATTAAGTTCCGGGCCTTCATCCTTTTGCCAGGATAATCCGGTATTTATATCAAGCACTGTTCCATCCCCATTATCTTTAAAAGAATAACTGTCCATATCGCCAAAAGCCTTATTAAACCCTGAACGCACGGCACGTACCGGGTAATAAAAGCTTTTTAGATAGCATATCGCACAGCCGTAAACAAAATATACCCCCCAGGCAAATTGCGTCTCTTTATTATTCTGGTCCTTCGACCAGTAAAATCCCGGAGTGGCATTAGGAAAAAACTTGAGATCGATCGCTGGAGTTTGCCCGGCATAATCAACAATAGTGCGCAACTCCTCCCTGTTCGGCAGCCTCCAATCACGAAACCCGCCATAACAGGCCCGGTTCAATCCTTTAACATACTCCTTAGCATCTTCCCAATTATAACTATTACCTTTATAATTTATATCCTGTTTATCCGGGGACTTCACCTCCCAAATCAAACCGGTATTATCATCGCGGATCATACGCAAACCTTCATCCCAAGTAGCCTTCTCCGGAAGCTCCAAAGCCTCTATCGAGAGTTTAGTAAAGGCAACCGGATTGATCCGGTATGTTCCATCCTGTCCAAAGTATGCTTGGCCATATTTCGGAGCTCGGATAAGCGGGGCCATATCATCATAACATTTCTTTTGCCCTGAATCCGGGAACTTAAAATACAAATCCGTCTTGGCTGCCGGCATCTTTTGATTACGCACTGCGCGAAATAGCAACTTGGCGTTTTTGCTGGCATAATAGCCGTCGTAACCAAAACAAAAATTAGTCACCCAAACATAAATACCTTCGTATGGAGTAGAAGAAAAATAATGCAGTAATGGCGGCTTAAGCCCAAGGGCGGGAAAAACATCCTTATAATACCACCAACCGTCAGTATAATTAAGGTTCAGGATAGAGTTTAATTCTTTTAAATTGGGCAGACGCCAATCAGAAAAACCGGCCAAACGCATATCTTTGCAGTATTTAAGTGCCTCATACCAATCCATGCGTTCATTTTCGGCCTTTTGCCAAACCAACTCCGAAAGAGTATCCGTAATCGTGCCATCACCGTTATCTTTAAACCTTGCGCTATCGGCCTTGCCAAAGTTCTTATTCCAGCCTCCTCTTACAGCGCGCACATAACGCTGGCTGGAAGGCGTATAGCAGATACCGCTTCCCAGACCAAAGAAAATCCCCCAGACAAAAGGCCTCTGCATATTGTATACATCTGTACTCCAATAAAAATCACTTTGGGTGTTGGCAAAATACCGGGTATCGACTGCCGGGTTGGTCTTGCCGTAATCGACAATCGAACGCAGTTCATCTTTATTAGGAAGGCGCCAGTCAGAAAACCCTCCATATTTCTTTTTGTTCAGATTTGCGATATATTTAACCTGTGCATCTTTCCAGGAATATTTATCCTCCCAGCAATTTATATCCGATCTCTTAGGCGATTTTACTTCCCAAACCAGGCCGGTATTATTATCCAGGACCATGCGCAATCCATCCTGCCAACCTAAATAATCGGCAATAGGTCTGCCGGTTTTGCCTAATTTAGTAAAAGAGATCGGATTAACCCTAAAACAGCCGTTCTGCCCCCAAAGCTCATCCGAAGGCGTAATTTCGATCTCTCTGCCCTCTTTATCAAAACATTTGATCAAACCAGCGTCTGGGAATTTAAACTGTTGAGAACCTTTCATACACCCTCCATTTTACCTACTCACAATCACCTGACACATTGATACTTAAGCTTGCTTGTGCCCTTGCCTGCCCCGCGAATTATGGCGGGGATGACTTCTACACTTGGCACATTGGCACAAACATGGTCTACTTAAACTTGATTGACTTACGCTTCCATCACCTCTACCAAAATCCCATCCGGATCCTTAATAAAGAAATACCGCTTCCCATTATCGAATACCCGCATTGAGGCGAAAAGAACAAGCTTCGCATCCTTAAACTTCTTATACTCACCTTCAATATCCATAACCTTTACGGAAAAATGCTTTACCCCCAGGGTACACAGGTCAGTATCCAATTTTTTGCGGTATGGCGGAAGCGGCTTATGATGCTTAAATTCAAAAAGCTCTAAAACAATATCGCCTTTCTTTAAAAGCTGAATAACTAACCCGGCTTCTTTATGAACATACCTGTTGGTACAACGCAAACCAAAGTATTTGCCATAGAATTCCGTTGACCGGGTTAAATTCGATACACTTATACCGACATGGCCGAATATCATATAAAAAGAATACCCCCCCTGCCTTTTTAAACCTTACCTAACCCGAATGGAGGATAAACTTCAGGATCTACCACCACATCGATTATTGCGGCCTTGCCGCAATTAAGGGCTTTGGCAAATGCGGCATCAAAATCCTCAAGTTTCTCTACATGCGCGCCATAGGCTCCACAGGCCTCGGCATACTTGACAAAATCGGGGTTGGTAAATTGCATAAAAGCCTCTTCCCCGAAAAGATTAAGCAGAAACTTCTTTATGACATTGAACTCGCCGTTATTGAATATAACCCAGATAACCGGTATATTATACTGGATCGCGGTCATAAGTTCAAAACCTGCCATTTGATAAGCTCCATCCCCACAGCCGCAAACTACCGTTCTTCGAGGGTTGGCGCATTTTACCCCAAGAGTGCCGTTAACATGGCTGGCCATCGGGCCAAAACTGCCAGGGTTCTGATAGAGCTGATGCTTATCGAGATTCAGGTAGCAATTAAGCCACAACATATGAGAACCGGCATCACCCATAATAATCGAATTTTCCGGTAAATTGCGTGAGATCGCTTTAACTAATTCTGCCGGATGTATTTTACTCCCTTGAGCAACTACCGGCAGATCATACCACTTCTCTTTGGCAATCGATTTCGGGACAACCCTCGCCGATTTTTTAGAGATCTCTTTATTAAGCACGATCAATGCTAATTTCGCATCGCCTACTACCGGATAATCCGCTTTATAAACCTTATCGATCTCATGCCGGTCAATATTTATATGTGCTAATTTCTTATCCTTAAAAAGATCCGGTTTAAAAGAAAATGTTGCATTTTGCGCGAAAGAATTACCTACCGCCAATATTACTTTTGCCTCCTGGAAATATTTATTTGCCCCGGGGTCTCCGGAAGTGCCATAAACGCCCAGACATAAAGGATGATTTTCAGGGATAATGCCTTTAGCGTCCATAGTTGCGGTAAATGGGATCTGTAAATATTCCAGAAGTTCTAAAACCTCTTTTTCTGCATGACTGCGAATGAGGCCGTAACCTAATATCGCCATAACCTGCAGATTATTATCTGCCGCCTGCACCAAAAGATCTGCCACCGCATCGATCTGCTTCTGATCAAGGAAAATCGGTTTTACCTGCAATTCAATTTGGCGGAAATTCTTCACCTGCATGATCGTCACATCCTTAGGAACATGGATATGCACAGGGCCAGGACGTCCGTCAAACGCCAGGTTTATCGCTTCTTCCAAAATATCGCAAACAGAATCCGGGTCTTCAACAATAAAAGACTTTTTTGTTGTAGCATTGAACATTTTCGGCGAATCCGGTGTCCGGCTTAGCCCGGTAGCCTCATTTAAAGCCCCCTTGCCGCGGTCGCGCGCCGAGGTGTATCCGGAGATCGCCAGTACCGGCAGGGAATCGGAAAACGCAACTGCAAGCCCGGAAAAAAGGTTGAATTCCCCCGGACCGCCGGTAGCAAAGCATACCCCCAATTTATCAGAAAACATGGAATACCCGCAGGCCATAAAAGAAGCCGCCTGCTCGTTACGAATGATCACCGTCTTAATCTTATCCGACCTTTTTAAAGCCAAAAGCATCGAGCCGTTTACCTGGCCAGAACCTCCAAAAACATGATCGACCCCTACCGATTCCAAGACTTTAACAATCGCCTCGTTAACATCCATGATCTTGCTCCTTGTTGAGAACAATACATAAACTTGCCTACTTCTGCTGATTGAATTTTCCTACCGCTAACTTTGGAGGCCGTTTAGAAAACAACACCCCATCACAAGCGGCATTATCCAATGAATACCCGTCAAAGAATAAATAAATCCGATCACGAGGGACTTTTGAGACTTCAGAGAATATAGTGATATATTTATCCGCGAGAATTTCTTTTTGTTCATCGGTAAGCTCTAAAGAATGGATGATAATTGCAGGCATAACCCCTCCTGATTTTAAAAAATACCCCGCGCCTGCCTAAACCGGCAGGCGCGAGGCTTATACCTTTTTAATTAACTTATTTTGATGCTAACACTTCAACTATTTTTTTACCGTATGCAATGGAAGATTCAACTGAAGTCCCGGTAACAAACGGCCAGTCAAAAGCGACTTCCGGATGTTCACGATTTGCCTTTTCATTAGCAATACACTTGCCTCCGGGGCCAACTGCATCTCTGACCAACGGTTCAAGCGGCCAAAGGAACCCCGGTGTATGCACATCCGTCCCTTTATTATCAGGGGTAACTCCGTAAAGGTCATAGGTAAAATCCCAGTCCGGGCCGTAAAAATCCCAGGATGCCGGGTGAGCAGTAACGGTCTTTCCGTAGATCACGCTTTTTCCCTCTTTTTTGGGATCACGGCAAAACACTAACGCCGAAACCGAATAACATAATGCACCAACCAGCTTATTAGAAGCTAAAGCATCCTTGATCAACTTATGCAAATTGTAATTATTGCACATATCGATCATCGCCCCTAACCCGCCGGTCAAAACAAGGGCGTCATAATCAGCCATTTTAGCATCCTTGAACTTGATCGGTTTTGCCCATTCATTGCCATCAGTCAATTCTTTGATCCTTTTGCACACCTCCGGTGGATTAACATGGAAGTTGATGATCGGATCAACAAAATCAGGGTTGACGCTAACCGCCAAAGGCAACGGTTTCTTTCCTAAAGGAGTCGTAAGCGTAAGATCATGGCCAGCGGCCTTCAAGATATCCCAAGGGGCCTGTAATTCTTCACCCCAAGTACCGTAATTCGTAGCACAAATCAACACTTTTTTCTTGCCCATTACTTCCTCCTTTTGTTATTGGTTTAACTTCGTCACTTTTCCATCCATGGAAAATCTAATTTCACCGGGCTAAAGACATCGATCGCCTCGGTTTGTCCGACAGCCACAAACTCATGCAAAACATCAGCCGGGATAAAATAAGCATCCCCTGCCTTAAGTTCAGCGGTTTCATCCCCAATGATCATTTTGAATCCGCCTTTGATCACATACCCAAACTGTTCCTGGGAATGTTTATGCATCTTTACCACACTTTTATCGGCCATATCCCAATGCTGTGCGTTCATTTTTTGACCTTGCCCGAAATATTGGCGGATAACTCCTCCTCCCCCCATATCCATTTTTTCTAATTTTTGGCGAAAACAAAACATATCCCCTCCTTAAACTTTATCGAGCAGTTCAATGATCTTTTTTGCAAAAAGATTGCAGTGCCCTCCGCTTCTTGCGGTAACAAGGTCCCCGTCTACCACCACATCCTCATCCACATAAACCAGGCCCATGTTCTTTGCATCCCCTAATAAATTATTATGCACCACGGCTCGCCGGCCTTTTACCAATTCTGGGAGAGGAGCCAAAAGCCACATCCCATGGCAGATGATCCCTTTGATAATTCCCTTTTGGGCAAAAGCCCGCTTTAAGAATTCCACCGCGGGAGGGAGCTTATTTATATTTTCGGTATATCTTAGGCGATCTGCTACCATTCCCGCAGGAACAATTACCGCCGCATAACTTTTAAGCTCAACATCCGTCATCTCCTCAAAACTCTTATTGCAATCCATGGGAACATGATACTCATGGCCTTTAAAAGAAAGGGAAGAGCACCCCCAAAGCCGGGTCAAAAAATGCACATCCATCCCCTCCTCGGCAAACCGGAATTTATAATACCATATCTCCGGTTCGTAATAATCCGCTTCCAGTAAAATACCGATTTTTTTGCCTTTTAACATATGCTAAGCTCCTTTATATTTTACGGCTAACATCGTTATATCATCGGATTGCGGTGCTCCCTGCACAAAAGCGCTTATTTCATCGCGCACCTTAGGAATGACCTGTTTTATTCCCAAGGATTTCATTTCTTTCAATGTGTTCTTTAATTTTTCCTCCGAAAACATCTTGCGTTCCGGATTCATTGCTTCAGTGACCCCGTCAGTATATAAAAATATCGTTTCCCCGGGTTTAAGCGTCAGGCTGTTATTCTCACACTTGCAGTTTTCCATCACCCCGACCACGAAACCTCCAGGGACCTTTAAAAAATCTACTCCTCCTTCATTCGTCATGATAAGCGGAGGATTATGCCCGGCATTGCAAAATTGCATAACACCTGTTTCGATATCCAGAATAACGCAAAAAACCGTAACAAAAAGGCAGGTAGGATTATCCGGACAGAGGATATTATTAACGTTGGATAAGGTTTTATCTGCGGTTAACCCGCGTTTTGCTTCATTCTTGATCAAAGTCTTGCTGATCGCCATAAATAATGCCGCCGGCACCCCTTTTCCGGAAACATCTCCAATCGCAAAGCACAAATGCTTATCATCAATAAAGAAGAAATCATAAAAATCCCCGCCTACTTCTTTAGCGGCATCCATCATCGCGAATATCTCGAATTCCTTCCTCTCCGGGAATACTGTAGGCAGCATGCTCAACTGGATCTCACGGGCTATACGCAATTCGCTTTCGATACGTTCCCTGGCTTCGGTCTCTGCCTTAAGGTTCTCGATGAACCGTTTAATGCTCAACTGGATCATTTCGATCGCAAGCTTCGGGTCCTGGCCGAAGAATTTGATCACCTCATCCCTGCCCATAGTATAGGTTTCCAGGTCCTCTTCACAGACAGCAGACGCGGTCCTTTCCTTAAAAGGAGAAAAAATCCCCATCTCACCGATCACCTGGCATTCACGAATGATCTTATTGATCTCCACCAGCCTTATCGCGCCTTTTTTTATATAAAACATCCGGTCTGCCTGATCCCCGGCCTTAAAGATGATATCCCCCTTTTTAAATTCCTCTTTTTTCATGAAAGAAAGAGGCCACCGGCAACTGGGCGGATCTTCCAAGGTTTCTTTCCGCGCAGGATCTTGCAGGGACTTTGTTTCTAATGGCGTGCCGCCGTTTTTGATAAGTGTAAGGATATTATGTCCCCTGTCTCTCTTATATTTAACTTCATCCATTATCTTGCGGATCATGAATATCCCCAATCCACCTATCCGGCGTTCTTCCATCGGCGCCTGGATATTAGGTTCCGGCAGGGTAAGCGGGTCAAAGGCGATCCCGGAATCAATAATTTCGATTTCTAATCCGGTTTCTTTATTGTTATAAATAATCTCCAGATCTCCGTTTTTTCCCGGGTAAGCGTAATTGATCACATTTACCAAAGCCTCTTCACAGGCAAGCTGGATCTTATTAATCTGCTCTTTATCAAACCCCTGCCTGCGCGCGCCCTCTCGAACGAAAGCGAACATTTTTTCTAAATTCTCCAGATGCGCCGGAACAAACAGCCTTTCCATATTTTATTCAGTATATGAGGCCTGGATGGTCATAAAATTATCCAAACCGCTCATGGTGATCACATTAAGAATGGCCTCCTGCGCACCTACAAGAAAAATCTCGGCATCAACGCCTATCTTCTGCTTAGCGAATATGATCACCCGTAATCCTGCACTCGAAATATACTCAAGGCTGGATGCCATAAAAACCAATCTGGCGATCTTCTGCCCCACCAGTTTTTTAAGCTCCTCTTGAAGGCCTTCAGCATTGGTCGCATCCAGCCTGCCAATAAGCTCAACCTTTACCACGCCATTATTAGTTGTTACCATAAATTTAGGCTCCATAATATATGTCTCCTTGTCTTTAAAAAACAGTTCTTAACCTTTATCTTTGCCTACTAATATAACGACCGAGCGCGGGCCGACCAAGAATTCCCTCTGACTGCCCAACTTCACCTCTCGGCCGACTTCCCAAATATCGTAAGGAACAGATGCATCGGTATTTGCGAATACATGCCAGGACATGTAATCATGCAATGTGGGTAATTCAAATCCATGCATCTGCCAATCCATATTCATCGCCACATATATAGAATTATCTTTTACCGTACCGCCTTTGGCGTGCCTGCCGCAAAGCATAAACGCCAGCATCCGGCTGTCCGCCGACCAATCCGCATTCCAAGACTTAGTCCCATGCCAGGTTATATCGGCGAATCCACTGCCCACATAATCCCGGTTCTGAAAATGGGACAAACTGCGTAAAACCGGATGCGCCTTGCGAAAAGCGATCATTTTAGAAAAGAAATTAAAAAGCTCCCGGTTATCTTCAAGCCGCCTCCAGTCCAGCCAGGAGATCTCATTATCCTGGCAATAAGCATTATTATTCCCCCACTGGGTATTAGCCATTTCATCTCCGGCAAGGATCATAGGAGTCCCCTGGCTCACTAAGAGCATGGCAATGGCATTTTTCATCTGCTTCATCCTCAATTTGCTAATATTAAGATCCCCGGTTTCCCCCTCCCAGCCGCAATTCCAGCTGTAATTATCATTTGAACCATCGGAATTATCCTCGCCGTTCGCCTCATTATGCTTTTGGTTGTAAGAAACCAGGTCATTCAGGGTGAAACCATCATGTGCGGTAATAAAATTTATTGATGCGCACGTACCACGGCCTTCCCATCCATATAAATCCGGAGAACCTTGCAGGCGCTGGGCCATTGCACCAACCATCCCCTGGTCACCTTTAAGGAATTTCCGAAGGTCATCCCGGTATTTGCCATTCCACTCCGCCCAACGCCCCCAGGCAGGAAAACATCCCACCTGATAAAGTCCTCCCGCATCCCAGGCCTCGGCAATAAGTTTGCATTTACCCAATATCGGATCAAAAGCCAGGGTCTCAAGAAGCGGCGGGCTGTGCATCGGAGCTCCGGTCTGATCACGGCCAAGGATCGATGCCAAATCAAAGCGAAAGCCATCAATATGATAATCCGATGCCCAATAACGCAGGCAATCAAGTATCATGTTCCTGACGATCGGATTATTGCAATTCAAAGTATTACCGCATCCGCTGAAATTAAAATAGTAGCCATCCGGAGTAAGCAAATAATATGTCTTATTATCGATCCCGCGATACGAAATATAAGGCCCTTTTTCATTGCCTTCGGCAGTATGATTAAAGACCACATCTAAGATAACCTCGATCCCATTCTTATGCAGTTCACGGATCAATGTTTTACATTCATCAACCTGCATTCCATATTTACCGGTAGCGGCATACCCTGCCTTAGGGGCAAAAAAACCGACATTGCTATACCCCCAGTAATTCATCAGCATTTTACCGGTAGCTTTTGAAACACGGGAATTCTCGAATTCGTCGAACTCATGTATCGGCATGAGCTCAACGCAATTTACGCCTAATTCTTTAATATACGCTATTTTTTCCTTTAACCCTGAAAATGTCCCGGGATGCTTAACTCCTGATGAGGAATGTTTAGTAAACCCCCTGACGTGGGTTTCATAAATTATCAGGTCTTCGATCGGAGTCTCCAGAGGATGGTCATTCTCCCAATCAAAATCGTCAAAACAAATACGTGAACGATGTTGATAAATATCGTTCCAGTCGGGAGAAACTCCCCAAACATCCCTGCCTCCGATCGCTTTGGCATAAGGATCCATTAAGACCTTGTTTTTATCAAAACGCTGCCCTTCATGCGGGGCAAATGGACCGTCCATATAGAATCCATACTCCAGATTCTCATAATCAAGATCAAAAACTACCATAGTAAAAACATTGCCGATCTTGAACTCATTTTTAAAAGGTATAGCGCAGAATGGTTTGGGTTCATGCTTATTGAAAAGCACCAGGTGGCAGCTGGTGGCAAACCGGGAGTAAATCGAGAAATTGACCCCTCCCGGGACAATGGTTGCGCCGAAAGGAAGCGGTTTTCCAACGCGCAGACGGAACTTCCCGCAATCACAAACATGTGTAGGATGCAGATCAACCCTGAACATTAGGCCTCCTTACGCAATGATTCCAATGCCGCCTCGATCGAAACATAGGTTTTAAAGAAGTTATTGAACCCGGTCATCTCCATGACATCCCGGATCTCATCGGAAAGGCCGCTTAAGACCAACACCCCTCCTTGGGTAGAAAGCTGTTTAGCCCCCATCAGTAACAGCCTCAAGCCGGCACTGGAAACATATTCACAATTCTCCATATCAAGGACCAAAAACATCTTTCCGGTTAAAAGAGGCATGATATTATCCTGGGCATCATTGACAGTGTTACCGTCCAGGCTGCCGGAAATCTTGATAATAGTGGCATTGTCTTGGATACGTGTACTAATCTCCATTTTTTCTCTCCTATTTGACCGGCTCCAGGCAAACTTTTATTTTCGCGCGATGGTTAAGGCTTGATAGATCTACAGTGAGTTTTTCTGCGTCAAAATCCTTCCATATTTTATCATCCACCCGGACATCTGAAATACGCACACTCCCCGGGGGTAATATATCCGGAGAAACCCTTAAAATATCTCCCGGAAACCCATGCGGAAAAGGCTTGAAATACAACTCCATCGGCTGTTTGGTATATAACAGGTTAGCATAAACCGTTGCCAGATAAGCCAGCTCTACCGAATGATATGCGCTCATCGAATGACTGCCCTTTAACCTCTCGGTTCCCAGCAAAAACGGGATACCGTTATTCAGGACATTAAAATAAACCGCGCCATCGTCATGATCCAGGAAAAAAGAATTATAAAAAGCTGCGGACTCCCGGGCATAACGCAGATATTCGGGATCCTTCAATATACCATAAAGGATCTGGTATGCCAAAATCCCCTGCTCCTGCTGCCACCAGGCCTTACGGTCATGCCATACATGGCGGTAACAGGTCTCATTCGCTTGCAGCTGCCGTTCCATCACATCATACCATCCGCCGCGTTGAACATCCATCCCCACTTTAGGCATGATCTCGGCGATCTTTTTGGCAAAGGAAACATATTTATCATCAGGCGCAATGCTGTTAATACGCATTAAATTCCAGGCAATCTTGAGGTTATGGCCAACTACTCCGCGGTTTTGCTGCCAGGCCCAGGTATGATCATGGCTCCAATCCTCAAAAAACCGCTCATTAACAAAAGGGCTGTTTTCATAGTCCGGGAAATATTTAGTGATACAATCCGCAGTATAGGAAAGAAAATCCTTGTATTTAGGATCTCCTGTCGCCAGCCATAAATTTATCAAATAAGCCGGGGCATGGTCACCAACAGAATTCCAATTCTTACACGCCCGGTTACGGCCCAGGCTCTCGCTTCTGGGGTCAAGCTTGATCGGGTCAATATGCGAAAAATACCCTTCCTTTTGCTTATCCAAGAAAAAACGATCGAACAGATCGATCGTCATCTTTATATCTTTCATGATTAACGGATCTCCAGTAATCCGGTAAGTCTGGGTAGGGCCGGCCAGGGCATAGATCTGTTCATACATGGGAATAGCGTCATAATCATCTCCGAATTCAGAAGCAAATACCTTGTGTTCCCGTCCATGGCTGACATCGATCCCATGATACCAATAAACCACGTTCTCGTCAGTATCATAGAACCGCATATGATCACGCAAATATTGTGTCCCTTTTTCCGCGGTTTCTAAAAAACGGTCCTGGCCGGTAAGAAGGAAAGCTGATGCCATGCCATAGACCATCCGGGAGATGGTATCGGTCTCCTGGCGGTAATCTTCTTTTTGTTCTCCGGTGAGCGATATCCGGGTACGGTATTTGCGATAATCTATATCCTTAGGACCGCCGAATTGAGCTTTAATGAAGAAATCACAGATACTGGATGCCTGCTTAATCCACCAATCCGGCTCCTCAAAACGGAACTTGCCCACACCATCACCGGAAAAAACAAGAACCTTTGCATCAAAAACAGGCCCGGATTTTTCCGGGTAAAAAACCCCGATAACATGCAAAAACTGCCCCTTAACTAACAACGATTCCATCTTCCCAGTATAATCGCACCAACCTTCTTCAAGGTTGCGCGGACCACGGGCATAAGTAATCGGTGTGATCCTCGCCTGAAACTCGCGGCCGTCTGAAGTCCTTAATCCAAAGATCTTCTTTACAGGGTCATAACTTGTCACATACCCGCCGATTGTATCAGAAAACTCAAATTTGATCTCATTCATTCTTCTTCTCCCTTTTGCGATCAGCCCAATAAAAAAGCTGAGATATAATTATCTCAGCAAAAAATTAGCTATAACTGGCACAACCCGTTTTAAAAAAACACATGCGCTTTCACCAGGATCTTTTGGATTTTAACCGGCTCAAACCCAAGAATTTATAAAAAAGCAGAGTGTGGAAATTGAATTTTATTATACCATTTTTTTAACGCCGCACAAGTTTTTTTATAAGTTATTCCTCCATACCGCCTTGCATTCCAGAAGGCAGTCTCCTTGGGATAGCACTACCCTCTTTGGCCCCATGTGCCCGTAAGAGGTCAATTATTTGAGTGTTAGCACGGGAAACAGCCATCGATAGCGGGGTTAACCCGGTATTCGTCCGGGCATTTACATCCGCGCCATTTTGGATCAAGATTTTCGCGGTTTCAATATGGCCGGGTTTACGCCCTTTATATGCGGCAAAATGCAGCGGGGTTGAGCCATTACGGGTCCGTGGATCAATATCCGCTTTATGCTCAATCAATATCCGGGCGGCTTCTGGTTGGGCTTGAGAAGCAGCAACATGCAAAGGAGTCCCCTGATTATCATTTCTGACGTTAACATCGACTTTATAAATATCAAGCAGTACTTTCATGGCTTCCGGCTGGCCGCGGCCCACCGCCCAATGCAAAGGAGTCTTGCCTTGTTCATCTTTGGCATAAAGAAGACCCGGATCCTTATCCAAAAGGATTTTAAGTTTTGTTATATCTCCGGCTTTTGCCGCCTCATGGATTTCCGCGGCAAATGCAAACCCAAAGCAAAATAATACCAAAAAACAAGCATACAAACTCATGGCAATTCTCTTCATAATCTCTTCCCCCTTTTTTCTATATCCCTTCCAGGAAAATTACGTTAGTTTTAGCAGATCTATGCCTTAATTCTTTAGCCTGACTATATTCCGGAGAATCCCACCATTGTTTCAATTTAACCATATCCGCAAATTCAATGACCACTAAACGCTTCGGCTGCCAATTCCCTTCAACGGTTTCAATTGAACCGCCACGGACCAAAGGCTTACCGCCATAGGCAAAAAGCGTCTTAGCCCCCTGTTTTTTATACTCCTCATACCCGGCAGGATCAATAACCTCTATATCTAAGATCACATAAGCAGGCATAAAGCACCCCCTAATTTTTATTATAGCAAAAACCCGGACGCCTTTCTATCATTTTTCAAATGACAGAAACCTATACCGGTTTTTCTTGACCAAGCGCATTTATTTTCATACAATATAATCATCATGGAAAGAATATCCCCTGTCTTAAAGAAAATCGGCATTACCGGTGCCTGCGGCAATATCGGGCAAACACTGCAAAAAGGGCTTTCGGAAAAATATGACCTGTCACTTTATGACATAAGGGAAGGTTCCTTTGTTTCTGGCGCGAAATTCACCAAAGTCGACTTTGCACAAAAAGAAGAAGTAAACGGCATCTTTAAAGGGCTGGATGCGGTAATACACTTAGCCGGGAACCCTAACCCCGGCGCACCGCGCCAATCAACATTTAAGAACAATTTTGCTGCTACCAGTTTCTGCTTTGCAGAAGCCTGTAAATCCGGGGTCAAGAAAATTGTCTATGCCAGTTCAAATTTCTACCATGAAGCAGCAATTTCAGAAATACTAAACGGCCGTTCAAGCCGCCTGATCCGCCTGGATATGCCTCCAACGCCAATCTCACTTTATGCGGAATCAAAGGTTTTCGGCGAAAACCTCGGCCGGCATCTGGCATATCTGGGAATGCAGTTCGTAGCATTACGTATCGGCTGGACTGTCCCGGAAGATAACCCGGCCTTATACGGCAATGCCTACATGCGCGCAGTTTTCTGCAGTAAACGAGACCTGGTAGAAGCCTTTGACAAGGCATTAGAAGTAAATACTGACTTTATGGCGGCTTTTGCGGTAAGTAATAACACAAAGGCAGTGTTCGACCTAAGTGAAACCAGGAAAAAACTGGGGTTTATCCCCCAAGACAACGCCGAGGATTATTTCTAAACCTTTATCCTCCAAGAAACAACAAACATCTACGGAACCGGCTTCAGTTCCCAGGAACAAAGCAAACCATCTTTATCAAAAACAAGATAGATAAAATCAGTGGAGAAATATTTTACCGGACGCCGATAGAGGCATTTACTGCCGAAGAAATCCCCATCCGAATGATCTTTGCATAAAACAGGTTCTCCATATAAAGAAATGACCTCTTCTTTGGAAAGGCCTTGTCTCAAGCCTCCGTTATTCACCGCGTCTTTTAATCTTATAAAAAGCCCCTCTTTTTGGTCAACATAATCCTGCATCTCCTGTTGACTGTCTCCTAACCGTTTCATCGCCATGATCGGTTCTAAACATCCGTAAAGAAGAATTGAGAGGAATAGAACAGCAAAAAAGACACGCATCGAGACACCCCCATTTTGAAATTAAACCGGAAATCCACTCTAAAGATCAATATTTGCTTATAAAACCTTTACTGGACCGAAAGCATCCTGGTAAAATAAGAACTGTAAAACCCCACAACACGCATGCCGATAAAAGCTGCAACCAGTAAATAAAAAATAACCGGAAGGACCCGCACCAGGACCGAAATGACAGTATCGGTTTGTTTTTCAGAATAATGAGCGATCATGTTCAAGCTCTGGACAATGCTCCCGGTCTTTTGCGCGGTTGCAATCATGCTCACCACATCCTGGCTGAATAATTTAGTATGAACAACCGCTTCACTCAATGTTCCCCCCTGTTCAAGAACCGATACTCCTTGGGATATCTGTGCTTTGATCATTTCATTATCTACTGCATCAGTCGCCATCTTCCAGGCAGTAATTATCCCGACTCCGGATGCGCATAAATACTGCAAAGCCCGGATAAAACCCGTCACGGATATTTGGCGTATGATATTATTTACTCCCGGGATGCTTAAAACAAGATTATCAAATCCCAATTTGAGCTGAGGCCCTTTCAATATCCGATAAGTAAAGTACAAAACTAATACCGGCCCGTATACGCCAAATAAAAGCTTAAAAACCCCAAAGATATAACTGCCTCCGCATCCAAAGGCATTGACAAGCGGCAGCAAAAAAATCGCCAGATGCAAAAGAAAAACCGGATATGCCAACCCAACGATAATTGCCTGGTAAGAGGCGTAAACCTTTTCCTGATAATCCGCCAACAGCCCAAATCCATCCGAGAGCCTCCCGGATTCTTCGCTGTATTTAATGACCTTGGTATGCCAGACGGGAAAGATCTGCGGAAATTTGGCAAAAGAATCAGACAAGTCCTGTCCTGAATCCAAATCCTGTTTTATACGTTCCGCCACCACCCTTAACTCCATGTTCCGGGCATTAATAGAAACAACATTCAGCGCCTCTGCCAGGCTAACACCGGAAGACAACAAATCAGACAATTGCCGGTAAAACAAACATAGCATCCTTGCACGCAAAATAAACATTTAGGCTGATCTCCTATATTGCAATTAAAACTTCCATATTTCAAACGTGCCATCGGCATGGCTCAAGGCATCGTTAAAATCAGGATGGCTCTCATTAAGCCATTGATTGAACTGGGCCACATCACTGAATTTCTTTTCCATCGTTCCATCGTAATCGGTGTCGGCCTCGGCAGAATCAAACTTGCCGTCCTTAACATGTATGACCATATCCGGTTTGCCATCAAAATTAGTATCTGCGGTGATCATGCCAGAAGACTTATCATCACTAGAATACTTTATATCCACCTTTTCATCTTTATTTATATCATAAGCCTTCTTGACGGTGTTTTCCGGGACCTTGACACACTGCGCATAACCAGAATTAATACTAACACAGAAAAAAATCCACGTACACACCCCAATAATAAATAACCGCATCATCGAGACCTCCTTGTATTTTAGCAACTATTTTCAACGGTTAAAGGACACCTTTTTTTTCATTAACAAAACATTTTCCCCCTCTATCCTATGATACTTCAGCTCATCCATGCAATTACGCGCAATATATATCCCCATCCCCCCCACAGGCCTTTTCTCAACCGGCACCGTAGTATCCAAAGCCGGATACTCCAAAGGATTAAAAGGAGATCCGTCATCCCTAAACTCTAACCAAACGGAATCATTATGCAGGGAAAACGACAAAATAATCTCATGCGGACTTTTATCTTTATAAGCATAAAAAATAATATTTGCCGCAACTTCTTCTATCGCCAGGCTCACATCCTGGATAACCGTCTTGCAAAAGTCATTTTCCTTTGCAAACCTAAACCACGCGCCTTTAACCGCTTCAAGGCAAGAAATATCATTATTAAAAACAAATGTTCTCTTATCTTTCAGTTCAAGATCCTCGGGCCTATCTAAAGGCAGGTATTTTATGGCCAGCAAGGTTATATCATCGGACTGCGGATAATCCTGTGTAAACACTTTAATATCTTTGGCTACCGCATTGACCAGTTTTTCCGGAGGATCGTTTTGATTAACAAACAGCACCGATTTCAGCCTCTCTTCCTGGAATTGTTCCTGATGGGCATTAAAAGCCTCCGTTACTCCATCCGTATAAAGAAAAATAGTATCTTGCGGATGCAGAACTACCCGGGCCTTTTCATATACCGAACGCTCGTCTAATCCGACAGGTAACGCCCCTGCACCGGTAAGAAGTTCCGGATTCTTGCCGGAGCGGATAATAAAAGGAAGGTCATGCCCGGCATTAGCATAACAAACCTCTCCGCTTTTTGTATCCATGATCGCACAAAACACTGTAATAAACATGCAGGTTTTGTTGTCCATACAAATCTCCGCATTGACTTTATCCAGGATCATTTCAGGAGACTTTAACTCTTTGGCGGTGATCCTGATCAATATCTTGGTCATAGCCATGAACAAAGCCGCCGGCACTCCTTTGCCGACGACATCGGCAATCACAAAACAAAGATGGTCGTGGTCCAGGAAAAAGAAATCATAAAAATCACCGCCCACTTCCTTGGCCGGGTCAAGCAAGGCATAAATATCGAATTCATGCCTTCCGGGGAATGCCGGGAATTTCTTTTCCACAAGATTTACCTGTATGTCATGGGCAATCCGCAATTCGCTTTCCAGCCTTTCCTTAGAAACCGTTGCCTGGGTCAATTCATCTATATATTTCTTTAAGGCATTGCGCATATAAATAAAGGATTGCGCTAACTCCCCTACCTCATCCTGTGAAGAAATCCCTGACAGATCAAAATGAAGGTTACCTCGAGCAATATCCTTAGTCGTCTTAGACAAGCTCCTGATAGGCCTGGTGATCGAGCCTGCAATCCAGGCTATCACCAGCCAAAGGAACAAAAATCCGGCAATCCCGATCAATAGAACAATATGATTAAGGGTATCCATATCCGCCATCAATTCGTCCTCGGGAAACACCACACCCAAAGACCAGCCGCTGGCCTTAAGGGGCGTGTAGGCTATCCAGCATTTCTTTCCGGTAACAATACTATTAGAAACAACCACCCCGGATTTTCCATTAACCATCTCCTGCCCCATAACACGCAGACGTAGATCTTTTCTGGCCTCGGCAAGGTCAAAAATAGTTTCATTCATTACAAATTCCCTTACCGGATAAGTCACTATCCTGCCATTTTGAGAAAGAACAAAACCATAACCAGTTCTGCCTATCTTGATCGAAGATACGATATCCTGAAGCCAGGATAAAGAAATGTCAGCAGTAATAACCCCCATAAATTCTTTTTTACCGTCAATCGATTTATAAAAAGGAACGGAGTAAGTAGCCATGATAATATTACCCGCCCCTTCGTCATAATATGGCTCGCTCCAGGCCGGCTTTCCCAGCTCCCTGGGGATCTGATACCAGTCCCAGAGCCAATACTGGTAACCATCGGATAAAGAAGTTGACTTGATCTGTGCGCCGCTTTTATAAAAATAAGGCGCAAAGTACTGTGAGCCCCTATCGAAAGCATACGGGGCAAAGGCAATTGCCGCGCCATAAACCTCCGAGTTGTTCTCTACTACCGAACGCAATAATTCCAGCAATTCATCTTTACTGTAAGAAACCACCTCAAGTGAGTAAGCCAGATTTTGCGGGATTTTTTGTATCGGAAGAAGGATGGATTCGATCTTATTTACAGTCAATAAAGAAAGGTTTTCGGCGGAAGACTTGATATTCTTAACGATCATCTTGCGTGAAAGCAGATAATCACAACCAAAGATCACGATAAAAATGAACGTGCAGCTTGTCAGTATGCAAAAGGCTAATTTAAAGGCGATCCCTTTACTTTTTCTCATTAAGAGGAAAATCCTTGTGGAAAACGTTAAACTCCGGGATATAATCAATTAATGCATTATCCTTTAAAACCCCCACCAGCCCAATATAATCATTAAAAGACAACTTTCCCATCCCCTGATAAGAGCCATCTAACAGGATCAGGTCTTTCATCCTTTCCAGCATCCATTTCTGATGCATACGATTGGCCGGCAAATGTTTTTCTTCCATGCATTTTAAAACAATATCGATTGCTTCCTCTGGATGCTCAAATGCATACCTCCAGCCTTCCAAAGAGGCCTGGACAAACAAACTACAGGTTAACGGGTCATTACGGACTGTTTCTTCCAAGGCATATATACCGTCTTCCGGAAAATTCAAGCCGTAATCATAGAAAAAAAATGTTACCAGATCATCCGGGTCATAACCAGAATTAAGGATCGTATGGTATTCGTTATACCACATGGCCGAAGCCACATCCACTCCTCCGCGCAGGAACAAGTTCACGGAAGAGGACTGCGGGACTATCTTTACTTCTAAATTATATTTCTTGAAGAATGCCTTAGGCTGCACCTGAAAATCCGCATCCCAAAGCCCCACATTCTTATTATTAATATCCTCCGGCAAACGGATACCGCTGGATTTCTTTGCTACCAGCATCAATCCGGATTTACGAACTATCTGTGCGATATTGACAATGGGCGAACCTTTAGAATGTTTTTCAACAGCACTTGACAGCCAAATCACTCCAAAATCAGCAAACTTATCCTCTAACAATTTAAATGGAGCCTGTAGGGCCGAACCATCAATGATCGTAACATCCAAACCGTATTTTTTATATATCCCTTTTTGTTTAGCTACATAATAACCGGCAAACTGGGCCTGCGGAAGCCATAATGTAACCAACGATACCTGCCTTAAGGGTTGTTCCTGGCAGATCACCGGATTAACAGGAAAGAGAAACAAAACAAGGCATAATATGGCCTTAAAGATCACCATCCCGCACATCCTTCGAAGAAAACGGCAACTCCCCGGTTACAAACTAAAGAGTTGCCCCATAAACCCATTCTGCGCAGCGAGTATAACATTTAAAGTGGTTTTTTATGATCTATCTCCTGCCTTTGCATATTGGACAAATATTCATCCAACTCCTGGACATTGGCAAAAATATTGAGCGATGGAATAGCATTGATTATCTCAAAAACCTTTTTTATCTGCGGCTGAAGATTAAGCATAATCAACCCGCCACCAAAAGACTCCACTTCTTTCTTAGTTTTAAAGACCACCCTTACTCCTGAACTGCTCAAAAAAGTCACCCCCGCAAGGTCCAAAACGATCACCTTTGGTTTTGAAACTAAAATATCGTCTATCTCCTGTTCTAAAATACTGCTGGTATTAGTATCGATCAACCCAACCGGGTATAGCGTAAAGAAATCCGTATTGTTCTTGACCACCTTGACCGTAAGAGCCATAAAACCTCCTTTTTATCGACCTTAGCCAAACACACAAAAAATCCCCCGATAATTATTTATTATATTCTCAATATCCCAATTATCAAGGAGAAATAGCGCCGGAGTGAAGTTTTCTTTTTTTAAAACGTTTTACAAAGAAATAGGTCAAGCAATAAGCTACGGCCGCCGATATTATCCCAAGGACAAGACTGCCCAAGAATAATACCGGATAAAGCTCAAGGAGTTTTTGCACTGTAAAATGCTTGAAATCCATTACCCGTAAATCCACGTAACGCCCTTTTAGAATAAATCTTCCGATCTCATAACCTGCCCAGGTAATAAACGGCAACGTCGGAGGTAACGAAATATTCGTTCCCACCAGCATTGCGATCTTGTTCGCCGGGCGGATGATCAAAGCCGCGATTATTACCATCACCGTATGTAAACCATAAACCGGAAGTATAGCGATAAAAACCCCGATCGCGCACCCTAAAGCGATCTCATGAGGAGTATTATGTAAATGCAAAAGGCGATTAATGGTCTCTTTAAATTTACTCTTCAGCTTTAACCTCGATTCTAATCGCAAATGACACGCTTCTGCATGGACAAGGAATATGAGAATTTCCCCTGCCCCTTTATTTTTACCGGGATTTGTGCGGCATCATTTGTAATCCAGATCTCAAAGCCCGCAGGATTACTGGTAAAACGATATGCCTTAAACAGGCCTGCTGGGACATTGACGTCTTCTACGGATACCAGTCTCACCTTAAACTCTGCCGGCAACCTGATATCATAGCTCCATCCAGTTTCAAGTTTTTGCATTTTACGCAATGAAAAAGGAAGCAGTATCGCGTTATGTATCGGGCCATTGCTTTTAAATACCGAGCGCTCGGCCTGTTTGCCTTTTAAGAACTTGGTAATGATAAGTTCGTTCTCCCGGGGCAGATACATTTCAACGATATACTCCTTACTGAACCAATAAGAGATATAGCGCTCTACCCTTAGAGGCATTAAGCTCTCCGGATCGCTATAGATCTTTTCTTTATCATGGAACCCGGCCACATGGGTTTCAAAAACCGTTAGATTTACCCGGCGGAAACAAAATTCCACTGCCCCAAGATCTGAATATTGCGCATACCCCAACGGGCTCAAATCATAAATAATGGTTTCCCGGGCAGTACTATCGGCAAAAACCTCATTTACGGAGGCACAAAAGGCAAAAACCGCGAAGAAAAATCCCGCCAGGAACCTCTGACTCAAGATCATGAATTGGCCCTCGTGATTTTACGGCATTTTACGCAAACGGTACTCTACATACCCGGAAAGTATCTCCTGTATCTTTTCAGACGGCATCATCACGAAATAGCTATTGATAACAGCGTGAGCAATCTCATGCCCAAGTATCCCCCGTTTAAAATCGTTAGCGTTTATATAGATTGTTTTCAAGTCATGCACATAAAAAGCCGAGGTGTCGCGTTCAAGCGGGCGGCCGAACAATTCAAGATAAATATTTCTCAACTGCGCCATATCCTTAGTAACCTTCACCGCACCTTCAAAACTATAGAGGCGGATATCAAGGGCATCACAAACGATGATAAAAAGGCTGTCCAGCATTTGCGCAAGTTCCTCGCCAAACGAATGCTCCGCCGGGGATGATTTCCCGGATAAGAACTTATCCGAAACCGCAATATTAAGCCGTTCAAGAAGAATGGCAGGATCAACTCCTTCCGGCAAGGATATCTTAAGATGCTGTCCGGGGATATTCTTAACAGCAATAAACCCATCCTCTGCCGCCAATGATAGCGCCCAGGCAGTAAAAATAAAGCAGACAACCATGGCCATGATATTAAAACACTTTTTTTGCAGCATCAGCGTGATAACTTTTCTTTGACCTTCTTAGCCATATGATTAAATGCCTCCGCAATATCTTTCAGCGCATCAGAATCCCGCAGTTTGACTTCGGCGGATAAATTACCTTCCGCCAGCTCCTGCATGGCTTTCTTAAGCCGGTAAAGCGGGCCTGCGATCTTGTGCGAAACAAACAACGTAACAATAATCGTAGCTAAACCTACCAGTACAAATGTTACCGCAAAAGTCTGGACAAGCATCGGCAAGAGGAAATCCGCCGTAGTCTTAACTACCACGCTTGAATTTACAACCGCCACAGTAGTAGAATCCTTACCCAGGAAATAAAGCATCCCGATAGTAAATAACCCACCAAAGACAACCAACAGGCAAAACTTCAGAATAAACCCGGACTGAAAGGATCTTTCGATAAAATAATTCTTTCGCCGGTTGTTCTTAGGAGCTTTCAATAGCGTCATTTTAGTATCCCCTCCTGTTGGTTTTGGATACACAACTCCGGATTGATCTGTATAGAAGCATTCTTGCGCAAATCTGATACCCAGTCATTAATCCCAGCAGTTGCTTTTGACTTCAGGATCTCATGTTTTAACTGACCGCGCATCTGTTCATAAGTTTTATCGGTCATGGCGTCTTTAACCAGCTGGTCATACCGGGCGCGCAGCTCAACCTCGCTTATCGAAGCCGATTGCATGATCTCTTTGATCTTTTTATCCAAAGCGGTCTTTAAAAGCGATTGCTCCCAGAAACGTTCGATCGCTGCCAAAAATTCTTTATCCCGGTCTAAACCCTGCCTTTGGGCCTCCTGCAAGATCAGCTTACGGTCAATTAAATTATCCAGGAAATCCATTCTGGATTCTAAATTATCGTTTGTGCAATACATGGAATCTTTAAACTCGGCATCAAACTTATCCCGTGTAATTGTATACTTATTAACTTTGGCAATAGGTTGATCTAAGGGGCATGATTTATCACAACAACCGGATAAAACCGAAATCAGTAAAAGTGAACGTATCAAATATTTATTCATAATGCGGCTCCTTTCATTTTTCCATACAATCATTATAATTACATTTCCATGATTTACCACAAAAAAAAAGGCAAATCAAAAAAGATTTGCCTCTTTATGCGTAACCAAACATCTGCAGGAGATATCTAAAAGCATTCCCTGCTGGATCATCCACTGTTAATAATCCCGTCAATAAACGGGAGTTTTATTCTTCTTGTTATCAAACTCCTCAAAAAACCTCAATAACCCGGCATTCCCGGTAAATGATAATTCTCCATCATGGATATTGTAATCCTGCGCCTTTAGAACAAGTTCCTGGAAAGCCCCCATTTCGGTTTCCGTAAGAGGATGATAGAAAAACACCGGCCCGGATAGTGTATTTACCCTATAGGCGGATAAATCCGCATTAAACGATGCCGGGCGTTGAACAAGCTGACCAAGGATATACCCATTGATCCCCTCTGCAATTGAAGATTGCCCTGCACTATATACTGAAATACCATTAAAGTACACATGTCCGGGAGGCGTATTAACTACAAATATCGTCCCCGAAGGGGTACTGCCTGCAAGCACTCCACTTAAACCGTCTTTAAGTCCGTAGATAGCCACGCTTACCTCACCGGCAGATAATTTTACCCGCAAAGGGTTAAGCAAAGAGGCAATTACATCGTACGCGGTCAAGAATACATCCGCTTCCGAGATCAAATGATATTCAGCTGGATCCTGAAGATCTGCGCCAATTATTGCCCCGCGGGCAACCAAATTTATCCCGGCTGTACCGCTTCTTTGAACCGCACCAGAAATCGTAATATTGCCGGATGTCGACTCTATTTGTAAAAAGCCCAAGGCCCCTTCAGACGGAGCAGATAACCTTGCAAGAAAATCATTACCACAGGAAATAATATCATAAGCTAAATTAAAATCTCCAGCCCCGGCAATAATATGGTTATAAGCAATAAGGTTAAGCGGATATTCCTGCACCAAGCTATAAAAAGACCCTGTTCCGTTATGATCATAATCGGCAAAAAGCGTGATATTCTCTGCCGATAGATCCGCGTTCAAATAAATGTCCCCGGAAGAATACAATCCAATGGCATTAGAACGGATAAGCAAAGAATCCACCGAGATCACACCACCATCCAATATTGAAGTTACCGTCAGGCTTAAAATCAGCGAACCATCTGGGGTACCCAACATGGCAAAAGAATCTCCGCCCAAATAAAGTGTTAAATACTCCCCTGGGTATCCGGCGTATTCGGACAAAATAAAATCATTGGCACCGCTGAAAACATGATTGTAAGCCATCAAGGTAACGCCGCCGATATAAAGATCCGCTCCGGCAAAAAGGCCAATAGAGTTTTGGGCAATAATATCGGAATAAACATTCAAATCAGCATTGCTGAAGATATTAACATTCCCATTAACATTATATATGCCATCGCCAGAAATATCCAAATCCCCGTTATTGCTGATATTAATATCCCCATAAGCAGTATTCCGGGCCGCTAAATTGCCAACGGCAGTTTCCAGGATATTATTCCAGCCAATACCATTAGCCGCAAAAAGTCTTAAACTTTGCGCAGTAACATTATTACCCGCCCCGTTTGCATCAATGATCGCGCCAGTTGCCGTTAAAGAAACAAGCCCTTCCTCATATCCGGCATTTACCTCCCCCAGATAAAGGTCTCCTTCTGTTTCTATCACCACGTTATTTGCCTGGACCTGGGCTAAAATAAGATCTTGGTTGTTTGATACCCCGGGGAATACCCCATCATAGATATATCCAATATCACCACCGGCATAAGCATAAAGTTCATTTACCTGGGTATAGAGTGTATTCCAGCTGCCAATATCCATACCGGCAAAAAGATATAAAAGCGGCACGGTAATATTAACCTGTTCCCGGGATTGGCCCGTATATTCTCCATTTATCGAACCAGATGCCTCCAGGCCAACCGTATCATCGGCAATGACCGAATTGACATACATATCCCCATCCGCAGAAATCGCAACACTCTTTGCTTCTACCTCACGTAAATTAAGGTCCCCGGAATTGGATATCCCGGGATAAAAATAGCCTGTTTCATCGAAACCAATATTACCACCAGCATAAGCAACAAGGTCTTCTATCCGGGTAAATAAAGTACTGCCAAAACCGATATTATTTCCGGCACTTATATATAAGCTGGAAGCAATAATATTAGGGTTGTCAATATCTCCGTTCTGCCCATAGATCGAACCAGTTGCAGAAAGGTTTACAAAGCCCGACACAACTGAACCTACCGTTAAATCACCTTCGACATAAATGACTGCGCACCCGTAATCAGAATCTCCTCCCGCCTGAAGGTCTAAAACCGAAAGGTTCCCGTAGTTAATGATACCCGGATCATCAGGATAACCATCACCCAGGCTGCCGATATCTCCGTCGGCATACGCGTAAAGCTCTTCCACCTGCGTATAGAGAGTGTTATCGTTATCCTCATCCCGGCCGATGTTATCTTGCGAATAAAGGGATAAGCTGACGGCATTGATATTAGGCTCGGACACGCTGCCGCCTTGGCCATAGATCGAGCCAGTTGCCGAAAGATTTACCCGATAAGCATTAATCTGTCCTATCCAAAGGTCAGCCCTGCCATCATAATCAACGGCAAGATCGATCTCTCCATAAAGGGCATAATTAAACAAATATATTACATTAAGATCACCGGTATTAAAGATATTGATATCCCCGGAGCCGCTGTTAGTTGCTTCTAAACTGGAGACTTCGGTCTCCAGGGCATCGCCAGAGCCGATCCCGTTTACTGCCGAAATATTTAAATACAAGGCAGAAATATTATCACTATCCCCGTTACCATCAATAATGGAACCTGAAGCCGCCAGGCTTACGGAGTATGCCGAAATAAAACCAATGACGAGATCAGAGGCTGCACTCAAATTCACCGCGCCCGTATCTGCACTATTTACGGCTAAAATGACTTCCATATCTCCAGTATTATTAATATTGATATCCCCGGAATAACTGTTAGTCGCCTCAAGGACAGAGACCGCTGTTTCTAAAGCATCTTCGGAGCCGATCCCATATGATGCCGAAAGGACCAACTCCCGGGCGGAAATATTATCCTCTGTCCCGTTACCATCGATGATCGCCCCAGAAGCAGACAAGTTCACCTTATCCGCAGAAATAAAACCAACGCTCAAATCACAGCCTTCCGACCCCACGGATAAATTAACCTCTCCTTCAGGCGCATCATTAGTAACTAAAGCAGCAAATAGATCTAACATATTTATAATATCTATATTCCCGGAAGATGTATTAACCGCCTCAAGCTGGCTAACCCGGGTATAAGCAAGGTTTATCCCTTCTGCAGCATAAACAAAAAGTTGTTCATAACCGGCACCTATAGAAGATTCCCCGTATTGATTGACCGCTCCACTGCCATTCTGGTCTATATCCGCATAAAACTTTATTTGGCCAAAACCTTGAATACTCTCGTAAATCAATATATCCCTTAAAGCACCAAACAATATCCCTGGATTCTCACCGAAGAATCCTTGATCAACCACCAAATTACCTTCCGAAGTAAGATTAACCAATCCGATCTGTCCTCTTGCGTCAAGTTCATAACTGCTGACATAAAGATCCTGAATGCCATGCTCGGATATGAATATATTCTCGCCTTTGGCATACAGATACCCTTCAACGCCTAAAATAATATCGATCATACCGATAAAATCATCCCCGAAAAAATGCCCGATATCTCCGGAGGCATACAAATTTATGTAATTGGCAGAAATTGCCGTAGATTCATCCAGGTCATCAAAAAACGACCCGGTTGCCTGAAGGCTCACATAATCAGCATCGATTTCACCGATAGTCAAATCGCCATCAGCAAATATTACCGCACACCCGTATTCATCATTATACCCAACCTGAATATCCCAAATCCATAAGCTGCCATTATTCCTTATGCCGGCTTCATCAGGATAACCATCCCCTATGATCCGCCCGATATTACCTCCGGCATAAGCAAAAAGTTCGGAAACTTGTGTATACAATGTACTGTCAAAATCATCGTCCCGGCCAATATCATCTCCGGCATTAAGGTATAAAACCGGAGCAATAACATTGGGATTCTCTGAATCTCCATACTGCCCATAGATCGATCCGGTTGCATCCAAAACTGCCTGATAACCTGCAATAACCGACCCTACATATAAATCACCATAGGCTTTCACCGATGCATTGTATGCATCTACCTCCGTTAAAACGAGATCTCCCAGATTATATATCCCTGGCTCCTGGTAACCGTTACCAATATCATTACCGGCAAAAGCATAAAGCTCTTCTACTTGAATATAGACAGACGCATATTTGCCAATATCCCAACCTGCACTTAAGTATAAAAACGGGGTGATGATATTCGGCTGCTCTATATTTCCATCCTGGCCATAGATTGACCCTGATGCAAGCAAAAAGACTGCCTGGGCAGGAAGTTTTGCTTGGCCATAATAATCATACGGCCCGGTGAGAGATCCAACAGTAATATCGCCTTGGGCCTGGATAATAACATTTCCGCCGACAACATATTCTCCATCAACCTGCCTGCCCGCTTCGATATCAATGATCGAAAGATCCCCTAAATTATATATTCCAGGATCGACATAACCATCCCCGATAAACCCAATATCGCCTAAAGTATAGGCATAAAGCCGCGCGACTTCAGTAAAAAGGATATTGGCGCTTTCACTATCCCTGCCGATATCCCCTCCGGCATTAAGGTATAATATGGGCGCAATGATATTAGGGTAATACAGGCTTCCATCCCGGCCATAAATCGAACCGAACGCCTCCAAACCAACCGCCTCATAAGCACCAATCCATCCGACAGATAAATCTCCCTCTGCTGCGATTGCCGCACTATTTGCGTATATATCCGCTAAATAAAGATCCCCTGTATTATAAATCCCGGGGTCGAAATCTCCTTCTTCGGAATCTTGCGGTGATATAATTACCCCGATATCGCCACCGGCATAAGCATATAATTCTTCTGCATCGGTATATAAGGTATTATCGATTTCGCCGTCAAAATCATCCTTACCTATATTATACCCGGCATCCAGCAATAAAGAACGGGCCGCGATATTCGGCTCATCTAAGCTTCCACCCTGGCCATTGATTGAACCGGCAGCATAAAGACTGACCTCATCACCAGAAACTGAATTAACAGTAAGATCACCATCTATATCCAGAGTAACATCTCCGCCTTCAGCGAAATTTGACACTGAAAGAGCATGAAGATCAGCGTTATTAGTCAAATATATATTCCCGGAATATAAGTTTTGCGCAGTAAGTGTCTTGGCTGCCAGGTGCAAATCGATCCCGCACCCTGCATTAAGCACAACATTATCGGCAGAAACAACCCCAGAACCTCTAAAATGCTCCGCACTTACCTGCCAGGGGGAAAGGGCAGTATTAAAAACGCGCACCTCATCGATCAATCCCTGGGTAAGGCGGCCTAAATACCCCCACCCTCCGATCCAGAAATCCCTGCCGGAATTAACTGAATCCGTAGAAACAGCGTAATAATCCGTTGCTGCCACGCCGTCAATATACAGACGACCAAAAGCCCCGTCCCGCACCATCACCAGTTGATGCCATACCCCGTCATTGATAGTTTGACTGCTATCATAGACACCTTCATTGATCCAGCTTCTTAAATGACCGGAAAAATTCTCCATAACATACCCTGGGGTATAACCGGAAGTTGCCCCGGCCAGGCCAATATAAGTCCGGTCTTGAGTGCCTTTATACCAAAGCATAATGGTAAAAGAACCTGTTCCTAAATTAAGATCACCGATCACACGAATATAATCATCTATACCGTCAAAATACATTGCCTGGCCAAACACCCCGGATTGCAGATAAGGGTTACCATAAACCGTACCATTATTGCCATTGCCGCTTAAATCATAAACAACCCCGCCATAAACCTCATCAAAGCTCCAATAACCGTATAATCCGGGGACACTTAAACCCTTACGCGCAATCTGCCCTGAAACAGCAGTTAAATAAATAGAAGCGCCGCTGTTATAAGCGATAATATCGGCATAATAATTAAGGTAAATATTCGCCTCTGAAACTAACTGTATATCACCGTTAGATAAGATACTGTAAATAACGCAAATATCAGCGAGCGAACGGATCTCAACATAACCAGAAGCGGACCTGTTCTCTATCCCCAGGATATTCAGAGGATTTGAGGAAAAACTATAAATCTGGATATTGCCTTCCAGATCATTTTCCGCAAAAAGGCTGGATACTGACACCTTCAGGATAGTTGCACCAATACCTCCCCTGGCGCTGATAAACAGGTCTTTAGCGGTTATATTTACAGAATACGCGTCATCACCTGATATCGCTCCATAAGCCTCTAAAAATATAGTTGCCCCAGGGGCATTAAAATCCCCGATAACCAGGTCCAAAGCGCCCTGAATAATATAAATCGAAGTACTGGCAACAACCGGATTGGTCGCTAAAGACAAGTTATACACATTGATATTTAAAGGGTATGCACCACTGCCAATGCCAGAAGAAGCGGCTAAGAAAAGATAGGTATCATTTGCTTCGAGGTCGTTAGAGATAAGGTAATGACCGGGATTAAGGATTGAGCCTGATCCATTATCCCATTCTTCCGGGTTTTTATGGTCAGCTAAGAGTTGAAGATATACACCTTGGGAAAGGGTAATATCACCTGCAATCGTGATATCTGCCAAGGCGGTTACGGTAAGATTTGCGTTTATTTCGCCACTAATTAAAACATATTTGGCGCTAAATAAGCCGTTGTAATACCCCGGAGGGGCCCGGCCATTTAAAATACCATAAAAGCCAAGCTGCTCAAAAGCACTGATATTTATAAATCCGGGATCATACATCCCCCCGGAAACATCGATCTTTGCATTACGGTTAATGACCGTATTCCCGCCTTCAGAGCTGATCATGATCCTGCCGCCATTCCCCCAATAACCAGCCGCTCTGGCTTCAGTAGTAGAATTACTGTCTAAAGTTACAGTATCTTGCGCAACAATATCAATCTGTCCGCCATGGCCGCCTTGGCCAGCGCTCGGGCCCTCTCCATCATATACAAAGGCGTTAGCCGAAATCACCCCCTGCTGAAGGACATTAAGAGCAGTGATATTAATGTAACCCCCATTATATTGTGCCTCTGTTCCATCAGCCAAAACCTGGCCAAGATTCGCAAAATCGGAATTTAAGACCTCTACCTCAACTGTACCAGCTTCAATCTTACCTATATTATATACAGGTGCACCTTCAGCCACCAATTCCACTACTCCATCGTGTTCTTGTAAATATGTTGCCTCGATTGTCCCGGTATTATTAATAGCATAATCAAATACTTTATTCAGTATCCTGGCATTGATCAAAACCTTGCCGCCATTTGCCGAGATCGTCCCGCTATTCTTTACCGCACTGTTCATTTTCCCACTAGGTCCGAATACCTCTGCACTCACCGCGTCATCAATCACAACAGAGATACCATTTTCTCCATCCAAACCCAAAGTCATCTTTTCTCCGGCAGCTAAAACAATACTTCCTGTTTCCGCCTGGATCAAAGTCTGATTATCAACAGCTTGAGAAAGAAGGCAAATATACCCTCCTGGCCTGGCAATCAAACTACCCTGATTAATAATAGAACCCGCCTTACTGCCAGTTTTAGAGAACCTGTAATTGCCGCTTAAGAAATCTTCATCCGCAATATCAAGAGTTGAAGCAACAAGCCCGGCAACATCTACATGCGAACCAGCACCAAAGATCACACCATTAGGATTGATTAAAAATATCCTGCCGGTTGCCGTAAGCGAACCCATAATACTGGAAGGATCCCCTCCTACCACGCGGTTTAAAGCAATGGAACTTGAAGAAGGTTGAATAAAATTAACTGTCTCCTGTGCCGCAATATTAAAACTATTATAATTGATTATTACGGTATCAGAAGTTGTAATATTTAAAGTATTGGTTTGGGTTCGATCAAAACTGGCAGTTCCTGATGCGGGAACTACACTCTCTCCTTCAGGAAGAGCATAGGCAATAACGGGGGCCAAGCAGCATAATAAACTTAATATTAATACGTACTTTGAGATTTTTGGGAAGGCTAAATTCACTATACCCTACTTTTATCAGAAATGAAACACACTATACTTGCTTGAGTTACAATAAAAAAAGCATTTTTGATTATACCTGGATGGAATATACCTGTCAAGGCTTTTTTTGCTTCTTAAAAGTCTTTAGAAACCTGCAACCAGGGATGGAAACTATCCCCGTCTGAAGGCTTAGCATCCAGCGGCCAGGCAAAATCCGCCCTCAAGGCAAAATTCTGCGGTAAATTAAAACGCAACCCACATCCTAAGCTGCGCAAAGTCTTATTTTTCGATTCCCCGGCCTGCGGCCTGAAAAGATGCACATTGCCCCAATCATAAAACCCGGCAAACCTCAAGACATTATATAATCTCTCCTGCGTAAAAGGAACCCTTAGCTCTTTAGGGATAAAATACACCGGGAACGACCATTCCCAAGTCATCGCATATCCCTGATCACCTACCGACTCTGCCGCCGGGTATCCCCGCACATTGGAGATGCCTCCTAATTGAAATTGTTCAGTCGCAGTCAAGATATTATGCGTAAATTGAAGCTGATTCTTCCATAAAAGGGTGGATGAAAAAGGCATCTTTTGCAAACGTAACAGCGTAACATTAGTTTTATTGAACCTTCCACCCGCTCCATCACGGCTTGAACGCGGATCACGGCTGTGCAAACCACCCATGATCCCGGAAATACCAAAATCGAATTCGGGAGAAAAGATTGTCCTGCCTCCCCATTTATCCAGAAGATCCAGATCAAAACCTAATTTAGCTACCCTTAACCGGTCGCGGCTTTGTTCCAGCCCGGTCTGAAAGTTAAAATTATCCTTATAATCAAATCCCAAATTGACTGCCAAAGTAAGATTTTCCCCGCGCAACAACTCGTAAATGCCATATAAGCTGTACAACTTGCTCTTTCCCCTGATCGAAAGGTCCTTATATTCCTTGCCTAAGGATAAATTTGATTTATACCCCCAGAACCCGATCTTTAGTTTCTCCATCACCGGAATAAGATACCGCAAAGAAAGCAAGCGATAATCCTGTCCATCCGCAAGCTGATATTGCAAAGAAAACATATCGTCAAAACCCAGCAGATTATTATCCGAAATTACCGTAGTATAATGGTTTTTACGCAGATAACGGGAGCCATAATTATCCCAGCTCAAGTTCGCATGTAAAGGAAGTTTATCTTTTACCTCTAAGACAATATCGGTTGTGCCAGGTTCTTTTCCCGGGACAAGCACAGCCTTAACCCGGCGATCCGGATGCTCATTTAACCGGCTTAAATCATTCCGCAATGTATCATAATTGAACGCCTTGCCTTTTTCTAAATGCACATACCTTTTTATTAAAGATGGACGAAAAAAGCGATTTCCCTTAACATCAAGATTACCGGTAACCCCTTCAATTACCCTGATCTCCAAGAGTCCGTCTTTTATCTTCTGCGGAGGCAAATAGGCCCTTGAGGTAACGTACCCTTTCCTGCGGTAAACCTCTGTAATCAGATCCGCCAATTTCTGCATATCCGAAATAGTCAATTTTTTTCCCTGGTAGCCAGCAGTTAATTTGTCAATCTCTGACATGGGAACCAAAGTTACTCCGGTTACTTCGATCTTATTTACCAGGACATTCTCCTGTCCGTCAACCGGCCCCGGCTGTGCAGGTTTTTCATCTTCAATAATTACCGGGGGTTTTTCCTGATCGATCCTTTCCTGCAACTGTTTCGCCTTATCAAGCTGTTGCTCACTGCGCTCTATTGTACCCGCAGTCTGTGCAAAAGAGGAAAACGGCAAAGAAATCAGGCAACAAAACAAAACCAGCATCATGTTTTTAGCACTCATCTCATCCTTCCTTCTGTTTTTATCCAGTTATAAAAAACCCGCCATCTCCGGGGACTAAAAAGGAATGGCGGTTATATTATCACTGCACTGATCAAAAGAAATACGCTCATATCTCCAACTGATTTATTAAGTATTTTTCCAGTATATCACACTAAACAAACATTACAACAAGTTTAATTAGAGAATCACCTATGCCCATCCAATACGATCCTAAGGTTTTCATCCGGGATAAGCTTTAGCAGTTTCCCTTCAGAAACACGGCGATTCAGCAACTCGTCATGCCAGCCCTCCGTAACATAACTGCCCATTAACTCGGTTAAAAAATAAGTATTGATAATATTATATAAATACAAACAATCATCGTAGGCGAATGCGCTGGGGATTATATAAACAGGCCGTCCGGATCGCAACAAAAAGAACAACCGCACTACAAATTGCCTCCATTTTGCTTTATCACAATCAACCGGAGGATGCAGGACTTCAAGCGTAGTGTAATAATCGAAAAATACCGCTTGATCCTGGGTAATGATTATGCTGTCTGGCTCAACCCTGTTTTGGATCGACCGGACATAGTCGCGCTGATATGACACCTTATGGCGGTCATGGAACTTAGGGATATGCGGCAGGATCATAGTCAAGATACAGCCCAAAGTCAAGACCGCAGTTATGACTGTGGTCCGGCCAATAAAAAATATCCCTTCCGCTGATAAAAAGAATAAAAAGAATAACCCGGAGATCAAATTCCTTACGGTTTGGTTGGCACGCGTTGAGACAAATATAAAAAAAACGAGGAAGGCAACAAGAAAAAACAATAACCTTTTACGCTCCCTCTTTTTCCACATTGAAAAAACGCCAAAAAACGCTAAGAAAAAAGGCAATCCGGAGATTTTTATCAATAACCATCCCTTAGTGAAAATATGCTCCAGCAAAACCTTTAGAACCCCAAGAAAACTATTAGCCTTATCAATAGTAGATGTAAACATTCCTCTTATTTCAGAAAGGATAACCCCATCGAAAAACCGTTTTCCTCCTGTAAAAAGCATAATGAATATAACCGGGAGTGCGATCGAAACGAGCAAAAAAATCCCTGTCTTAAAAACCTTTTTCCGGGAGGTGTTAAATAAAACAAAAATAATCGCCGCAGGCATAAATAACAAACATTCAACCCGAGCCAAAAATGCCAGGCCTAAGAAAAAAGCCGACCAAACCCAATCCTCTTTCAATAAGTAATATAGGAACAGCGTTAAGAAAATAACCGCCAGGATATGATCAATGCGGCCAAAAGTGGATACAGAAAATAAATTCGGGGCAAAAGAGAACAAAAGTGCATACACCGCAGCAAACCTCTCCCCTTTTATTTTACCAAACAGTAAATATATCAAAAGGCAGGAAAATGCAGATAAGATAGCGGTCAAAATAAGCAGAAAAGAGGTTAAGTCCGATGTTTGCGAATAAGAAAAGAACTTCAATATTTTTGCGATTCCGATCAAAAACACCGAAGGGAGCAAAACAAACAACCCATGGTCACTTAAACAGCCATTGCGCATCTCTACCAGCATGTCGGCGCTATCATAATGAAATGGGTCATTACTCAACAATAAAAGGCGTGGGATTAAGCAAACAAGCAAAATAACGATGATCCCTATAAACTTCTTCATAATTAAGATTAGCAGGCCTTAATATCATTAAAAACATAGATCTAATGAAGATATTATACCGGCTATACACAAGCATATCAAGATGTTTAAAGGAAAGGATTATAGCAGAGTAATACTGCAGGGGCCTTGATTAACCCGTGTTTCTATTGAAGATTTGATGAATTAATCTGCCACAGGCAGAGTAAATTTAACGCAAGTGCCTTTACCCAGACCAGCTGATTCGACCCAAAGCCTGCCTCCATGCAATTCAACCATCCTTTTGGAAAGCGTCAGGCCTAAACCAGTGCCTTCGGTTGGTTTAGCCTCATCGTTTATGGCATTGTCGATACGTGTAAACGGCTCAAGCACCAGTTCCAGGTTGTTCGGATCAATACCAATACCCGTATCCCATATTTCAAACATGACCTCATGGCCTTTCCGGAAAGATTTGATCCCAATCCTGCCACTGATAGGAGTAAACTTGATCGCATTCGAACACAAGTTATAGATTATTTCTTTTAACTTGCGCTCATCAACTCTAATCCGGCTGATATCCGAAGAAATCTCGATTAACAGGTTCATATTCTTTTGTATAACCATTTCCTGCATCAACATCGAAACCTCACTGACCACTTCTGGCACAGAAACCTCCGATAACTGGAGCGACATCTTGCCAGCCTCTACCTTAGCCATATCCAGAACGTCATTTATCAAAGAAAGCAAGTATTTACCGCTTAATAGAACCGCCTGGACATATTCTTTTTGTTTTTCATTAAGCGGCCCAAAAGTCTCATCATATAATACCTCCGAGAACCCATTAATAGAGTTCAATGGCGTCCTTAACTCATGCGACATATTAGCTAAAAAATCTGATTTTGCCTGGGTAACCCGTTTCAACTCTAAAGCAGTAGTTTGCAGTTCTTGATTGATATTTTCCAATTCAGCAGTGCGCTCTTTGACTTTAGCCTCCAGGTTCTCTTTTGCCTGAATAAGTTCCTGTTCTGCACACTTGCGTTCAGTAACATCCCAAACAACAGAAACCATCATTTTCTTATCATTAATCGGGATATTAACCGCGCTTATATAGGTTGTCTTTTCTCCTTTGCGGACGATGGGTATATCGTTCCAGCGCATTCTTTTAGGGTCACCGCTGGCACAATCATCCAAAACCCTCTTCTGGATCTCTTTCCTAAATTCCGGATCCTCATACACAACATTCCAAAAAGCATCCACAGAGGAAATAGCCTCGCGCGTTGTCCGGTAAAACTTAGGGAAATTATCATTCATATAATTGAATATTACCGGAGAAAAAACAGAATTAACTGCTACGCCCACAGGAAGATTATTCAACACCGTTTTAATAAATTCCTCTTTATCCAGCAGATTAGCTTCCATTTTCTTGCGTTCAGCGGCAGATTCAGCGCTTTTCAAAGCGCGCTTAACCACAGGGACAAGGCGATAAAGCCTGTCCTTTAAAACATAATCCGTAGCCCCCAGCTTAAGAGTCTCTACAGCATAATCTTCCCCTATTACCCCGGAAATCACAATAACCGGGGTATCCGGGCAAAGTTCCAGGCTAAGTTTTATCCCTTCCGGGCCATTAAAAGAAGGCAGATTATAATCTAAAAAAATAAGATCCGGTATCAAATCGCTTATCTGGCTTATGAATTTCTCTTTACTCTCCACTAAACGGAAACAAAATTCCATGCCTGAATTCAATAGTTCCCGCCTGATAAGCTCCGCATCCAAGGCAGAATCTTCCAACATAAGGACATTAATTTCCTTGCCCATAATCATCCCTCCAAGCTAATTACTTAAACAGGCGGTTTATTCAATAATAACCAATAAAAACCCAGGTTCGAAACCGAATCCACGAATTTAGAGAAATCTACAGGCTTGACAATATAACTGTTCACCCCTAAAGAATAAGACTCTTTTATATCCGGCGCCTCCTGGGATGAAGTTAACACCACCACCAGAATAAGCTTCGTCCGCTCATCAGCTCTAATTGCCCGTAAAACCTCAATTCCGCTTAACTTAGGAAGTTTAAGGTCTAATAAGATGACCCGGGGAAAATCATTGTTTGGCCTGCCGGAATATTTGCCCTCGCCAAAAAGATAATCCAAGGCCTCCTGGCCATCATGTACTATTTGCATTTTATTCGCAAGATTGTGTTTTTTAAGCGCTCTGGTAGTAAGCTCAACATCACTGGGATTATCTTCCGCCAAAAGGATTTCAATTTGCCCGCAACTGCTCATTTTCCCTCCTCTTTTTTAGGCAGCGTAAAATAAAATGTCGCGCCTTCGTTCGGTTTTGATTCCGCCCAAACCCGCCCGCCATGCCGGGCAATAACTCGCTTGACGATGGATAACCCGATACCTGTACCCTCGAAATCAGCCATGGGATGTAAACGTTGAAACACTTCAAACAACTTATTTCGGTATTGCATATCAAACCCCACGCCGTTATCTTTTATATGGTATATATTTTCAGTGGCTGAACTCTCAACACCCCACTCTATAACCGCAGTTAGCCTTGGCCTGGTAAACTTGATTGCATTGGAAAGCAGGTTATAAACAACCTGCCGCATCATATTGGGGTCTGCTTCCACCTTATTAAGCTTTGCGATACTTATCTGGATCTTACGCTCGGGAACAGTATCTCTTATCTCGGAAAAAACCTCCCTAACCATCTCCTCCAGGTCAAAAGACAAGGATTTTATCTCCTGGCGGCGCAGGTGCGAGAAAGCCAAAAGGTCTTTGATCAAATCATCCATCCTTTTGGCATTCTCACAGATCACATTTAAAAGCCTATGTGCTTCTTCATCCAGGACTCCGCTGTACTCGTCAATGAGTATTTTAGAAAAACTGTCGATTGCGCGTAAAGGCGAACATAGATCATGCGCCACAGAGTAACTGAAAGCATCCAGCTCTTTATTGCTGCTTTCAAGATTAATGACCCCTGCGCATAGCTCTTCATTTTTCTTCTTTAACAATTCCTCTGCCTTCCTGCGCAAGGAAATGTTATATAATATTACGCCAAGAGAGATTATCGCCAGGAAAAAGATTACGGCATAAAATATTAGGATATAACGTAACCCTGCATTCCTTACGCTAAAGGCATTTGTATAAGGTTGTTCAAGGACGGCTCTCCAGCCATATTTATCAACAGAAGCGGAAACCGAAACAAGTTTCTTCTTCCACAAGGGGTCATAAACCATTCTGCGCGGCTCTTGCCCTCCCAACTCCTTATCCGCTGGTAAAAGCCCTCGAGAATCAATATCCCTAAAAATATCCGTATATCCAGGATTATAAACCAACTGACCTTTTTGATCCAATAGGTATATAACCACGTTATCCCCGATACTTACATCCCTTGTCCATCCGGCAAAATTCTCCACCGGGACCTGAATGACTAAAATACCGAGGATATCCTGATTGTTATCTCTATCTAAGTCGAAATTCCCAACATAATTACTGGCTTTAACCGGAATAGCCACGGCAACAATGTCGCATACAGGGGCATTGGCACGGGAATAAACCTCTGACACATATGGCTGCCATTTTTCGCTTACCCCCTGATACCAGTCACGGTAACTAAAATTATTGCCGGCTATATCAGAAAATCCCGGGATCCCGGATAACAATACCCCGTTTACATCCGACAAAAAAACCGCATCTATCTCCGGAAACTGCCGGACTATATCCTCGACTACCCGGATCGCCTCCGGATATTTTCTTTCATACAAGCACTCGATCATCCTTGGCCGAGAAGCCAAAGAAACACCCACCGCTACTAATTTATCAAGCCTTTCCTTGACCACCGTCGAAACTAAAACCGCCATTAATTTTTTATTCAATAAAACAGACTCGGTATTTTGCCTGTATATCCTGATATAGCTAAAAGCTGCCAGTAACAATAATGGGGAGATAATAAGAAGGGAAATGGATAGTTTAAAAAAGAAATCTTTCTTATCCAAAATAAACTTCTGCCATTGAATTATCATACTTATTCCTTAGGGGCTTTCTCATCTAAAACAACATTTCTTTAGGTAATCTGTGAGGAGTAAATATTATGCCTCGGGCAGAAAACTCCGTCAATGATCAACATCCGCTTATTTTTGACTTATTTCTACTAAAAAGGGGATTTCTCTTGTGATAGTAGTTCTGTATTGGTGGGGTATTTTTGCAGCAGTTCAATCAGGGTTTTAGCAGCTTCTACCGGGCTAAGAGCCAGTAACTTTCTTCGAAGATTATCGCTTTGTTCAAGTTCAACAGGGTCCATAAGCAGCTCTTTCTTCCTGGTATTACTGCGCGCGATATCGATCGAAGGAAAAATCCGGTGATTAGCGATCTCACGCGAAAGGAAAACCTCCATATTGCCTGTTCCCTTAAACTCCTCAAAGATCACCTGATCCATCCGGCTTCCGGTATCTACAAGAATAGTGGCTAAAATTGAAAGTGACCCGCCATTTTCGATCTTTCTGGCACAACCAAAGATCCGGCGAGGCACTTCAAGAGCACGGGCATCCATCCCCCCGGAAAGAGTCCGGCCGCTGGAGGCACGTTCTGCATTATGCACCCTGGCAAGCCGAGTTAAGGAATCAATCACCACTAAGACATTTCTGCCGGCGCTTGCCTGTTGAAACACCTGGCTCATCAATTCATCCGCTTTAAGCAAATGATGATCATAGGCCTGGTCAGAAGAAGAAAAATGCACCTCGGCAGGGACACTGCGCGTAAAATCAGTTACTTCTTCCGGGCGTTCATCGATCAGCAGACAGTATAATTTTATCTCGGGATTTGATTTTGCTACCGACTGGCAAATATGCTTAAGGAAAGTGGTTTTACCCGATCCAGGGGGAGCAACAATCAAACCACGCTGCCCCATACCGATCGGACAAATCAGATCCATCGCACGCATCGTAAGCTCTCTACTCCCATTTTCCAAACGGATGCGCGGAGCAGGATCGATCGCAATTCCGGATAAAAACCGGCGTTCATCAGCTCCTACAGTACGTACCGCCGAGCTGGAAGAAAATTTGCGCGACTGGTTTAATGAATTATTTCGATAAGAATGGTTGTACAAGACAATAAAGTTGGAGTTAAATAGCTACAGATCCAATCAAAGGCCTTGGGGAAGAATCAAAGATTATTTTTATAAGTATATACGCAATACCTCGAAATATCAAGGCTATTTCAAAAAATCGTTTTAACTGCCTGCGGCCAAATCCTATAAAAAACTGATGGTAGCAATATCTGTCGCGCCGATCACGCCGATTAATTTTCCTTCCTTTACCACCGGGATAGTATGGATATTGTGTTTACACATAAGATCCAAGACATGCTCAACCGAATCCTTCTCTGAAACGGTGCTCACCTGCTTGGTCATTTTCTTGCCAACCGTAGCATTCTCTTTTTCCTCAACAAAAGCATCCTTAAGCCCCAACCCGGGTTTTAGTTTTTCGATCGTATCCCAGTAGTTTATATCCTTTAGTATTTTCAGTAAATCGGTCATAGTAATTACACCCACAAGAGTCCCTTCCGCATCCACTACCGGAACGCCATTAATACGATGTTCTTTTAAAACCTTGACCAGGTCCTTTAAAAGCGTATCAGGAGTTACCGTAATAACATCTCTTGTCATGATATCCTTGACCAGCATCATCCCCTCCTGTAGTGGTATAGCACAATTTGTTTTTTTAGCCTGCAATCCCCGGAGTTTTTATTTTACCTTAAATAAAAATTATACGCAACATATTTTATTGCAACAACTTGCCTCCCCATTTCTTCAGTTTTTCCTTCAATTTATTCAAATCCACGGGTTTGGACAGGTAATCATTCATACCCGCGGCAAAACATTTTTCTTCATCCTCTTTCATCGCGGCCGCAGTCAAGGCGATAATCGGAAGGGTCCGGCTTATATTGTCACGAATGATCTTTGTCGCCGCCAACCCTCCCATCACCGGCATCTGCAGATCCATTAAAATCAGATCATATTGATTTGCTTTGATCTTTTCAAGCGCTATCTCGCCATTTAATGCAGTATCGATCTTGCATCCAAGGTTCTTTAACACCACCTGCAAAAGCTTTTGATTTATAATATTATCTTCAACGATCAACACGCTCATGCCTTTACAGGAAAGTTCTTCTGCAATATGACGGGTAAGTATCTGCGCCTTCTGTCCATCCAAACGCCTGTCTCCAAGGACAATCTGAATGATCCCTAAAAACTCCTCTTTCATTAGCGGTTTAGGCAAATAAGCGTCATACCCTGATTCCTTAGCCTTGCCCGCCGCTCCAGACCGGCTGTCATTGGTAATCGCAACAAGCCTTATCCCATTATACCTTTGATCCGATCTTATATTAGAAGCCAATGTATAACCGTCCATTTCCGGCATCCGGATATCAACAAATATTATTTCCGGGAATTCCTGCTGTCTGGACAACCAATCCAAAACCTCCTGCCCTGATGAAGCCTGATAAACGGTATTTAACCCAAGGTCCTTACAGAAAGCATCGATGATCTGACGGGCGATTTTATTATCATCGACAATAACCGCTCTCTTGCCTCTTATTTCTTCTATACTGACAGGGAATATTTCTTTCTCCACGATAGGAGATGTTTCTTCAAGTTTTATCGTAAAAAAGAATGTGCTCCCCTTATTAACCTCTGATTCAAGCCAAATCTGGCCATCCATCATCTCGACAAAGGCTTTGGATATAGAAAGCCCAAGCCCGGTCCCTCCATATTTCCTGGTAATCGAAGTATCCGCCTGTTCAAACATGCCAAAGATCTGTGTTAATTTATCACTGGATATCCCAATCCCCGTGTCTCTAACCGAGAATTCCAGCACACAAACCTTGCCAGTTGCACTTTCCATAATTTTATCATTTAATCTTACTGAAACCTCTATTTCCCCTTTTTCGGTAAATTTTATAGCGTTGCTTAAAAGATTCATTAGTATCTGCCGTATCCTTGTAGGATCTCCCAAATAAGAACGCGGAAGATCATCGTTTATCCGGCAAAAAAGCTCGATATCTTTTCCCGACAGCCTGGCACTTGCTATTCGAATAACACTTCTTATTAAATATTCCAGGTCAAAAACTATTTTTTCTAATTTCATTTCTCCGGCTTCAATCTTTGAGATATCCAAGATATCATTGATGAGATCCATTAAAACCCGCCCGCTTTCACAAAGCGTATTAACATAATCTTTCTGCCCATAATCAAGATCGGTATTATTCAGCAGTTCGGAGAATCCAATTATGGCGTTTAAAGGCGTGCGGATCTCATGCGACATGTTGGCTAAGAAACGGCTTTTTACGGCATTCGCCGCTTCTGCCTGTTTTTTTGCCTCAATCAGCAGGTCTTCAGCAATCTTTCGTTCAGTAATATCTCCAATAAGTCCATCATAACCAATCAGGTTCCCCTGAAGGTCATATTGAAATACCGCCCGATTACTCACCCAGCGGACAGCTCCATCCTTGCGGATGATCCTATGGATGATCGCTTCGGTATAATCCTCCTCTAATATCCTCCTGGCATGATTTAACACCATAGGCTGATCCTCTTTCGGGACAATCCCGATCCAAAGAAGAGGATTAGCATCAAATTCTTCCGGGGTATACCCGGTCACACCAACACATGTCGGGCTATGCACAGTTTTCACCGGCTTACCGTCTTTAAGGATGACTGAATAAATATAATCCGTGACCGCGGAAGCGATCTTTCGAAAACGTTCTTCGCTGAACCTAAGCGCCTCTTCTATAGCCTTGCGGTCAATGATCTCCTTTTGCAAAGCAATATTAACTTTAGCCAGTTCTGCCGTCCTTAACTTGACCCGTAACTCCAGCTCAACCTGGGCATTACGCAAGCTTATCTGGCTCTTTTCCAATTCATCCCTAGTCCTATTATTGTCATCTAACATGCTTACCATGATCTGCCGTGATCGTTCCGCCTCTTTTAAAGCAAGATCCAGCTTCTGCACTTCTTGTGCTAATTTTTCCTGACTACGAAGCAATGCTTCCTCGGAACTTTTTAGCTCGCTGATATCACGAATGATCCCGACAATAAAACGATTCCCCTTAGGATCGATATAGCGGGTCTTTTTGGTAACGACAGTCCTTACCTGGCCGCGGGAATCGGTGATTATTTCCTCTGAAATATCTTCCTGTCCGGTTTCCAGGACATAATTATCCTTAGCCCAAAACCTGTCCACTTGTTCCGTTGGGAAGAAATCATAATCTGTTTTTCCAATAAGTTGTTCACTGGAGACACCGGCAAGGACACATTCAGCATGATTCACCAAAACCATGCGATGATCCTTATCCTTAACGAATACCGGGTCGGCGATAGAATTAATGATCCTTAAAAGATATTCCCGGGATTCGCTCAATTCGTCTTCTATTTTACGGCGTTTTATATCTACCCTGTTCAGGTATACCGCAAAAATATATGTAAAGCCAATTAATGCTAACAGGCTTAAGATCTCCGTAAATATCATGATAAAGGTGTGTTCTAACCAGGTCAATTTACCAATATATACTTCTAACCAACCCAAAGCCAGGGGGATGAAAATAATCAACGGCAGGGCCCGGCGAAAAACCAGACTTCCATAATTACTGCTGGAAACAGTCTTCATCAATGCCTGTTCCGGATAAACGAACAAATAACTGGTACAGATCATCAAGAATATCACCGTAGTATGTAAAGCCATGACCATACTGAAATTCAAGTCTACAAGTACTGGGTTGATCCTATACAAATAACCCGCAAAGAATATAAAAGCAATGATATAGGCAACAACCACCAAACCTTGAGCCAAATAATTAATAAATGCACGTTTACTCCCCAAGAACAATAACGCAACGCTTATCATTACAAAAAGAACCGAGGTATTAAATGCCATCCTCCCGGGCGAACTGGTTAAAACAGCGGTAGCCGGTTCCTTAAATAAGAACTGGTCGATACCTAAATCCCAGCCGAACATATACTCTAACAAGGTAAAAGATCCGATTAAAAAAACACTAAACGCAAAAATACGGGCGATTATTCTAAAAAAACGGTTCTTTTCCCGCTTTTCCTGCAACAGCCACAACGATAACCCGATCAAAACAAAACAGACCGCGGTATTTGCCTTCATGCTGACAAATTGCGGCATGATACTTTTAAAGACCTCGATCCCATTCGCCCAGCCAATCAATACAATACAGCCTGCCAATATAACGAGAACACTTAATATTTCCGAGATATTCTTGAACAAACCGATTGTTTTCATTTATTTCCCGGCCTTTGCTTCCAGTTCTGCAATCCTTCTTTTTAATTCAAGGATACGCTCTTCCCTGCCTATGCTGGCCTGATAGAATACTGCCAGATCATGTAAATTCTTCTGTGTTTCCTCATCGACCTTTGCCATTTCAATCACTCTAACGGAGAACTTGCTGATAACTTCGAACAAGGTATACTCCTCCGGGGAAAGAGTATGGCTGCAAAAAAATGCGATCACCCCTAATATCTTACCGTCAGGAGACCTAAGCTGATATCCGGCAAAAGAAACTAATCCTAATTGCCTTGCCCAATCATGATTATGCACTCTTGGGTCATGAGTGACATCATTAGTTAAAAATGAAGGGTATTCTCCTGATGCGATACAACCAATCTTGTAACAACCATACGGTACACGGCTATGCATTCCCCCGTCAAGATGCGGATAACGCCCCGCACTAGACATAAGCTTAAGGCACTTATCCCGATGTAAGCAGAGATGCGGTCCGTCTTTAACCTGTGCATGTATACAGCCGGAATCACATTTATCTCCGGGCACAACAAACCAGATCCTGGCAAAATCTGCTTCAAATATGGAAACTAAATGGCGCGTAATCATATCAAGCTTTTCCTGCAGCGTAGCAGGCTCAAATAATGCCGACTGCATCTGGTTCATCCGGCTTATTTGAATCTCCATCTTTTTGCGATCGGTAATATCCCTGACCGTTGCCTGAATAATCGTTTTCCCTTGGGTCTTCAACGTAGTCAATAGCACAACACAAGGAAATTCCTTGCCATCGGTCCGCTTATGCACCCACTCAAAATAATTCGACCCCTCGCGCATCGCCTTATCGATCATCTCTTTGGCTTTCACCAGAGAAGATTGGCCGTCAGGCTGCTTATCCGGGGACACATCCCATGGGCCTAAGGCAACAAAATCACTTAAGCTTTTTACTCCGTACAACTCTAAAGCCGCCGGATTTCCAGAGGTAAATCGAAACATCGGCGGTTCCAGTATCATCAGAGCATCACGGGAACCGTTAAAGATAACCCGGTGGCGCTCTTCACTTTCTCTAAGTGCATCTTCGGCCAGCTTGCGTTCTGTCAAATCCCGGATTATCCCTACCAGGAACTTACGCCCCTTCTTATCGACATATAAAGTCTTCTTTGTAACTATGGTATTTACACGGCCCAGGGCGTCAGTGATATTTTCTTCATTAATATTCTCCTGACCGGTATCAAACACCTGCTTATCCATCCGCAGGAATACATCCATCTGTTCTTTCGGGAAAAAGCCAGAACCATCCTGACCGATAAACTCTTGGCGGGAACGGCCAACGAATTTACATAAAGCGTCATTGACCAAAGTAAACTTAAACTCACTGTCTTTGACAAATATCGGATCCGCCAACGCATTAATAATGGCGTTCAAATAATCATTGCTTTCTAAAACCTTTTCTTCCGACTCCTTGCGTTCAGTAATATCTAACGAAAAACCGATTATGCCGATAATATTGCCTTCTGAATCCTTATAGGCGACCTTTGTAGTCTGCAGCCAGCGAACACCTTTATCAGTTTCAATTGACTCAACAAAATTTATTTTTGGCTTGCCTGAAGCCATGACCTCTTTATCATCCAACCAGTATCGTTCGGCATTTTTCGGATACAACTCAAATGCAGTTTTGCCTTCAATACTCTCTTTCGGCTGGCCGACAAGCTCAACAAATGCATTATTTACACGAATAAAACGGTTATTTTTATCTTTATAAAAGATCATTTCCGGAGAAGAATCAAAAATAGCCTGCAACTCTTCCTTGTGCCTGCGTAACTCCTCTTCTACCTGCGCCTGTTTTCTGCTCTCCATTTTCCCCTCCTAAGGATAAAATAAAAACCCCATTTATTTTAACCCCCTACAGGCACATGTAAATTGGCTAATTCCCCTTTTGGCTATCTTTATTCCACTAATAAATCATCCCCGCCAATATTAAATTTATTATACTGCTATCAATCACAAAATCAATAAATAAAGGGGACGTTTCTATTTTTCTTACTTATTATAGTAAGCTGAAAAATAGAAACGTCCCCTTTATTAGAAAAATAGAAACGTCCCCTTTATTTTACTTTTTCTTTCTCCTGGCAAATGCCATACCTAATCCGCCTATACCAAAAAGAAGCATCGAGGCGGGCTCGGGAGTTACAGGTGTCCCATTAATTTTTAAATACGGTGCCCAGTTTGAATTGCCGCTTTCAGATGAATAGAATATACTAAATGGGTCACCAGAAGTTAAAACCAGGGATAAATTGTTGCCTTCTTTAGCTTGAGCCCAACTGGTTACATCCCAGGTCATCCATTGTGTCGTAGCATCAACATTTTGATAAGTACCTAATGGTGTATATAAACTGGCCTCCGTAAGCGGTTTTGGTGCGTTATTCCAGGTCAAAGTGGCTTCGTCCCAATCTTCTGCACCTATATACTGATACATAGTCATCTGTCCAACACCAATGCCCTGGTTGGGGAAATTGCCATTCCAGGTTTGCGTCGAATTCTGATTTTTCAAGATATACAAAGTTGCAGAGTTAATATTAGAATAACCGCTAAGATTGAATTTCAGATAGGAACGGGCCCAATAAGGCCAAGTTGAACCAGAACCTATGGTCTGATAAGTAGGTGAGCCTACATTTCCATCTACCGTAGCCCCCACCCATAACCCAATGTTAGTCGCCCCATGTTCATGATCCGGATAAAAGCTGTCAGTATAGGCATCATCTGATACTGGCACATTAATGATATCGCAAAACGCCGGAGTAGCCGACAAGAATAGGATTACCAAGATAAAGATCATTTTCTTCATTTCTCTCATCCTCCTAAACTTTATGAAACTTTTTATTTTCTAAATGCAAAAAAAAGCAGCCTTTTAATGGCTGCCGTATTGCTCCTAAACTTAATACTTTCTCTTTATTTGCTGTTCCATTACTTTTACCTTACTTAAGCCCAAATACTTAGGCCCTCTTCACAAATCTGGTCATTACGCCTTACTATAGCGTTATTCTGGATTATAACTCTTCCCGGCATGATGTCAAGGCCTTTTTATTGCTCAAAGATCTAAAAACTTTTACTTTTTTTCGATCTCAATAATTACTTTAACCAGAGGAGGCTTGTTATCCGGAAACCGGATCTCCGGAGGAATTATAATATTCGGGGTCAAAGTAACGGTTTCAGTTATCAGTTTTAAATCAACCGGTTCGGTCTCGACCATTAATTTCCTGGGGTCAATGATATTCGAAACCATTCCCGAGATAATTAAAGGCTCGGCTTTAATCCCCTTTAATACAACCCCCGGAGGCAGACGCCCTTGGGTCTTTACCTCGACCGGCACACTAACCGGGGTCATTTTAAATACCACAAGCTTGATAGTTTCCGGTTCAATATTAACCAAAGCAAGGCTGTTAGGCTTACGGATAAAATCCTTGCTCAAAGGAAAATTGTTTTCCCCGTCCTTTATCGCCGACATATCCAAAGACAATTTAAGGTCCTTAGGATCAAACAGGCTGAAAGTCCGATCCGAACCACTTAAGGTAACCGTGATCTCTTTGGGTTTTGGCTCACCAATTATCCTGTCTGAATCAAGGTTACGGTATTCGATCGGGACAACAAAATCCCTGCGAATAATCTCCCGGCGATGCCCAAACGCCACCCAAAGGCTGCAAGCCAGAACAATCGCGATCACCTTTTCCGGAAAATGCCCGGTTAAAAAATCACTGATAAACCTTTTTTGTTTCTTGGGGAATTTCCTTCTAAAGAAACCAACCAGTAAATGCTTGAGTTCTTCAATATCTTTGGCCTGGCGAAGCCGGCCGTCTTCTGCTACCGAAATAGTCCCCTGTTCCTCGGAAACAACAAGGCAAAGCGCATCCGTATGTTCCGCTAACCCTAAAGCCGCGGCATGACGCGTACCTAAACGGCCAACCTCCTGGATATTCGTCGAAAGGGGCAAATAACAGCCGAATTTGGTGATGCGCATCCCATCTACGATCACCGCTCCGTCATGGCTTGGAACATGCGGATCAAAGATACTCTCCAAGAGAACCTGATTCAACAAACCATCCAGATGCACGCCAGCCTCAAGATAATGGTCTAAAGGATCATGCCCCCGGACAACGACTAAAGCCCCAATCTTCTTACGGGAAAGATTGGCTAATCCACCGCTTAAAATATCGATATCCTGCCCGATCGAACTTTTACGGATACGTTTACCGGTAATTCCCCAGATCGCAATCCGTTCAAAGAAATGACGGAAATCATTCTGGAATAACACGACGATTATAATAAGAAAAATCGCAAAAAATGCCTGAAACACCATCGTAGTCAAATAAAGCCCAAACCAACGCACCAGGAAAAATACTATCCCCAAAGCGATCATCCCAACCAGGATAAATCTTACCCGGGCCTTCTTAAACCATACCAGGATCAAATAAATAAATATCGCAATAATAGCGATATCAACGTAATCTGCGAACCTTAAGTCTTGAAAGAATCCCATGAAATATTCAAGCATTTACTTACCCTCTAAATACATTCAGGCCCAATGATCTTCAGCCCTGCAGAAAAACAATAACCGGGATATCCGGGCATATAGATAACGATAGAATCAAAATGTCAAAATATTATATCACACTAACACTACACTGCAACGAGTTTATATTTTAATATCATTCCAATAAAAATATTGCATCTGGGGAAAATCCTGATAGAATAGGCATCATTATTCAAAACCGGAGGATATAACCTTGCTATTAATAAAGAATTCTTTGCGCAATATCCGTGGCTACTTCAAAAAACTTTATACCTGGACAGTGCACTGGGCAAAAACCCCTCAAGCACCTTACGCTCTTTTCGGTATCGCCTTCATCGAAAGCTCTTTCTTTCCTATTCCACCGGATGTTTTGCTTATTGCCATGGGTGTTGCCTCCAGAAAGAACTGGCTACGCAACGCAACAATCTGCACCATCGGTTCAGTGACCGGCGCGCTATTTGGTTATTTTATCGGCTGGAGCTTATATGAGACCATAGGAAAAACAATCGTCAATACCTATCATTTAGAGGCTCTAATGGACCTGGTCGGCCGTAAATATTCGGAAAACGCCTTTCTTACAGTATTTACTGCCGCATTCTCCCCTATACCCTATAAAGTGATCACCATCGCCGCAGGATTATTCCGGATCTCTGTTTTTACGCTTGTGATTGCCTCAATAATCGGAAGAGCCGGAAGGTTTTTCATTGTCGCCGGGGCATTGAGATTCTTCGGAGAAAAAATCGAAAAGGCTATTGAAAAATACTTTGATATTTTCTCAATAGTATTCATCATCCTGCTCATTGGCGGATTCATTGCACTCAAATGCTTTAAGTAAGTGCAACCATACGCCAACAAAGCTATAAATCATTTTAGATCATTCATGAAAAACATCACTCCTTCGGCATTCCTTCATCCTGACCATGCCTAAACCATTTTCTTTCTCTATCTGGACTCTCAAAGGATTTTTCTCTATTTAACTGCCTTTTTTCCGTCATCTCCTGGAATTTAACAAACTGTTCCGGGGTCAAGATATCTTTTACCGCAAAGATACCGTTTAATCTTTGATCAATTAACTTCGACTGCAAAGATTTGATCTCATTGACCATAGGAGCAACGGTTTCCGGGGTAACATCGGGGTTCTTCAGTGCCTCTTGCAATGCGGTTTGCTTGTCTTTCATTGACTGGCGTAACTGCATGGCCTCCTGGCGATTTTGGGTACGGTTTGCTTGCAGCTTTTCGGACTGTTCCGGAGTCAAATTCAACTCTTTGAAAATATCTTTCCTCTTCCAGTCTGCCTGATGAAAATAACCACCTGGTGTTTTCGCATATCCAACCCCCGATAAAAGGAAAAATACCAGGAGCCCTAAAACCATTATTCTTGTATTATTCATTTTTATTCACCCCCCCTCACTCTCTTAGACAAGCCGCAATAAAAAAAAGTTCCCTCAAAGAAAATATTGTTCAATACTCGTACCAAGATCAGTAATCAAGTTATCGCTTGAACCGTTCAGATTGTATCCGGAAATAATCTCTAAACTACCTTCCGCAGCAATATACTGTTTTTTCTGATTAGTTATGGCAGCTAAAAATGCTATTAAAAATACTACCGCCAAACTACTGGCCAGGACAAATACCGAAGGCCTCGAAAAGAAAAATGAACTTGGGCTAAACCAAGCATTACTGCCTAATCGTTCCTTGCGCCTAACATTCTCCATAACAACGGTATTTTGGATCTTCTGCCATACACGTTCCGGCACAGGGTGCTGGAGGGATCTTTGAAAAAACTCCCGCTGCAGACGCAACTCGTTTTCTATCTGACGGCACGCCGCGCATGACGCCAAATGGTCCATGACCATCTTGCCTTCTCTCTCTCGGATTTGTCCATCTAAATAATCAGACTTGAGTAATTCCTGCACCTGTCTACACTTCATCGTTAACCGCCCCCCTTCTTGCCTCTTCCAGAAACGCCTCTCGCGCCCGCTTCAAGCGAGAACGTACAGTGTTCAATGGGATCCTTAAGACTTCCGATATCTCCTCATAACTTAAACTATCGATTTCCCGTAGAACAAAACACATCCGCTGTTCAGGCCTTAACAAATCCAGCAAAGTATTGATCCTGGCCTCGTTTTCATTCTGAATAATACTATCAACCGTTGAATGACGGTCAGGGAACGATTCGATCAAACCTTCTTCATTAACCCTGCTTTTTACCTCTCTTTGCGACTTGCGATACCGGTTGATCGAGGTATTCACCGTAATCCGGTATATCCAGGTTTTAAATGAAGAACGCCTCTGGAAATTATCCAGGTTATGATATACATTCATAAAAACATCCTGGGTGACTTCCTCGGCATCCGCGCTGTTACGCACAATCCTCAAGGCCACGTTATAAACAAAAGTGCTGGAAACTTTATAGATAGATTCGAAAGCAGCCATATCCCCCCGGGATGCGCGTTCTAATATATCTAAACCAATGTTTTGCATAGACATCCTTCACTATCTTAGACAACCAACCCTCTTCAAAAGTTCCCGCATGATTTTTAATTATACCTTGAATACCAGCTTAATCAAGTAAAGCTGGCCGATAGTATCAACAAAGGACATTCATCTGCCATAAAGTAGCTTTAACTGTTCAACAGTGGGATTTCCTGGATAATATTCTCCTTGAGGACCGATATAACCATTGTTTCGCCTGACCAAGGTAACCGGTGTATAACTGCCGTTTGTATTCGGTACGTTTATAGTTATAGTTTCGGAACAAATTGTCTGGACAGGCTCAACAACAGGCAGATACACAACATTCGTCCTGACAACTGGCTTGGGATTAACAAGCACGGAAAACATTACCCCCCACCAGGCCGGGTGATAAAACCGCATATCCCGGTAATTATGCTTATCATGTTTAACAATGACCACTTTTCTACTGCTACCGCCGTGCCTGTCGTTTCGTGGGCTGGCAACCGCCTTCGCTCCAGGGAATGAAACCAAAAAACAAAACACTGCCACCAGCCAAACCTTACATCCAAGGATCTGTTTCTTCATCTTTACCCTCCTTTTGTTGTTTCTACTGCTTAGACAACAAGAGAAGGTAAAAAGTTCCAAGAATAACACTATGCGTGGATTTTAAATTATTGGTTGGATACCGAATCACGGCTTGATCTTAATAAGTAATAAGCCGCACAAGCCGTGCAGAAAATAAGAAAAGAAATAATTCCCCAAACATACACCGGATTTAGACGTCCGGACAGCCCGCTATATACGCCGGCCAGCCCAAACAAGATAAAAATACCGGCAGAAATCCATTTCACCGTCTTCTCGGGGATATGTTTATGCATCACTACCCCTATAATTATCCCAAACGCATCTGCAACCACCATCCCCAAAGTAGTACCCATAAGCACATTGAATACATTCTGATATCTAACTGCCAGGCTGATAGTAGAAAGCTGCGTTTTATCTCCCATCTCCGCAATAAAAAAAACAATCCCCACGGTCAGTATCGGGCCGAATTTAGATATTTTCTTATCTTCGCCTTCAAGCTCATCCCCCCGGATCGTCCATAGGCCAAAGAATATAAAAGACACCGCGGCAACAAAAGAAATGATCTCCATCGGAACGACTACAGTCAGGAATTTGCCCACTGCTACCGCCAGAGAATGATTTAACAAGGTCGCAAAAAATACCGCGAGAATGACTTTATCCGCGCGGTATTTAGCGGCAAAGGCCATCGCTAAAAGCTGTGTCTTATCAGCGATTTCAGCTAAAAAAACAAACACAAATGAAGCAATGAAAGCGGACATATTGTACTTTGACTGGTTATTTCCTTCCGGATCAACGCAATATTACAAAATTAAGCAATATCCCTACTGCTACACTTATGGTTATCATGATAAGAGTGGACTTGATCAGATCCTTGACACCCAGCTCTTTCCACAAAACCACAAAGGTTGCAATACAAGGGAATGATATCGCCAACAGTGTTGCAGCAATAAACAACTGTTTAGCGGTAAGCCCCAAAGGCATCAACATCCCAACCGCTACATCTTTCCTTAAAAAACCTATTACTAAAGCCACAATCGCCTCTTTAGGCAATCCGAACACACCCTGTACCAGGGGCGCAAATATACCGGTAATAATATCAAATAATTTAAAATAGATCAGGATATTGACGCATAAAACCCCGGCAAGCACCACCGGCACGGCTTCGATCAAAAAACCTTTAATCCGGAAATAAAGCTTTTGCCACAAAAGGTATACCGGAGGGAACCGGTAATGCGGGATCTCCAATAAGAATTCCGGGCTATATCCGGTCAAGGTGCGGTTCAAAACAAACCCTAATACCAAGATCAAAGAAAATAATACAAGATATACCCCCCCGACATAAAAACCCCCAAATGCACCCAATAAACCAAAGATCATCGCCTGCAAAGGCACACAAGGCACTCCGATAGAAATGATCGTCGAAGCAATAAACCGCTCCCGTTTTGATTCTAAAACACGGGTTGCCAGTATCCCCGGGACATTACAACCAAACCCTAAAAGGACCGGGATAATTGCATATCCATGCAAACCCAGGCGGTGCAGGAGATTATCCAATAATATCGCCAGCCGCGGCAAGTATCCAATATCCTCTAAAAGGCTTAAAATAAAATAAAAAGATATTATATAAGGCAAGACCATGCCAAATTCAATATATGGAGCGGTAGTCAATATCCCCAACGACTGCTTAAAATCTATTTTGCCATCTATCAGATCACCAATTAACAGATGGAACCAGAACCCGTCGGTTCGCCAGTTAGAGGTTAACTTCTCCAATAACGGCTGGTAATAATTAAAAAACAGTGGGTCGGTTATTTTACTGATTATCCCCTCTCCAATGAAACGCACAAATCTAAATGAGGCATAAATAACTCCCGAGGCCATGATCATACCGGTTAACGGCCGCACCGAGGCATCCTCAAGCATCTCCCTTAGGCTATGATGTCGGTGTTCTAAATGCTGGACCTGGGCAATTATCTTGCCGATCTCCTTCCAAAGTTCCTCATGGCTAAGATTCACCCGCTTTGCAGGAAAGGCGTCTTTTATCCTTTCGATCAAAAGCTTAATACCGGATCCGGTTACCGCGCAAGTAGAAATAACCGGGACTTGCAAAAGCTTTTCCAGCTTTGCAACATCAAGATGTATCCCGTGATGAACAGCCTCATCGCACATATTCAGGCAAACCACGACCGAAAATCCTTTTTCGATCAACTGCAGGGTCAAAAGCAGATTTCTCTCTAAATTAGTGGAATCAATGATATTAATGACGGCAATCTCATCCGGGGGATATTCATTCAATAGCGAAACCGCCACTTCTTCGGCCTGCGAAGTAAATCCCAAAGAATATGTACCCGGCAGGTCAAGCACTTCGACCCTTTCCTGGCCCAGGCGCAAATACCCTTTAGATATCTCCACAGTCGTCCCGGGATAATTAGAAGATATCACTTGAACGCCGGTAAGGCGCGAAAACACCACGCTTTTACCAACATTGGGATTGCCGATCAAATAAATTCTCTTTATCATTCTATTTCTATCATGATCTTTAAAGCGATACCATGCCCCAAGGCAAGAATACTCCTGCCGGATTTTATCACTACAGGCCCCCGTAAACCGATATGGCTAAGCTTTGCAACCTCTTTACCGGGATAAACCCCAAGATTCATCAGCTTACTTTGCAAATTAGCCCCTCCCAATATCTCCGTAACTTTGCCCTTCTGATCTGCCTTCATCTGCACCAAAGACACCGTTTTCATTTATACAATCACTCCTGTCAAATTAAATATCCTTACCCTTTGATCCGACGATACAAAAATGAAACAATAAAAAATCCGAAATTCACCATTACAATCGCAGCCCCTGTCGGCAAATCAAGGATATAAGAAACAAAAATCCCGAGTATAACCGAGACAACCGCAAATATCCCCGCAAGAATGATCGTAGCCTTAAAACTGCTGACTACCTGCAAGGCCGATATTGCCGGCAGGATGATCAAACTGGAAACCAGCATTGTCCCTACGATTTTAATTCCTAACACGACAACAAAAGAGGTCAAAATAATCAACACCCGGTTAACCACACGTACTTTTATCCCAGAAACTTTGGCATACTCTTCATCAAAGGTTATAGAGAACAGATCATGATATAACATCCAAACGGCTATTACTACTATTAGCGAAATTATAGCAGTCATCCAAACCTCAAGATCCGTAACCGACAGGATATTCCCGAACAAGTAACTAAACAAATCCACATTAAACCCGCCGGCAGTGCTGGCAATAATTACGCCTAAGGCGATTCCAAACGAGGAAACTAATCCAATGGCCGCATCCCCGTAAAGCGCTGCCTTTTCATTAAGTTTGAGGATAAATAACGACGCAAAACCAACCAAAGGGATCGAGACAACCATAGGTTGTGCCCGCAAAAGGAGCGCTAATGCTACCGTCGCGAAACTAACATGAGCTAAGCCGTCGCCGATCAAAGAAAAGCGTTTTAAAACAAGAAACACTCCAAGAAATGAACAGGCTAACGCCATACAGCATCCAGCAATAATGGCACGCTGAATAAACGCATACTGCAAACTGACTATTATTTGTTCCAACATATACATATTTTAATGCCGGTGGCAAATATGATGCTGGCTTACCCCAAAGGAATCCGCCATTTTAGAAGATTTACAAAAATCTTCGAATGTCCCGTAAAATAATATACTATCGTCCAAATAAAGGAGCTTTGAAGCATACTCCCCGATCGAACCAACATCGTGCGAAACCAATAAAACAGTCACTTGTTTCTTCTTATTCAAAAACCGTACGGTTTCATAAAAAGCGCCGCGGGAAGTTGGATCAAGCGCTACTGTTGGTTCATCAAGAATAAGGATATCAGGGGAATGCACCAGTGCCCTGGCTAATAATACCCTTTGTTGCTGGCCTCCGGACAGCCTGCCGATCGGGCGATCCTTAAGATCTTTGATCCCCAAAATGCCCATTGCCTCATCGGCTGCCAGATAATCAGCCTGTTTCATGCATTTAGGGAACCCTTTACAGCAATAGACCCCGGAAACAACGATTTCTCTGGCAGTTGCCGGAAAACGCTGGTCGATAAAAGACATTTTTTGAGGCAAATAACCAATGTGCCTATGCTTTGAAAAATCACGAAGATCCTTACCCTGAAAATATATCTGGCCCGCAAAAGGTACTAAACCTAAAAGCGCCCTGATAAGCGTAGTCTTGCCGGAACCATTAGGACCAACAATCCCAAGATAATCTCCGGATTCAACCCCAAAATTCAGGTTACTAAGCGCCTCAACCCCCTGATACTTCACAGTAAGACCTTTTACTTCAATTATTCTCATTCGCAAACAAGCCCTGTTTTTAACTTTCTTAGATTATCTTCCATAATATCCAGGAATGTAAGGCCCCTCGTTAACTCATCCTTACTCAAATTATGCGCTCCATGAAGCATCTCCAGCTTTGCTCCGGTCTCCTTAGCAATGGTCCGGGCTACTTTAGGATCCAATAATTCCTCGTAATAAACATACTCGATCCTGGATCTTTTCAGCTTATCGATCAGTTCTGCGATAGCCCTTGGCGTAGGTTCAGCATTAGGAGAGAATCCCGGATACGGCGAAACATGTTTCAGTTGGTACCTTTTGGCAAAATACCCAAATGCGAAATGCCCGCCATAAATAATCGTCTTATATTTACATCTGGAAAAAGCATCTCTGAAACGCAGATCCAACCCGGATAACTTCTCGTTATACTCCTTTGCGTTACTTGAATAAAAATCCTTGTTTCGGGGGTCTTTTTCGATCAAAATATTTGCGATTGCATTCACCATGACTTGAGCATTGCCCAAATCAAGCCAGATATGTGGGTCTTTTGTTCCGTGATCATGATGGCCATCATTATCTTCTTCATCCAAAAGTTCGATACCCCGGCTCATATCAACCACTGCCAGATTATTGTTGAATACCCCCTTAAGTATATCCTTCACCCAGGGTTCCATATATTCACCGGTATAAATAAATATATCCGCCTTATTTACCCTGATGACATCCGTAGGCTTCGGCTCAAAGGCATGCGGCTCTACCCCCGCAGGCAGCAGCAAAGAAACATTTACCTTCTCCTGGCCAACAGCCTTGACAAAATCAAAAACCGGAAACAGCGTAGCAACGATCTCCAGTCTTTTATCTACCTCATCAATCTCTGCCCTGACAAAAGGTATTGTCCAGAAGAAAACGATCAAGAGAAGGCCAAGGATCCTTTTAAACATGGTTTTATACTGTTATTTACACCTCGAACACAGCCCTTCAATCTGCAACTGATGCGCCTCAACTTTAGCCTTAAGCTTGTTCTCGACAAATACCGATATCTCGTCTAAATTACAGAATTCCACTTCTTCAACCTTACGGCATTTACGGCAGGTAAAATGATGATGGTGCCCGCCAGGAAAGGCACAAAGCGCATAATGCCTCTGCCGGTCAGAAGACAATAATCGGATTAAAATACCGGCATCTAAAAGTTCTTCTAATATACGGTATATAGTCGGTAACCCTAATCTTGGAAGCTTATTCTTTAATTTTGCGTACACATCATACGGCCTCATACGCACGCTATGATGCACAAATAAATCAATCACTGCCTTGCGTCTGGGGGTTATTTTTAATTGTTTTTCCTTTAAAAGCTTTAGATAGGCATCCATGCGCTAACCTCATAAACCGAAATCATTTCTATTTATACCACATGGAAATCCTCTGTCAATAAGAATATGCCCCCCATATCCTTTAAATCCCTGCGATAAAAGTCAACGGCATAAAAATAGTCGCGACGATCGTATGCACCTTCATCACCTCGTTACGACGATGGCTAAGGCTGGAAAGATAAATTAGGCGTTTCACATGTTATATGGTCTTGAACCTGGGATCTTTTGAAGCGATCTTGATCGCTTTGATCGCACTCGACTCTTTATCTTTTATTTCCAGCATTATATCGAAATCAAAAGGCCGGCTCTGCTTAAGAAAAGCGGAAAAATCCTTAACATTTAATACGCGCGCATGACTGCCGGGCCTGGCCGCTTTCTGTTGAGAACTATAATCTAACATCATGATCCCGTCACTCTTACGCCAGGTCAGAGAAATATCCCTCATCAACTCTTTTCTGGGAATCCCGGAGGCCAATATAGAATCATGAAAAACATCAAATAATACCGGGATTCCGGTTGCCTGGTTGATCTTAAGGCAATCTCCGGCGCTATAACAACGCTCATCATTTTCGATTACCAAACGCTTACAAAGATGCCCGGGTAAAAGGCGGTACCGTCTTATAAAACGCTGCAGGCTGTTAAGCTTATCTGAATATACCCCGCCGACGTGTATCTGGATCTTAGCATCATCGCCTAATCCCATCAGGTCAAGTATTTCGCCATGATATAGCAGTTCTTTTACACTGCGTTCAAATATACCCCGGTCAATGGAATTGATCAATGTAAATTGATCCGGGTGCATTGATATGCGCATATTATGTTTTTTTATGAAATCTCCGAGGGTTTTAAAGGCCGGACGGAAAATCTTCTGCCAGGGGACACGGCATACGCGGTGCGAGGCAAAAGGCACAAGGTCGGAAGAGATACGAAAGAAAAATATTCCATGCAAGAAATTAAATTGCAGGATATCCCCAAGGCAAAGCAAATTATTTTCAACCACCTCAAGCAGGCGCTCCCTGGAATAAGACCTTAATCGAAAAGTCCTGTTCCCCTGGCAAATAAGGGTCCGGTTAATACAAGGATATCCTATTTTCATGCTTTAATGATTATTTTAAAAGGCGTTTGAGGATTTTGCCCGTGGAATTCTTGGGCAAGGTCCCCCTAAACTCAATATATTTTGGTATTTTATATCCCGCAAGCCTGGTTTTAAGATACTGCAAGATCTCCTGCTCGCTGGCAGTACAATTATCCTGTAAAACAATAAAACCCTTAGGGACTTCCCCTTTATGTTCATCCGTAACCCCGATCACAGCCGCTTCCTTAACCTTGGGATTCTGATAAAGTACCTCTTCGATCTCTCTTGGATAAACATTCAAACCCCGGACATTCACCATCTCTTTTTTCCGCCCGACGATATAAACATACCGCTGATCGTCAAATTTTGCCATATCTCCAGTATAGAGCCAGTCATTTTTCAGCACTTCTTGAGTTTCTGAATCTTTCTTATGATACCCTTGCATTACATTAGGACCCTTGACCAACAACTCACCTATCTTTTCATTGCCTAAAGAACGCCCGGCATCATCTACTATTTTCAATTCGATCCTGTGAGACAATGCCTTGCCGATCGAACCGGCCTTTCTTATCCCTTTCAGAGGATTTAACGTCACAACCGGAGAAGCCTCGGTCAGGCCATACCCCTCCAAAAGCGGGACCCGGAATTTAGACTCAAACCCTTTAAAGGTTTCTACCGGCAAAGCAGCTGCCCCGGAGATACATACTCTTATCGGGTTGAACAATTTGATCAACGGTGTATGGAATATCCTGGGCAGCTTCATATTCTTAAGGATCGTATACATTGAAGGGATACCCACAAAAACCGTTACGCGGTTCTTTCTAATCGCACGGATAACCCGCTTAAAAGGCTTTACGGATTTCATAATTACCATCTTTGCCCCAATTAACAGAGGAATATTCATGCAAACCGTGGCCGCAAAAGAATGGAATAGCGGCAGCACACAAATAAAAGCGTCTCGAGGGGTAACTTTTATATTCGCAGCTGAATCCACAGCATTTGAAATAAGATTGCGGTGCGTAAGCATAGCGCCTTTGGGAAACCCGGTTGTCCCCGAAGTATAAAGCAACACCGCTAAATCATCAGGGATAGAAGAGGCATTATCCAAACCGGAAAGATTGCGGCATTTCAGATCATCGAAACTAACGGCTCTCGAGTTAACCCGAACAGGAGTAATAATATGTTCCAGCTTATCCAGTCTTAACCTCAACTCTTCAGCCATAGCCAGATAACCCCTTAAAGTAATTATGGCCACGGCCTCCGAATCATTCAAGATAAACCTGGCCTCTTCTATTTTAAACATGTAATTAACCGGGACAACAACAGCGCCGGCCTTAAGTATAGAATAATACCCGATTACAAACTCTGGACAATTATCCAGGAACAAAGCAACCTTATCATGTCTTTTTATACCTAATTCAAGAAAACCCGCAGCCAAAGAATCAGTCAGATTATTCAGTTCATTATAAGTGATCACCTTACGGCCAAAAACTACTGCCGGACGGCGAGGATATTTCCTCGCGCTATTCCTAAGCAAATTACCCAGGTTCTTATTATGCATTTTACTTATCCAGTAAAAGACCTTCACCCGCCTCTATCACATAAACTATCGGCTGATGAAGGTCATATTTTCCTTCGCAAACTGAATTTTCCACCCCTAACCGCCTATCCGGCAATAATTATAACTTTTCGATTGATTTATTCTACAGCTTAAACAAACAGTCTTCAACTTAAACGTTTCTTCTTTAAGATCCTCCGGGCATGTGTTCGAACTTCAAATATCTCGATCGCCTCAAAAACAAGTAAAAGCGCCAGGAATAACAGCATCGCTCCGATAAAACCGATTAAACTTAGTTTATATTGGATTATAACTAGAAGTAAAGCCCATAAACTCATTAACAGCATGAACCCCATGGGAAACACAACAAACCAGACATTCTTGTTCTTCTTTTTAAGCCAAACGGCAACCACCATAAGGACCAAACCTGCCAATAATTGATTTGTCGCCCCAAAAACCGGCCAGATACTTTTCCAGGCAGGGACAACATTGCCGCCTGCATCCTTAATATTGATCAAAACAAAAACTGCAGGTAAAACCAAAGTAACCAGTGTCGCAAGATATCGAGATCTCTTACCTTCCAAAGCGAATAATTCCTGAAAGATATACCTGGCAAGCCTTGTAGCCGTATCAAGTGTGGTTAAAATAAACGCAGACAATGCCAACAGCCCAAATGAGAATCCGTAATTATCCGCTATCCCAAAAACGGATAAAAACCGAGACATTCCTGCGCCATAAATTTCTAAAGGCGCTTTAGCGGCCAAAGCATCATTCTTTCCAACCACCATTACCGCAGCTAAGGCAATTGCCGCCACTAACCCCTCAACCAGCATAGCGCCATAACCAATAGGTACTGCATCCGATTCATTCTTCAATTGTTTCGAAGAAGTACCGCTTGCAACAATGGCATGAAAACCACTGATTGCCCCGCAGGCAACGGTTACAAACAACATGGGAAAAATCGGGCCAACATCTTTTGCGTCCCAATGTGTAAATGCCGGATAATTAAGAGGCAGGCCGCCAAAAACTATCCCTAAAGCCCCTCCGATCAAAGAGGCATAAAGCAGAAAACTGGATAAATAATCCCGGGGCTGTAATAATATCCAAACCGGGGTGACTGAAGCAATAAAACAATATCCGAGCAATATTATGCTCCAGGTCTTGACCGGATCCCCCATTAATGCCGGGATGTTATTCAGAGGAAACTTTTGCCCGACCCAAATAAAGAAAAACATCAAAGACACAAATACCAGAGAAGCCCATTTTAAAGGCATTTTAAACCTGTACAAAAAAATGCCAAAAGCGATTGCCAAAATGATAAAGGATATTGACGAAGTAGCCACAGCTCCGTCAGCCTTGAAAGTAGTAGCGGTTAGATCCGTAAAAACGGTCAAAACATACACTAAACAAAGCCAAATAAACGACAGCATAAGATGATATGCCCGTTTAGACATATAAATATTGGCGATTTCAGCAATAGAACGTCCGCGGTTGCGAATGGAAATAACCAGGCTTGAGAAATCATGGATCCCACCAATAAAGATAGACCCGGTCACAACCCACAACCAAACAGGCGCCCAGCCAAAAGCCAGCCCAGCGATAATCGGGCCTAAGACCGGTCCCGCTCCGGCAATTGACGAGAAATGATGCCCAAACAATACCGGTATAGGCGCGGGTACATAATCTATTCCGTCATACATATGCTGTGAAGGAGGATGATTTTTATCGTTGAGCTCAAAATACTGTTTAAGGAAGTTACCGTATTTAAGATAGGAAATAACAAATAAAACAACTGCCAGCAGGAATATTAAAGTAAGCATATTAAATCGTCTTTTGGTCTTTTAACGATCTTTGCCCGAAAAATGATATAAATTATCATAGATTCTAAAATCCTCATCCGAAAACAGGACAAACACTATTTTATCAAAAATATCCGGGTTTTCCAATAAGAACCTTTCTACCGTATGATAAACGACTTGAGACGCTTTCTCGACCGGAAAACGATAAATCCCGGTTGATATCGAAGGAAATGCTATGGTTCTTAAAGAGTGCTTTTTAGCTAACTCTAAGGAATTAAAATAACATGCCGCCAATAATTCCTCTTCTTTGTCACCCGCACCGCGCCAAACCGGCCCTACGGTATGGATCACATAACGCGCCGCCAAACGGTATCCTTTTGTGATTTTGGCTTCACCGGTTTTACAACCACCTAAACCAATGCACTCTTTCAGCAATTGCGGGCCGGCCGCTCTATGGATTGCCCCATCTACTCCCCCGCCGCCTAATAACGTCGGATTGGCAGCGTTTACGATAACATCCACACTGATTTTTGTAATATCACCTTTTATCAGTTCTATCTTTGTTTTCATCTGTGCAATAAAGCTATTTTTTCAAGATATTAATTCTTTTTAATACCGCCATCATTGGGCACCAATTCGTAAAGGCTGACTGAAAAAGATTGACTCCTACAAATGCCGTAAACCATAACCAGCGCATATCGACAAAATGCGCCAGGATCAAACTAATAATAATGAACGCCCCTGCTATCCCCCGCAACAGTCTTTCCATGGCACCTCCTTTATTTTAAATCAATACTTTCTTAAAAACTGTACCGCGCCCTTACAAAGGCATTCTTATTCTTCTTCATCATCGCAAAATCAGTAATGCCATCCTCCCCCCAGGGAACATTTAAACCAACAATAAGCTTCCATTGGTCCGTAATATCGTAGGAGCATGATGCGCGCACATACCCATCCTTATCCGAAGGAGACCAGAAATTAAACAAACTTAGCACTACCGTCTGATTCTTATAAAGCTTAGTGATCCTTTGGGTTAAAAGATGCCTGTGTTCATCCCAAAAATAATCATTGGGAAGAAGCGCGGCGTTATATTCGGAGTATTCGAGCTTCTGCTCATAAAGATACTGCAATCCTAATTTAAGGTCATTTCCGAGGTCCTTATCATAGCCTACCAGCCATTTAATTATAGAATTCTCAATCAGGCGGTTTTTACCCTCGGAATCCTGGGGAGAATGATAATAACCCGCCTCAAGATTAGCTATTCCTGAAGCAAACGGGCCGCGGATGCTTGCGCCATAAACATCTAAACGCTCATAAAAAAGCTGCCGGCTGACCTCATTTAAATAACTGCGCGGAGAAGGGTCGAAACCACGGTAATAATAAACTGCCCCTTCCGTACTGCCAAACGTCCGGTATAACCGCATGGCATATTGCATATTCTGCCCCTGTAAAGCAGGCTTGACCGCATTACGGTCACTATCCCTGCCCGTAATCCCTCCCTGGAAGCTGTCGAAGAAAGAAAGCCTGTCCCCGTCCGGTAAGGTGTTCGGGGTAAAATAAGGAATAAGCACAAAATCCATATTTGCTAATCCAGGATAGACCGATATACGCAGGGCATCAGAAGGCTTTTTCAGGTATTCATCATCTCTGCCGATATAAAATGAAATATAATCCTTGGGGAACACGTCATTTATAAAAAGGTAATCTCCCGTGCCCCAGGTCAAAACCTGCCGGCCAAGTTTGATATCCATAATACTGCCTGGACTGATTGCAAGATTAAGTTCACGAACTTCATAGGAACCGGTAGTTTCGAAATATTCATCAAGCGTAAAATCACCCTTATAGGTGAATACCCCATTCCATCCGGACAAAAGATTCTTACCGGGGATCGCATAACGGGTTTTTAACTGCACGCGCTGTTCAAGCATATTATAATTTCGATGCTTGGTCAGCGCATCATGGCTGATCCTTGCGCCATACGCCTGCTCAATGAAACCATGCCACTGCGGCAGATCCGCCGCCTGTGCCAAAGAGCCGGAAAAAAACAGGGTAAGTATGTATATAAAACCCACAAACTTCATTTTATTCATTCCTTCAACCAATGCTGCGGAGGTGTACGCAAGAAACGTTCAGTAAATATATCATCTTTTAATCCAAGGTCATATTCGATTTGGCTGAATTCCGTTACCGTGGAAGAGTTCGCGTTTAAGTCGGTAGCCTTCATTTTAGTAACCGTAGGATAATTCTGGATATCCTTTACTTCAAGCGCCTCGATAATACGATAAAGTTTTCCTGACCTATCAAAATATTCTGCTCTCATTGGAATAAAATTATTCTTATCGATCTTTACCGTATAATATGAGAACTCTACCCCAGCCGGATCCTTAGGCACATTCTTAACCGTATAACTGCCTCCATCCGCTGCAGATAATTCATGGGTATCCAAATCAATAGAACGTCCGGATATGTCTTCATATAAAAAGGTGGTCCCGGCAAAACTAGACCGTTTATCAGACGCGGCAATTCGGCGCACCAGGTCCATCGCCGGTAAATACAACCAGCGGTCATCATCACGGCCCAAATACTTCCAGACAATATAACTCATTCCCTTCACGTCATTTGGTTTATGAAAATACACAAAATATTTTTGCTCCCCCCCCTGTTCCAAATTAAGTTTCAATATCGTTAACTGCCGCTGGCGAGTACGCCCCTGGCCATCAGTAACCACCATAGTCGCCTTAGCACTGCCATCCTTACCCTGGTAATAAGAACTGTTGTTCGCCTTGGTAACTATCTCCTCGACAGTCAATTCCTGGGCCGATGCACTGCCCACAAGAAAAAACATCGCTAAAAAAAGCAGGACATTTTTCATTTTCTCTCTCCTTTTTTACACATCTTATGCCGTGAAATAACCGCACATACACCGGATAAGACCACTACGATCAAAACACAAATTACCGTTGTTACATTCAAACTCGCCAGGTTATAACCTAAAAGCACGTACGCCACAGCCGATGAAATAATTAACGACAGTAAAACACACTTTGGGCAGGAACAAACCGCTTTTACCTTTGTATCTTCAAAAACCAGCCAGGGAAAACCAGTAATAAGCGCCGGCAAAACCATCAGCGTAACAATACTGGCTACCATCATGATCATGAACATAAAGAAACCTACGGTGTTGTACGGGACCAGTGGTGACGCAAAAAGCGGGAGAAAACCAATAGAAATAACAAGCGCGTTCTTAATTAACGCCCTTGCCGGAGAACCAAACATCCCTTCCGCAGTCTTAGGCCAGCTTGAATTTTGTGCATAAAGCATACGAGCCCGTTCAATAAAATGAATGGCAAAATCAACCGCTAATCCCAATGTTAAAGCCGAAAGCACCGCCACCGGCATATCATATTCTTTGCCGGTAAACCCCAAAGAGCCATAAATAAACAATATAGTTACTGTAAGCGGAAGCATAGACAGGATCCCCGTGACCGGTGACTTAAAAAGGATGGCCATCATAAAAAGCACAATAATGAAACTCCCCAGAAAATTAATCAGCATCCCCCAAACCATTTTATCCTGCCAAACCATATTGATATAGGTGAGCCCCGCCCATTGGTGTGATACCGGAAATGGCGCAGGATGCGACTTAAAATAATCATCGACCTGCTTAACTACTTCCGACATCTGCTTATTATCCCCTGAAACCAACTGCAGCCAAAGATTAACTTTGGAATAATCCGGATCAACAAAATGCCATAAATCATCCGGCTTATGCGAATTCTCAAATGAGATAAGCGTTTGAGCCACTGCCTGGGGTGTCGCAGGTATGACATTATTCTTCTTATCCCCGCCCAAGAGTTCATAATAAACCTTTTTAGTAATGTCCGCCAAAGAAGTGGACTTGCCGACCTTACCGAGAGTAAGCAAATATTCCTGTAATCCTTCCATATAGCGCAGCATTTTTGGCTCTTGAAAAACCTGGGCATCTCGATCTTTTGCCTCAAGCACCAAATATGCACTATAGGTGCCTCCGAAATGCTGGTTCAAAACCTTGTCCGCAACCCGGATCGGATGTTTTTTGTTGAACCACTTAACTGGATTATCATTCACCTGTATATGCGTAATCCCATAAATGGAAGCCAAGATCATAATGACCGTCCCAAATAAAACCAGCTTCCAGCGCATTAACGTAAACCTCCCCCAGGCAGAAAGCGCGCGGCTTAAGCCCCCTTGATTTAATTCATCCTCATGCACACCGAAATCACCCATTCTCTTTTCATCAAGAAGAGAAATATAGGCTGGGATCAAAAGTATGGTAAGTATCCAGGCAAGCGCGACTCCAAAGGCAACAGCGATCCCAAACACCTGGACCGGAGGAATAGGGGCAAATGACAATGAAAAAAACCCGGCGATAGTAGTCAAAGAAGTAAAAAGATTCGGCCGATATAGTTCATTCAATACATAAGTGATGGTTTTATTTTTGTCCTTGAATCTACGGTATTTCTCGAAAAATTCATTTAAAATATGGATCGAATCCAATACCGATATAGGTAAAAGGAATATCGGTATCATCGAACTCATGATATGAATGGGAAAACCCAATCCTACCATAAACCCCATAGTGATGATAACCACGACCATCGCCATCACCAACGGCATAACTACCAGTACTAAATGCTTAAAAAACCACCACATAAGCAAAAATATGACTAATACTGCCAAAGGAGCTGAAATCCCCATCTGCCAGAACATTTCAACACCAAAAGCATTTTCAGCTAAAGGCAAGCCAGTGAGATAATATTGCTCCGCCCCATGGTATTTCTTAAGGACTTGCTGGATGGATCTTGCAACGCTATAACTAAGCTTTTTCTCTTTGATCGGAACATAGATACAAAGCGCTTTGCCGTCACGCGAAATTAACGTATCATAAAACAATGGGTTTTCCAGTGCGCGCGTTTTGATGCGCAAGGCATCAGCCGGAGTATATGGAGCCTCCCCCATCAGCCAGCGGAAACTAATTGCCCCGTTTTTAGCCTGCTCGATATCGTCTTTATTCGCCAGGCTCATTAACTCATAAGCAATGACCCCATCCAGTTTTTTTAACTCATCTGTGATCTCATATACCTTTTTTAAAGTATCTGGGTTAAACACCCCCAAATCATCTTTTTCATTGACCACTCCCAGCACAATATAATCATAAATAGCGAATTCCTTCTTGACCTCGTGGTTAAAAATACGGACAAACTCTTTTTCCGGCAGCATATTCTCCGGATCAGTATCCACCTTGACCCGGATAAATGCCGCAAGAGACGCTAAAATCAGCAATACCGTCACAAAAAATATCAACTTGGGTTTTTTAATGGCAAATAGTATAAGTCTTTCGATCATACCTGTCCTCCTTCAACCAAATCCACGGCTTTTTCAACACACCCTAAACAGGAAAGTTTGCGTTTACTGCGGATTGAGCGGCAGTTAAGAGAGCCTGCGGCTTCAACAAATCCCTGCTCAATTTGAGAGGCTCGAGATGGATATTTTCTTGAAATTAAATAATGAGCGGCATAATATGCCCCGCATCTTCCTTGAGGAGCCCTGCCACCGGCGAACGCAAGAAAAGAATCGATATCATTGTCCGAAACATCGAAGAGATCGGAAAAAACCTTGATTACAGCCTGGGCGCAGTTAAGCTTTACATACCCGGCTTTGCCTAAAAAATGATTTTTTGCTTTTTCTTTACGCATGAAACATTCCTTTTCCATTTTTCCCTTTGGAAACAGCATATGTCCCGCCTGCAATACGGATCGCCTTGCCGCAAAGGATTGCCTCCGCCACTTTTTTACGGGCAGATTCGATGATATTCCCAAAAGTTTGCCGCGAAACCCGCATTTTTTTCGCCGCATCGGCCTGATATAACCCCTGACGGTCGGCAAAACACATCGCCTCGCATTCATCGATAGTTAAAACGATCTCTTCAAGCAGAATATCAGCTATTCCTTGAGGGACAAAATACTTTACCTTAGGCTCGGTCCTTACGCACCGGCATTTTCTCGGCCGGCCACGAAGGCTCTTTCTATTTTTTAGCATATGCCAATAATACAGCAAAGAGGTATTTTTGTCAATAAATTATTGAAGGAATAATCGGCCCAAGAAAAGGAAGGGTATTAAACACACCGTTTTTTATCGGATCTTTGACGGTTTTCGTTCGGATCAAACCAGGTCCCGGGAAACTGCCTGGATAAAAATATAAGTATTGTGCCCCCGGAGTTACTACTCGGAGTTACCCGGACTTAAAACAGACGACTTTTTGCGAAACTACATCCGACATTATCCGTACTCCCATATGGCTTACATCATAAACCCCGATAACATCTTCGTATTTGACGGCTTCCGGCATAAGACTCGCAAACAAATTGTTCGATTGGCCAAACCAGGTATCATCAAATAAACAACCCTTATTTTCAGGGAATAACGCCACATAGAATATATTCGTTTCTACCAGGTCTTGAAAAAAATGGGTCCCGAAAGATAATTCCGGCATTAGATTGCCGGCAGAAAACGCCACTTCCGCTAAAGCCGCTACATTATTTATCTCTGCAAATTTCACCGGAACTCCTAAAGATGGAGTAGTCGTCCCCCACCTCCCCGGCCCCATCAAGAGAGTAGGCAACTCGCCTTTGTCTTTGACCATCCTGTTCAAATTACCTATGATCCGGGCAATGTCGTATTTATCCGTCAATATGAGTTTACTGTAGCTTTGAGGATTGACGTAAATAACCCAGTCGATTTTCTGCGAAACATTTCCGCCCAGGAAATACCCCTGTGACTCAAAAAGTTTTTCCTTTTTATTGATTTTGGCCGGCATAACCACTTTACTCCCCAATCCACGGGTCTGCAGGGGCCGGCATTGCAGGAGGTTTATTTTAAAGGCATCGGCATGTGTAAAATTTATGGTAAATTCTATCTCAATGGGATAATGATAGCTTTCCTGGAGTAAACCAAGTATCTTCTTCAATGCCTCCACTAAAGTCTTTTTTTCAAGCATTTTATCAAGCGTCAATATCCAGTGGTCCTTATCCGTCAGGCCCCTCTGGCGACTAAGCTGTTCAGCCTCATCATCCTTGACCGCAATGCGGTCAATATCCCCGACTAATTTATCATCCACTAATTTCTCGAAGAAAATGGTCTGAAAAACATTTTCTTTTGTATTTATAATGTCCACATTGCGCTGTGAATATTTCTTTAAATCGTCGCGCTCCGCATACGGCCGGCGCAAAGGATCACTTAAGGCTACCATCCGCGGATAATCGCCTTCTACGCGGTTAACAGCCCTTGTCCCCAAACCAAATACCATTCTAAGCATCCCCGAATGAGGATCAATATCTTTGTTCCAAACATAAGTATTATAGGAAACTCCTACCCCGGCAAGGTCAGGAAAGAAATAATTCTTATGGTGCGCCCCTGAAACACGCTGCACCAGAAGCGCCATCTGCTCATCAAGTTTATCCAGGCCTCTTTGCTTCCTGTAAACAAGAGCATCCTCATTCATCGTACTGGCATATATCCTCTTTACTGCCTCTGCGAATTGAATATACCTCTGTTCAGGCCCTCCCTGGTTCGCTAAAAAAATGCTCTCATATTTACCGGCGAAGGCATTTCCAAAATCATCCTCTAAAAGGGAACTCGAGCGGATGATGATCGGGGATGACCCAAAATACTCTACAACCTGCTGAAAATGCTCCATAATCTCATCCGGAAAAACCCCATATAGCATTTTTTCCTTAAGTACCTTTGCGATATTAAAATAGCCTTCCTCGCTCTTCTGCTGCATATGCAGTTTCCACCACCGATTATGAACAATAAACGAATAGAATATATCCGAACCCACGTAGAATGAATCATGCGGTTCAGACAATTTATGCCAGCCAGGGAAATTCTTCTCCAGGATCTTTCTTGCTAAAAGCATCCCTACTGCTTTTCCACCTATAAATCCTGTACCGATCAACCTGGACTTTATCTCAATCAATTCCTGAAGAGAAAAATTGTTCACCGCCAGTGACAGTATCTTTTTATTTTTGCCGATCATGATATTACAAAGCCGGTTTATCATTTCTTTCTTTTTACTGACAGGGGCATCTTTCTTGACCAAGGACTCTACCTCAATGAACAAACGGTCCCAGTAATCCAGGTTCCGCTTAGCATTTTCCGCCCCCTTTTCCCTGATATATGACAATATCTCCACGGCATTTACGCTGTCAGTTATCGGGACAAATGCCTCACCAACCTTTTGATGCGGTAAAAACATGGTCGGGGAGTAACGATTCCAGACCTTTAGCGGATGGATATAAAAGCTATCCTGGCCATGATAAACATCAAGCAACAACTGGGTAGTTTCTCGGATACGCGCGATAGATTTAAAAGAATGGTTGTTCCGTAATATCGAAAAGTAAGTTACTGTCTTCAGCTCATACAGATACGGACAGGTAACCATGAAGAAGTTCCCTATCATAAGATCTGTAGCCCAGGCCAAAAGAAGCTCCGACAAACAATCAAATACATAATAGGCGCCTTCGCCTTCCTGGGTAATGATGCTGTTGACTTTGGCGGTAAAAGATTCGAACCCTGCCTGCGCTTTGAGCTCATACCGCTTTATTTGCGGAGATGGCTTTATCAGCTCCTTATGAGTCGCAAACCTCATATAAACGACTTTCCGCTTATCTTTTAAGGCCTGGGTAACAAAAGGCTTTACCAGATCAACATAATCATCGATATCATCTATTTGCCAGACGACATTATCGCCAAGCCTTAATCCTGTAATTATACTATCCAATCCTTTTATACCGGTACTTATCATTTTCCCGCTCCTTTAAATAATCGGCAACCTGGTTTCCTGCATCAAATATTTATCCATAAAATGAGCGCAGCGCCTGCCTTCTGAAATAGCCCAAACCACTAATGATTGCCCGCGCCTCATATCCCCCGCAGAGAACACTTTTTCTATATTAGTCATATAATTTTCCTGCGTACGCACATTACCCCGCGCATCAAAATCGATTTTCAGATCATTCAGTAACCCTGAATGCTCCGGATGCAAAAATCCTACAGCCAGGATCACTAAATCTGCGCTGATCTCAAACTCACTGCCAGGGATCTCCCGCATCACCGGGCAAGGATTCTTATCTGTTTTACTGAACTCCACCTTAACACAAGAAAGCTTCTTCACCAAACCTTTTTCTCCAATGAAACGCTTGGTCAATACTGCCCAATGCCGCTGCCCCCCCTCAATATGGCTGGAGGATACCTTTAAAAGCAACGGATATTTCGGCCAGGGTTGAGACGGCATCCTGCATTCTTCGGGTTTAGGTAAGACTTCAATTTGCACGACACAACTTGCGCCCTGGCGATGAGCAGTCCCCACGCAATCAGCCCCGCTGTCCCCACCGCCAATAACTACCACCTGCTTATCTTTAGCATCAATTAAATTATCCTGTGCAATAAACTCTTTACTGACACGCCTGTTCGACTGTGACAGATAATCCATAGCAAAATATATCCCCTTAAGATCCCTTCCTTCTATTAACAGGTCCCGGGGAATGCGCGATCCTCCAGCCAAACAGACCGCATCGAAATCTTCCAGAAGCTTACTGGCCGGATAATCAGGCCCGACATTGACGCCCGTCTTAAAAACAACCCCCTCTTCTTTCCAAATATCAATCCGCCTGTCCAGGATATGTTTCTCAAGCTTGAAATCCGGAATACCATATCTTAATATCCCGCCCACAGAACTATCCCGCTCAAAAACCGTTACATCATGCCCGGCTAAATTTAGCTGTGCCGCAGCGGATAAACCGGCTGGCCCTGACCCAATAACCGCTATTTTCTTACCGGTCCGGTATTCTATCTGCCTGGGTTTTATAAATCCGTTCTTAAAAGCCGTTTCTATAACCGCCAGTTCATTCTCCCGGACAGTGACCGGATCATCATTTAGGCCTAATACACAGGAATATTCACACAACGCCGGACAAACCCTGCCGGTTATTTCGGCAAGGTTATTTGTCGCCTCCAGCAATTTAAACGCCTCAACCCAGTTCCCGTGAAAAACAAGATCGTTCCATTCGGGGATATAATTGCCTATCGGACAACCCCAATGGCAAAACGGGGTTGAACAATCCATACAACGGCTGGCTTGATCAATAGAGTGTTCAGGCAAACGTTGTTTATAAACATCTTTGAAATCCCCTATGCGCTCGCAGACCGGCCTATAGTCACCGCCTTTCCGCGCTACTTTCAAAAAACCTCTTTCTTCACCCATCAATAGCCTCCGCGATATTAAGCTTTTCCTCCAACTTTGCCCCCTCTAAAATGCGTTTATATTCAAGCGGCATGACTCTGACAAATCTCTTAAGTTCAACGTTCAGGGCATCCAGGATTTTCTTGGCTTTTGTACTTCTGGTATATTTGACATGATGGCTAAGCAGATGATATATTGTATCCCGGTCATCTGCTTTAATATGCTCCAATTCCACCATATCCAGGTTACACCTTTCTTTAAAACTGGCATCTTCATCATAAACATAAGCTATGCCACCAGACATGCCTGCGGCAAAATTCCTTCCAGTCCGGCCAAGGATTATTACTCTACCCCCGGTCATATACTCACAGCCATGGTCTCCGACGCCCTCGACTACCGCATATAACCCTGAATTACGAACGCAAAACCTTTCTCCTGCGATCCCGTTTATATAGGCCTCGCCGGATATTGCCCCATAAAAGGAGGTGTTACCGGCAATAATGTTGTCGTCGGCTTTATAATTTATTCGACTATCCGGATAAACTATGATCTTTCCTCCTGAAATACCTTTTCCGATATAATCATTAGCCAAACCTTCCAATTCAAAAGTTATCCCTTTTGCCAGAAACGCGCCAAAACTCTGCCCGGCTATGCCTTTAAATTTAAAATACAGGGCATCTTCCAAAAGTACATTATCCCCGCACCTGCGACAAACCTCCCCGCTCAACAATGCACCGGCAGCCCTATTCGTATTATTGATATTCAATAAAGCCTTGACCGGCTCATTCTTCTGAAGGCAATTCTCCCATATTTGTATAAGTTTTCGGTCAAGGACATTATCTAAGCCACTATCTTGTTTTTCCTTGCAATAACGCCCGATATGCTCCGGAAGTTTGGGATTATAAAGTATCCGTGAGTAATCGACGCCTTTAGCCTTTTCCGGAACGATCTTTCGGTTTAACTCCAACAGATCACATCTGCCGATCATCTCATTTACCGTCCTTAACCCAAGATCAGCCATAATCTGGCGCAACTCTTGGGCTATAAAATGGAAGTAATTCACAATATATTCCGGCCTGCCCCGGAACCTTTTCTGTAAAATACTGTCTTGAGTGGCCACTCCCAGAGAACAATTATTTAAATGGCAGTGCCTTAACATCACGCAACCGATGACAACCAGGACCGCAGAACAAAAACCATACTCTTCTGCTCCAAGCAAGGCGGCAATTGCCACATCGCGTCCAGTACGCATCCCTCCGTCAGCTTGCAGGCGGACACGGGAGCGTAAATTATTAAGTAAAAGCGTCTGGTGCGTTTCTGCCAGGCCTAATTCCCAGGGAAGGCCGGCATATCGAATGGAACTTCTGGGTGATGCGCCTGTTCCCCCGTCTCCTCCGGAAATAAGGATCATATCCGCATGCCCTTTGGCAACTCCAGCGGCAACCGTTCCTACGCCAACTTCAGATACAAGTTTTACACTGACCCTGGCAACAGGATTGGCATTCTTTAGGTCAAATATCAGCTGTGCCAGGTCCTCGATGGAATATATATCATGGTGCGGAGGAGGAGAGATCAAAGTAACCCCTTGAGTGGTATACCGGGTACGGGCAATTATTTCACTGACCTTATGCCCAGGCAATTGCCCTCCCTCGCCAGGCTTAGCCCCTTGAGAGATCTTTATTTGTATCTCGTCGGCATTAACCAGATAATTTATCGTTACGCCAAACCTGCCAGAAGCAACCTGTTTGATCGCGCTCCGGCGGGAATCTCCATTCGGTAAACTGACGAACCTATTGGGATCCTCACCGCCCTCCCCAGTATTGGATTTCCCACCAATACGGTTCATCGCAATAGCGATAGTCTCATGTGCGGCGCCGCTTATCGAACCAAAACTCATCGCCCCGGTTACAAAACGTTTTAAAATGCTGTGCACCGGCTCAACCTCATCGATAGGAACAGGTGTTATCTTCTTGCCGCCAGAGGCTGACCCGGAGAATTCAAGCAGGCTTCTTAAGGTAACTGGATTACTCGACTGGTCATTAATCAACCGGGCAAACTCCTTATATTTCTCATAATCACCACGGGAAGTAGCCTCTTGTAAAGCAGCAATACTCTCCGGCCGCCAAAGATGGAACTCCCCATCTTTCTTCCACTGATAAACCCCTCCGCTCGAAAGATAATCTGCGTCCGTGCTTCTTAGGGCATACGCCTGACGATGCCTTTCTAAAGTCTCTTCTACGATCCCTTCTAAAGATACCCCGCCGATCCTGGAAACCGTGCCGGTAAAATATCTGTCGATAAACTCATTATCTAAGCCCAAAGCCTCAAAAATCTGTGCGCCGCGATAACTCCTAAGGGTGGAAATACCCATTTTAGAAAGTATCTTCAATATCCCGTCGGTTATCGCCTTAATATAATTCTTTAAAGCCGTCTTGGGTTCCAGTTTGATTTCTTTTTGCCTGACCAGATATTCCACGGTTTCATAGGCAAGATAAGGATTGATACAATCAGCCCCATAACCGAAGAGCAGCGCAAAATGATGCACCTCTCTGGGCTCTGCACTCTCCACCACTAAAGCTACCTGTGAACGGACAGTTTTTCTTACTAAATACTGATGAATAGCACTGACCGCTAAAAGCGCCGGTAAAGCAACATTATCCTTATCTATACCGCGGTCGCTTAAGATTATAAAAGAATACCCTTGTTCAATAGCGTACTCGGATTCAAAACAAACCCTATCCAGAGCTTGCACAAATCCTTCTTTACCGCTTAAAGCATCAAAAAAAGTATAGATCGTCTTGGTCTTAAAACTGTTTATACTGATATCCCGTATTTTTTCAAGGTCAGTATTGGTCAAAATCGGATTCCTTACTCTAAGTTTATGGCTATGCTTAGGGCTCTGTTCCAGGATATTCTTTTCCGGGCCGATGAAACTTTCTAAACTCATCACCAGTTTTTCTCTAATTGAATCTATGGGAGGATTAGTCACTTGAGCAAAAAGCTGGCGAAAATAACTATAAAGAAGTTGCGGCTCTTTTGATAGAAAGGCATAGGCAATATCGCTCCCCATAGAACCTACAGGCTCTTTAGCCTCAACCGCCATAGGTTTAATGATCATTTTCAGGTCTTCACGGGAATAGCCGAAAGCCTTAAGTTTAGGGAGCAAATCTTGTGATATCCTGTTACTTGTTTCCGAACCAATAAGTTTATCCAGATCAACCATACTTTCATCATTCCATTTACCGTACGGAAACCTCCGGGCCACATCCTGCTTTATTTGAGAATCTTCGATTATGCGCCCATTCCGGGTATCGATAAAGAACATTTTGCCTGGTTCAAGCCTGCCGGAAACCTTAATATTTGCCGGATCAATATCCAAAACACCGACCTCGGAAGCCATAACCACAAAATCATCATGAGTCAAAATGTAACGTGCAGGCCGAAGGCCGTTTCTATCCAAAATCGCCCCAATATTATAACCATCCGTAAAGGCAATGGCTGCCGGTCCATCCCAAGGTTCCATAAAACAAGCATGGTATTTATAAAAATCCCGAAGTTCCTTGCTTATATGCTTGTCATGTTCCCAAGCCGCAGGGACTAACATCATCATTGCATGTTCAAGAGTCCGGCCGGACAAGACCAAAAGCTCGAAGAAATTATCCATTGCCGCTGAATCACTCCCCCCCTCAACGATAACCGGCTTGAGCTTCTCGATATCCATACCAAAAAGTTCACTGGTCAGCAACCGCTCCCGGGCTTTAACCCCGTTTACATTGCCCCGTAAAGTATTGATCTCACCATTGTGCGCCAGGAACCTGAAAGGCTGGGCTAAATTCCAGGTTGGGAAAGTATTGGTGGAATAACGCGAATGCACCAGGCACAAAGCGCTCTTTAAACTTTCATCCCTAAGGTCAAGAAAGAAATCATCTATTTGCTCGGGCATAAGCAGCCCTTTATAAGAGAAGGTACGGGCTGAAATATTAGTGATATAAAAGTATCCCTTCTGCTTCAGATCAGAGCCCAGGATGATATTCTCGATCTCTTTTCTAATACAGTACAGCCTTCGTTCAAAAACAAGTTCATCTTCCCCTGGCAGCTCTGTATTTACTCCGCCTGTATGCTTAGCGCGTTCGGGCACACTCTTTGCGACAAAGACCTGTTCAATTACGGATTGAGTACTTTTTGCGCCTTCGCCGATCACAGAATCATCGATTGGCACCTGGCGCCATCCCAGCAACACCTGGCCTTGATCTTCGATTACCTTATTGAATACTTCTTTGCAAAACCTGCGTTCCGAAATATCTGGGGGCAGGAATATCAATCCACTGCCATAAGATCCTGGAACAGGCAACTCAATATTGATAGCTGCAGCCGCTTTTTTAAAGAAATCATGCGGGGTCTGGATCAAGATCCCTGCGCCGTCCCCGGTCTTTGGATCAGAACCAACCGCCCCCCGGTGCGCAAGACGATGCAAAACCTCTACCCCTTGTTTAATGATAGCGTTGGAGGAATGACCTTTGATATTACAGACAAACCCTACTCCACAGGAATCATGTTCGAATCCCGGATCATATAAGCCTTGTTTTTTCATATCTTTACCTCATTCACAGAAATACCCAGTTTCTTTATTTTAGCGCGCAAAGTGTTCCGGTTAATACCCAATAACCTGGCAGCCTTGATCTGATTGCCAAAAGTTATTGCTAATGTATTTTTGATCAATGATTTATCCAGCGCATCCAGCATAATATGGTATATTTTGCCTTCCTGCTGTTTAAGAAAAAACCTGTCCAGCTCTGCAAGCGCCTTTTCTATTTCCTTTGCCTTTTCATCATTCATTTTTTGTCTAAAAATTAATCACCCGTGTTTAACAAAAAAACTTTACTTGGGGTGCTGATCTCATAAGAACTTATCGCGCCTTAACTGATAAACAGCATTTCCCTGTACTTAGGCAGGTCCCAGACATTATCCGGAACAACTTCTTCCAATGCATCAACGTGCTTGCGGATATGTTCCATTAACGGCTTAAGCTCATGAAAATAAAGCTGTGCGCGTTTCTCATTACTAAGAGGCCTGGCGCGCTCAAGCAATTTGACCATCTCTTGCGCATTGCGCCTGACATAATAGATCTTTGCTACGATATCGCTCAAATGATATTTCTTATCCTCTAAAGCTGCTTTATCAATCTTAAGGCCGGCGGCATTTTTTAAAGCCACCAATTCAGAAAGTGAGCCGGCAAGAAGTTTTTCATAAATATATCCGGCCGGAACAACGGAAGCGTTGACCATTTCATTTAAGGTATTAGCTTCGATCTCTAAAGTAAGGTTATACATATGCACCCAGATATGATTCCGGGCAAGTATTTCTTCCTTAGAATAAACATTATATTTCTCGAATAACGCTATATTCTTTTCGTCTGCCAAAGCCTCTAACGCCTGGTAAGTTGAAGCGATATTCGGCAATCCTCTTTTCTTGGCCTCTTTAATCCATTCCGGCGAATAATTATTCCCCTCGAAACGAATATCCTTGGTTTGTTTGACAATAGTACTAACCACTTTTAAGACCGCAGAATTGAAATCCTTACCCTGGGAACTTGCCATTTTGATCTGACCAGACACATAATCAAGGCTCTCGGCAATTATCGTATTCAATACCGCGATTGCCGTTGATATATTCTGCGATGAACCTACGGCACGAAATTCAAATTTGGCCCCGGTAAATGCAAACGGCGAAGTACGGTTCCTATCCGTAGAATCTTTATTGAAACTTGGCAAACGGCTGATACCCAGATCAATAATATCCCGTTTTGATACTTTTGCCTTCACCCCAGCCTCCAGCATATTTAAGACCCCGGTTAATTGTTCTCCCAGGAATACACTAATGATCGCCGGAGGAGCTTCATTTGCGCCTAAACGGTGCTCATTACCGGCTAAAGCCACTGACGCACGCAAAAGGTCCGCATGCAAATATACCGCCCTTAAAACCGCAGCCAAAACCGTTAAGAATTGCAGATTGTCCTGTGGAGTTTCCCCCGGATTAAGCAGATTATTCCCTTTATCATCCGACAAAGACCAATTAAGATGTTTACCGCTGCCATTAATACCGGCAAAAGGCTTTTCATGCAACAAGCATACCAGATTATGCCGCAAAGCTACTTTTTTAAGCAACTCCATAAGCAGTTGATTGTGGTCCGCGGCAAGATTAGACTCTTCGAATATAGGAGCAAACTCGTATTGATGCGGAGCAACTTCATTATGGCGGGTCATAAGCGGAATACCCAGTTTATATGCCTCCTCGGCAACCTCAAACATAAAATTAACCACTCGCTCTTTGATCGTGCCGAAATACTGGTCTTCCAACTGCTGGCCTTTAGGGCTTGGTGCACCGATCAAAGTACGTCCGGTCATCACCAGATCCTGTCGCAAATTGTAATAATTCTTATCGATCAAAAAATACTCCTGCTCCGGTCCGCAGGTAGAAAAAACCTTTTTAATATCCTTATGCCCAAAAAGCTTAAGTAATCCCAAAGCGGATTTATTTAAAGCATCATCAGACCGTAAAAGCGGCAGCTTTTTATCTAAAGAAGCGCCATGATATGAAATAAATATGCTCGGGATACAAAGGGTCTTACCGAGGGTGCTTTCAATGATAAAAGCCGGGCTGGAAGGGTCCCATGCAGTATAACCCCTTGCCTCAAAGGTAGCACGTATCCCTCCGGAAGGAAAACTTGAGGCATCCGGTTCACCCTGGATTAATTTACTCCCGGAAAATTTCTCGATCACCTTTGCCTGTCCAGCAAAAGAAATGAAACTATCATGCTTCTCCGCAGTAAGCCCGGTCATCGGCTGGAACCAATGCGTATAATAAGTTGCCCCTTTTGCTATCGCCCAGTCCTTCATGGCATTAGCGATCTCATTAGCCTGGGTTAGACTTATGTTTTTTCCTTCCAGGATCCAGGACTGAAAAGCCTCAAAGGTATTTTCGGATATATGCTTGCGCATCGCCTCAAGGCTAAAGGTATTCTCTCCGAAATAAGCAGAAACTTTTTTGGCCGGGCAAGTTTTATCCAACTCGACGCTTTTAATCTTAAACAATGCTTTTTGTCTTATACTCATATAATCCTCCTCAAAAGTAAAAATAAAATGTTATCCTATTGCTACCGGGCCGCGTTCTTCAGTACGTATACGCACGCATTCCAGAAGGTCTAAAACAAAGATCTTGCCATCTCCGGTCTCTTGGGTCTTGGCCCCACTCACAACCGCTCGAATCGTCGGCTCTAAAAAACTGTCATTCACTGCGATCTCCAGCCTAATCTTGCGTAAAAGGTTACCCGTCTCTTTCGCCCCGCGATAGATCTCGGTTACCCCCATCTGCCGGCCATGCCCCAGCACCTCACTCACAGTGATAAGATTCACCTCTGCTTTATATAATTCTTCTTTTACCGATTCTAATTTATCCGGTTGAATAATCGCTATAACTAATTTCATTGAACACCTCCGCTTTTTATCTAATTAAATCATTTAAACCAGCCGGAATCAGCAGAAATAACCCAGGATCACCCAAAGAATGTATAGCCTGCCGTATTATTCCAAAACAGTGTATGCCCTTTCGCGATGCTGGGTAAGGTCCAAACCCATTAACTCGGACTTTTTATCTACCCTGACACCAATAAATAAATCAACTATCTTATATATCACGATCGTGATCACGCTCGTATAAACAATGGTTATCCCTACCGCAGCTAACTGCACTAATAATTGTTTTGGATTGCCGAAAAACAGACCGTCCGCACCAGCCGCATTTACTGTTTTGGAGGCAAATAACCCGGTTGCGATTGCACCCCAAATCCCGCCAATACAATGGACGCCAAAAGCATCAAGAGAATCATCGTATCCGAATTTAGGCTTAATTACTGTAACCGCAATAAAACAAAAAACACTGACCAGCAAACCAATAATGACAGCCGGGACCACACTGACAAAACCTGCGGCAGGAGTGATCGCAACCAAACCGGCAACTGCGCCTGAACATAAACCGAATATCGTAGGCTTGCCATTATGATACCATTCAATCAATGCCCAGCTTAACCCGGCAGATGCTGCCGCGGTATTAGTAACTACAAAAGCGTTGACCGCCAACCCGTTTGCCGCAAGCGCACTGCCGGCATTGAAACCAAACCAGCCGAACCACAATAAACCTGTACCCAGGACTACGAAAGGCATATTATGCGGAGTAGGCACATTCTTTTCTAAATTAGTCCGTTTGCCTAAAACAACTGCCGTTATAAGTGCGGCGATCCCGGCATTAATATGCACGACTGTGCCTCCGGCAAAATCTAAAGCCCCCCAATTACGCAGGAACCCTCCGATTGCCCATACCCAATGACAAAGCGGGGCATAAACAAAAGTTGCCCAAAGTAAAGTAAAAACAAGAAACGCCGAGAATTTCATCCGTTCGGCAAAAGCTCCAATGATCAAGGCCGGGGTGATGATCGCAAACATACATTGAAAGATCATGAACGCCTGATGCGGAATAGTTCCGGCATAATCCGGGTACGGCTCTAAACCTACCCCGGATAAACCTGCCCATGAAAACCCTCCCCAAAACCCTTTTCCCGGGGCAAAAGACAGGCTATATCCGATCAAAACCCAATGAATACTTAAGATACACATTACGATAAAACACTGCATCAAAACACTAAGGACGTTTTTTCTCCTGACCATACCCCCATAAAAAAAAGCCAAAGCCGGGGTCATAAGCAGAACCAAAGCCGATGAAATTAAGACCCACGCCGTATCCCCTGAATTTATCATATCATGCTCCTTGATTTAACCTTTCCACGGATCCTGTTTTGCTTTTTCATCTCAAAAAAAAGAGACGACTTCCCTTTGCCAGGTTGAAGACGTCTCTGTCTTTTTGAAAAAATAAGGCCCTTCTCAAAGCACTCATTGCTTGAAAAAGGGCATCTTTGTCCCTAAAAAAAGAAGCCCCAAAACTATTTGGGGCTTCTTTGCCTCTTTGACATCGCTGTCAAAGTGAGTATATCATTTTCTTTTTTCTTGTCAAGTATTATTTTTCAGCAGACTCGCTTAAAACATTCTTAACGTCCTTCGTTCTTACGCTTCGAGTAACAATCCTTGCAATATATCGGACGGTCTTCTCTGGGTTTAAACGGGACCTCGCATTCTTTTTTGCACTCCGAACAAACTGCCTTGTGCATTTCTCTTGGCCCGCCGAATCCACCACCCTGGTATCCCATTGTTTCCTCCTTCGCCTTAGTTAACCCCAATACTGTCTTCATCATGGGGGTATTCCTATTAAAAGGTTCGACCTTCAGCTGTGATTATAGGTCTTTTAAGAAAGAATGCAAGCCTTTCTTTATTCTCGAATATCCTGCCCAGAGGAACACCCTTCAGGCCCAATATCAGCATCCAGCGTTTTTTTCTCTATTTTCTTCTGTTTCTTTTCCTCGGCTTTTTTCTTACGCGCCAATTCTTTCTGGTACTTCTTAAATGAATAATTATCTCTATTCACAATACTCCCCCTTTTGTTAAGTTTTAAACAGTCCATTATTGCAAACCACTCAAACGCCTAAAAACATAAACCTTTCAATAACTCCGGCAAAAGCGTTTTATAAAGAAAGCTTTTCGAATGTTTACGGCAAAGATATTGCAGGAATACCGGGGATTTCCTATTTAAGAATTCCGGATAATCCAAGGGATGCCTCTTAAAACGGCTCTCCCATTCTACCCAATCTTCCATTATTCTGGATATCCTCACCCCAGCTTTTTCCTTGAAGGCATAGAGTGTTTTCTGAAAAACCTGGCTATCATAAAGCCGGTCCATAGCATAGGATAACTTCTCTATTTTCTTTACCTGCTCTTCAGTCATAACATCGCTTTTATATGCATAATACGGGGGATGCGGATCGTATTTTATCCCAAATGCCGCGGCTTTATCCCGTAAAACCGTACCCGGAAGCAATCTTAAACGGAAAATCACTACTTTTGCCGGCTGCAAAGAATAAAGCCAATCCAATGCCTCCATCAGATTGTCATAACTCTGATAAGGAAGTATGTCAATAAGCTGTATTTCATAATAAAGCTTGTATTTATTCAAGTGCCTTATACCCTGTAAGAATCTTTCTTTATTGAAGATGCGATTAACCGCTTTTAAGGTTTTAAGATTTGTGCTCTGGATACCGATCTCGATATTGTAGGCATTGGCTTTTGATAAAAGATATGCCATCTCTTCATCAACTAATTCTGCTTTTAGCTCTAAATGCAAATTAGATCCCTGATTGTACCTAACAAAGATCTTGAGGATATCCTTGGCCCTTTTAGGATCAGAATTGAAAGTAGCATCCATTAAATAAACTTCATGGGGCTTATGGGAAAGAATAAGCTTTAACTCCCTCTCTACCCTGGCCAGAGGGAACTTTCTGACTACAGGGAAATTCTTATGATAATAACAATAATGACAACTGGAATAACAGCCTCGCATGGTCTCCAAAGGCACATCAACGATTTTCTTATCTTCAAGATCCACCAATCCGGATAAATAAGGTGAAGGGATCCTGCCGATATTACGCATAAGCGGCCTATCCGGATTATGAATGATCTGCTTATTCTTACGAAAAGATACCCCTTTGGTTTTAAATAGGTCTCGGAACAACTCTACAAAACTCTCTTCTGCCTCACCTCTGGCCACAACATCCACCGCTTTTTCTTGAAACAATATATCTTCTGCCCTGGGGCTTACTTCCGGCCCGCCCAAAATGATCTTTATCCCCGGCTCCCTCTGTTTTAACCGGCGGCAAATACTCAAGATCTTTTCAATATTCCAGAGGTAACAGGAAAAACCAATTGCCTGCGGCTTAACCTGAAGGATCTTGCGTATGATCTCCCGGATACTTTGATTTTCAGGAAAAACACCGATAATAACCTCAAAAGAAGGATTAACTTTGAGCATATAAGCTTTTAGATAATAAAGAGCCAGCTGTACATCAGTACCGGTTTCCAGGCAAATAGAAGAAAGCAATATTTTCATTTGACGATAATTAGTGACGTATAGGTTTAATACCGGCCTTACCCCGGTAATGGCAAGGATTTAATTGTACTCCCCTCTATGCTGACTGTCTATATATATTTAGGATAAAATCAGCCTCAAAGATCATTATTTTAGGGTTGTATCTTGCTTAACTTATTTAATTACAGATACTTAAGAATAGCAACTTGATCGTCCAATAAAAACCATACATTCTGGCTTACTTGAAATCGATAACTTAGTGTGCTATATTTATATAGGAAATAGAGCTTACTGATAAAGGCAAACTAGCAGCAATGCTGGGACGCAAAGCTTCCGGCCCAAGGTCTTGGGCAGCGGGGTTACCAAAGAAGCAAAAAACCGCTAACCCTAAAGTAATTTAGGGTTTTTGTATTACGTGCCCAGCAAAAAATGCTGGGCTTTTTTATTGCGGAGCGAAAATGGCTAAGAAAATAAGAGTTTTTACCTTAATTCTGGGAGCTATATTCCTGCTTACCTACCAATACGCTTGGGCAGGAGACAGCTACTCCATAAAAGTTTCCTGTGTAATACCGGCGATACCCGGATTTAACGCCCCAACCATCATTGAGAAAACAGCCGTTAAACCTAAAGCGGAAGAACCTGTATATAAGGAATCTAATAATAAAGGACTGATCCAGAAGGAAACAAAAAAAGAAATTATCTCAAGAGGACAGGAACCAACTTTAATAGCCTTACAAACAGTATATGTAAAATAAAACCTTTAATCCTTTGTGCGTTTAAGCGGGATATTATGCACAAAAACCACACCCTCAAAAAGGGTGATTTTTTTTGTAATAGATATCTCCGGCAAATAATAAACCGGCACGGTGCTTAGATCCAGGTTTAAAATATGTTCCCCGCTGGAAACATGCGGAAAAGAATACCTGCCCCGGTCATCGGTACTACCCCGGAGCCCATTCTCCAAGGTCAGAGAAACCCCTCTTACTCCCACATCACCGCTGGAATACCTGCCGTCGCCATCGACATCCTCAAACACAAAACCAGATATTTCAGAGCGGGCAACAAGGCCGAACTCCAACCGGGATGTCTGAAAGTTCTTTATATAGGTTGACTGTGTAGCAGGGACCGTTAAAACAAAACCTGCCGGAATAGTAGCAGTATCTATTGTTACCGGCACCAGCCGGCCGCTCACTTTCTTAAACCTGAAATAGCCAAAGATATCGGTTTCTTCCGACCGGTTCTTGCCCAGCCATATTTTTACCCCGGATATAGGCGGCTCATTATTCTCTCGTAAACCATCGGCGTTATAATCCTTGAATACATATCCGTCAATATCGCCCTCTGACTGCCAACTTAATCCAGTATTCCAAAGATATCTGACCCCGGAATTGAAACTGCCTTCAAGGCGTTTTGTAACATTCTGATTATCTGCCCATACATTGCGCACTCTGGCAGAAGCATAAATCTCACTGCCTTCAGCCGGGCGGAAGGATAACTCGGAATAACCTTCGATATAATCCTCCCCGGAAAGAAAACTCAAAGGTGAAGCCGTATCCTGCTCGTTACGATACGTAATACGGGTGGCATTATGGAATGGGCTTTGACCGATCTGTCCTGACCAATCAAGCCCGGTCTCATAAGCGTTGGGAAAAGTCCTGTTTTTGCTAAATCTTTCCCGCAGCCAATTCACCTCGGCGTTTGCGTAATAAAACAGATTCCGGATCAAATCAAACCTTAATCCCGCATAAATACGGTCGTTGATATAATCAGACATATGGGAGGAGAAATTAGTGTTCTCCTGATGAAAATAGGTCAAAGAAGTATTTATTTCCCGGATAAATTTAAAGCTTTTTGCCAAACCAATATCGGCATTCTGATATCTATAGCGGGATAAACTCCCTAATCGGTTTTGTAGAGTATAGTTCAATTTAAGAGAGGTCTTAGGATCAAACTGGTATAAAAACCGCGAGGTAAAGTCTTCATTCGGGACAATGGAATCCGCCTGTGCCGGAAAAAGCCTGTCTCTAAAAACATCCAGGCTGCTTTCAAAACTTAACTTTTCATTAAACCTGTAGTTGAGATGAAACAAACCTCCTAATTCCCCCTGGCTCCAGCTGCTGCCGGTGATACTTAAGAACTTTTTGTTAATATTCCTTATCTGCGCATCAAAATCCAGATTGGGACGGATATAATGAGTATCCAATGTATTGGCGAATGTATTGGAATCAAAAGCTACTTCCTGCCTTATTTTCCAGGCGCCTAAATCCCAGCTCCCCATAAGGTCATAGCCATAATTATGCAAATTCTCTTCTCTATCCTGCCCCCATCCCCGTACAAAATTAAACCGGTAATTACTTCCGGCAATCGGGGAATAGTCCAAGTTTATCCCCTCAAGGAATGCATCTTTCTTCGTATTAAGGTTAAATGAAAGGTTGCCATAACTGGTAGGATTTTCTTTTCCGTGGAAAACCGTATATTTCAAATGATTATTAAATGCCGGAGAAGAAAACATTACCCCGCGTAAAGCAATCCCCGGGAATGAAAGATTAGAAAAGTACGGCGGGATATCAAAGAAATCGAACCCCCGAAGGCTGAATCCCTGAAAAGGTCCTAATTGCCCATTAGTTAAACCCAAGGTATAGTGGCTTAATTTAGTCGCCTGGTATTGAAACTGATTAACGGAAATTGTCGAATCAAGATCGCCATAGGGGGTTTGCCCCCAAAGGCTAAGGTTATGATTATAAAAATAATCTGTCCGGCCCAAGTCCCTGAAACTCCGGCCTTTTTCGAATAATGACCAGTCCATGGAATAAAGCACTTTAAAATTTTCCGCTAACTCTTCGGCCTGGCGCATCTGATCCTCTAAAGTGGGACCTTCGACCCTGGCAGGGACGATAAGAAACTCCAAAGTCCACCGGCCATTTTCATCCCAAACATGCATATAAGTATAGCCGATCTGCCGGCCCACAACCAAAAGCTCATCAGCACCTTGCTGGACAACCTTTAAAATATCAGGCTGAATAACCAGAAATCTTTGTATGGATTTGCCGGAAATAATTACCCCTTTGCCGAGTTCGACTTGCACAGGAGCGGTCCCTTTGCTTAAAGATTCATCTAAAATGACCATTTCCTCACTGATCTCTGGAGGCTCTTCTTCCATAGTAACAGGGGGATCTATTCCCCCCTCACCAGTAACGGCTACTTCCTGGCTCAACATCTGACTGCCTAAGACCTCTGTCTGAATAAGATGCGAAGGATCTGCCGGTTGTTTTAAGACCGGGTTTAGCGAATGGGTTTCTTTGCCTAAGATCAACTGCTCGATCATGATCAATTCACGATCCACGATCTCTTTTTTCTCCGATAAAGGTATTGATGGCACATCCGCAACCCGAGCCTTAGCGGCCTCGGACTTGCCAGTTTTTTGTTTGATCGCACGGATCTTCTGAATATAATCTTGAGCCGGCTTATATCCCGGGAATATTATCAATGCCTTTTTGAATTCATCCAGGGCATAATCATATAAACCTTGTTTGTAAAGCCTGGCTCCTTCCTCACAAAGAAATTCGTGCACTGATGCTGCATGGGCGGGAAATACAAAAATAAGGGTCAGGACTAAAACTGCAGAACAAAGGAAGGTTTTCTTCATTATGTTACTTAAACTCACCTACTTTTACCGATCCTCCTTCTCCAATCTCCATTTCTGCTTCTTTTACTATTACCGGGCCTCTGCCTGTTCCGGCTTCTTCCAATGCTTTGCCTAAATTAAAAGTAAGGATTAAATGATACTTACCCTTTGGCAAAGCTTCTTTCCACGTAGCAGAAAGAAGCGCACTATCGCCCGGGAATGTATAGATATCTTTAAACTCACCCCTGGCCAATACCATATTTTTCTCATCCAGAATATTGAAATTCCCTCCGGCAGTAATATCAACGTTGCCGGTATTCTTGAACTTTATTGAGATCAAAAAAGGATCGTCGGAAGTTGTGTGCTCGACACTGTAATCACTTAATTGACCTGTCCGGTTCAAGGAACCTTCTGCCTCTATATAAAACAAAGTAGCGACCCTGATAGCAATATTCATGCCGACTTTAAGGCCACCCTGCTCGGGCCCGGGATTATTGAATACACTCTCAAAAAATAAAACCGCATAGTACCCCCCTTTTGCCTCGGGAGGAACCCTGACAGAATATTTAAGTTTTTGTTTGCTAAAAGGCTCCAGAGTAAACTCGGCGGGAGAAAAACTTATCCAGGTAGCAGCAGATAAAGGAGTTGTTCCGGCAGGGAGAAATTCCTTTGTGCCATCGGCAGGCGGCAAATAACGCCAATCCTCAAGATACGCCCGAATGCTCCTGGTCTCCGAAGTAACATTCTCGATATTTATCTCCCCGTAACCACTCTCACCGGGAGAAATAGAAAGCCTGATCTTGGACTGATCGATATACGGTAGCTCGATCGCCTGGGCAAATTGATAAAAGCCGATGAAAAGAAAAATAAAGAATATCCCTGTACTTATGATCTTGTATCCCTTGATTTTTCCTCTCATCGGCTTCCCTCGATCAATAATATTGTGTTAATGCTTACGGTGAAAGCGTTAAAGTTACCGTGCCGGTGTATGCACCGATGGCTTTTGTTGAAGTAATCACCGATACACCTGAAGCATCACCGCTTCCTGAAGCCAAGGCATAGTATATCCGTAATCTGGCACCAGACAGATCAGAACTATTGATAATCTTGCTATTACTGTTTTCATAACTAATATAGCCGTTTGTAAGCTGCGTCTCGGCATTTGTTGAGTTATCCACCTTGACAAATTTTACATTGGTATGGCCATTCAAGGTTTGTGCCGGAGTAGTCGTGTTGGCGAAATTTGTCCTGGTATGAGTTATAGACCAGCTGCTATGGTTGGAAACTACCGGGGCATCGACGTAAAAATAGGCATCGGAACGAAAATTATTATCCGCGCCCTTTACCAGTGTCCCAAAATCCATACCGATTCCGGTTAGATCTGCGATTGGGGTATAAACACTGCCCACGATCTTCATCAGGCTAACATTCATTTGATGCACCTCGCCGATATTGGCGGCGATCTTGATATTCGTCGCAGCAAAACCAACAGATGCCAGACAAGTTATCAATAACGATACCACAGTAAACAAAAAGATCTTTTTCCTCATTGCCCCCTCCTTATTTTTGTTAAAACATCTTCTCCGTTTAAAACTTTTTTATCCCTCCTTTTTTCTATATTTCTGACAAAGAATACGTGACATTGGTCGAATAATCACCCGCCTTTGCATCCTTTGGACATTCTAATTCATAAATGATCTTAAACTTATCCGAAGAACCCTGATTGTCAGAGGCAAATAAAACAACATTCCCGGATCTCACTTCCTGCCTTTTAGGGAACTTTAAAGTCCCTTTTGTCGAGAGGCTTTCCGTCCAGAAGGTAAAATACCGATCCGGTATAATATCACCCTGCTTATTAGTAAGAGCCGAAGTTATCCCCTGGATCACTTGATAGGGTTTACCGATATTAGTCCGCGTTTCAAAAATAACTGCATTCTGCTTCGGAGGAGTAAGCGGGGTAAGGTTAGAAAATTCAATGGCATACTTCTGATTTTCTGGCGCAACGGTAAAATCGAACATCCGCTCATTATTCACTTCAATTTGCAAAGTATCGATCTTCTTCTGGGCAGTGCGCTCTTCTAAAATGAACTGAACCCTCCCAAGATATTTCCCGGCTTTCTGACTGGATATATCACCCAACTGATAAAGTAAAACAAATTCATTATCATATACCCCGGGGGCAGATGATGTATAAATGTCCTGCGGCTGTAAGGTCAACGGCGTAAAACGATTTATCGATACGCCTTTTTGTGCATTTTGGATCATAAAATTTACTGTCCCGTCATTCAGGCGGCTGCCTTCTGCGGATTCAAGGGACTGCGATAAGGATTGGCTAATACTAAAAGGTTCCTTATAAACCCCTTTTATCCTAATTAAAACCTCCGCTTTCTGCACTCCATCTTTCTTTGAATTAAGGACAACCTGCCTTGCTCCTCCCGGAGTGATGATTTCAATAGTAGATTTTGCCGAGGGATTAATATTAACCATAACATCAAGTATTTTAGTGACTTGCTGTCTATTCGATCCAATAGGATTTAAAATAAAACCGATGCGCCCAGAATAATAGCCTGGTTCTATGTTCTCGATATTCTTTATCCCGTAAACCAAACTGAAAGTATCCGCCTCTCCTGTGGGAGCCGAGACATAAATCACATCATCGGACCTTACCGGATGCTCATTGGACATAAACCGGAGATTCCCGAATTTATTACTGCCTCTTAAAGCATAAACGACAAAATTATCCCGAATAACTATCCCGGGATTCTGGTTATTCTCCAATGGTTTAATTATTTTCTGGATAACTTCGTAACGGGTGGAGACATTAGAATTTACCTCTAAATTCAACCCCCGGTAAAGCCGTGATTGGTCAAATTCTAAACGGAAACCGCCTTCGGTAAGATTAAAAGACAGATCGAAATTATCACTGGCACTGGCAGACAAGAAAACAAGAAGAGAAAAACAAATGAATGCAAGAGATCCGATTATTCCCGTGGCTTTTCTCACTATATACACCTTTTTGCACAATCCCTGAACAATAAACCCGTGTTAATGCCTTTTAAGAAGAATAAAGTATAGAGAAATGGCTTTAAGGATGATCAATAGATGACTTAGGTATAATTAATAATTTTAACATATAAGTTTAATATGTCAACGAATACTTTATAAAATTGTTTATAAATTGTTTTATATCTCGATCCTTAAGCAATAAGACATTGCCGCATAAAGGATTACAATTATATGGTTCAGGGGTTAAGAAACATTTAGTTTTGTATTCGCGGTTTTATTTCGCCTTTTTGGACCTTATCCAGGAAAGCGTCCAGAAGCTCATCCGCTTCTTCCAGGCTGGCAAGCAAATTATCAGAAAGGATCTTAACCGATTCAAAAACCAGCTTTATCTGCTCTTGGGGATTAACCAGCATAAACGATCCGCCTTTTTCCTCTACTATTTTCTTCGCCTTAAATAATGTTCTTAGCCCCATACTACTGATATAGGTGAGATCTTTTAGTTCAAAGATTATTGCGGCAGCAGAAGGAAGGATACGAATAACCTCTTTTTCAAGGATATCGTAAGTAGTAGTATTAAGCTCTCCCGCCAAGGTAAACAAAAAAACCTTATCTCTTGTTTCTTTAGTCGATATCTCCAGTGGCATGCTCTTTAGTTTTTATATAACCCTGTTTTCAGTGAGTGATAAAGCGCATGTATTATAGATATTATACAACTCATTTAAATATTTAGCAATACCTTTAAAGACCGTAATTTCATCCACGGTCCGTTTTCTCTGCCATTTGGATCGCGGTCTTTAATGCAGACTCCGAATCGGTAAATACGCCGGCCTTCGGGATATATGCAAACACCCCGAGGTCCTCGGTCGCTTCCATAGAGCGCTTGTCAGGGGATGTGGTAAACATGATGACAGGCACTTTTTTATCTATACTGCGCAGATGCTTTAATGTATCAATACCATCCATACCCGGCATTAAATAATCCAGGACGATCAACCCTACTTTACTATTAGTAACGGTATCAACCGCATCCTTCCCGCTAAAAACGGAAATTACCTCATACCCCCAAGAATGTATCTTCCTGGACAAAAGCCCAGAAAAATCCTTATCGTCGTCAACAATCAATATTTTCAGATTATCCATAAGTCCCCTCCCTCAAGGTATTACAGGCAACTGAATAGTAAAGGTTGCCCCTTTTCCGATACTACTTTCAACACTTATACTACCCTTGTATTGGTTGATTATCCCGTAAACCATGGCAAGGCCCAGGCCTAAACCTTCCCCTGCATTCTTTGTAGTAAAAAATACCTCCCCTGCCCTTTTCAGGTCTTCCTGCTTAAAACCAACACCTGTATCCTTAAAAACAATTTTTACTACCTCATCTTTTTCCATATATTCTGTACTGATTGTAAGCTTGCCTTGTTTAGGCACCGCATCGATTGAATTCAGGATAAAAGCTAAAAAAACCTCCTGTAAATCATCACCGCCTGTATTAATAAACGGTAAATGCGGATCAAACACCTTTTCAATTTCTACATTTGAATAACGTAAGATCGGATTTGCCAGGTCCAAGGCATCATCAATGGCTTTATTTATATTTGTCGGCCTCAAATCATGCCCAGATTCTTTAGAGAATTTTCCCAATCTTTTTACCAAATCGATACTCTTCTGCTGCATTTTTTCAATTGTCTTTAACATATCGCGCCTGGCACCATCATCGCCGGCCTGCTCTAATAATATCTGTGTGTATCCCTCGGCGTTTGTCAGATTATTCAACAAGTCATGCGCCGTATTGCACACAAGATACCCGGTCAAGGTAAGCTTATGTGTGTTACGCAAAGCATCTTCCTGGCGTTTTCTCTGCAGGAACCCTATAACTGCAGAAGAGTGGGCGCTGAAATATCCAAAAGCGAATAGGAATGCTATATTACCAATTAGAAGGCTTATAAGCTGCGAAGCAGGCATCCTATAACCATATTGGGATGTGGGCGGCAATATCCCAGAATATTCGAATGCTACGATCAAGGAAAAGAAAAATGAAGATGCGATCACTGCGAATAATACGGCGTGAGTCGTAGAGGCAAACCCCGCCCATAAGATAACAGCATAATAAGCTATACTGATAATGGGGGCATCGATCCCTCCCATGTAATAAATTATCCAGGAAATAGAAACAATATCCGTTAACATCTGATAATATTGGAATCTTAAGATATCAACCTTCTTAAGGATAAAAGGATACGGTTGGTTTAGAACCGCTTCGATGAAGATAAAAGCAAGGAATGCGGCATTTATTTGTGCATATCCGCCAATAAACTTCAGTAACAACAAGAAGGATAACAACAGGGAAAAACTTATGAAGCGGATCATCCCTGCCAGCCGGTATTTCTTTATCAACTCATCCTTAAGATCTTTCGCTATCATCGTCAGGCCCCTCTCCGCATTATACTATCTTATATAGTTGAATCAACAATAATAGTGATCCGCAAGCAATAAGAAAGGCTATAACCGCTTTTAACGATCATAGCCTTTAATTTACATTTACCCGGAGGATGCGAATACAGTTTTTCTTATATTACGAATGGGATTCGATAACGCTGACAAAATTAGCTATATCCTCCCTGATCCTGTCATCCAGATTAAGGAACGCTATTCCTAAACGATAAGAATCCTTATCGAAATTTGTATTGGAAGTTACTTTTCCCAACAGCTCCAGATCCCCATAAAATCCGCCGCTTTTGCCTACAGATTCGAATAAAGAAAACTTTACTAAAATATCAGTCCCTACCGAAACATTGATTTTGGTCAATATCGCCATACCGCCTTCGCCAATATCAACCATCTTGGCATCGTTTTCCCCCTTATCATCGCGGATGCGCACATCAGGGACATCGTTCTTACGGTAAACAACCGTTACCCCCAGCTTCACCCTCCGATATTTTCTTTTTTCGACTCCAGAATAGTTCGACATATACCCCTGCTAATTTTGGGCTATTATTGCCTTTTTATCCTCCCCCATAAAGGCTGCTATTTGCCTTGAATCCGGAGGTATTTCTTTTGTGTTTAATTTGCATTATAAGACTTAATGCCGATCTTATCAAGTAAATTTACGATAAAAATATTAAACATAACAACCTTATTCATACTTGCAAACTATCCCCTTCTTTTATTCGCATAAATCCCTGTCCAAATAATTTACGCATTGCCTCTGTCGCCCGTTCACCAGTACAATGCATCGGACCAATCTTTCGGATGCCAAGCTTCTGGATCTCCTTAATAACACTCATATTAATTTCGTCAGCGTTATCTTTTAAATGAAAACCGCCAATAAGCGAATAAACGCTTGTTTGAAGATTCTCTTTAGTTTGCCTTACGATATTTACTACTCCCGGGTGTGCACAGCCACAGATTACCGCCAGGCCATAAGTTGTCTTTATTACGACAGACTGCTCATAAATCTTTCTGCCTTCTGATTCTCCGTAAAGCTGTCCTGTAGAATAGATACTGTCTTTAATCTGCATCATCCCTTCTACTTCGATAAGCTTAACCCCAGTTGAGACAATTTTGTCTTTTATTCCCTGCTTAAATCCATGGCAAACGTATACCGTAATATATTCCCGATTATCTATCAGGCTCCACAAACCTGCGATATGATCCCAGTCATCGTGTGATAAAATAATGTGCTTGATTTTTGCGGTATTGATATTAAACTTTTGAATATTATTGAAAAACACACCCGGATCGCCAAAGGCATCAAAAATCAGGTCATCTCCAATGAGAAACGAAACACCCCACCTGCGGATAGACCTTTCAAACTTGCTTGAACCTGTAGCGATAACTTTTATTTGCACTTAATCCCTCTGAAACTTCTTTATCTTCTCCACTATTACCATAAACGCCTCTGCGGATTTTGATTTTTCCTGAAAGGAAACAAATGGAGTCCCTTTATCAGCAAAATCGACAAATTCCGGTTGAAATGGTATACTTCCTAAAAACGGGACCTTCAACTCTTCTGCCGCCTTTTTGCCTCCGCCTTTCTTGAAAATATCTGTCTGGCTATGGCAATGCGGGCAAATAAACCCGCTCATATTCTCGATTATGCCAACTACCGGTATTTTTATTTCTTTAGCGAACAAAACGCTTTTACGCGCATCAAGTATAGCCACATCCTGTGGAGTAGTCACAATAATGATCCCGCTGACACTGGGAATCAATTGGCATACGCTTAAAGGTTCATCGCCTGTTCCTGGAGGAGAATCAACAACAAGATAATCCAACCTGCCCCAATTCACATCGCTTAAAAACTGACGAATAACTGCGGTTTTAGCTGGCCCGCGCCAAATTATCGGTTGATCCGGGCTGTACCCAGAAAGGGCGATACTTACTGCCTTAAGGTTCTTGCTGACTAAAACCGGGTCTATCCCGGATTCAAAAGCAGAAACCGATTGCTTCTCGATACCTAACATTTTTGCGATATTAGGCCCATGGAGATCAATATCCAAGATCCCGACCGAATTACCGGCGAGTGATAAAGCATACGCTAAATTCACAGCCACCGTAGTCTTACCTACCCCGCCTTTACCGCTCATAACAATAAAAGAATGTTTTATTAACGACATTTTTTCATTGAATTGCTTCTGTTTCTCGATTAAATCCTGTTCATCCATTTGAGCCATAAGAACACCCCTTTTTATTTCTTAAGTAAATGATCCGCTATCGCCCGATAAAGCGTGCTTACTGCAAGTATGGAACAATGCAAATGATCCTCTGGCAAACCTTTTAAATTCCTTATTACATCCCCGGCCGAAACCAAAAGGGCGTCTTTAATGGTTTTTCCTTCTACCAACTTTGCCGTCATCGCCGCAGAAGCCCGTGTCGGGTAACAACCATCAGTATAGTATTTGATACCTGTGATCTTATCATTCTCAATCACCAGATAAAACTCCATTGAATCCCCGCAAGGCCCTTTTAAATACGAAGAACTTACAGGATCATTCATCCTGCCTAAATACCTGGGGTCATTGATCAGCTCAACTATATCTAATTGATACTCCGTAAGGCTGCCTTTATCATCATGTTTCATGCTCAACCTCCTGGCATATTAAGAGCTTGCTCAAACAAAACTTTTACTGAATAAAGGAGAGGAAATACCTTAAAACATGTATGTCCCGCTCAACAATATTCACCATGAATTGATCTTCTTAAGATCTCCCAGACCTTTTTGATCTCATCGCCGGCCGCGCAACGGGCATATTCAACGATGGGTTTCCCCTCAACCAAAGCCTTAACCACTGCTTCATCAAACGCGATCTTTCCAATAACCGGAATGCTCTGTCGACGGCAGAATTCTTCGATCTTTTCAGTAGTAGTTAAATTTAAATCATATTTATTCACAACCAGCCTGACCGGGATATTGAAATGTCTTGCAACTTCTATAACCCTTTCGGCATCATGCAGGCCTGAAAGCGTAGGTTCAGTTACGATCAAAGCGCAGTCAACCCCTGACAAAGAAGCAATCACCGGGCATCCTATACCAGGAGGGCCGTCAATGATCACGCAATCAAGTTCTTGTTTTTCTGCTAATTCTTTAGCAATCTGCCGTATCTTTGCAACTAGCTTGCCGGAATTATCCTCGGCAATCCCTAACTTTGCATGCACAAAATGGCCGTATTTAGTATCGGAAACAAACCACTCACCGGCCACGTTCTCTTCCATTTGAACTGCCCCACAGGGGCATAGATAGCTGCAAAGAGCACATCCTTGGCAGGAAAAACGCTCAATCGTATAATCGGCTTTTATTGCCTCGAACCTGCATGCAGATAGGCATTTCCCGCATTTTTTACAAAGTTTCTTATCAATAACCGCGGTATGTCCGCTTAGAAATTCATAGCGCTCTTTAATTACGGGATGCAACAGTAAATGCAGATCTGCCGCATCTACATCGCAGTCCACCATAACCTTATTCTTGGCCAAAGCGGCAAACGAAGCTGTAACAACTGTCTTACCTGTCCCACCTTTACCGCTAATAACTACGATTTGCTTCATTTTTTATCCTGCAAATATTTAAAAACAATTCCATGAACTTATCTTTATAAGAAACATCATTTTCCACGATAGGCACCCCCTGGGAATAACTAAGCGCTATTTCCCTGCTGAAAGGTATTTTCATTAAAACAGGTATATTCTCAAGAGAACAATAATCCTCTGCTTTCTTATCACCGATATCCGAGCGATTAATAACCACTCCAAAAGGGATCCCGATTTTACGTAATACATCAACGGCCAGGATCAAATCGTTTAATCCAAAAGGAGTCGGTTCTGTAACTAACACGCAAAAATCACTTCCCTTAACTGAAGCAATTACCGGGCATGACGTTCCCGGAGGGGCATCAACAATCACTATTCTTGTTGAATTGATATACTCCTTTACCTGTCGAATAAGAGGAGGCGACATCGCCTCCCCGATATTAAGCCGGCCATGGACAAACTGCATATCGTTATTATCGCCAATTTCGATCACACCGATCTCTTTATTGACTTCTCTTATCGCGCCTTGAGGGCAAAACATGCTGCATGCCCCGCATCCATGGCACAAATGCGGGAAGATCAAAACATTGCCCTTTTTATCTGCCGACCCCGGTAATACCGCGATAGCGTGATACGCGCAAACCTGGCGGCACTTACCGCAATAAGTGCATTTCAACTCATCCACCTCCGGAACCAGAACACATGCATTCAATTCGTCTTTTATACACGGTTTAATAAACAAGTGTGCATTTGGCTCTTCGACATCACAATCAAGAAGCTGGACATTATTAAGGGAAAGTGCTAAATTAACCGCGACTGTAGTCTTTCCGGTGCCGCCTTTTCCGCTGGCTACTGAAATAATCATGCTAATTCCTGTCTGCCGGCAGGAAGCAATGGTATGCGATTAATACCTCTTGGAATTTACTGCTGGCCTTATCGGTCTTAAACCCCTTACTGTTTAAATATTGTTCTATATCAAATAACGTGGTTTCACTAACTTCATGCTTATTTCCTTCGCTGGCATGGACCTTATCCATAAGGGCGAATCCCTCTTTAGTAAAATCGCTTAAAACGAGCTTTCCTGGACAAGAAAGCACGCGCAAAAGCTCATCAATCACCTTATAGGGATTAGTTAAATGATGCAGGGTATTGACGGAAAAAACAACATCAAAGCTTTTATCCTTAAAATTTAATGTTTCTGCGTTTTCAATCCTAAAATCAACCTGCCGGTCAAAGCCGAAATAACGCAGAGTTAATTTCGCAAAGGCTTGTTCTGTCTCCGAAATATCGAAGGTAGTAAAGACACACCCCGCTTTTGCAAGCTCAAGCGCAAAATGCCCCTTACCCGTGCCAGCCTCAAGGATACCGCCGCTAATAGGCTGGGCCTTCTCTAAAATGAAAGCCCGCTCCTTATCAACATCATATCCAAAACTGGCATATAACGCTTTACGCTCTAAATAACGTTTGTAGTTTTCTAAAAGCTCTTTTTCCAATTATACTACTTTCCTGACATGTCATCTAAAATTGATTCCAGGTCCTCTTCGTGCTCGATTTCATCTGCCATGATCTCTAAAGCGAGATGATAGGTAACGACATCTTTTTCTTTTACCTCTGCAGAAAGCTTATTATAAACCTCAATCGCACACTGTTCGCCTTTAATATTCTGCTTTAAAATCGCCTTCACCGAAGGATCTTCCGGGGCATCATAACCGCAGTTAGCCTGTTTATACCAATCTTCCGGCTTTAAAATAGGCGTACCACCCAGCTGTATGATCCTCTCGACAAGCATACCCGCATGTTTCAGCTCTTCACTGGCATGCTGTTCTAATTCAGCGACTACTGCTCCACGCATCTGTCCACGGGCAACTTTTGCCCCTACCCAATATTGATAATAAGCAAGCCACTCATCGGCAAAGGCCTTATTCAATAATGCGACTATTTTATTCATATCGGAACCAACCAGCTCTCTTGCTTTTGTCCCCATATTTTCCTCCCTTATTTAGCAATCCCGAATTTAGAACTTACACTTGGCCCCTGGGTAATTTTCAGTTTTCCGCTTTTATATTCTTCAATCGCCTCTTTGACCGAGCCGGACATATTGGTATATATTTCAATCTTTGCCTTGTTTAAGGTTTCAAACGCATTCGGCCCAACATTTCCAGTCAAAACAGCCGTAACCCCTTTAGAACTAACTAACTGGGCTGACTGGATCCCCGCACCTCCCTGAAATTGAGCATTAATGTTTCCCTGGACCTCGAATTCCCCGGAATCAGTATCAAAGAAAATAAAGTTCTGGCACCTGCCAAAACGAGGGTCGACCTTTGAATCTAAAGTTTTTCCTTCTGCAGTAATGCATATTTTCATAGAAAACCTTCCTTTTTCCCCTGGTGAACCTTAAAGAACTTATATCCCAAAAGGTCACTTCGATATATCCCGGTTACTTTAATGGCAGCTGGAATCACTGCCATGCTCTTTACAAGCATCAAGCCCACCCAAGGTATTACTCATAAAATCATCAAGCGCTTTCTGCACTTTACCAGAATAACCAAAGACCTCAACTCCTGCCTGTGCAAACTTCTGTTGGGCACCCATCCCCATGCCACCGGCAATAACGTGGGTGATTTTGTACTTTAGGAGCTCATCGACCGCAACACATCCTCCTCCGCCATGTACCGCGGTATTAGGCACAATCCGCGAACCGGTTATTTTCTTCTTATCCTTATCGATATCAGCTAAAAAAAAGAACTTACACTGTCCAAAATGCGCACAAACATTGCCATGGACTCCATTTTCATCTTCCAAAACAACCCCAACTCTCATCTTTAATACCTCCCTTTAGATAAAAAACTACTTTTTCCATCCCTATTATCACTCTTGCTTATAATCTACACGGCCAAAACCCCCGAACGCCTGCATTCCATTTTTTGCTCTCATCCAGCCGGGAAGCCCTGTAGCATAAAAACAATTACGCCTGCCTCTACCGCCTCCTCCTGCCCCGGAAATACCTCGCATGGACTGCCTTTTAGCCCCATCAACAGGCATAACACAATAACCCCTTCCGCCTCCTGTCATCGATCCCTGTCCTCTCGGCCCTGTTCCGTCAAAACCTGGCATCTCTATCACCTACCTTCCTTTAATGAAAATCATTTTCATTAATTAGCAAAAAAATATAGCGCTCATTTCATTTCCCTGCATTTCTCGCATACACCGTAAAACTGTATAAGATGATTGGTGATCTTAAACTTATATTTTTGAGCCAATCCTCTCTCTGTTTGATTAAGCAGCTCAACCTCTTCATCAATAAAGTCAGTATAGTCGATCACCATATTGCATTGTGTACAAACCAAATGATGGTGATGATGCGCCCCTTTAGGCCCTTCGGCAAATTCATACCTGGACCTGCCATCGCCGAAATCAAGCTTATATACCATACCCAGATTTGATAATACATCCAGCGTCCGATAAACAGTAGTTAATCCTATGCTGGGATATTTAGAATGTACCTTTATGTATATATCCTCGGCACTCAAGTGTCCTTCGGCTTTGGATAAGATATCGAGAATTGCTTCACGGCCTAACGTAAGCCTGTACCCGCAACCCCGGAACTTACCATGCCACCATCCCTCTTTCTGGCAATTACCTCTTTGCATTATATCTTTCCACTTGCAAACATACAAGGTTAATGAAAATGGTTTCCATTACTAATATATACAAGAAAACCGCATTTGTCAAGAAAAACTTTATTTTAGCTAAATGCTACATCAAGGATCATCATCGCCAAAAAACCAGCGATAGTCCCTGCTGTAGATAGATCCGTATGGCCATTACGTTGCGATTCGGGGATCACTTCTTCAACCACGACAAAGATCATCGCTCCGGCGGCAAAACCCAATGCATACGGCAACAACGGCCTGGCCCAGAGGACTGCAATCACTCCTAAAACAGCAGAAATCGGCTCAACTACTGCCGAAAGCTGTCCATACCAGAAACTTTTAAAACGTGATATTCCCTCCCGGCGCAAAGAAACAGATACCGCAAAGCCTTCGGGTATATTTTGGATGCCGATTCCTGCTGTCAACGCTATAGCACCGGCTATTGTCGTCTCTGGAAAACCCAAAGCCACTGCACCGATCGCAACCCCAACTGCCAGCCCTTCCGGGATATTATGCAATGTTATCGCAAGAACCAATAATACACTGCGCTGCCAGGATGTCTTGATCCCTTCTGCATCTTTTGTAGGAAAACCAAGATGAAGATGCGGTAAAACCTTATCGATCAATCTCAAAAATATAGTCCCCAGAAGAAACCCGGATGCAGCAGGCAGCCATGGCGCCACGCTAATGTGATAAGACATTTCGATTGCCGGAGCAAGCAATGACCAGAAACTGGCTGCGATCATAACCCCACCGGCAAAACCCAGCATCGAATCAAACGCCTTCTGGCTGAATTTATTGGTTACGAACACAAAAGCAGCTCCAACCGCGGTCAAGATCCAGGTAAAGATCCCCGCAAACAATGCCTGCAAAACAGGATTAAGGTGTTGTATTGTACTGATCATATAAATTAATCTTGTTTTGCCAACTTCCGCTTCAAACTTTCCACTTCATTCTTAAGCGCGATAATCCGCTCTTCTCTGTCCATACTGATCCGATAAAAAATCTCCAATTCATGCAAACGTTTTTTTGCTTCTTCTTCTATTTTCTTGCGTTCAGTAATATCCTCAACCAGTTCAATAAATCCCGTACAAACACCATTCTTATCATACGTACCCACAGCCCAGATATTAACATAAAAATAACTTCCGTCCTTACGCACACCTTTAGCCTCGATCTTTTCTGTAGGTTTACCGCGCATAACAATACTACCCGGGCAATGCGCACAAATCCCATCACGATTCTCAAATTCAGAGAAACACAATTTCCCCTCAAAATCCTCTGGAGACCTGTTAAACAAACGGCCAATATGGCTATTGACCTTTAAAATCCTGTAATTAGTGTCCATAATGGAAATCCCCATATTAATATTCTCAAAAATACCCATGAACCGTTCTTGGCTCACACGCAATGCATTTTCCATAACCCTGCGTTCAGTGATATCTTTATCCACGCCGAGATAACCTTTGAAATTCCCACTCTTATCAAATATAGGCACACCGTTGGTAAGTAGGCAAATCTTTCTGCCGGTTTTTTGGATATTCCAATTCTCCAAATCCTTGATCGGAGCTTTATTTGCCAGGATCTCGAAGAAAATAGCTGACACTCTTTTTGCTTCATCCGGCGGCATAAAATCGAATGGGGTTTTTCCTATCATTTCTTCGGGAGAACGCCCAAAGAATTCAGAACTCTTATATGAACTATATGTATAAACACCTTTCTCGTCTACCTCCCAAACCCAATCCGCTATACTAAATATCAAATTCTCCAATCTTTGCTCATTATCATGTAATACATCTTCGATCTTTTTACACTCCGCTACTTCCTGCCCCGATTCAACCGCCTTAGGATTAACAGACTGATACGATTTAATCTTTCCCGCCCAAACAGTAAAAATTGCAAGCAAGTAATTTATAAGGCTTTTCAAGGTTAAACGGCTGTTTTTATTTACGGCTTTTTTATCTACCATCGTCTGATCAACTCGTATTTCCCAATTTTTTCTTCAACCTCACGATTTCTTCCTTAAGCTCAATAATACGATCTTCCCGGCCTAAACTCGCCCTATAGAATATTTCCAGTTCCTGCAAACGCTTGCGGGACTCTTCCTCCAGGTTCCTGCGTTCAGTAATATCCCGGAAATACCACACCCGGCCGTAATATTTCTTATCCGAATCAAGCATCGGTGCCGAATAACGCTCAAAGAACCTGCCGTCTTTTAAGGCAACAACATCTGCGCACACTTCATCGCGAACCGCATAAAGATGTTGTACCTTCGCAATGAATTCTTCAGGATCATCAAGTTTACTCATTACCGATTCCAACGTGTGTTGATCGGATTTTGTTTCGATTACATCAGGGGGGATCCCCCACATATCAACAAACCGCTGATTAAAAGACAAAATCTCCCCTTTTTCATTCACAATGAGGATCCCGTCAATAGAAGATTCCTGCTGCGTCCGCAAAATAATATTATTAAATAACAATGCCTCTTCCGCCTTTTTACGTTCGGTGATATCCTCAAAGATCACGCAGAATTTTTCTTTTGTCTGAAAAGGACGATACACATTACAGTGATAGATCTTTTTGGTCGGAGAGTGATACAGCTCAAATTCCTGGCTTTTCCCGGTCACTGCCACCTCGCCATACCTTTTGACCCATTCGGGCTCGGTTTCAGGCCAAACCTCATGGACAGTTTTGCCACTCACCTCTAAATATTTTACGCCTGTTATAATTTCATATGCGGTATTGATATAGACAAATCGATAGCTGATAAAATTGCCCGCATCATCAAACACTGATTCAAAAACCACAAACGCATTTATCATACTCTTGAGCATCGAACTCATTTCCTGTTCCCTTTGCTGCCGCTCTTCCTCGGCTTTTTTTAGTTCAGTAACATCGTCATAAACAGCGACTATTTCGCCTGAAGGCAGCTTATAAACGTAATTTGCCACCCACTGCGAAACACGTCCATCATGATAAAATGAAATCGGGCAATGCTGCGGCTCTCCGGTCTTCCAGACGCGCGAAAATGCCTCAAATAAACCTATTTCTTTCACCCCCGGAAAAACCTCAAGAACACTCTTACCGATTATCTGGTCACGGCTTAATTTACTATTTAGCTCACCACTCTTATTTATATCCTTAAAGATAAAATCCCGGCCTTCCTCTTTTGCCTCATAAATAGCGACACCACTCGTCATATTATCAAAAAGTTCTTTAAAATGCACATTGCTATTGCGCAATGCCTGCTCGGATTCTTTGAGCTTAAGGATATCATTTTTAAGTTCAATTACCTGCCCTTGCAAAAGTCTTACTTGCTCAAAGAGTTCTTCCCGGCTAATATCTGTCTCTGACATAATCCCCTGTAATTTCCTAATATTTTAGAGTGATCTTACCATCATAAAACAACCTTTTCGAATGAACATAGCCTTAATACTTTCTTAAAGCAAAAAACCCAAAGCCTGCATTTTCTTGCAGGGCTTTGGGTTACTTTATAACAATTGCCCAAACCGGATATCCTTAATTCTCTTTTTACTCTTACTCCCCAAAGATACCTCCTTTTACAGGCATCTTGATCTATACTTTCATTTTCAGGTTGGCAGTTATATCACAGTAGCATCCCGGGAGCAAGTCATTATCCTGCCCAAAACCTTTTTTTTGATTATACTATCAAAAACCCGCACTGTAAAGCTAAAGTAAAAAATAAAGGGGACGTTTCTATTTTTCTGGTGATGGTTGCATTTTGGGGCTTCAGAAAAATAGAAACGTCCCCTTTATTCCCTTTATTCCCCCTTTATTCTATACAGCGATATCGCCTTTTTCTCCGGTGCGGATCCTTATAGCATCATCTACAGGATAAACAAATATCTTGCCATCGCCAATTTCACCGGTCCTGGCGGTTTTAGCTATAGAATTTACGACTTTATCGAAATCACTGTCCTTAACAATTATTTCGATTTTTACTTTCGGCAAAAAATTAACTTTGTATTCCCGGCCGCGGAACTGCTCAACCAAGCCTTTTTGCCGGCCATGCCCTTCAATATGCGTGATCATCATCCCGGGGCAGCAATGCAATGTTTCTAAAGCCTCGGTAACTCCTTCTAACCTTTCTACCCGAATAACTGCCTCTATTTTCTTCATTTTGCTCCTTCCTCCCCTCTGCCTGAAAGCGAAACAAGAAAAATCAGGTTAATGGGTCAATTTTGATTCGTTGTATAAAAATTCGGATAAGCCGGAGTTCCATGTTCAATAACATCCAGCCCTTTTAATTCTTCTTCCGGCGAAACTCTGACACCAAAACATTTATCCATCAGCTTAAAGGTAATTAATCCCAGACTAAAAGCCCAAGCCACACAAACGGCCGCTCCAATCACTTGAGCGATTAACTGCCCCCAACCTCCCCCGTAGAATAACCCTTTAATTAATGGCGCAGTAGTTGTCCCCAAGCCATATGTTCCGTCAGCAAAAAGCCCCACACTAATAAGGCCCCAGACACCATTTACAGCATGCACACTGACCGCACCAACCGGATCATCTACCTTCATTGCTTCCCAAAAATATACGCTTACAACTACCAAAACACCGGCTATCGCACCAATAACCACAGCTGCCCACGCCTCTACCCAGGCACAAGGCGCGGTAACGGCGACCAATCCTGCCAGACAACCGTTTAGCATCATCCCCAGATCCCACTTCTTTGTCTTCATAAATACCAAAAGAATAGCAACCGCCGCTCCTGCTGCTGCTGCCAGATTAGTATTCACCGCAATAACCGCAATCCTTAATTGATGCGCAGAAAATGTAGAGCCTGGATTAAAACCAAACCATCCAAACCATAATATGAATGTACCCAGTGCCGCAAGGGTTATACTATGCCCGGGGATAGCCTTTGATTTTCCGTCTTTGCCTATTTTCCCGAACCTCGGACCAAGGACAATAGCACCGGCTAAACCAACAAAACCCCCTATAGTATGCACGACTCCGGATCCGGCAAAATCAACATGTCCTGCTCCAAAAGGAAGTTTAGAAAGCCATCCTCCGCCCCAAACCCAGTGACCAAATATAGGATAGATGATCGCCGAAACTGCAAGGCTATATAAAAAATACGCCTTGAATTTTAATCTTTCTGCAACTGCTCCGGAGACAATCGTTGCCGCGGTTCCGGCAAAAACCATCTGCCAAAAGAACACGAGATACTTTCCTACATCATAATTTGCCCCGTGTAAGAACCAACCCGATGTGCCGATTATCCCTTTGTAGTCATTTCCCATCATAAAAGCAAAACCAACAGCCATAAAAACAAGTGAAGCGACAACGAAATCAATCGTGTTTTTAGCCATAAGGTTAGTCGCATTTTTTGCCCGGCAAAACCCGGCCTCAACCATCGCAAACCCTGCCTGCATAAAAAAAACCAGGAATCCACAAACCAACACCCATACATAATCAACCGGTGCCTGTGGATTTTGCGCCAGCGTTTCGGCGCCTCCAGGATCCTGGGCAAAGCAGACCCCGCTAACCCAGGCAATCACTGCAGTAAATAAGAATATGAATATTCTTAGAAACATGGTTATTCCTCCTTTCTAATTTAGAATGCATATACTAATGTACCCCCGCCGTAAAAACGCGATTTTTGATTGGCATGCGACTCGCTGGCTAAATCGCCAAAGGGAATCGAATAATTCAGGTTAGGGGAAAACTTCAGGTTTTTAGTTAACGGCATAGTCAACCCCACCTTTAAAGCAACATCTCCGCCATCTCCGTCGATGAATTGATTATGATTAAAACCTACATGGCCCGATAAATCCAAACTAAAATCATAACCTTTCAGCACAAACGGCAAGCTATGAGATGCATTGACTACAGTGTAATTGCCTAAACCTCCTCCACTGGAAGGATTGCCATAGTCACGGTAAAAATATACCGAAGGGCTCAAGAACAAATTAGGGAAAGAAACCCCAGCATAGAATTCACGGCTGAATTTATTGGTGCCGGTGAAATCATAATACGTATGCCCAAAAGATATGCTGAAGTTCTTAAACCCGTAAGTATAATCAATGATATAGTCAAACTCATCCGAGTTTAAATCATCGCTATTTTGCAAATCCTCATTGACCCACATACCCAGTTTCAGCTTGCCAAACTTTGTTTCTGGAGTTGATACATAAACTTCCGGCTGTAGTACAGCATCCCTGTCCATAATGAACCCTCTCCAGATATACTGGCTAAACACTGATAAACCACCGCTTACTTCGACTTTCAGGTCAGACAACAAACCGGTTTTTTCTTCCTGTCCAAATACATTTGTCACCACCACCAAAAGAAACATAAATACTCCTATTGCTCTCTTCCACATGCTTCCCTCCTTATTTAAAACCGTTTTATACGTAGTTTTTCCTCATAAATATTGTCAACCTGATACCGCATCCATCTTGGAGCGCCCCTGATCCAACGAGTACTCTTTTGTACTCAAAAACCCAAGGAGAGTGCCTCCTGTTCTTTTGAGGCACCTATGCCCCAAACACACTACTACAAACAAAAACGCCCTTTCGGCACTCAACATTAGCGCCTTAAGGACGTCTACGCCCTGCCACTTGCCACTTCTCTGCAGCAAATGAATAAACCAATTTTTAATCGGATATTACATTTTCTCCGGTTACTTCTTCATATTACTGGCTAAAATAATTGCCTCGGCAATCTCACGCATGGGCTTACAGGTATCCATGCTTTTACGGTTGATCAAGCGATAAGCATCATCCTCATTTATCTTTAACTCCTTCATTAAGAAACCCTTGGCCCGCTCAACCATCTTTCGCGTCTCTAACGCCTCTTTAACCCGTAATGTCTCTTCCATAAGTTTTGTATTCTCTACCGCCACAGCAGCCTGATTTGCCACCATTTGCAATATATCGATTTCCTCCTGCGCGAAAGAATGAAGTTCTTTTGTGTATATATTAATAATACCTATTGCTTTATCTTTTACGACCATCGGAACCGATAACATCGACGTAAGATTTTCTTTAATTGCCAAATCACGGTAATGGTATCTTTTTTCATCACGCACATCATAGATTACGATAGGTTTCCTGGTTTTAACCACCTCTCCGCTTAAGCTGGCATTAACTTTGATATTGGACTTCTTTTTATACTCCTCACTCAAGCTCTGGGTAGCTTTAATAACCAGTTCATCCCCTTTTTGGTCCAAAAGCATAATAGAACATATCTTCGAATCAAGCATTTTAGCGGTAACAACCACAATAAGGTTTAAAATCTCATCCAGATACACCTGCGAAGTAATGGACTGGCTGACCTTGATCAAGCTATCAAACTGCAAAGCCTTCCTTCTTTTGTCCTCATACAACCGGGCGTTTACAATCACCCCTCCGGTTTGCTTGGCTATAATCGAAATTAAACTAACAGTATTGCCGGCATATTCATGCGGTTTTTTATGCTGGATATTGATAACCCCAATACAATCACCTTTGCAAACAATCGGGACAGAAAGAAATGCTTCATATTTATCCTCCAGCAACACATCCAGGTTCTTGAAACGCGGGTCCAGATATGCCTTGTTATTGATAACAACCGGCTTATTTTCCTTAGCTACCCAGCCGGTAATCCCCTCTCCTATTTTAAGATTTACCCTGCCTAATTCTTTTTGATGCGGCATCTTTGAAGCCATAAGGACTAAATGCCGCTTTTTCTCATCAAATAAATAGATAAAAACAGAATCCGCATGAGTCATATCATTAACGACCTGAACCATCTCCCCAAGGATCAAGTTTAAATCCAATGCGGAATTAGTAATTTCAACAATCCTTCTTAATATCTTGACTTCCTGCAGCGAAGTAATATTCAACGTCTTTCCTTTTGTCTTTTCCATATACCACCTTTAATCAAGCCTTTTACCTTGGATCTACCCCAAAAACAAAAAATCCTCTTTCAAACAAAGCTGTTTGTAAAGAGGACTTCTTCGCCCTTATTGAAAAGCTCTCGCGGCTTCTGCATTAACTCTGATTTTCATTTAAAGTTTACAGTATGCATCCTAAACTGTCAAGAATTATTTTACGGCCAGAAAAAATGACCGGAACAATTTTCTTTTCCTCTACCGGTAAATCGGCGGGTTATTTGGGGATTTTCTGCAGGATCTTATTTGTTTCATAATAAATTATACCTGGCAGGCTTATTCGGCTAAGATATGCTTTTATTTGGGACTCATCAGAAGTAATCTGACATATTTCTTTTTTATCTTTCCAGGGAAGGCTTTTAACATTGATCCCCAAGAATGAAATCTTTTTTATCAGGCTGTATATCACCGGAATAAGCGAACCAACTCCCTCCCCCGAGAACACAATATTATCTAACCCACCCAATACCGAGATCCCCTCACCGACATACTTTAATAATTGCGCCTCGTAAATCTCAAAAGCTGAATTAACCTTGGGATCTTTGCCGTAAAACTTAACCAATTCCTTTAGTTCAAGATCATACCCTGTAAGCCCTAAAAATCCGCTTTCATTCTTTAAAATATCATCGATCTTATAAATTGAAAATTTATGTTCGTTCATTAAATAAAATACTGTTCCTGGATCCAGGTCTCCGCAACTTATCCTGGACATCACCCCTTCTAACGGAGTAAATCCAAGGCTAATAGCAAGAGGAAGATTATTTCTTACCGGGCAAACCGTAGTTTGTTTATCGAGGACTACGGAGATAATATTCCCTTTTTGCGCAAACATGTCTGCATTAGCCTCATGGAATATGCCATGGAATCCCCATTTTTTTATCCTATTGTTCTTATGAAACTCGTAAGGAATAGCGTAATATTTTTCCTCTATCAAAAGGCAGTTTAAGTCAATAGGGGCCGGAACAAATCCAGCCCCTATCTGCAATACACCAAAAAGGCCTTACCTGCTTTTATTCATTTTCTTCTGATAATCTTTTACCTCTTTGTTGACTTTTGCCTCTGCTTCTTTTGCCTTCTTCTTGGTTTTTGTTCCCATTTCCTTTGCTTTATTCTTGGCATCTTCCAGTTGCGCCTTATGCGACTTAGCTGCTTCTTGCACTTTAGCAGCAAGATCCTTGCCCTTTAATCCTTGAGCTCTGGCCGATTTTGCTGCCTGGGCAACAACACTTTTTGCTTCCGAAGCAGTAACGCCGCTTTCAACAAGACTCTTTACAGACGCGCTTATAGATGGAACTTCATTAGAAGCGATAACCCCGGATTTTTGCAACTCCGCAGCCACTTGATTGGCTATCTTCGAAGCATCCTCCGCATACGCACATAGCGCAAACCCCATTACCAATACTGCTGTTAACAATATACTCTTCATACACCCTCCTCTTATTCCTAATGCTATTAACTACCAACTGTCCACAAACAATATGCTCTGTATAAGCGGTCATACGCAAAAACTTCAGCGCACACCCACCTCCTTTCCATATCTATTTTTTTCTTCACCTCAACAATAAAAGCTTCCCAGAAGCTCCCTTAGTTAAATCCATATCTACTTGGATAAATATTTATTTAATTCTGCTGATGTCTTCTTGCCAATAATGCCGTCGGTCTTAAGACCTTTTGCTCTTTGGAATTTAATAATTGCTGCCTTCGTCTTAGGCCCTATATTTCCGTCGATTGATCCATCATAACAACCGGCATTTTTAAGCGCCCGCTGAATTTGTTTCGGGCTTAACTGTATTCCCTGACCGGTATGAGTTTTCTTTAGAGACTTCTCATAGTTCTCGGATAAACGCGTATCACTATAATCATAATTTTGGTAAGACAACTCTTGTTGGGATGCTTCTTGGAGTTTTTCGGATACTGCCGGCTGTGATTTAATAACCTGTTTCTTAGAATTTGAAGCGCATCCACCTAAAACAAAAACAAACAGCACAAGAAAAATCACTTCTTTAGACATACTGGCTCCTCCCGTTTAAAAAGCTAATCTACTCTATAGGGATAATTATTTTCTTTCCCGGCTTAAGCTTATTGGGATCCTTAATAATATCCTTATTTAATTCGTATAAATACTTCCAACGATGCGCCGCACCAAGCTGGTCTTTGGCAATTCTTGACAGGCTATCCCCTTTTTTTATGACGTACTCTCTTGTGCTGGATTTAACTTCAGCTTCAACTATTTCTTTCTTCTCAATCATATACCTGCCCTCTTCTATAGGCAGTGCCTCAGGTTCCTGCGGGACTCCAGGATACGGAAGCATCACTTCTTCAACTTCAGCCAGCATAAATTGAGCATTTCTATCTTTTTGCATGCCTTCAATATCCGTAACATGAGCCACAGCGTCAAGCTTCCCCCGGCTGATAATCTTTATACGTTCCTCATCAATACCGCTTTCAAGCATATAACGCTTAACCGATTCCCCTCGCCGCCTGCCCAGCTTTTCATTATAAGCCTCTGAACCACGGCGATCGCAATTTCCTGTAATAAGAATACTCGATCCAGGATTGCGTTTTAAGGTTCCAACAGCACCTTGAAGGATCCTAAGTGCATCATCGCGTAAAATCGATCTATCGTAGTCAAAGTAAATCTTTACGTTTCTTATTATTTTCTTAATAAGCAATGCCGGTCGAAGCTCTTGCGGTTTTGGCTCCGGGAGTTCTTCTGCCCGATAATCAAAAATTATCTTATACACATACACATATCCCCTATTACCCCATGGACGGGCTTTTCCGGGCTCTTCCGGCCACCACCAGTACCCGCCGTGTTCGGGATCTTTTACCGGCCCAGGCTTAGCGTCAGTAGGCCACCACTCAAATCGTTTCTGCAATTCTTTTAATTCTTTTTCCCTCCTTGATTTTCTTTCCGGTTTAAAATCAGCGTAACTTAAATTAGAGAACGCCAGAATAAGAACCAACGCTAAGATTATCTTCTTCATAACTACACCTCACTCATTGTATTTTCTTACGGCGCATCCATTAAAATAAATACCTGCTTAATAGGCTTTTTCCTCTTGTCTTTCCTGCTGAAAAGCTTTTAGCTTATCGATCACAATCCCGATTTCATCCCACTTTTTCCTGGGGATATGTCTCTCTAAATCCTTAAGATCAACCTTACTTTCTAATTCCATTAGCGCCCCTTCGATCTCGTTTAGAATACGGTCTTTATCGGCCTGGATACTATTTAACCGCATCAATTCCTGCTGGAGATATTCAATCTTTTTCCCGCAAAGCATAGAACTATCCTGGAGGATGAAAAGTTCTTTTTGTAAATAATAAGCCCTGGTCGCCAATATTACTGCGACCACAACTAATATTGTAAAAATTAACGGTTTCATAGTTCAATCAGGCCTTTTGCAAATAAATTTACCGTATTAGACAAGTAAATTAGTATAACTTAAAATCGTCCGCCGAAAGCACTTGGCATGTAAAAATCAGAACTACTGATTTACTGCCTCTTTTATCTTGGCCACGAGTATATCTACTCCTTGTGATTTATTATGGTATGCAAAAGCTCCCAAGACGCATTGCACCTGTTCTTCGATCGGATAGACGCTTGAAACTATAACTTTCATATTCCGGTCATACTCACGAACAACCTCATACATCACTTTCCCATTCACTTCCGGCATATTGATATCAAGCAGGACTAAATCGAATTGCTCTCGGATCAAAAGATTAGTTGCCTCTTGCGCGGTTGAAGCATGCTTTGCCTCAAGCCCCTCCTCCAATAACAACCTGGAATACAATTCGCCTATTCTCTGCTCATCATCAATAATAAGTATCCTTTGCATAACCTGGCCCCTTAAAACACCATCCGATTTTATAATTTAAACCACCTTAACAGGCAAAACCATTTTCAGGTTATGTTAACAAACCTCTCATGAACAGAAGATTAAAATTAAATTAATTTTTTGTAATCTTTGAATTTGGATCCAAGGACTAAAAATCAGGCGTGTAGAATAGGAAGGATTACGATAAATGTTGTGCCTTCGCCAAGATGGGTTTCCACTTCGATGTCTCCATTATGAAATTTGGCAATGGACTTGGCAATACTTAAACCTAAACCGATACTACCGTCACTTTCTTTCTGAAATTTTTCTTTATGGAAAAACCGCTGAAAAATCCTGGACAGATCCTCTTTGTTTATTCCCGGGCCGTTATCCGATATATAGACCTTTACTGCTGGGCCTTGATTAACTACAGATAAACTGATCTTTCCGTTTTTAGGCGTGAATCTAACTGCATTCTGAATAAGATTAAAGAATAAACGGCTTAAATGCAATTTATTACCCTCCATCATAATTTGGCCTTCAGGGACAACACCTGCCAAGACTATTTGCTTCTCTTTCACCAGAGTTTGGACGCGATTGCGTATATCCGTAAAAAATGGTATAAAATCAAAAACTTCTTTCTTTATGTTATCAGGATTGTAATCAAGCTTTGCCAAAAACACCAAGTCCTCTACAATACGAATCATCCTATTGGCTTCATCAATATTGACGCTTAAAGCTTTTCGATAATCATCGGTTTGCCTTTCTTTGCGCAGAGCGATTTCCGATTCACCTTTAATAATCGCAAGCGGGGTTTTTAATTCGTGTCCGATACTGGAACTGAATTCTTTTATGTAGTCAAAAGAATTCTCTAAACGCTCAAGCATCATGTTGATTGATTTAGCCAAACATTCCAACTCCATTTCCAAATTCGCAGTACTCACACGCCCGCTTAGGCTTTTAAGATTAATATTGCGCGTCGTTACCGCAATATCCTCAACGGCAGAAAGAATCCTCCTTGTCAATAGAACAAACGTTGAGCCCACTAAGACAATTATGACCAACGCCGGGACAGCGATTAAAACCATCATCCCGACAATTTTTCTCCCTAAAGAAATCTCGGATTCTTTGATGTTTAATTCGTTGATCCTAATAAACTCCTCGCACTTCTCATATAGGGATTCGAAGGCTTTCCACATATCCTTAAGGAGTATTCTTTTTGCACTCCGGATCTTGCCTAAATCATAAAGCCGTTTAGCCTTATAACGTTCGCTTTCATATAAATCATAAAGTTTTTTAATGTCTTTGACAATCTCCTTTTCCCGCGAAGTCAAGGCCGTATCTGAAACTTTGTTCAGCCACTCCGAAAAATTAACTTTTTTTTCTTCAAGTTTCTTTATCCAGACTGGATTACCATCCAGAAAATAATTAGATAAAAATCCTTTCTGGCTAAGCAGGGCCAGCTCTAACTCTTCCGCAGCTTTAATGGCCGCGACATTATCCCGCATAGTGCTCAAAAAGATCTTTTGCATATTACGGGTAGTGATAAAAGCAAATATCACCGTAAATACGCATAAAAGCACCATAACCCAAAAACCGGTCATGACTCTCTTACGGAAACTTTTCTGCATCGCTATCCTTTGAGGATGTATCCGGTACCACGAAGAGAATGGATAAGCTTCTTCTTAAATCCACTGTCTATCTTATTGCGCAGACGATTTATAAAGACATCTATAACATTTGTCAGGCTATCAAAATCTTCATTCCAGACGTGTTCAGATATATCGGTTCTCGTAACTACATGATTCGCATGCAGCATAAGATATTCGAGCAAATTATACTCTCTGCCCGTCAAGTTAATTTCTTTTTGCCCACGAATGGTTTTATGAGTAAGCTGGTTTAATTCCAAGTCCGCTACTTTTAAAATGGGACTTTTATCCAAACGTTTCCGTCGTAAAAGTGCAGCAATCCTAGCCAGAAGCTCGTCAAAATCAAACGGCTTGCCTAAATAATCATCTGCCCCGGTCTCAAGGCCCAGCACTTTATCTTTAACGTCATCACAGGCAGTAAGCATAAGGATAAAGGCATCTATTTTCTTTACCCGCAGATCCTTGCAAATCGCAAATCCATTTGTATCCGGCAGCATAACATCAAGGATAATTAAGTCGTAGTGGTTAGTCTCCGCCAAGAAGAACGCATTTTCTCCGTTTGGAGCAACATCAACTACATAGCGCTCCTCTTCAAGCCCGCGCTTGATAAAACTCGCCATTCTTCTTTCATCTTCTACTAATAGTATCCGCATTCCCAAGAAAATAAAGCATCATCCTGCACCATACAGGATAACACCCACCCTGCTTTCTAAAGTTTTTTTCGAGAAATCTATCCGCAGCCCATTTATTACGGCTTGTTGCCCGGCATTATATCACGGTAAACTTTCACGGCAAAAGAAACGTCACCCAACTTATACCATAACCGCTATTTCTCAAGATTAGCTGCTGCAAAATCCCAATTGATCAATTTATCGATCACAACATTTACATAATCGACGCGCCGATTCTGATAATCCAGGTAATACGCATGCTCCCAGACATCGATGACCAATAACGGTTTCATCTTTTGAGTCAACGGCGAATCGGCATTCCCGGTTTTGACTACCTTAAGTTCTTCTCCATCTAATACAAGCCAGGCCCAACCACTGCCAAATTGAGTACTTGCCGCATCCGCCAGGGCCTTTTTGCAGACCTCTACACTCCCAAAAGAATCCTCCATCTTTGCCGCAAGAACCTTTGGTATTTCGCCGCCGCCGCCCGGAGTCAAACTGCTCCAGAAAAACGAGTGGTTCCACGCCTGTGAAGCATTGTTAAAAATTGCGGTTTTATCCGCTTTGCCTGCTGTGGCGATAATAACTTCTTCCAAGGGCAACCCGTAGAACTCCGTACCTGCTACAAGCTTATTTAAATTATCTACATATCCTTTATGATGTTTACCGTAATGAAAACTGATTGTGTTCGCAGTTATTATCGGAGCCAGGGCATCTTGCGCGTATGGTAAAGGCGGCAAGGAAAATACAGCATCCTGCGGATCACCGTTCTCCGCAAATACCCGGGCAGGAACAAAACCCATCATGGCAAAAACGGCAACTCCTACGATCAAATTTATTATGTATCTCATTTTATCCTTTTTGTTTATGTAACCCCTTGTATATTTCCCAAGAGAAAATGCCCCTTAATTCTTCCTGATCATCCTTTTTAACAATTCCTCAATCATTCCGATATCTTTATCATCAACCTTACCCGAAACATAATACCGTATAACCCCTTTCTTATCTATGATTATCAAATTACTTTCTTCTTTAATGCGGTAATCCGCAGACATCTTTCCATCCCAATCACCATATATCGTTATCCCTTCTTTCTGCGAATTATCCCGCAGGCCTTCATCCCAAGCTCCTCTAAAAAACACCCCCCGGCAATTAATCACTCCTATTCTTATAATATCTTTTTTTATGGGACCAGGCTGGACATCATAGAATGCATTGAGACTGATCTTGAGTTTTCGATTTTGCTCAACCGCGCTTTTAACTTCATAGAACACTACCGCCACCTTACCTTTGATATCATCTAAAGTCAGCGTTTCTCGACTACCCGATATAACCTTGAATGCAGGGGCCAAGTTGTCAATAAGAGGATCACTGGCGCAAATAAAAACAGGCAATAAAAACAAGGCAGCAAGAAATGAAGCGATAAAAACCAAGCGTATTCTGCAAGTTACCATGGCAGGCACCTGAAATATTCGAGAGCCTTTGCGTTTTTCTCGATAAAAGACCAGACATACTGGCCATAGCCTATTTGACAAAGCACATAATTGCCTATGCCAAATTGGCCGATAGCGGTTATCCCTATCGCGAATTGCCCCAGAGCAAATATAAAACCTATGGCAAATTGGGCAACCGCAAACATTCCTACAGAAAACTGCGCCAGGCCTAATAATAAACCAACCGCGAACTGCCCTATCGCAACCACCCCTATCGCAAACTGGCCTATTGCAATAATGCCTTTTGCTATAAGAAACTTTCCTGTTTGACGGTTGCGGCCTACAGCAATATGGATAACGGGGAGTCCGAAAATCTCCGCCTTACTCCTCCATTCATAACCGCTATTCCAAATATTTTTTAGCATTTGACTTTGCATTATTTCATCGGTTCTCTTTGATTAATTATACATCCGATATCTTCTTGCATCAACGACATTCAAATAACGGGATCATGCAGACTTCCGAGACAAAAACCACCTACCGCCCCATTTTTTAGCTTCCATAACGATAAAGATCAATACCCCTATCAGGACAATCCGTAACCAGGCATTCAGAGAAATCGGCGCGCTATGAAAAAAACGATTCATGGCGGGAGAATAAGTAAATAGGATCTGCAAGCCTATCATAATCAAGATACCAAAAATCAGCCAACGGTTCGAAAATACCCCAAGAGCGAACATTGATTTTGACAATGAACGGCAATTAAGAAGATAGAAAAGTTCGCCTATAACCAGAACACCAACGGCAGCAGTACGTGCCTCTTCAATACTCAAACCATTATTTCTTTCGTAAAAAAACAGCCCAAAAACACCGAGTGCTAAAAGCAAGCCAACAAAAATTGTCTGCACAATAAGATCTACGGTCATAATCGGGGTCTTGGGATCACGGGGTGGACGCCGCATCAAATCAGGCTCCTTAGACTCAAAAGCTAACATCATCCCCAAACATACAGCAGTAGTCATATTTATCCAAAGCAATTGCACCGGCGCAACAGGAAGCACCATGCCCGCAAAAATGGCAACCATAATAGCAAGCGCCTCGCCTAAATTTGTCGGCAATGTCCAGACAATAAATTTCTTTAAGTTGTCAAAGACACATCGCCCCTCTTCGACTGCGGCTTCAATTGAAACAAAATTATCGTCTGTTAAAATCATATCCGCCGCCTCTTTTGCAACCTCTGTACCTGTGCGCCCCATAGCTATACCTATGTTAGCTTGTTTAAGCGCCGGAGCATCATTGACGCCGTCTCCGGTCATTGCCACAATATAGCCTCTTGTCTGAATCGCTTTAACAAGCCGCAACTTTTGTTCCGGGGTCACACGGGCAAAAACACTAACTCGATCAACGGATTTCTGTAAATCCTCGTCATTCATAGTTTCCAGTTCGCTTCCGCTTAACGCTATCAAACTTTGAATTGACTCTCCATCCCCAAGACGACTTTTCAGGTTTAATTGTGCAGCGATGGCTTTGGCCGTCAACACATGGTCTCCGGTTATCATCTTAACCAATATCCCGGCCGAATGACAACGCCGCACAGCCTCGATTGCTTCTTTTCGCGGAGGATCAATCATTCCCTGTAACCCTAAAAACGTCAGAGACTCGTTAATATCACCATGCTCAATCCTGTCTTTCTTCGGAGAAATACCCCCACGGGCAAAAGCAAGCACTCTAAGCCCTTTTGCCGCCATAATCTCAACCTGATGCTCGATAATGGCGCGCTCCAAAGGATGCACACCCCCATTTTCATCAATATAATCAACACATTTGGCTAAAACTTTTTCTACGGAACCTTTTACATAAACAATCCCATCCCCATCAGGCAAAACATGAAAAGTCGCCATATATTGATATTCGGATTCAAAGGGAATAGAATCTTTACGCGGCAATCCCGGCATGCCTTCTACAAATAAGCTCTTTGCTTTATGCGCAGATACAATAAGTGCCGCTTCTGTAGGATCACCTTCCACCCGAAGCAACCCTTCTTTCTCTACGATCCTGCTATCATTGCACAAAAATCCGGCGGTCAAACACTCTTTAAGAGCTATCGAAGATACGGACTTACGAGAAGTCCCTTGGATAGACCCCTCAAACCCATATCCTACCCCTGAAACATTATATATCTGGCCATCAGCAAATATCTCCTGGACAGTCATTTGATTTTCGGTAAGTGTTCCGGTTTTATCAGAACAAATAACCCCGGTACTGCCCAACGTCTCTACTGCCGGAAGCTTTCGAATGATAGCACGGCGCTTAGCCATTCTTGCCACCCCTATTGCCAGTGTTATTGTTACAGCCGCAGGTAATCCTTCAGGAATTGCACCTACCGCAAGCGCAATCGCAGCCATAAACATTTCCGCGGCAGACTCACCTCTAATTACCCCCACAACAAAAGTAATGACGGACAAACCAATAATAATGAATAGAAGATACCGGCTAAAGTGGGCGATTTTAATTGTAAGAGGCGTTTCTAAATCCTCCGCAGTAGTGATTAACTCGGATATTCGTCCGACTTCAGTGGTATCTCCGGTAGAGATAACAATAGCTTTTCCTCTGCCATAAGTAACAAAAGTGGAGGCATAAAGCATATTCAACCTGTCTGCTAAAACAGTTTTGGCATCGATAGCATCAATTTGCTTCTCAACCGGCACAGACTCACCCGTAAGAGGAGACTCATTAACTTGCAGATCCCGAATATGAACAAGGCGCATATCAGCCGTAATCTTATCGCCCGAAGCGATCATAACCACATCACCGGGAACCAAATCAATAGATGAAATATGCTGTTCTTTACCATCTCTTAAGACAGAGACAGAAGAAGTCATAGAGCGAGAAAGCGCCTCCAGGGCTTTTAACGCCTTGGTTTCCTGCAAAAAACCGATAACAGCATTAATAAAGACTACTCCAAAAATCACCGAGGCATCAACCCACTCTTTTAAGAATAGAGTAGTTACAGCTGCCACCAGAAGAATATATACAAGAGGCTGATTAAACTGCAGTAAAAACCGCAGCCACAGGGGTGTGCCTTTTTTAGGAGTGATTTGATTTAATCCAAACTGCTCCTTGCGTTTTGTAACCTCCCCCAAAGGCAGGCCTACCGAAATATCAACCTCAAGCCGTCTGATAACTTCATCTACGGACAACGAATGCCAGCTTTCTTTAATAACATCCGCGTTTTCCTTACCCATTTCTATCTCCTTTTTCAACCTGCTTTTACTGGGTTTATTTTAGAAGGTAATATGCAAGTTTTCAGTTGGTTTTAGATCCGGCATATTTTACTACTTGATCAAAATATTGATAGGCATGCAAAGATACTTTCGCAATAAACTCCTTAGCCTGCGAACTATTCGGACTCGCATGTTTGGTTAACACGATAATTACAAAATCTCCATTACGGGTAAAAACTATACCCGCGTCATGGCATACGCCTTTCTCAAGGCCGGTTTTATGCGCAATATTTATCTCGGGAGGCAAATATTTAGGGATCCGGTCATTCATTCGAGTCAATCTTAACATCCGCAAACACTGGTCCGAAATGTTTTTATTCCCCAGAGTTTTCCAGTATATCTTCTCTAATAATAAAGACATATCTTCGGCTGTTGTATAATTTTCTATACCTTTGGCCCGTGAATGATAATCGGCAATTTTTCGCGACAACTCCGTATTCTTCAATCCGAAAGATTTAAACGTATTATTCAGATAATCAATACCGACCAGATTAGTAACGATGTTGGTCGCGGTATTATCGCTGTCATAAATCATAAGCCCAATGAGCCTTTCAACGCTAAAGATAGTACCAGCAGGCATATCCTTTAATACGCCTGAACCGGTGAGTTTATCTGCTGGCTTTAAAGCGATATTACGATCAAGCTTAATCCGCCCCTGTTCAGCTGCGAGAAAACATGAAGCCATAAGTGGAACCTTGGCCAAACTCGCAGACGGAAAAAGATTATCTTTGTTATACGTAAATTCCCATCCGGTCTGTAAATCTTTGATAATAATCCCGGATTCGCCTTTAAACTGGCTTATTTCGGCATGGACACGTTGCCTTAACTCTTGCCACCCTGTTTTCCTTGTTTCATATAGAAACTTTTTCTGTCGGGATTCTTGAAAATCCCTATAATAACGCTGGCCGCAATATACTCCAGCACCCAAAAAAGAAACAATGATCATAAACAAGAATACTTTTTTTGCTTTCATTTTCGTTTATTACAGTAAATATCCTCTTAGTTGCTCACCGTGCACAATCCCGATAGTCTCTTTTTCGCACAACCCCTTATTGTCAGAAGAGTGATCTTTTACTGAATACCCATAAAAAAAACCATCCTGCAGCAAAACTGCAAGATGGCGGCCCGACCACCTTAACTTTCCTACCTCCAGGAATACCTGCGTATCCCCAGACCACTTATCTGTCGCAACTTAATATACCATAATCGAAGGAAAACGCAAAGTAATAGTGCTGACTCGCATACGTAGCCCAAAAGTTTCTTGCATGATCATATAAAATCTATAAGATTCCGGCCTTATCAGCCATTTGAATTAAAATAATTATTTATGCCGGTATTTAATTACCCGGGCTTTCTCAAGCGTAATCAGCCCCTCTTGCACGGTCTCATCTAAAAAAGGCAGTAGTTTATTCAGATTTTCCTCGGTATCCACAAGCTCAATAACTACCGGCAAGTCTTCCGAGAGGCGTAAGATCTTGGCTGAATGCATACGGCTGTCAGCCCCGAACCCCATGATCCCGCGGAGTACTGTCGCTCCGGCGAGGTTAAGCTCTCTGGCTTTAATGACGATCTGCTCGTATAAAGCCTTGCCCTTATATTTATCTGATTCACCCACAAATATTCGCAGCAGCATTCCCTCTTCCGGCAATTTCATTCCACACCCCCTTATTTAAATAAATTCAAAAACATTCTTGAGGCGGCATATCCGGCAAATACAGCACCAATACTCAAAACCACTGAAAGAGCCGCGTTAGCGAAGGCAATACGATATTCCCCGTCTCGCATGAGGTTAAACGTTTCGAGACTGAAGGTAGAGAACGTCGTATAGCCGCCTAAGATACCGATAAAAATAAAAAGCCTAATATTCGGAGAGATTTCAAACCGGTCGATAATCCCCCAGAGGAAACCGATCACTAAGGATCCCGTAACATTAACAACCAACGTACTGACAGGGAACGCCCCGTTTGCGAAACGGTAATCAAGCCCGCCCATAATATAACGCAGGATTGTTCCGATCGCGCCGCCTAATCCTAAAATAAAAAACCTCAACATAAACTGATACCCCCCTTTCTTTTGAGTAGGAGTTATCAGCCTGTTGAGGCGGTTATTGGCGAACCCCATCGCCAGTATAAAGATATTGTATCAGATAAAACAAGTTCTTTTAAGTGAAATTATACCTCACTCAACCAATCTTTTATTTTAGCTTCTACCTGGCCCCTAACTTCTTTTGTCTTTTTCAATTTTTCTTCATGCGATCCCATAAAAACGGAAGGATCCGGAAAACCCCAATGAAGCCGTTCTCCCTTGCCCGGGAATACTGGACAAGCCCCGGATTGCGATTCGTCGCAAACAGTGATAACGTAATCGTACTGCCTGCCTTGCTTATAAAAATCAAACACACTTTTGGTTTTGTTCTGTGATATATCAATATCGACTTCTTTCATCGCCTCAACCACAATAGGATTGAGCTTGCCCGGTTCAAGACCGGCGCTTTCTACCTCGAAACGGTCTCCTCCATATTTCTTCAAGAACGCTTCCGCCATTTGAGACCGTGCCGAATTGTGAACGCACACAAAAAGGACTCTTTTTTTATCCATGGCTAACCACAACCTTAAACCAATTTTGTGTCCTTAAACAAACCTTCACCAGCATAAGCATCACCGGAACCTCAATAAGAACCCCAACGACTGTCGCTAAAGAAGCGCCTGATGAGAGCCCAAACAAAATAGTTGAAGTAGCAATCGCCACCTCAAAATGATTGCTTGCTCCCACCAATGCCGAAGGCGCCGCATCGCGATAAGGCAGCTTCAGCCACTTTGCTAAGCCATACGTTATTGCGAAAATAAGGCACGTCTGAATAAAAAGAGGTATCGCAATCAAAAGGATGATCTGGGGCTGATTGATAATCAGCTCTCCTTTAAAAGAAAATAAAAGAATCAGCGTGAGCAATAATGCGCAAATTGATACCGGCGTCAGGTAATGCAAGAATTTCTCCTCAAACCATCGAAATCCTTTCTTTGCAATCAACCACTTTCTCGAGTAATAACCCAAGAGTAGCGGCAAGCCGACATAAATAACGACAGAAAGAACGATTGTCTGCCACGGGATAGGCATTTTATTCACCCCTAAGAGCCAACCGCCCAACGGCGCATAAAAAAACAACATAGTCAAGGAATTTATAGCGACCATAACCAGCGTGTGGCCGTCATTGCCTTTTGACAAATGCCCCCAAATTAAGACCATGGCCGTGCATGGTGCTATGCCAAGCAAGATGCATCCGGCGATATATGACCGAAACAACTCAACCGGTAAGCCGCCTTTTACGATCTCGGACCCCGGAAGCCACCCTTTAAACAATACCCCAAGGAAAAGCCATGCAATCGCAAGCATGGTAAACGGCTTTATGCACCAATTCACGATAAGAGTAAGAATAACCGGCTTAGGCGTCTTGCCCGCTTTAATAACCTCCGCAAAATCAATCTTGACCATGATCGGGTACATCATGAAAAATAGGCAGATTGCGATAGGAATAGACACCTGATAAACCGAGATCTGATCCAACGCCACCGCCACTTGAGGAAACAGCTTGCCCAAAGCGATCCCAGTCCCGATACAAAGCACTACCCATCCGGTGAGATACTTCTCAAAAAAACTTAATTTCCGTTCCTCATGAACAACGTATTCCATCCACCCTCCTCGCCCACAAGGGCACACCGGCCAATCAGATAAGCCAGAAAGGCAATGGTTTGACTTCCTTTAGCCAAAGCCATATAGCCTATTGTTAAAATAACCGCAAGATATAAATCCCTGTATAATAGAGTCCAACGAGAATAAAAATCACTCCGGTAATTCTTCGAGTATAAAATTCCAATTTCGTGATCTTATTAAACCAATGACTCATTGAAGTCACGCCCAGCGCAATAGCGATAGCGAACGCCAATACCGGAAGCCCAGTCCCCACTCCATAGATAAACGGCAACAACGTCCCCGCTTTGCTATTAAGCGCCAAGGGAATAAGACTGCCAAAAAATAACGCCGCTGAAACCGGGCAAAACGCCAAGGCGAATATAAGGCCCAAAAGAAAAGCACCCGGAGCGCCGGAATCAACAAGTCTATTGTGATGCTTCTGTGATAGCGCTACTCCGGGAAATTTGAGCGTGATTACCTCAAGTAGAAATAACCCCGTGATTATCAACAAAGGCCCCAATGCCTTGACCATATACTTTTGCAGAAACTGCGCAACTTGCGGCACGCTTAAAAGAGAGCTGATAATGATCCAGCCGAGAACCGCATAAGCAACCATCCTGCCAAGTGTATATGCTAACCCTGAAATCGCCACACGCGCCGGATGAGTGATCTTTTTTGAAAGAAACGACACCGCCGCGATATTTGTAGCTAAAGGGCATGGGCTAATCGAAGTCAATATTCCCAGCCATAACGCAGAGCCAAAAGCAATTAATAATTCCATTATTGAGCGTCCTTCATAAACGCATTCACTTCGCCGGTCACGTAATCAATAAACTTCTGCTTGTTGCGAGCAAGTTCCCAGATCTTATCGAGATTCTTCGATTTAACTTCCTTCCCGTCCTTGATCATTGAGAGAATAAGTGATTTGGTATACAGCTTATAGTCATTCACAAAATGCTCGTTACCCCGATCCTCGACATTAACGACCTTGAACTCAAGATTGCCTGAATCAAGAGCATCTTTGAAATTTAAATCAATCGCTTCCATTGAATACTTCTCCATGTTCATGCACGTAGGGCAACGAAATGATCCATGGAAATAATACGCTACGACTTTTGCTGAACTGCTTTCTGCCGCAAAGGCTATCGGAGCGCTAATTACCGCAACAACCGCCAGAATTACAAGAAGAAGTTTCTTCACTTTTACCTCCTGAAATTTTATTGGCCGCTTTCTCAATATTTTCCTCACTAACTTGAGTCTTACCCTTCTCAAATCCGATTTCTTTAAGATTAAAAGAAATCGGATTAAATCCAGCATGTTCAAGAATCTTTTTCGAACATAAAACCTGACATCCATCAATGGCGATAATTTTATTCGCCGCCTTCGCCGACTCGACCATACCCGGGACATGCGCTCCGATACCGGCTAAGCAAAACATCTTTGCCTGCCCGCATTTGGCCATCTTGCGCGCCAGGCGATCGGACAATTCTCCCACATCAGACCCGCCGGAGCACGGAAATATCAAAGTACCTGCCTCTTGACACATACAATTACCCATTAATGTCCTCCCTTGCAGTTAGCAAGCACCCGCGCAATTTTTGCATAAACAGGGGTGCTATTTCGATAAAATCATTTTAATCTCATCTTTACTTAATACCTTTCCTACCGAAATCACTGTTCCGTCGACCGCAAAGCCCGGAGTCATCATGACACCGTACTCGGTGATCTTATCAATATCGGTAACCTTACCGATCTCGGCTTGAATGTTCAGCTCTTTAACGGCCGCCTCGGCATTGGCCGTAAGCTGTTTACATTTAGGACAACCGACACCCAAGATTTCTATTTTCATTCTCTGCCTCCATCTATTTTTTCACCGCTGAAACTTTTATACTCACGATAGCGTCAGAAGCGACCTCAAGATTGTCAAACATGGCATCAACCGGATAACTGGCTTGACTTATTACCTTAATATCCTGAAACCCCGCCTGCTCAATAAAACATAAATATTCTTCTTTCTTAATTGCTCCGGCAAGACATCCCACATATGCCTCAACAGAATCCCTGATTTCTCGCGGAAGTTCTTTTGCCAACACCAAATCCGAGACCATCAACCTACCTTCTACTTTCAAGGCCCGGTACGCCTCTTTAAATACTGTTTCTTTATCAGGTGACAAGTTAATAACGCAATTTGATATGATCACATCGATTGAATTGTCTTCTACCGGAAGTTTTTCGATCTCCCCCAGCCGAAAATCCACATTGGCATAGTTACCCTTTTTTGCATTTTCTTGCGCTTTAGCGACCATCTCCGGCGTCATGTCAACGCCGATGACCCTGCCGGTCTTGCCGACACGTTGGGCCGACAAAAATGCATCGAATCCCGCGCCGCTTCCTAAATCGAGCACAACATCGCCTTCCTTTAATGAAGCAAGGGCTACCGGATTCCCGCATCCAAACCCTAAATTTGCCCCTTCAGGAACAGCATTAAGCTCTGCATCACTGTATCCCACTTTTTTACTAATATCTTCCGCCTGCGTTACACCGCCACAACACGAATTCGAAGAACAGCATGACTTCTTTTTCGACAACGCTTTTGCGTAGCCGTCCCTAACGATCTTTTTGATTTTATCCGCTTCGTTTTTCATTTATATCCCTTCCCTCTTAAGTTTTGAGACATTCTCTTTATCGATCTGTTTCTTGATTACCTCTCTAACAAAATCCAGTGCCTCATCTTTATCCCGATCAAGGACAATCTGTTCAATCCTAAGCAAATCCGCCTCACTAAGATTAATTGTCTTTTTAAACGTCATTTGACTATCGTTCCAAAAATCATCCCGCTTATCGTCGCCATAATGACCACAAGGCCAACATACACAACAGTTTTTTTTGTACCGATAACTTCACGAATAACCAGCATGCTCGGCAAGCTCAAAGCAGGCCCAGCCAGAAGAAGCGCCAGCGCTGGCCCCTTCCCCATACCAGATCCGATCAAACCCTGTAAAATAGGCACTTCTGTAAGCGTGGCGAAATACATGAACGCCGCTACGATCGATGAAAAAAAGTTCGCCCTGAAAGAATTGCCTCCGACCATCGCCTCCACCCAGCTGGAAGGAATAACGCCTTCATGGCCAACCCTACCCAAGAGAAACCCTGATATCAAAACCCCACCTAAAAGAAGCGGCAATATCTGTAGGGCGAATCCCCATGAAGCGGATGTCCACTCTTTAAGTTCATCTTTCTTAAACCAATTAACGAGCGTCAACCCTAAAACTACCAGGAAAAATCCGGTAATCCACCATTTAGATGCATAGATCAAACTCCAAATGCCGGTATCGCCCTCTATCGGCTTGGCCCAATTAGCAAACACGAGTATTGCTACCATCGAAAAGAAATAAACAATATCTTTCCATAACGGACGGCTTGCCTTAACCTCTCCAAATTGAACATCTCCGTTAGCGTGGCGGGCACGCTCCTCCTTTAGGAAAATCAAATGCATGAATAACCCTATAACAATACTAAAAATGACTGCCCCAATAGCCCTGCCTAAGCCTAACTGCCAGCCAAGGATCCGGGCTGTCAGGATAATCGCTAAAACATTGATGGCCGGTCCTGAATATAGGAATGCAATCGCGGGACCCAGCCCAGCGCCTCTCTTATAAATCCCCGAGAATAACGGCAGAACCGTACATGAACAAACAGCAAGAATAGTCCCGGACACTGAAGCCACGCTGTAAGAAAGAAACTTGTTTGCCTTGGCTCCAAAATACTTCATCACCGACGCTTGGCTGACGAACACAGATATCGCTCCGGCTATAAAGAACGCCGGAACAAGACACAAAAGAACATGTTCCCGGGCGTACCATTTAACAAGCGCTAATGCCTCAAAGAGCGCGTTAGTAAACCGCAGATTCTCAATTGGTAAGTAAAAACACGCCAAGAATACCGCTACAACGTATAATAACTTCTTCCACTCGTTCATTTCTTAACCATCCTTCCTCCAATAGTACAGCACCCGCCCTCGATACGGATCGCCTTAACATTAACCAATGCTTCCGTTACCTTCTTGCAGGCTGAAGCAACTATCCGCGAGAATGTCGGCCGGGATATTTTCATCACCTTTGCGGCATCCTTCTGTTTCATTCCCTCAAGGCAAGCCAAACGCATCGCTTCAAACTCATCAATGCTTAAAACCACGCCATCAAGTTCATTTAATGGTTTGCACTTAGGGCGAAAACATCTCTCACCCGGCAAACATTTAACCCACCTGGTTTTTTTCGGCCTCATAGCTACCCCTTTTAGTTATGCACCATTGTTCATAATGATTATATCACGAATTCGTGCCGGGTCAAGAAAAACCCCCTATTTTATCAGGCAGTCCTTCTGGAATATTTCGCAAGAATTAAAAACAGGGAAAAAAGGGGGAAAAAAGGGGACGTTTCGAAAAAAGGGGACGTTTCTATTTTTTTTAGAAAAATAGAAACGTCCCCTTTATTGCAGGCACACCGGCACAATCTGGATGCTTGCGTTAAAAAGTTGGACGCGCTTTTCAATATGCGCTTAAACGAAGAGATCAGCCCAGAGGAATATGCTCGGAAGAAAGACGATCTGACGAAGGCAAAGCAGAAATATGAATGATTGATCGCGGATACGCAAGACCGCGTTGAAACATGGCTCAAACGGGCTGAAGATATGTTTACATTCGCCCAAACCGCCCAGAAACGGTTCGACACGGGCACTTTGGAGGACAAGCGGTATGTTCTCTCGTGTCTGGGCACAAAACTCGTCTTACACGGCAAGAAACTGCAATTTGAGCAGGAAAAGTGCCTTGCCATGTTCGAATGTGTGGCACCTGACGTACAAAGCCTCCACAACAGGTTAGAACCGACGCAACTCGTTGATTCTATGACCAGTTGGGAGGCTTTATATGCTCAAAATAAAAAATGGGGTGGGTAACGGGGATCGAACCCGCAAACCTTCTGAGCCACAGTCAGACGCTCTAACCAGTTGAGCTATACCCACCATAAGGGGTCAAGTATATCTTATGCAAATACGAAAATCAAGAAGATATTGCCAAACTACTTTGCCTGAGGCTTCGGCTTTTCCTTGCCTTTAAATAAGAGTTTCCAGGGATGGCTTTTAATATCTGCGCTGAATTCCTCAAAATTCTTGGAAGTCGACTCCATATTCTTTACCATCTGATTGATACTGCCCTTATTATCATCTAAGAGACCGTTAACTTGCGCCATCATGGCATCCATATCCACATAAGGTTTGCCGACAATCACTGTTTCCTTTGCGATAAAATCCTTGCCTTCTTTGGAAGATATCTGGATATATTTCTCACCCATCAAACCCAGGGTTTTTATCGAAATGACCGCGTCATCTCTAATCTTTGCACTTTTATCCAGCCAGAGCTTCATTGCAATTTGAGTCCGATCATTCTCATAATGGACAGTTATATCGTCTACTTTTCCTACCTCAAGCCCATTAAGCATGACCGGGGAATTCTTCTGCATCCCGGCAGCATCATTAAAAATAACATGGATATTATACCCGTCTTTCTTGAAATTCAGCTTGCCGGTAGAGACGGTCAAATAGAAAAGCCCCGCCAAACAAATAACAATAAACAATCCCACCTTAAACTCATTAGTATGTTTTCTCATCCTCTTCCCCTTTATTAAATTACGCAAACGAATCTAATAATCCCGCATCCTCTTTAAAGAAATCTATCGGCCCTTCAGGCCGGCCATTAATGAACTGCTGAATATATTCATTTTTGGAAGACTTTATCTGTTCAGGGGTACCTACCTCAACTATCTCGCCTTTATGCACCATGGCAATACGATCCCCAATAGAAAAAACACTGTGCATATCATGTGTAACAACCACCGAGGTCATCATTAATTTTATGCTCAAATCCTTGATCAATTTATCGATCACACCACCCACGACAGGATCAAGTCCCGAAGTAGGTTCATCATAAAAAACAATATCCGGGTCTAATGCAATAGCGCGCGCCAGCCCCACACGCTTTTTCATCCCTCCAGATATCTGTGAAGGCGCGTATTTTTCGTAACCTTTCAAGCCAACCAGGGAAAGCTTCAATTTAATGATTATTTTAATGATCTCATCCGCCAATTTAGTGTGTTCCTTAAGAGGTAAGGCCACGTTCTCTTCAACCGTCAGAGAATCTAAAAGTGCGGAATATTGAAAACACATCCCGAAAGTCTTTTTTACCTCATCAAGTTCATCGCTGGATACCCGGGAAATATCCTTGCCTTTTATAACGATACTGCCTTCATCCGGTCTGATCGCTCCGGTCATCAAACGAAGTAAAGTGCTCTTACCTGAACCAGAACACCCCATGATCACAAAGGTTTCACCTGGGAAAATGTCTAAACTGACATTATTGATGGTTTTTTTGCCCTGAAAAACCTTAGAAACATTCTTCAGGGAAATGATCGGCTCGAGTTTATTCTCTATCTGGCTCATGTTTTCGAAAAATAGAATATCGCGGTAACAACACAATCCGCCACGATTATCAAAATAAAGCTTAAAACTACTGACCGGGTAGTAGCACGGCCTACACCTTCTGCCCCGCCTTTAGTATTCATCCCTTCATAACAGCAGACAAGAGCAATGATTACCGCAAAAACAAAAGATTTTACAAGGCCGGTATAGATATCCTTTAGTTCAAGATATTTAAAAGTCGTCTGCATATAAAGGTCAGGGTTAATATGCAAACTGCCGGTTCCCACAATATATCCGCCCAGTATCCCGGAGATATTCCCTACTATGGTCAGCGCCGGCAGCATTACCAAAAGCGCTAAAAACCTCGGTACCGCCAAAAAACGCACCGGATTTATCGCCATAGTATCCAGGGCTTCGGTTTGCTCGGTAACTTTCATCGTGCCTAATTCTGCAGCGATCGCAGACCCTGCACGGCCGGCAATAACAAGTGCCGTCAGTACCGGGCCAAGCTCACGGCATAATGATACCGCTACAAGAGAAGCCACATAAATGACTGCACCCATCTTTTCCAGTTGATAAGCGGTCTGCATCGCTAAAACCATGCCGGTAAAAATATCCACAAAAAAAACAATAAAGATCGAACGCACACCCACAAAAACCATCTGTTCAAAGATACCTTCACGATGAGCGGTTTTACCTTTAAACGGGCCGATAAATATCCAGTAAAATATCCCCCAGGAAAGTTTACCTACCCCTTTAATCCAATCCAGGTATTCAATAACTATCCTGCCGATCTTAGTTATCATTAGAAATCCTTTAAAGCTGTCTCTTGAGTATCAAAAATCTCAAAAAGCTTGTTCAATTTAGTAAGCTCAAATACGCTCTTTATCTTTTCTGCCATATTACAAAGGCGCAGTTTCCCACCGATTTTCTTCAGGCGCTGGAACATCTCGATCAAAGTCGCAAGCCCGGAACTATCAATATAGGAAACCGAAGAAAGATCCAAGAGGACACGCTTTTCATCGCGTTTAATAATCGCATCAAATATCTTTCTAAGCTCCGGGGAATTATTGATATTTATCTCCCCCTGCATCAGGCATATCAAAGCCCCGTCTTTCTTTTGTTCTATCATCTGCACGGTTTGCCTCCTTTAATGGATTTTACCATTTCTATCCCCCGACCACAATCAAAAAAACTCACCTGATCCATTAATTTCCGGATCAGGAATATCCCCCTGCCGGAATTTCTAATAAGCGCATCCGAACTGGTAGGGTCAGGGATCTCTTTGGGATCAAATCCTTGCCCCTGGTCATGCACCTTCATGATCAAACGGTCTGCTTCGGACTTTATTTCAATATCCACAAACTTATCCGGATCAAACCGGTTCCCATGCTTCATCGCATTAGCTAAGGCTTCACCTAAAGACAGTTTTATGTTAAATAACTCATCTTCATAAAAAGGCAAAGTCCCAAGCTTATCTATAAATGAAACTATGAATAAAGGGATCAATTCCACTCTGGAAGGGATTTTCTCTAAAATATGCACTTTCATGGCAATACCTTTTTTTCTCTCTTAAAAGCCGCCTGAAAGGTCTTTTTTAATTCTAAACCCAACGCCATTGTCCCATCTACAAATGCAGAAGAAATATCAGTTGCGCCTTTTACGGTTCCTTCAATGATATGCTTCGGGAACATCACGACATCTTCAACCCCGATCTTATTGCCTTGTAAACCAACAGCCAGCTTATCCTGAAACGCCATTTTTATATCTGCAAAACCTAATTCCGGACGGTCCATCTTGGTACGTACCGTAAAGTCCAGAACAATCTTGCCCTTATCCAAAGCTTTGAATACATCGATAACCGTTGAAGTGATCCTTTCGGCTTTACCTTCAGATTCTTCCGGAGGGCGTTTTTTACGCACGATATCTGTAAGTTCCAGGTGGCATTGAGCAGTCAAATTATTATTTACACCAAGGATATCACTCGTAAAATTAAGTTTTGCTTTTTCGATCTTTGCTTTATCCAAATCCACCCAGGTTGAATAATATGGATGCAAATAAATTCCATCGATATCCTGAATATTAACCGTCACTTTCATTTCCCGTTTAAAGAAATTGATCCAGCCGGCAACGTTAACTTTACCTTCTTCTGTTTCCTTTGCCCAAGGGATCCTTGCGCTAAACGAAAAATCGGTATTCCCCGAATGAGGGATAAGCCGCAGGTTATGTAATTTAAAATTAACATCTTTAAATACTATTTTTATACCACTTTCACCTGCAGTATGATCAATAAAATTTATCCGACCATCTTTTATACTTGCATCTTTTAGAACAAGTTTAAGCCGTTTTATCTGCGCTGGAGTTACCATTACCTTTGGCCCCAAAGCTACCACCGGAAGACTCTCATGTTTGGGGTCTGCCACAGCGGATTTCTTTTCCGTAACCGGGAACCTTTCAAAGGTGAATTCGGGCTTAGTGATCTGTACAGTATTAAAAGCGGTATCTCCGGAAATAAGCCCAATTATGCTCGGTGTTAAAAGCATATATTCGATATGCCCCATCCCCTCGATATCCAGATCGTTTATTTCGATCTTCAAAAGGGAGTTGATGGCAAAACGGCCAATACTAACCTTGCGGTTAGTTATAGCATGCAACTTCTTAATGATCAAAGCCTGGCCTTTGACAACCAGGAAAATATGCGCGGTAGTAAAAATAAAGGCCAAAAAAGCAACACTAATGAATAATATTTTTATTCCCAGTCTCATAAATTAAATATTACGATCTTCAGTCTTAGTTCTTAGTTCTTCGTTCTGATTTATGCGCCTGGGCCGAATCGAACGGCCAACCTACGGCTTAGAAGGCAGTTGCTCTATCCAATTGAGCTACAGGCGCATTTAGCAAATAACTAACAAAGAAAACTAATCGGGGAGGTGAGACTTGAACTCACGGCCTCTTGCTCCCAAAGCAAGCGCTCTAGCCAAACTGAGCCACTCCCCGTACAGAACTATTTCTTTCCCACAATTAACTCTTCAAGCACGAAAGATTTTGGCTTGATCTGGTCTAGATTTATATCATAAACTTTAAGCCAATACTCTAAAGCCGCCAGCTTCGGGTAACACATATCTAAAATTAAACCCAAATTCAACTGTGCGGGACGATAACTGGGGTCTAACCGCAAAGCATCTCTAAATGCCGCCTCTGCCTTTTCTATATCTCCTTCTTTAATATAGCGGACCCCTGCATTATTAATGATATATTTTTCATAATCCGCGTTCATCGGATCAACCAGCTTGCTTTTAGAATAAAATGCAACTGCCGCAGCCCATTGACCTTCTTTTTGGGCCTTAACCCCTTCATGGAAATAATCCTCGGCTTTGGGCGCAATAAGATCCCCGGCAAAGACCAAGGAGCAGGTTACAAGGACAAAAACAACCACTAAAAGTATATTCTTGACAGTCATCATCATATCCTCCCTTTAATTACAGCCCAGATTTTTCCTTCATAAACAGCGTGGATTTGATTATATCAAGCGTTATTATGTTGCTCAATATATTTCTCAATAATCTTACGGGCATTCTCTAAAGCATAGTAACGATGACTCATTTTATGTTTGATCGCTTCACCCAGTTCAGCAAAAGTCTTTTTGTGTTTCGGGATAACAAACAGCGGGTCATAGCCAAAACCGCGGCTGCCTGCTGGTTTAAATCCGATCACACCATTGCACCTGCCGCTAACTACTTTAACAAATCCAAACTTATCCGCCAAAGCTACTGCACATACATAATGGGCTTTTCTTTTATTTTGCGGCACCCCTTCTAAAACTCTAAGCAATTTCTGATTATTCTTTAAATCATTTTTGTCTGTTCCGGAAAACCGCGCAGAATGAACACCGGGAGCGCCTTTTAAAGCATCAACGCATAACCCGGAATCCTCTCCCATTGTCAACTTTCCGGTAAAACGCGCCAGACGTACCGCCTTTTTTACCGCATTTTCCTCAAAAGTCTTGCCGTTCTCAATAATCCGGGGGACAGAAGGATACCTCTGCAAAGAAATAATTCTTAAATCAAGATCTTTTAAAATCGCCTTAATTTCGGATAATTTCTTTAGGTTTTTTGTGGCAACCACTAATTCAAGCTTTTGTTTCATAAAATATCTTTTAATAAACGCTTCTGGATCTCAACTAAATCACTAATACCTTTTTTGCCTAAATCCAGCATCTTATCCATCTGGGAATGGTTGAAAGGTTTCCGTTCGGCTGTCCCCTGGATCTCAATAAACTCGCCTTTACCGGTCATCACCAGGTTCATATCCACTTCAGCCTGGGAGTCTTCTTCGTAACACAAATCCAGCATGGGATGGCCGCCAACGATCCCTACACTTACTGCGGCGACAAAATCCTTGATCGGGATCTCATCGATCAGCTCATCATCTTTAATCTTATGCAAGGCATCAACTAAAGCAATAAAACTCCCGGTAATAGAAGCGGTACGCGTACCGCCATCCCCCTGAATGACATCACAGTCGATCCAAACTGTACGTTCACCCAAGTCTTTCATTTCGGTAACAGTGCGTAATGACCTGCCTACCAGGCGCTGGATCTCATAAGTACGCCCGGAATCCTTATTGCGTGAAATACGGCTCTTACAGGAACGAGGAAGCATGCCATATTCAGCGGTCACCCATCCGGTGTTTGAATTACGCAAAAAAGGAGGAACAGATTCTTCTACTGATGCCGAACACACCACCTTAGTATTTCCAAATTCAACCAAACATGATCCTTCAGCATATTTTAAGAAATTACGGGTAATATTGACCTTCCTTAATTTATCGAACCCTCTGCCATCGATACGCGACATCAAAACCTCTCTTTTTAGATTTTCGTTAAACGTTTATAAATATCCCTGCCTTTTGCATCGATACCAACGATCAAAGGGAAATCCTCTACCCATAACTCATAAATTGCCTCTGGCCCTAAATCCCTAAAAGCTACCGGCCGCATTCTCTTAACGCATTTTGATAAAAGCGCCCCGCACCCGGCATAAGTCAGGAAATAAACCGCCTTGTATTTTTTTATCGCCGCAATAACCTCCGGTGAGCGTACGCCTTTTCCGATCATGGCTATAACCCCGGCCTTTAACAACTCCGGAGAAAATTTATCCATTCTTGAACTGGTAGTCGGCCCGCACGAACCAATAACTTTGCCTTTGGGGGTTTTAGTCGGGCCGCAATAATAAATGATCTTCCCCTTTAGCTCTACCGGCAAGCTCTTGTGTTTTTTCAATTGCTCAACCAGACGCATATGCGCCTGGTCACGGGCAGTATAAATCAAACCCGTAAATAAGATCTTATCTGCGGCCTTTAAACCGGAGATCGTATTCTTTATTAATGAATAATCGACTTTTTTCATATTTATAATGCCGCCTGTGCAGACCTCAAGGCATGACAGGAAACATTTATTGCAACAGGTAATCCCGCAATATGCGTTGGAGAGGTTTCAATATGCACCGCCAAAGCCGTAGTCTTTCCGCCCAGACCCATCGGCCCGATATTCAACTTATTGACCGCGTTTAATAAATCTGCTTCCAATTTAATGATTGACGATCGGCGACTGACGAGAGAGGAAGGATATTTGGAGATTTTCCTCAATAGCGCTTTTTTTGCCAATAGAGATACATAGTCAGCCGTACCTCCTATCCCCACCCCTACGACATACGGCGGGCAGGCATCAGGGCCAGCCAAACGAACTGAATCAATAATGAACTTTTTGAGCTCATCAATTGTCGCCGTCGGCCTGAACATCTTCAGCTGGCTTTTATTTTCGCAGCCAAACCCTTTTGGCAAAACAATGACCTTTAATTTATCCCCGGGGATAATATCAAAATGTATCACTGCCGGGGTATATCCCGAGCTGCCTCTGGATAAAGGATCCCGTACCAGAGAATTACGCAGGTTGGCTGATTTATAGCCGGACTCAACCCCTTTATTGATAGCTTGCTTTAAGTTTCCTATGACCTTTACCTCTTGGCCAAGCTCAACAAAAACACAAGGTATACCCGTATCCTGGCAGATCGCTATATTCTCTTTATTGGATATATGGGCATTTTCAATAATCGCAGATAAAACATCTTTTGCCTTACGGTTAGTTTCCTTGTTATAGGCTAATCTTAAAGCCTTAAGGATATCATTGCGTAAAACAAGACTCGCCTTCACACATAGATCCGCGACCAAAACGCTGATATCTTCTGATTTTATTACTCTCATCTCTTATATTCCCTGCTGACAATAGTTTTTATTCCGCCCCGAGGGTTAAAATCACCGGTAATCCTTGCCCAGCGCGGCTTTACCGCCTGCACAAAATCTTCCAGCATCTTGTTTATCAAGTGTTCATGGAATATCCCGATATTACGGTAAAAAATAGTATACATCTTGAAAGATTTCAGCTCAACACAGCTTTTTAACGGTGAATATTCGATCTTTATATACGCAAAATCCGGCAATCCGGTCTTAGGGCAAATACAGGTGAATTCCGGAATATCCATACTGATAGTATAAACCTTATCCGGATATTGATTTGACCATACTTCGATCACGGGTGTTTTAAGCGCGCGGATATTCTTTTGTAACCCTTCATAACTCGATCTTTTATCCATTTTATCTTACTCCTACCAATTTATGGATCTGCGGCACAATACACACTGCGATCCCGTTTTGTAAACCATCCTCTTTAAATCGCGCGATCTTTTCACTTGTTTCTGCGCAAAACCCGAGGCTCTCCGGCTGTAAAACTAAAACCAGCCCCTGATCACTGCTTTTAATCATTTCAAACGCATCTTTCATATCCTTATCGGTAGTTTCTTTTGAGATAACAGCTTTAACAAACACCTGCCGGCGAGAAGCGATCTTCAAGAACTCCCGGTGTTGAGGCCAAAAACCATCGCCATAACCAATAGAACTGGGAAGTTTAAAATCCATCGCGATAATATCCACCCAATCTATCACATCACTAAGTTCACAAGGAAGCGTTCCGTTGGTTTCCAGGTAATTCTTATATCCAAAGGCACTGGTCAGCTTTAAGGTCTCTTTCAAGAACTCTTTTTGCATCAGTGGTTCTCCTCCGGTAAAAACTACAGAATGGCAATCGCGGGGAAATAACTTTATTTCTTCAAGGATCCGAGTTGGCTCATATTCTTCGAAATGATCTATTTTAGTATCGCAAAATCCGCATTTAAGATTACAGCCAAACAACCGTACGAACACCTGTTGAGCCCCAAGATAAATACCTTCCCCCTGCACACTTTCAAAAATCTCTGATACTTTACCCTTCATTTTATTCCTTGGTTATTCAGGCCGCGCCGGATCCAAAATCCCTAACTCCTGGAATCCTCTTCTACGAAAATAACAGCTGTCGCATTTCCCACAAGGTGATTTCCCCCCCTTATAACACGACCAGGTCAAAGCAAAATTAACCCCCAGGGATAAACCCATTTTAATGATCTCGGACTTACTCTTATTCAAGACCGGGGTTTTTATCGTTATCCCTGTTTTTTTAACCCCTGCCTTAGTCCCGCAGGATATAACTTTTTCAAAAGCCCTGAAGAATTCCGGGCGGCAATCCGGATATCCGGAATAATCCTGCGCGTGGGCACCAATAAATATTGCGGTTGCACCTACTGCTTCCGCGCATGACAAAGCCAAGCTTAAGAAAATAATGTTACGCGCCGGGACATAAGTATCAGGAATATTTGAACTCGCCTTATATCCACGACGGTCCCGGCAAAGGCTTGACTTTGTGATCTCGGCCATTTTATCTAAAAGCACCGAGCCTTTCCAGGGGAATTTCATTTTTATCAGCCGATAAGAACAACCATTCAAACGCGAGATCTTTTTTGCAGCTTCAATCTCTTTTCGATGCCGCTGGCCGTAATCAAAGATCAAACATAAGCATCTAAAACCCTGGCGCTTGGCTTCTGCAAGAGTCACTGCAGAATCAAGCCCTCCGGAAAGAAGAACTACTGCACTCTTTTGCACGCGCTCCCCCTCAACCATCATAAGTTGCACAGCAATTCTCTGATTCCCAGACTGTTACCGAACTTAAACCCGGTAGTTTGCGTTTCAGGCAATCGTAGATATATTTAGAAATCCCCTCCGAGGTAGGATTGACTTTCTTAAAGTAAGGGATCTTATTCAAGTATTTATGGTCGAGTTTATCTAAAACCCTGTTTAATTCGTTCTTTACAATCCTAAAATCCTCAACCATCCCGATCTTATCAAGCATAAAGCTATCAAGGCGCACTTGGACCCGCCAATTATGCCCATGCAAATCCTCGCATTGCCCTTTATACCCGCGTAAATTATGCGCCGAACTAAAATCGGCCTCTACTTTTATACTATACATTATTCATCACCTTCTCGACATCCTTAATGTCTGCGCCCAAAAAACTTTTTGCCAGACTCTTAAACCATTCCGCGTTATCACTGACATAGAACTTGTTTTTTGCCTTGCGGAATTGATTCAATTGGCATTCACCATCCAAGATCTTTTTTACTTCGATCGCAACCTGTTTTGCCGAATCGATTAACGTGACATGCTCTCCGAGGATCCTTTTGATCAATGATTTTAGAAGCGGATAATGCGTACATCCTAAGATAACCGTATCCACCCGAGCCTGCTTTAAAGGCTTAAGATACTGTTGAGCCACTTGTTCTACAACCTGGCCGCTAAGCCATCCTTCCTCTACGAAAGGAACAAACAACGGGCACGATACCGCCGTTACTACCGCATCCGGAGCAAACTGTTTTATCTCAATATCATAAGCGCGGCTTTTAATTGTCCCGCGGGTACCAATGACCCCGATACGTTTATTCTTAGTCGCATAAACCGCCTCCCTTACACCCGGAGAGATCACCCCGACAATCGGCACACGAAAATAATTCCTGATTACCGGCAAAGCTAAACTTGATACGGTATTACAGGCGACACAAATTAGTTTTACATCCTGCTGGAGTAAAAACAAAATATTCTCGATAGAAAAACGGATCACTGTTTCTTTAGATTTTATTCCATAAGGGACCCGCGCAATATCTCCAAAATATGTTATGTTTTCATAAGGCAACTGCCGGATCAATTCCTTAACCACAGTCAGTCCGCCAACACCAGAATCAAACACGCCGATCGATTTCATCCTTAATTTACCTCTCTGGAGGCAGAATCATGTGCATAGCTCCTGACCCCCTGTACTATCGCTTCTGCTATCTGTTGCCGATAATAATTATTGTTCAGTCGCCTTTCTTCTTCAGGATTTGATAAAAACCCCACTTCAACCAATACTGCCGGGATTTGTGTTCCCTTCAAAACCGCAAAACCCGCAGATTTAACACCAATCACTCTGGTATCCAGGTCGCGGCCGATACTTTTACAAATGCTGCGGGCCAAATCAATAGATTCTCCGCGATTATAGGTATAAATCATATCCCATAAAGTCGTACGTAAATCAAAGGAAGGACGTAAATAACAGGCGCTTTCTAAAACCAGTTTACTATCTTCTGCCGAAGCAACCGCCCTCTTCATATCGCTTACATTGGGTGAGATATAATACACTTCAAAACCCTTAAGTGACCGGACTCTATTGGCATTGGAATGTATACTGATAAAAAGATCCGCTCCGGCACTATTGGCGATCACCGAACGCCGGGGAAGAGAAATAAAAACATCGCTGGAACGGGTCATAACCACTTCTACTCCGGCATCACGGAAAAGTTTAGCTAAACGTTTCGAAATATCCAAATTAATATACTTCTCCTTAATACCTGACCGGCCGATCGCTCCGGGATCATTGCCACCGTGCCCGGGATCAATTACGATCTTTTTAACTGTATCCGGGAACTTATCGGATATCAAACAAACAGCCGGGGTCTTAAAGATTACATCTAATATCTGCTCCTTAAATTGGGCCGGCACAACAATAGTCCCCTGATGAATGTCTACCGGATGCGCCAATGATTCTGCTTTGCCATTTACCAGTATAAGCTTATCGCCTACATGCAAACTGACTTTATGCTTATTACTCGACAAATTTACGGTCTTGGAAAAAGTATCATACTCCCAGCGAATATTCCTCTGTTCACAAATAGGGATCAAAGGAAAATAAGTTACCCCATTTATCGTATAGGCCGAAAATTCCGTCTTGACCGGGACTGTTGCACAGCCAAATAAATTCAAGACAGAAAACGCACAAAACAGGATCAGGGCGTATATTTTAGTATTCTTTGATATAGTCTTCAATAAATTAAATCCTTTTAAAAAAAAGAATGGTGGAGGTGGCGGGAATCGGACCCGCGTCCTTAAGTAACTAGATAAAAGCCACTACATGCTTAGTTCGGCATTTACGCTTTGGTTTAAGCACTCCGCCGAACAGGATTGCCCAAACCGCATCCTTTAGATGCTCTCATCCGGACAACAAAGGCAATCATCCGAACCAGCCTAAATTAGTGCTCGATTCTACCCCTTAGGCAGGATAGACCGAGGCCTTTCTAAATAATTAGAAAGGGCTTTAGCGCATAGCAGGAGCAAATGCGGGAACTAACATCGGCTTTGCGAAAACAGAGCCAACGATTGCATTTGCAGATGCTAATAAACGAGTGTCTTCGTTTGCGTTTATTTGTGCAAGGATTGTTTCGCGGCCAACCTTGCGTCCGCGGCATGCTACTCTTATCCGGCTTACATAAGTCGAACCCTTTCACCCCCTTCAATTTTCCCGCTATTGTTTCACGAAAATTGACCCCGCCCCCTATAGTAACCAAGCGGGGCATAATAGAACAATCATTATCTTCTGTTCTTCAAAGCCCTGCGTATCTCAAGGTCCGTCTGGCGGCGTTTAATATCTCGCCGGTGATCATAAAGTTTCTTACCTTTACAAAGAGCTAATTCTATCTTGGCAAAACCACGCGCATTAAAATACGCCTTAAGAGGAACGATCGTCAAACCTTTTTGGCTTGCCTTTTCCTCTAATTTCTGTATCTGCCCTTTATGTAAAAGCAAACGGCGAGGCCTAACCGGATCGGTATTCAAATAACTTGCCTGTGCATAAGGACTGATATGTGCATTATATAAAGTAACCTGATTATCCTCAATGCGGGCAAAACTATCCTCCATGTTTATCTTGCCATCCCGCAAAGACTTAACCTCTCCGCCTTTTAGTTCAATACCGCATTCTATAGACTCTAAAACCTCATAGTCACGGAATGCCTTTCTATTGGTGGCAATGGTATTACTCATTTTATCATACCCAGCATAAAATACCAGCTCAAAAAGACCGGGATGCTTATCAAGCTAAAGATATGCCCAAAGAATATCCCTTGGCTGACCAAAAGGTCCTCTTTTTTAGAAAACCTTACAAGAACGGATAAAGTAGTAGCCGAAGGCATTGCTAATTGTATCAGTACCAGTAAACCGATCAAAAAAGGCAGGTTGAATTTCAGCATAATAAGTATACCCAATAACGGCAAAATTACCAGTTTTACCGCCACCATTAACGCCATCGCCTTTTTGTCAACTGATGTAAGCCGGATCTGCGCAATATTACCGCCGACTACCAGCATCGCCAGTGGCAAAGTGCAATCACCGATCATCTTAAGCGGTTTAAAGATAAATTCCGGGACAAACCTGTTTATCCCCAGAAAAACCAAACCCATCGTAATTAAAGTTGCAATCACCGGCGGGCTAAAAAAACTGCCTACTTCAAACTTCTTTTGGCGGCTAAAAGCCAGGATAAATGTGCCTAACGAGAACATTATCAGATTAAAGCCCAGCAAAAAAAGAAAAAGATAAATAAACATTGGATTTGCCTGATCTTTAGGCAACAATGCCGCAACAAGTGCAAGAGGCAGCCAACCGGAATTCTGGAAAACTACCAGGCTCAAAAACTGCAATTTATGCTGGGATCCCGAGATAAAAACCGAGGATATTCCTCCGATGATCAAAGCAAGAATGGTTATCCCCAAGCTTAAAAGCGGAAAAATCCACCAATCCGGATACTGGGTAAAACTGAAATCACGGATCAACTGGCAGAATATCATTAGAGGGAAAGTAATATCAATCGCCAGCCGGCTAAGCGCATCTAAACCGGCATCCCCTAAAATACGCTTTTTCATCAGGAAATACCCAAAACATCCCATGATAAATATCTGTACTACCGCCAAACCAGTGATCTTAAAAGACTCTAAAAACACCTCTGCCTCCTGTTAAAAGTATGGTATTATAACAACAAAATCAATCTCCGGCAATGGTTTTATGCTCGAAAATCACATTTGACATTATCTGTCTGCTAAGATATACTATAGCAAATTTGCGGAGGTGGCGGAATGGCAGACGCGCTGGTCTCAGAAGCCAGTGCCGCAAGGTATGAGGGTTCAACTCCCTCCCTCCGCATAAATACAGCAGAAAAGGGGACGTTTCCAGAAAAGGGGACGTTTCTATTTTTTCTTTAAGAAAATAGAAACGTCCCCTTTTT
>CAZRVK010000002.1:0-115366 GCA_964603585.1 uncultured Planctomycetales bacterium
CAATGATCTGGCGGGAGGATTTCACTTTTACATTACCAAAAACATGCGGATGGCGGCGCTTCAGCTTCTTTATTAATTCCTCTATCACATCCTCTATATCGAAGGCGCCTTCTTTAGCGGCAATTTGAGCATGGAACATTACTTGCAATAAGACATCTCCTAACTCTTCCTTCATATGTTTTGCATTATTGCTTTTTACTGCTTCGATAAATTCACGGGATTCTTCCTTAAGATACGGGATCAGGGTTTTATGTGTCTGTTTTTTATCCCACAAACAGCCATTCGAGCCATGCAAAACCTTAAAAATCTCTTTAAGCTCTATAAATTTTGTTTTCGCACTCATCAAAGCTTACCTATATCCTCATTCCAAAGCCCAGGATTATTGTTTATGAATTCGCGCATCATCTGTTTGCAGCCGGCATCGCCAAGATCTACCACCTCTACCCCATGCGACTCCATGAACTGACGCGCGCCAGAGAATGTTTCCGATTCTCCGGCTATGACTTTCTTGATCCCAAACTGCACCACTGCCCCGGCACATAAATAACACGGCATTAAAGTAGAATATAAGACCGTGCCCGCATATGATCCGATCCGGCCGGCATTCCTTAAACAATCAATTTCTGCATGAAGGACCGGATCATTCTCCTGGACCCTTTTATTGTGTCCACGGCCGATGATCTGGGTTCCCTTTACCAGGACTGAACCAATCGGAATTCCCCCTTCAGATAAACCTTTCCTGGCCTCTTCAACTGCCGCACATATAAATCCATCCAATGTTTCCCCCCCCTATTATCCGAATATTTAGGATTTGTTCCTTTTCAACATCTTTATTAAATCAATTTTCTGGTCCCAGCCAAAATCCAACCCCAACTCCCAGTTTTTAGCGCCTTTGTCCCGGCACCAGACCACCCGGACTTCTTTTTGTATCGGCTCCTGCGAAAAAGGCAACTGCAAAACAACACTTAAAACCTCATTAACCTCTAAAGGAAAAGTAGATACCCCCCGTAAACCGCGGGCAGAAACATCTCTTAGCATAAAACCTTTCCTGGTATTATCCTTTAAAATAAGTGTAGCTAAGACATCCACCTTAAGCCGTTCATAACCCCGCTTCGTATGCTCGTAATCATTCTGGCCCATTCAAGATCTCCCCCTTTGAGCTAATGGACAAAGATCTATAGCATTAACCCTGTGCGTCTTTTTCTTGACTGGTGCAGGCTTCTTCGTTCAATACCCCTCCAGGAGCAGAATTAAAACTTATGCTGTACAAAATACCGAAAAGCACTTAAAGAGGCTTTGGCCCCCTCTCCTGCGGCAATAATGATCTGCTTCTCGGGGACATCGGTTACATCCCCTGCGGCAAATATCCCGGGGACATTTGTCTGGTTCCAACAATCCACCTTGATCTCTTTAAGTTCATTCTGCGCGACCAAAGGGGCAAATTCTGAATTAGGCAATAAACCTATCTCAACAAATACCCCCTCGACGGAAATAATCTGCTCTGCCCCGTCTTTCTTAACGCTAATATTCCTGACAAATTTATCCCCGTTGATCGAGCTGACCTGCGACTGATTCAGGATGGTTACTAACCCCGGAGACCTGAATATTTCATCGAGCATCACCGGATCCCCAGTAAGCTGGGAGCCTATATTAATCAAATAAATATGCCGGGCAATCCGCATAAGCTGTAGGACTGCATCCAATGCGGAATTCCCTCCTCCAACCACCGCCACATCTTTACCGGCAAACAATGGACCGTCACAAGTAGCACAATAGGTTAAACCCCGGTTCTTGAATTCCTCTTCGCCCGGGACATTCAAGACCTTGGTCCGTTTACCAGAGGCGATAATAACGCTTCTGGCCTTGTATTGGCCTTTATCAGTATTGACTAAACAAACATCCCAGTCTTTTACCAGAGAAGTTACGGCTTCATTCTCCCGGACAGTAATATTATATTTGTTAAGATGCTCCTGGAATTTTGCAACCAACTCCGGGCCGGAAATAAACTGATACCCGGTATAATTTTCGATCTCCCCACTCCAGGCCGCCTGGCCTCCGATATCTTTACTGACCACCAAAAGATCAAGCCTTTTACGTGCAGCATAAACACTGGCAGTAATCCCTGCCGGACCAGAACCAATGACAATTAAATCATACATTTTATAACGCTAATGATTGTTTTATGCGATCCCGGTCAAAACCTACAATAATCTCTCCTTCGATATCAACTACCGGCACGCCCATCTGCCCAGATTTCTCCACCATCTTATTAGCCGCTTCGTGATCGGAGGAAACATCAATATTCTCAAAAATAACGTTATTTTCCTGCAGGAATTGTTTTAGCCGGATGCAATACGGACAAGTAGGAGTACTGTACACTAAAACTTTTTTTGCCATAAAGACCTCCCTTGAATTAAATAAAATCTATGCCGCTAACGATATTTCCTGGCCAGGCTAACCGGGGCAAGATCGATTATTTCTGCTACCTTTACGGCGATCAAATACTCCGGCTTTGGTAAAAGGGCTTCCGGATGCGACTTCTGCGATTTATCCTGCGAGATATTCGCTAAAACCCTTTTAGTAATCCTTCCGGCAAGCCTTGTTTCCCACTTATCGATAACCCCCTGGCTTAAGTCTGTGACGAGAACGATCTTTGCCTGGCCTTTCAGACAATACCCCTTGAATTTATGCTCATCGACCGCGGTAATGCTGATCTTAGTATTATCCTGCAGGTTCTTAAACGTCCGGGCACGATAAACATCGATTAAATAAATCCAGCCGTCAGTATCGATATCGGCTATACCCTTACAAGAATTATGGATGTTTCCAGCATGGTCAATGGTTGAGACAATCACAAACCCTTGATCAAGAAAGAAATGTTTTATCTCTTCGCTCAAAATAATCATGCTCAAATCTTTTCAAACATATCTTTGCCAACCCCGCACTCCGGACAAACCCAGTTATCGGCAAGCGCCTCAAAAGATGTTCCCGGAACAACCCCTTGAGTAGGATCTCCAACTGCCGGATCATAAATATACCCGCAAACCGTGCATTTGTATTTAGCCATTTTGGCTCCTGTATTATTGATTAAGGGATACGGTGGATACACCCCAAGGATGTATCCACCGCATAAGGGCCTATTTCTTCTTCTTTTTTGCTGGGCTCTTCTTTGTAACCTTTTTCTTTGATTTTTTCGGGGAACAGCATCCACAACTCATAACTCACCTCCTTGATTACTCCGCCACAGGCGGAGGGGTTAATGATCTCAGGATCTTTCCTGCAAAATCCTTTCCAAACTCATAACAGCGTTTGATTTCATCCGTATCTGGCGCATATTTTACCGATACCCCGGGCAGAGCCAATTCTATACCGGCAGATTGCAAGATCCCCTCGATATTCTTGACCGCTCCGCCAGCCCAGCCATAAGAACCAAAGGCGGCACCCAGGCGCTGTTTGGCAGACAATCCTTTTAGAAACTCCAAAAAACCGGCAAGTGAAGATAACATATCATTATCATGCGTGGATGAACCAAAAACAAACCCCTTGGCGGAAAGCATTTCTTTGACCACTTCCGTACGATCCGCAAGATTAATATCAAACAATTTTACCTCAACGCCTGCGTCCGAGATCCCTTCGGCGATCAAACGCGCCATCTTTTCCGTAGAGCGCCACATCGTTTCATAAACTATGACCGCTTTGGGTTTAGTCTGGTTGCCCGCCCAAGCAAGGTATGCATCGATAATCTTGGCCGGATCACTCTTCCAGATAATCCCGTGGCTGGGAGCGATCATATCTATAGATATATTCATTTTCTTAAGTTCTTCGATTTTCTTCAGGATAATACCTCCTAAAGGCCAGAGAATATTGGCATAATATTTTTCCGCCTCATCCATCAATTCACAAGCATTGACCTGGCTGTCAAACCGCTCTAAAGTCGCATAATGCTGGCCGAAGGCATCGTTAGGCAAAAGTATTTTCTCCTCGGGGCAATAGGTAAACATACTGTCAGGCCAATGGATCATCGGGGCCTCAATAAAATGCAGGCTTTTTTCTCCCAAAACCAGTTTATCCCTTGTTTTTACCACTTGAAAATCCCAATTCTGGTAATATTGCCGGAATAACCCTTCTTTGCATTTAGCCGTACCCAAAACTTTTGCCTTGGGACAAAGCCTGGTTATTTCCGGTAAAGCGCCGCTATGATCAACTTCTATATGGTTGACTACAATATAATCTATTTTCTCCAAAGGGACAATCTCTTTTATCCTGCGAACCAACTCATCCGTAAAAGGTGTATATACCGTATCTACTAAAGCAACCTTATCATCCACGATCAAATAAGCATTATAAGTTGTGCCTCTTTTTGTATTATAGGTATGCCCATGGAAAGTACGCATATTCCAATCCACGGCGCCCACCCAATAGATACCTTTTTTAATCTGGAGTTTAGCCATTATCCCCGGGCCTCCTATGCAAGACTATTATTCGAGCGTTTAAAGAAAAACATCAAACCTGCAGTTCGTCGATCATATGCGCCAGGATAAAATCATTTTTGGTCAAGCCTCCGGCGGCATATGTCGTAAGGGTAATTTTCACTTTATTGTAATCCAAGGTTATCCCCGGATGATGATCTTGCGTTTCGGAAACAATCGAAACCAGGTCAAGAAAATATTTTGCTTCCGAAAAATCTTTGAATTTAAATTCTTTATGGAGCTTCCTCCCCGGGATCAACTCCCAATTCGGTAAATTTGCCTTTAAGCCAGAGACTTTATCTTCTGTTAAAGCTAATGCCCCGCCTTCGCAAGGCAGGCATTTCCCCGGTAGATCCGCATTGATAGTCAATGCGGGAGTGGCTAAAACATACTCTAAGGCTTTTAAAACTGCGCCATAATCGGGAGGATTAGTCACCTCCTCAACTATCTGAATATACCTTAAAACATCATTTTTATCAACAATCAACACTGCCCGGGCCAGGAGATTCAACTCCTTGATCAATAAACCATAATTAACCCCGAACTGCGATGTTTTATAATCAGATAAAACCCGCACATTCTTAATTTCAAAGGTTTCACAGAACCTTTTTTGCGCAAAAGGCAGATCTTTGCTTATGCCAACCACCACGACCTCGGCCGAAATACCGGAGGCATGCTTATTAAATTCTTTCACCTGCAGATCGCAGACTGGAGTATCCAAAGAAGGGAAAGATGTGATCACTTTTATTTTTCCCTTAAAATCGGACAATACAACATCTTTTAAGTCCGGGGCACTTACCTTAAAATCCGGCGCATAACTTTCGGTTTTTAACCTCCTCCCGACCAAGGTCAAAGCCGCCCCTTTAAAAGTAACCTTGCCTGCCATGCCCACCTCCTGCATCTTTATAAACTGTGAATTATTCTCTTTTGGACAACTCCCTGTCCAGCATAATTAAAGCCGGGCCTTCCGACTTAAGCATTTTCAAGGTCTCTAAGATCATACTGGCGTTCTTTTCTTCTTCAACCTGCTCCGTAATAAACCATTGCAGGAAAACCTTGGCGGCATGATCATTGGCCTTGCAAGACAAGTCATACAGATTATTGATCAAAGCCGTAACTTTTTTTTCATGTTTTAAGGTTTCATCAAACATCCCCTGCAGGGAAGAAAATTCTACCGGAGGATTAGGGATCCCATCTAAAATAACCCTGTTTCCCCGGTCAGCCAGAAAATCAAAGATTTTCATCCCGTGAGAATACTCTTCTTTAGCCTGGACCTTCATCCAGTGGCTAAAACCCGCCATATTTTTCGAGTCGCAATAAGCCGCCATCGATAAATAAAGATAAGCGGAATAAAACTCGTGGTTAATCTGTTCATTTAAAGCCTTCTCAAGTTTTTTATCCATATCCATTCTCCCTCTTAAGTTTAAATTATTAATCACACCCGCCTGCCTTACTCTACAGATAATTCCTTCGAACCATTCCAAAGCCCATGGATATTGCAATACGCCGCCGCTAAAAGCACTCCGGGTTTATCGGTCTTAAAGGTTATCCCCGCCGAAGGTTGAGCATAGATTGTACTGGTGTTCGGCCCTTGCACCGAAGCGCCATGAGCGATAAATTCCACCCGGCCAAGTTGATACGGGAATTTCTCTCCGCTGGGAAAGAAGAAAAGTTCAATCCAGGAGATGTGATGTTCCGTTGTATTGGGATGCGCAATGGCTTTTCCTACACTGACCTCGAATGTAACGGCTTCACCTTTTTTTATTACCTCTGGCCCAACGATCACCGGGACATGCTTTTCGTTCTTCCAATCCGCTTCTTGAATTAAATCCTTCAATGATGCCATATCTGCCTCCTGTTTTTTGTGTTTAATAACCGATGAATTTCTCGGTTTTAATGCTGTCCTTATTACACCCCAGCCCTAACAATATTTTATACATCGCCTCCACCATAGCTGGAGGGCCAAATACAAATAGATCCTTTTCCTTGATATCGCAGGCGTTCTTCATTAGAAAATCCCCATTGATCTGCCCGAAATAACAAGTCTCATCCTTAGGCTTGCACTCTGTAACGGTATAATAGACTTTTAGATTATTATTTTCTGCCTGCCAGGCATCAAGTTCTTCCTTAAAAGCGATTTCTTCTTCATTGCGATTGGAATAAAATAAATCCACGCCTATTTTCAATTTCCTCGCAATAATATATTCAACCATGGAAATGACCGGGGTAATACCGATACCTCCAGCGATAAAGCCAATCCGGTGGATTTTCTCATCAAGCACGCAATTCCCTAAAGGGGCTTTGATGGTTACGCTATCATTGACTTTTAACTGTTTGAGCTTCTCCGAAAACAAACTGTTACTAAGCCGCTTGGTAACCTCGATGTAAGGATCATCCGGAGAAGACGAAAAAGAAAGATATTTATTCAATACACGGTTTTGCCGGTCTTTAAGATCAAAAATCATTTCCAGGAACTGCCCCGGAGAAAAGCCCATTTTCTCATCTAAAACAAAGCGGAAGCTTTCTACTGTCGGCGTCCTTTTTACCTTCTGCGTCAGCCTGGCGTTTAATTCCTTCATCTCAAAACCCCTCAAAATGCCCCTTTTAAAGTATTCTCCTCGATTGCAGAGATCTCTTTCTTTAATGTCTCCGGTAAAGCCAGGATATCCACATCCATAAACCCCCGCACAATGATCGACTGGGCCTGGGCACTAGTAAAGCCCCGGCTGCATAAATATTCGATCTCTTCTTTATTGATTTTGCCAATCGCTGCCTCGTGGGACATATTTACATCCCGAAAATCCGATTCCATTTCCGGGATAGCAGAGATCGTCCCGCGTTCGGGCAAGATCAATCCGCGGCACTCCATGTGGGCAAGAACATCCTTGTTCTGGGCCTTTAAATGCCCCCGGGCAATTACCTTGCCGCCTAAACTGACTGCACGGGAGATTATCTCCGCCCTAGTATTTAAACCGTTCAAAATAACGCGCGAACCGATATCCTGCAATGATCCCGGATGGGATAAGATCAAGGAGTTAAAACTGGCGCGCGCCCTAAGGCCTTTCAGCACCGCCGTTGGATACATAGTGATCTCTTTAACCGGGCGCAAGCAAATATAATTGGAAATGAATGTCCCCTCCTCCTCAATACAGGCGACACTCATCGGCTTTACAGAGACCTCTTCCTGCCAGGAATGGATCATGGTAAAATTCAAATACGCCCCTTTTTCCACGAAAAACTCCGATATCCCCAGATGGAATCCTTCATGGGCAGCCTTAGATGCAGAACATCCGGTGATCAAATAAACCTTCGCCCCTTCCTCGATAATAACCAGATTGTGCACCTTCTGCTGGAACCCTTGCGCCTTTAAAAAAAGGCAGGCCTGTATTGGCAGTTCCACAGTCGCACCTTTTTTTACCCGGATAAAATATCCGCCCCGGGTATCCAGAGGAAAATCCCGGCCAAGCGATTTAAAAGCAGAGCCAAAATACGACTTGGCCTGGGATGACCCTTTTAGGGCATCCTCGATAGAAAGTATCTCCACCGCGTCGTTTAAACTGCGGGTAAACTGAACACTAGAATCCTGTTGCAAAAAACTTCCCGAACGCATATCCTCGGCTATATCCATACCCGCCGAGGATATAACCGGCACGTCCGAAGAGGCGATCTCCTTATTTAAGCCTTTGCGGCTGGCTGCACTCTTTGCACTTTTCATAACCATCCTTGCGTATACTCTCCAGCATCTCTTTGGGGTCACCTACACACCAAAGCTTGCCGTCTATCATTACACAGCCGTTCTTAGAGTTTAAATACTCCAGGATATATCCAGTATGCGTAATGATCAACGCAGACTTGCCTGGTTTTTTAAGATATTCATCCAGGAACTCACCCATCAATGAAATATTCTCCAAATCCACCCCTGACTCCGGCTCATCCAGCAACAAAAGCTCTGGATCCTGCAGAAGAAGTTGAAATAGCTCGGAACGTTTCATCTCTCCGCCGGAAAAATCAAGGTTGATATCCCGGGATAAATGCTCCTGTAAGGATAATTTTTCCGCCAAAGATCCAGCCATTGATCTATCCGAAGACAAAAAACTGGCAACCTGGGCAAGTTTTACCCCGCGGATCTTCGGCGGGTGTTGATACATGAGGCCTATTCCCAGCTTTACTCTTTCTTCGATCGGCAACCGGTCGATCCTTTTGCCCTTAAAAATTATCCTGCCGTTTTTTATGCTGTACCCGGAGAACCCCATGATTGCTTTAATCAAGGTGGATTTACCGCTGCCGTTAGGCCCAAACAATACAGAAACCTCGCCTTCTTTAATGAACAAACTTACCCCCTCAAGGATCACCTTCCCTTGGGCCTCGACTGTAAGGTCTCTTACTTCCAGCAGCATTTGATTCTCCTTGGTACAAATAGCTAATAGCAGGCAGAAAAACTCATAGGTTATTGTATCCCGGCCAAGTATTTATTATACATTCTTTTTTAAATAGATAAACAATTAGATTCTTCTTTTTTTTGACTATTATCCACCTATTTCTTCAAAATATCCGCCAAATCATCCTCTGGGGTCGTAATCAACTTCAAATCATAATTATCCTGCAGTATCTTAAATACAGCCGGAGTAATAAACGCCGGGGCCGTAGGCCCAATACGCATACCTTTTATACCCAGGAACAACAAAGTTAAAAGTATTGCCACTGCCTTTTGTTCATACCATGACAACACGATTGACAGAGGCAATTCGTTTACACTGCAGCCAAATACCTTAGCTAAAGCCAAAGCTACCTGGATCGCAGAATAAGCATTGTTGCATTGCCCCATATCGACCAGGCGGGGGATACCGTCGATTTCCCCAAAATCAAGTTTGTTGAACCGGTACTTGCCGCAGGCTAAAGTCAGGATGATACAATCCTTAGGCAGGCGTTGAACAAACTCCGTATAGTAATTGCGCCCAGGACGCGCCCCGTCACATCCTCCCACCAGGAAAAAGCGTTTGATCTTTCCGGATTTTACCGCCGCCACAATCTTATCTGCAATCCCTAACACCGCGGTATGATGGAATCCAGTCAGTATCTTTTTACCAGGGGCATCAGGTAATCCGGGCAAAGAAATAGCTTTCTCGATCAACACAGAAAAATCCTTACGGTCGATATGCGCCGCACCATGCATCCCGGCAATACCCGTAGTAAATAAACGGTTAAGGTATGTCTCGGGCGGCGGGATCTGAACGCAATTGGTAGTGACCAGTACCGGGCCGCTAAAAGCATTAAATTCTTTCTTTTGCTCTTGCCACGCCCCTCCGTAATTGCCAGCTAAATGCTTGAACTTTTTTAATTCCGGGTAAGCATGCGCCGGCAGCATCTCACCATGGGTATAGACATTCACCCCTTTGCCTTCGGTCTGCTTTAAAAGCTCCCAAAGGTCTAAAAGATCGTGCCCGGTAACCAAAATCCCCGGGCCGGGACGCGTACCGATATTAACCTCTGTGGGAACGGGATTGCCGAATTTTTCCGTGTTAGCCTTATCCAAAACCTCCATTATCCTAAGGTTCATCTCCCCGCATTTTAAAACCATCGATACATAATCATTCAAATCAAAGCTGACGTTAGTCAAAGTCTTAAATAAAGCCTCATGCATGAATGCATCTACTGCCTCATCATGTGCCCCCAATTCCCGGGCATGATAGGCATAAGCCCCAATCCCTTTTAATCCGAATAGTATCGTATCCTGAAGACTCTGAATGTCTGCGTCTTTGCCGCATACCCCGGACTTTGTGCAACCTGTACCGCCTGCAGTCTGTTCACATTGATAACAAAACATTTTCTCCTCCTTTATTCAATTCTTTCCATCTTGTTTCTCCAATACACTCACGCGCCAATTTACACCAATCAACACAGGAAGGCAAATTCTCCTGGTAAACCCACTTTCGGCACTGCGGACATCTGCGTTTCAATTCATCAGAAAATATCTCCACCATATACCTGCATCCGGGGCATTGAATATCCCTGATTCTTATCCTGCGCCCATCCTGACCAGGACATTGAAAAATCATCCTGACTTCTCCCCTTTTATTGTAATAGTTACTTCCTTAAATACAACCTCCTTGCCGGAATCAGCGATCGCTGACTTAATAACGCCTATCAAACCAAAACAACAGGGCACCTCCATATGGGCATAGGTAACGGATTTAATTTCGTTATTACTGAATATTTGAGCGAATTTATCCTTGTAAATATCAAGATCATCCAGCTTCGGGCAGCCGACAAGAAGTATCTTGCCTTTGAGCAGATCCCGATGAAAATCCGCATAGGCAAACGGGACACAATCCGCTGCCACCAGTAAATCCGCATCATTTAAATATGATGCCCGGGGAGAAACCAGCATTAATTGCACCGGCCACTGCGCCAATTCCGATACCGTGGCGCCTTTTGCTCCCGAAGGGCTGGCTAAAGAGGCCTTATCCCGAAAATCCATCTCTCGGGACCCAGGACAACCTTGCCGAAAGATCTTAGACCGGCACTCTAAAGGAGGCTCATTAACCTCCGTAATAACAATCCCTCTATCCTTCAAAAACCTGTTTGCTTCTTTATAATATTTATCCTGCTTATGCTCTCTAAGATGTTTAAGGTGTGCTTCGATCACATTTCGTCCTTGCCGGGCGATATTTTCCATTACTTTATACTCATCATACTCCTGGGCATCGCGCTCTTCAATCGAGATCGCCCCTTTAGGGCACTGTCCCAGGCAAGCACCTAATCCATCGCATAATAGATCGCTTATAAGCCGGGCCTTGCCATCAATCACCTGTATCGCCCCTTCAGGGCACCCCGGGAGGCATAAACCGCACCCGTTGCATTTTTCCAGGTCGATCTTTATCACCGATCTCTTAGCCATAAATCAAACCCTTCCTTTCAATAAACCGGAGATAGTGATACCCTCTAATTCCGAAATAACATGCCGCTCTATATTCTTGATCTTTTTATGCAGTAAACAGGTTTTTACATTGGGGCAGATGCTTTTTTTTAAGAAACATTCATTTAAGGATAATTTACCCTGGAATATCTCGATCAATTTAAGCAGAAATATCCCTTCCGGGGGCTTTGCCAGGAGAAATCCGCCTCCAGAGCCTTTATAGGAATTAAGAATCCGTTTATGGACAAGATTTTGCAGGATCTTACGTAAAAACGGCCTGGGCACTCCCAGCAGCCGGACCAAGGTATCCACAGACACCAACTCCCCGTTTTGCCTTGCGATAAACTGTACCGCGCGCAAGGCATAATCTGTATCGCGTGTGATCAATTTCATTTTATTTTCCCTTCAGAGAATGTTGTAAGTATTTTAAAAAGGCGGGCAGTTTATTGTCATGCCCAGGACAATTTAGCGCAGCCTTCTTTACAGTGCGCTACCGGACGAAGCATGTATTTTATAGTTACATCCATAGCCACCTCCTTTTACGGATAAATGATACCATGATAGTATCATTTGTCAAGAAAAATTTTTATTTTTTTTCTTCCAGGGCTTTCAGGAATTCTTCCGGGACAAGATACCCCAGGCTCATGGCTTCCCGGCAATGGCCATTGGCTAAAAGATACTCCCCCTGGTTAAAATAAGCCACAGCTAAATTAAAATGCGTTGTTTTGTCCAGCCGGTTTATATTCAGCGCCTGAAGCAATAAATCCAGCGCCTCCTGGGTACGGCCAGATTTGAGATAAAGATTGGCCAGATTATTGTAGGCCTTTAAATGCCCGCGGTCAATCGCCAGCGCCTGTTTAAAAGAGGCGACCGCAGAATCTGTCTGCCCAAGCTCATAATAAACATTCCCCAGGTTATTATAGGTATCTGCATGCCTAAGATCTATGCTAAGGACCTTATTATAACAGGCAATCGCCTTGTTTTTTTTATTTATCTTTAAATACAAATTGCCTAAATTATACCAGGCATTGACATATCCGGGATTGATCTGGATCACATCATTATATGCCTTAATTGCTTCCTGATACATGGACAGACTCTCGTAAACATTACCTAAATCATTATAGGCCTTAAAATAATCCCGGGACAAAGCAATCGCCTTTTTAAAATAGGTTACCGCATTCTGTTTATCCCCCAGCGCATTATAAATATTCCCGAGATTATAATATGCGTGCGGGCTGATAGGATTGGCCTCAACCGCCTTTTCAAAATAAGCCCTGGCCGTCATTTTATCCCCGATATCTTTATAAGCCACGCCTATATTATTATACGCATCCATATACTTGGGATTCAGGCGTAAAGCATGTTTAAATTCTTCTACGGCTTTTGTGAAATTTCCCTCGCCGAGGTAAATCACCCCTACATTATTATGGGCGCGCGGACTTAAAGGTGAAACAGCGATGGTCTGCTTCCAGAAACGCTCCTGCGAACGATAATCCTCGTTCCTGGCGACCGTACGGATGCCAAAAGCCAGCAATATTAAGAGCATACCTGACAAAAGATTTCTTTTAGCCGCATCACTTCTATTTGAGTATCGCTGATAAATGAACGCGATAAACAGGCAAAGAGCAACAGAAGGAAAATAAATATACCTCTCGGCTACCACCGAGGCGATCGGGATATGGCTGTAGGTTGGGGATAGGAAAATAAGGAAAATCCCTAAAGCAAAAAAAAGTTCCTTGGCCTTACGGAATGTGATAAAAAAACAGGCGGCCAGGGGAATAAGCGAATAAGCAGAATATTTCAGCACAAGAGGCGGGAATATTACCGGTTCGTGATACAGGCTAAGCCGGGCAGGCCAGATTAAAAGCCAAAGATGGTAAAAGAAAGAATAGATGAAATAGAACAACGGCGTTTTAAAAACATGCTGCGCGTTTGTCTCGATCTCCACAAAATAGATCCTTTGCGTAATAACCTCTCTGGCTAAAATGATCCGGCAGGCCACCAAAGCAATAAAGGGCAGCCAATACAGCCATCTCTTTCTCCATTGGCCGAAAGTCACATCGGAAAGAATAATTAATAACGGGAAAAGCGCATAAAAGGAAAAACTATTGATCAGGAAATATGTATAAAACAATAATGCGAATAAGTGAATTAGTATCCCGGAGCGGATTTTGCCCTCTTTAAGCAAATTTGCCGCGCGCTGGTATAAAAGGTATGTGCCAAGAATGAAAAATGTTAAGCTTAAATACGGCCGGCCGGAGATCCAGCTTACCGCCTCGGCATGCACCGGATGCACGGCAAAAAAACACGCGCCTATGAAACTTGCCTGTAAACCAAAGAATAACCGCAGAAACCAGAAAACCAGGATAGTATTTGCGCTATGCAGGACAATACTGATCGCATGATATGCAAACGGCGACAGCCGGGAAATATGGAAACTTAAAGAATTGAGCACGCTCTGCGGGTCATACCAGATCCTGTATCCAAACGCAAGCTGCGGGTTCTCCAGAATGACCGGGATATCATCCGAGACAAAACCATTATTCAGGATATTGGCATAAAATAAAAAACAAAGCGCGATAAGCGTAAAGTGGATCTCTTTCTTAGAAAACATATTTTTAAGGTTTGACTCTAAATCCTTCTATTTCTTTTAAGAATCCTGGAGGAACTTGATATCCAAGAGAGACTGCTTTGTCACAATGCTGGATAGATAATACATACTCTTTCTTCTGAAAATACGCCACCGCCAGATTGAAATGAGCCGATGCGTAAGTAGGATTAATCTCAACCGCCTTCTTTAACATCCCGACAGCCTCCTTAAGAAGTCCACAGCGCGCATATAAATTCCCCAGGTTCCCGTAAGCCTTAGCATACCCTGGGTCATTCTTGATCGCCTGCCTGAATAGCTCGACAGCCTTATCATTATCACCCATCTGGTAATAAACATTGGCCAGGTTATTATACGCATCCATATGGCCAGGGTCCAGGGCGATGGTTTTGGCATATAGTTTGGCGGCTTCTTCCTTATTACCCATCAGATTGCATAGATTAGCCAGATTATAATAACTGTTTGCCTCTTCCGGGAAAATAAGAACCGCTTTCTGCAATACCTCTCGGGCTTCTTTATTCTTATTTATCGACATATAGACATTACCGAGCTCATTATAGGCTTTAATATAATCCGGCTTAAGCTCAATCGCCTTATTAAATGCCGCCACCGCATCCGGCTTGGCTCCGGAGGAATCCAAAGCAACTCCGAGATTATAATAAGCTTCTGCGTATTTCGGATTTATCGTAACTGCTTGATTCAAAAAATAGATTGCCTTGTCTTTTTCTCCGAGCTCATTAAAAACTACCCCCAAATTATTATATGCCCGGAAATGCCGGGGATTAAGCTGTAGTGCCAGGCGGAATTCATTAATAGCACGGGAAATATTCCCGGAGTTTAAATAAACTAACCCTAAATTATTCCGGACGCGCGGATTATCCCCAGCGACCTTCACCGTTTCTCTCCAAAACCGGTCTTGTGACTTCCAGTCTTCATTACGGACCACGGTGCGTATACCTAAAACGAGGATAACTACGCCAAAGGCGACAATCAAATATTTACGAGAGTTAACTAACCTATTCTGATACCGTTGGAAAATAAAAGCCATGCATATACATAAAGCGATAGAGGGAAAATAAGCATAGCGTTCGGCGACTACCGAAGCTATCGGCAAATGGCTATAAGTAGGGATAAGAAAAATAATAAAGATTACCGAGGCAAAGAAAAGGATTTTCAGGCGGTTAAAAGTCAAAATTAACAGAAAGATGACCGGGGCAAAGAAAAAAGCGCTGTATTCAACTAACCAGCGGGGAGGATCAGGCCAGGCATGATGCAGACTAAGTTTGGCGGGCCAAATCAACAGCCAGAGATGAGTAAAAAAAGACCGCACAAAACAAAAAAACGGATTGCGCAAACCAAATTCTACAAGATCCGTTTCCACAAAATAGATCCTTTGCGTAATAACCTCTCTGGCTAAAATGATCCGGCAGGCCACCAAAGCAATAAAGGGCAGCCAATACAGCCATCTCTTTCTCCATTGGCCGAAAGTCACATCGGAAAGAATAATTAATAACGGGAAAAGCGCATAAAAGGAAAAACTATTGATCAGGAAATATGTATAAAACAATAATGCGAATAAGTGAATTAGTATCCCGGAGCGGATTTTGCCCTCTTTAAGCAAATTTGCCGCGCGCTGGTATAAAAGGTATGTGCCAAGAATGAAAAATGTTAAGCTTAAATACGGCCGGCCGGAGATCCAGCTTACCGCCTCGGCATGCACCGGATGCACGGCAAAAAAACACGCGCCTATGAAACTTGCCTGTAAACCAAAGAATAACCGCAGAAACCAGAAAACCAGGATAGTATTTGCGCTATGCAGGACAATACTGATCGCATGATATGCAAACGGCGACAGCCGGGAAATATGGAAACTTAAAGAATTGAGCACGCTCTGCGGGTCATACCAGATCCTGTATCCAAACGCAAGCTGCGGGTTCTCCAGAATGACCGGGATATCATCCGAGACAAAACCATTATTCAGGATATTGGCATAAAATAAAAAACAAAGCGCGATAAGCGTAAAGTGGATCTCTTTCTTAGAAAACATAAAATTAGTAATATCCTGACTGCTCTTTAGATCAACCGGATTTGTTTACCTATCAATATTGGCTGAAACCTTGATCTGTTTCTCCAATTTCCCGCTTTTACTGCAATATGCCTCCACGGAAATGACATCGCCGGGATTTATATTCTCCAATTGATAAGTAACTTGCTTAATGGAGGAGTTGTCCTGTTCCGAAAAATCCAGGCCGGCGGCTTCTGCACCATTGACCTTTATATCCACCCTCGAGATATAATGATTTTTGGGATTACCTACTTCATGATGGATTATCGCGGTAAGCATTTTGGCATTCGGGTCATAATTAAGAGCTATATCCGAAGGAGAATGGGCGTAAGCCAAAGAGACAAATAAAATCAGGCAAAGCGTAAATATAACAGCTATTCTTTTTTTCATGTCAAACTCCTTCCTTTTTCTCTTTTTGCGCACATGAACAACAACCGCTGCCGCAGCATTTTTTACATAAAAAAACCAGCATTAAAACCGCAAATATCCCTAAACTGATCCATACTGCCAACATCCCTGCCTCCTTTCTGTTTTAGAGTATCACCCAATTTACCATCTTAAAACCGCCGCTATATCTCATCCTGCTGAAGGTAAAACCCATCGGCCGTATTTGTATCTTTGCATCAATAAAGAGTTACCCATTACCGAAAGCGAACTAAACCCCATTGCCGCCCCGGCAATGACCGGATTCAGTAAAAACCCTATTGACGGATAAAGCAAACCGGCGGCAATCGGGATACTGACCAAATTATAGAAAAATGCCCAAAAAAGGTTTTGTTTTATCTTGCGCATGGCATATTGTGATAGATCCAGGGCACTTACCACGTCGCGAAGATCATTCTTGATTAAGATTATATCCCCGGACTCAATGGCAATATCCGTGCCGCTGCCTAAAGCAATCCCCAGATCCGCCTGGCTCAAAGCCGGAGCATCGTTTATTCCGTCCCCAATAAAGGCCACATTAAGGCCTTTTTCCTGCAGGGCCTTTACCTCTTTTGCCTTATCTTGAGGCAACACGCCCGATAGAATTCGGTTAACCTTCAATTCATTGCCGATGGCCTGGGCAACCGTATGGTTATCTCCTGTCATCATCACCACTTCTTTTTTCATCGATTTCAATTTCTGGACGGTTTCTTTAGCAAACAGTTTTAATTCATCGCGAATAGCCAGTAAACCGGCTAATTTCTTACCCTTGGCCAAAAGCATTACTGTCCTGCCTTCATGCTCAAACCGTTTTAGGTCATGCATGGCACCTTGCACATCCACGGCATCATCCTGCATTAACTTTAAATTACCCAAAGCCAGATCTTGGCCGCCTATCCTGCCTTTAATGCCCTTACCGGGAATAGCCTCAAAATCAACAACCTGGGAACAGATAATCCCTTTGGCATAGATGGAATCAAGGATCGCCTCCGCTAAAGGGTGTTCTGATCTTTTTTCCAGCGATGCGCTCAAAAGCAGAATCTCGGTCTCATCTCCGGCATAAGCCAATACATGCGTAAGCTTCGGTTTTCCCTCGGTAAGCGTGCCGGTCTTATCAAAAATAATGGTTTTGGCTGCACGTGCCGATTCCAGGACAGCAGCATTCTTAATAAGTATCCCGGACCTGGCGGCGATACCGGTACCGATAATTACGGCGGTCGGAGTCGCCAATCCCAAAGCACAAGGGCAGGAAATAATTAAAACTGAAATCAGGATATTTAAAGAGAACCCGAAACTCTCATGCATAACCAAGGACCAAAAACAAAAAGCACCGATGGAGATCACTAAAACCAGAGGCACAAAAACCGCGGACACATGATCTGCCAGCCTCTGGATCGGCGCCTTGGAGGCCTGCGCCTTTTCTACAAAGCTAACAATCTGCGAAAGCATTGTCTCTTTTCCCACTAAAGTAGCCTTAAAATTAAAAGTGCCGTTTTGATTTACTGAACCGCCAATGACAGTATCGGAAACACTCTTCTCTACAGGGATGCTTTCTCCCGTAACCATCGACTCATCCACACTGGAAAAACCCTGAATAATCTCCCCATCTACCGGGATCTTTTCCCCGGGTTTGACAATAACAATATCTCCAACCATCAAATTATCGACAAGGATCTTTTCCTCCCGGGCACCTCGTAACACCAAGGCTTCTTTCGGACGCAACTCTAATATTTTCCTAATTGCCTGCGAAGTCCTCCTGCGCGCCAGCGCTTCAAGATAACGTCCTAACAGGATAAAACTCAATAAGAATGCCGCGGTCTCATAATAAAGCCCGTGGCCACCCGCCCGGCTGAAACCCAGCCATATCCCGATACTAATGAAAAAGCTATAAAGATATGAACTGCCTACCCCTAAACTTACCAAGGTGTCCATGTTAGCAACACGGTTTTTTATTACCGATTTCATCCCGCGGATAAAAATCTCATGCCCGCAGGCTAAAACTCCTGTCGCCAGAAGAAAATGCAAGAACGAGCCCCAAAATGGAGTGGCCATAATAGCCGCCGATAAAATAATCGCGGTAATAAACTTTGCTTGCAGGGTGTTTATTTCTTTATCCCTTAACACCTTTTCCCGGTCATAAAAGCCTTCGTCCAGATACGCCTGGTATCCTGATGCCTCTACCGCTTTGATCAACCTATCGGCCTTTAAAAAAGAGTCCCCTTCAATTACCGCGCTTCCGGAGGCAAAACTCACCTCTGCCTTGGACACCCCTTCTACCTTGCGTAATGCCGACTCGATATTAGCCGCGCAAGCCGCACAATGCATCCCGGAAATTTTTAAGATTATTTTTTCCATATACAAATAATTATTTACTCCAAACCAGCCAAACGAACAAATAAGCTGCGCTTACTGCCGCAAGGGTAAAAGGGATCCCGATACGCATAAAATCCTTAAAACTTACATTAACTCCCTCCTTTTTCAACAAGCCACAGGCTACGATATTGGCAGATGCCCCTATAGGAGTAATATTGCCTCCGAGGCTTGCCCCGATCAAAAGCCCAAAAAGGAAGAGTGCGGGATTAATATTCAGTTTATCTGACATTGAGATCGCTACCGGCAACATGGCGGCCAGGAATGGCACATTGTCGATGAATGCCGATAAGATGACGGAGACAAAAACTATCACGGTATACCCCATAAAAATATTGCTGCCTACCAAAGAGGAAAGAAAAGAAGAAATGGTTTCGATCCAGCCGGTCAAAGTGATCCCTCCCACGAGGACAAATACCCCAAAAAGGAAAAAGGTAGTATCCCAATCCAGTTTTTTAAGGCCTTTGATAATAGAGGATTTGTTAACAAACCTTTCCCAGATAATCGCAACCACTCCAAACACCATGCAGAGTATGCCGGAAAGATAAGAAAACCCTTTATCAATGAATGAAGAAGCTGCTAATAAGAAAATCAGGCTAACCAAGATAACCGTAGGCACCCAGGATCTAACTTTTTCTACTGCCAGAAACTGCACTTTTTCTTTATGGTTACGGAAGAAAAAATACAATACCACTCCGGAAGTTATTGCCCCTAATTCAACCGCAAAGAAAATACTCGGCCGGCCATGATAAAAGAAAAAATCTCCGAAATTCATCTTGGCAAAACCGCCTAAAAGCATGCTCGGCGGATCCCCGATCAAGGTAGCCGCTCCCTGCAAATTGCTGGATACGGCAATCGCGATCATCATATTCATGGGATTGATCTTTAATTTCTTGGCTAAAGACAATGCGATCGGCGCCACGATCAACACCGTAGCCACATTCTCCACAAAAGCAGAGATAAAACCGGATAACCCGCAAATAAATAATATCGACCAGGCGGTAGTCTTTGCCCTATCCACAATGATTTCCGCAATATAGGCCGGGACACGGCTTTCCATAAAAATATCGGCGACGATCAAAGTGCCGACAAAAATCCCCATAACATTCCAATTAACCGCAAAAAATGCCTCCTTCAAGGAGATCGCACGCAACAGGATAAGTAAAAGCGCCCCGGATACAGAAATGAGCATCCGGCGGTTAGGCAAAAGCACGAACAAAAGATAAGCGGCAATAAAAACCACCAGTGCAGTAACTTTAGAGTCCACTCAAGCCTCCTACATGTAAAATGGTTGGATAAGTATTAGGATTTGTTTGCATATTATACCACATGCTTTCTAAAAAACCTTGGGTTAAAATACTCCCGGAACATGCATCTTGCAATAAGGGCACTTGCCTTTACTAATCTTGTTCTCTGTCACACTAAACCCATCGCGTTTGATCACTATTTTACCGCAAGAGGCACAATAGGTCGAATCATCCCAGGCATAAACATTGCCTGCGTAAACATATTTGAGCCCGGCCTTCCGCCCCAGGGTTTGAGCCGCATGTAAAACTTCTTCAGGAGTGGCAAGGTAATCACTAAATTCGTAATCCGGGTGAAAACGCGAAATATGCCATGGGATCGAATTATCCACTCCAGAGATAAAATCCGCGATATCTTTCAATTCTTTCGGAGAATCATTTTGCCCAGGGACAACCAAAGTAGTCACTTCGATCCAAATACCCAAGGCATGCATTAACTCGATTGTTTCCAACACCGGCTTTAATGAACCAGCGCATATTTTTTGATATGACGCTTCGTTAAAGAACTTCAGATCCACATTTGCCGCATCCAGGAAATGAGCGATCATTTCCAGGCATTCTTTTGTCATATACCCATTAGTAACAAAGATATTCTTCAGGCCTTTTGCCTTGGCTAATTTCGCGATCTCCAATGCATATTCAAAGAATATCGTCGGCTCGGTATAAGTATAAGAAATGCTCCGGCAGGAGTGTTTTAAAGCAAGCCCCACGATCTCATCAGGAGATAATCTATCCCCGAATGACTCCCCGTTATCCCGGATATTACGTTGGGATATCTGCCAGTTCTGGCAAAATGCACAGCGGAAGTTGCATCCGACCGTAGCAACAGAAAAACTGCTGGAACCCGGCAAAAAGTGATAAAACGGTTTTTTCTCGATCGGATCAACGTGCGCGGCAATGACTTCTCCAAAAGCATAAGTATATAAAACGCCTTCTAAATTCTGCCTTACCCGGCAAAATCCAAACTTGCCTTGTGGTATTTTACAATGATGTGCGCAAAGAAAACAATGCAGAATGCCTGAATCCAATTTTTCATACAACAAAGCTTCTTTCTTCATATTTTCATCTTATCCAGGTCCTCATCGCGCAAAGGAGAAACCGTTAATGATCCCTGCGCAAGGTGAGGCAGTATCCGGTAAACAATCTCTTCGGAATGCTTACCGTTAAGATCGCAATACCGGCAAACCAGGCTGCACGCGACACTAATCAGCTCCTGGTTAAAGATCCCAACTCCTAAAGCGCTCGGCCCGGCAAGCAAATCATTAGGGAGAAAAAGATACTCACCGTTTTGAGCCAGATTTTCCAGCAAACGGTCTTCTTTTTCATCACGGCCCACCACTAACTTGACCCCGGAGGATAAACGAAAATGCCTGCCTATCTTTAACAGCTCTACATTATGCAGAGTTAATTCTTTATGCCTGATCAGGTCCTGGATCCTGCGGGTAAAACCCGCATCGGTTAAAAGACAACCCCCGGAGGCATTTGGATAACCCTGGATGTTAAATCCTTCGGCAAGATCCATTTGCGCCCGGCGTGAACGGCCGCTGAAATCCAGTAATTTCTCCCGCTGTATCCATCCTTCTTTTTCGGGAATGGTTTCTTCTAAAAGGCGTGCCGATAACGGCCGCACTACTAATCCTGGCAAACCGCTTCGTTTTTCAATAATCTTTAAAGCAGCCCGATGTTGAGACATCGGCCTCTGGCCTAAAACTTCTCCGGTCACCACGAATCCCGCGCCCTGTTCCAAACTCAACTCCTTAGCCTTGGCTAACATTAATATCTTGCAATCAATACACGGGTTCATATGCGCGCCAAAACCATAACGCGGATTAACAAGCATGCGCATAAAATCCTCGCTGATATCTACTGATCTCAATTCTACGCCCAAGGCCAAAGATATAAGCCTGGAGGAGGCATCGAAACGGCTTACGGCTTTATCCCGATGGCAAAAAGGTATCTTAAAATGGATCGGGATAACTTCTATCCCGGCCTCTTTTGCCACTCTGGCCGCCAGAATACTGTCCAAGCCTCCGGAAATTAAAGCGATTGCTTTCATAAATACCGCCGGTTCTATTTAAATTTCTGGATAAGGCTGAATTTACCTGGGCCAAGTAACATTAACGCCAGGCAAATGCAAATAATCACAAAGTTATATTCGAAACCGCCGTTTTGCAGGAAAAAACCCTTGGATAAATGCACCTTCACCATAGCAACAGACATAAAGACCAACAGAAAGAATGCCGCGCCGCGGGTTAACAATCCTACAATCAATAAACCTGCCGAAATTAATTCAACATAAGCCCCAAGATAAGCCCAAAACAACGCTGGCTTAAAACCAAGGCTATCCAGCATTTGAGAAAAACCGTCTATCCCCGGGCCGCCAAACAAGCCAAAAGAAACCTGCGCGCCATGCGCCAGAAACACTACCCCTAAACAAAGACGCAAGATTAAGATCGCCAGATCCGCCATCATTTGCCTCCTTTAGTTAATGCCGCAATTATGTTTAGTTTGTTTTTTAACCCGTAAGCTCGGTATACCGACATCAAATAATGCAAACCAATACCCAGCCTGCCTTGAATATCCATATTGAAAACATTCCCGCAGGAATGATTATTTGCCATAGGAATAATATATCCCATGTCCACCGGCCGGTAAGGGGCCAATTTCTTACCTTGATCCATATTCATGATATTTATCGCAGCGGCACTGCCCTGGGCAATGGCAAACTGCACTGCCATCCTTAAATAACCATTATTATGCTGAAAATATGCCGCATCTCCGATAACGAAACAACTCTCGTCGATCCGCAGGAATTCATCCACCTTGACCCTGCCCTGGGGGTTTTTCTCTACCGGCAAGGTTTGCACAAAATCCGCGCTCCTTACTCCTGCCGCCCAAATCAAACGGCATTGATCGAATACCTCATGATTTGATAAAGAAACCCGGGTTGCCTCGATCTTGCTTATTACGGTATTTAAACGAAGCTCGATATTCATCATTTCGAGATTCCGGCAAACATACTTCTGCATCCATTCCGGCAAAGCGTTCAGTATCCCCGGTGCGCGCTCAACAATAATTATCCGGGGAAGAGCCTTACTCTTAATTAACCGCATGCGTAAATTAGTCGCTAACTCTATGCCGGTATACCCACCGCCAGCAATAAGGTATGTACAAATAGACTGATCATCAAATAACCCGAGCAATTTACCTGCATCTTTAATATCATCAAGTTTGTAAGCATATTGGGCTGCCGAAAGGTCGCCGTAAAAGTTAGTCTGGCTGCCGCTGGCAATGATCAAATAATCGTAGATTGACTCCCCCTGCTCGGTTATAACCTTTTTATGCGCCAAGTCCACCGACAAAACCCGGCTATTCAGAAAATCGAACCCGTAGATCAAGCTCAATTTGCTGACAGGATAAGACAGGGAATGTAAAGGTATATTCCGTCCAATACAGTCCGGCAGGAGCGGCAAGAAATTAAAATCCAGCCGCGGGTCAATGACCGTTACTTTAAAATCTTTCCTATGCCGGGAAAACCTCCACGCCGACACCAATCCTGCATACCCACAGCCAATGATCAAAACATCCTTTACCATAATACCGCCCCGATCAAGATAATACTGATAACCGCCTGAAGCGCAATAGTCAATCCGCTCGAACCCATTAACTTTAATTTATCCTTAAACTCGTATCTCAAAATACCCGCACAGTAAAATACAACTGGAACAAATAAGAATGAAAGCCAGGCAAAAGGCGAAAGAAGCCCCAGGATCAAATTCATGCCTATGCTAAAAAAAGCGGCGATCTCAAGCACCAAATATATGACAAATGCCTTATTCTGCCCAATTAAACTGACCCAGTTCAGCTTACCAGATGCCTTATCCGTGGTAAAATCCGGGACTTCGTTACTGTATAAAATTGCCGTAGTTAAGAACCCAAAGGGCAAAGAAAGCAAAAAACCCTCCCGGGTAGGGAATATTTGCGTCTGAATGAAATACCCCCCCATTACCAGAACCGGGCCAAAGAGCACGAAAATCACTAACTCCCCCATTTTTCGATAAGACAACTGCAAAGGCTTGGCGGAATATGCCCATGAAAATAACAATATCATAGAATAAAAAACAATGATCAATGAACTGTTGATTGTTTTGGCAAGAAATAAGATGAAAATCCAGGCCGCAGAAAAAAAAGCCACCGCCAGATACAAATAAAACTTTTCCGTAAGCACACCCTCTTGGATCAACTTCGACCCGCCAAAAAACTTATAGAAATGCCTGTCTTTCCAATCAGCGCCGCTAAGCGAGTCGGCATAATCATTGGCCAGGTTGGCGCTTAAATGCGTAAAAACAACCGCGGCAAGGCCGTAAAAAAAATTCCCGATATTAAAACAGGGCCGGGCAAGCAATGAACCAAATAAAAAAGGCAGGACACTGACAGTAACAAAAGGCAGTCTTAGGGCCCTGGACAGATTTTTCAAATAACCAATAAAGGCAATTTTATTCCTCATAACCGCTTTCACTACATTCCATTTGCATTAAATATAAGCATATGTTAACATAAACTTATGCGTATTAAAATAAAAAATAAGATCGAAAAAGAACTGTTTGGCTATGTCTGCAATCTGGATAAAACTTACTCTTTAAAGAACATCTCCCCGATCCTATTCCATTCCATAAAGGATTTCATCCTGCGCCCAGGCAAACGGGTCCGCCCAACACTTTTGGTCGCCGGATATATGGGATTCAACAAAAAACCCGCCTCCGGATTATATACCAGCGCGCTCTCCATTGAACTGCTGCATGACTTTATGCTGGTGCATGACGATATCATCGACAAATCTGCTACCCGTAGAGGTAAACCGTCAATGCATGCCATGCTTAACGCCCATTTAAAAAGATTCCAGGAGATTAAATTTAACGGCCAGGATCTGGCAATCGTAGTTGGAGATGTTTTATATGCTTTGGGAATAAACGCTTTTTTAGAGATCAAAGTCAACCCCTTACGCAAAGAAAAAGGGTTAAAGATGCTGGTGGACGCCGCCCTTTATACCGGAGGAGGAGAATTTATTGAACTGATTGACGGCGTTAAAGATATTTCCCGGATAACCCGCACTGATATTTACAAGATCTATGACTATAAAACTGCTTATTACACCTTTGCCTATCCTTTAGCTATAGGCGCAACCTTGGGCGGAGCCAGTGCATTAGAGGCTGACAAACTTTTCCGATACGGCGTACATCTGGGCAGGGCCTTTCAGATCAAGGATGATATTTTAGGGATGTTTGGCAATGAAAGAACGATCGGAAAATCCACCCTAACCGACCTGCAAGAAGCCAAAAAAACCATTTTAATCTGGTATGCGTATAATCATTCCGGAGCAAAAAACCGGTCGGGGATACAAAAAATCTTCTCTAAGGAAACCGCGGATAAGCATGACCTTTTAAGGATGCAAGAGATAATCACTGCCAGCGGTTCGCTTGAATATGCCAAAAAGGAAGTCAGGCGTGCGATTGAAGGAGCCGAAAAAAACCTTAACGCCTCCAGAATGAACAAAACATACAAAACTTTCCTTCAGGATTATTCAAAAGAAATCCTAAGTTTATAACGATAAATCACTTCTTTCCAACATTACAGATAAAATCGCATTTGCCGCTTTGTATATCTAACGCCAGTTCATTTTCAGGGTCAAGGGCAAAAGCTTTATCCATGTAAAGGGCATATTTATTAAGGTCTCCTTTGGCCTTATATAATTGCGCCAGGCGGACAAAGGCATCGGCAAAACCGGGATCGGCAGCCAAACAACGCTCTAAGTAATCCAAAGCCCGGTTGAGATTACCTCCGGCGACAACCGGAGCAAGTAAATAAAAACTACCGAGCCCAAACAAAACCCCGGGATCTTTAGGTTTAAGTCTTTCCGCTTTCTTTAAATTCGGATAAATCGCAGCCCCATTCACTAACTTTGAGACCACCCCGCCTGCGTGCGCAATCATCCCTTTTGATCCGGCATAGATCAAGATCGCACGCACATAATTGCTTAAGTCAACCCCCTCCTGCCCCGCCGCTATCACTTTCAAAGCAAGTTTTACCGCGTCATTAAACTTAAGCCGGGTATACATTATATACGCCAGGCTATTATAGGCCGGAAAGAACTCTGGATCAGACTTCAAACATTCCTCTAAGATCTTTTGGCTTTCCGCTAACTTATGCTGCCGGCGCAAAACCTCGGCCCTGCCCCATTGCGCCTCCGTTATCCCGGGATCCAAATCAAGGATCTTCTCGAAAAAGGCTCCAGCGGTTTTATCATTGCCCAGATTGAGATTAATTAATCCGGATAAATATAAATCATCTATCCCTTGAGGATTTAGCTCTACATTCCCGAAAGCTTCAAGAAGATCATTCTTATCTGCTGCTTCATGCAAGGTTTTCCAATCAAGCGCAAAAGAAAGATCCGGAATAAGAAAAATGCAGAATAAAATAATAGTAAAGATAAGCTTCTTCATAAGCCTTTACTTTTAAAATAATTCCATAAAATTATGCTGGTTCCAACCATACTAAAACCAAATAAAAAATCTTCTGCCGGAATGCTGCCTAAACGAAAACCCGAAAACATTTGTGGATTATAAGTTACGATTTTGTTTGCAGTAAGATACCCATTAACCAGCAGCTTAAAAGCTATAATTACTGAAAGAAAGAACCAAAATCTTTTCTTTTTTAAAACAACGGTTTTTAAACAAATATCCAGAAAGAAAGTTACAAAGACAGAGATAACCGCAAACAGAGTATATTCTTTCATTTGGCTTTTTTCGTAAGAAACCCGAGCACTTCCCAGGTAAAAATACAGCAGAACGGGATGATGATGAAGAACAACACTTCTTCCAGAGGGAGATTTACGATCCTTACCGGCCAGACGCCCAACGGATCAAAATACCAATGTTGGCGAAAAACCGCAAAAACATCCCAAGCCCCAAAGACCAAAAGGATAACCCCTAAAGTAAATATAAGTGCCTTCGGATGACGGTAAAACTCAAGTGGGGGATAAAAACTCAAGACAAAGGGAATAGAAACAGCCAGGATCAAAACATACATATACTCGGACATATGTCCTCCTGCTATGTTTTCTTGATCTTAAGATGGCATAAAACCTGAAATGAGGTCCGTAAGCGTTTTGCAATACAATTGCTATTCTGTTTTTTAAGAAAAATCAATACAGCTTATTCCCGCGCCTGCCCACAGGATCAAACCCAAATAATTCCTCAAGGCGGTCCGGCATCTTATCCGAAAGGATTGAGAGCGTTGCAATCGCAAGTTTCAGCTTTTCACGAAAAAGGTCGCAACTACGCTGGTATGGGACCGCCGGATCAGCATTGAAATAATAGTTTATATTAAGGCATGAGCCGGTACTTCGGCACAGACTGAAGATATCGCATTTCCTGCATTGTGCAAAACGCTTGCCCATGGCAGAAGTAAAATCATCGTATTTTCCCTTATCAAGGCCCAGGAGAACATTGCCGAACTTAAATTTATCTATGCCTAAAAATGAGGTGCAGGGATACATATCCCCGTTGGCACTGACCGCAAATTGTCCGACTGCCGCCGGACAACCACCGACTAATTCATGGTTATAATAAAGCCGCTGCATCAGCTTAAAGAAACGGTTAAAGAACGTCCGCTTATAATCCAGGGATCCTTGGACAGTCTCATCTATATAATGAAACGCCAGCCTTTCATATTCTTTACAAAGCCGGTCATATTGCTCATCCGTATTAAAAAAGAAAGCCTCTCTTTGCGGAGTGATCTTATGGCAGGCATCTTCACTTTCAAAAAGCTCGATCCGTTCCAGTCCCAGGGAACGTAAATTATTATAAAGCCCGACCATATCCGGGCTAAAAGGAGTAACCGTAGTCCGGCCAACCAGCCTTTTTAATATCTCCTTTGGCATTTTTTTTAAATTAGAAACGATCGTATCAAAGGTGCCTTCACCGGTGGCAAACGGCCGGTTTTTATCATGTACTTGTTTGGGCCCATCTATGCTTATAGCTATCTGCACCCCCAAGCCCAAAAGCTCCTCTGCGACAGATGGCGTAAGCAGAGTTCCGTTAGTCGCAATCAAAAAATTAAAATTAGCGCCCCAGGCAGATTGATTCTTTTTGCAATAATTCACTGTGGCCAATAAGGTTTTCAGGTTTAAAAGCGGTTCCCCGCCGTAAAAATCAACTACCAGATCTTTGTCATTTCCGCTTAATCCTACCAGCATATCTACAGCTTTAAAGGCGATTTGTTCGGACATTTGTCCGCAAGACTCATCTCGGGACTCCTGTGTACGCTTTTGCTCCTGGAAATTGGTATTGGAGTATTTGCCATAATCGTTCCAGCAATACCGGCATCGAAGATTGCATTGTGAAGTCAAATTAAGTGTTAAATCGGTAAGTGAACCGGCGATCCCTTCTTCGGGAAGTGAATCCCCGGGATCCGGCAAGGGGAAAAGTTCGGTTATTTCTGGCGGGATTTTCTCCTGATCTGCCAGATTTCTGGCTTGTTCCCGGGATAATTGTTCGGCGGTTTGGCGTAATTTAACATCCCAGTTCTTTAACGCAGAGTAGGTTTCAGAGGATAAATCATAAAAATCTCCGGTTACTGTGGAAACACCGAGATAACGCCCTAATTTCTCGAAAAGATAAAGCGGGGATTTAGAATTATCCATTTGCGGTTAAAAAATTACCGGCACGAATGATCTTGAGTGCCGGTAATAAGTAATTTAAACAACTTTCTGGTTTTTACCAAAGGACCCTGCCGGAACGGCAATAACGAGAAAGCTTCTTCTTGGATTTGGTATCCTTATTGATCTTCTTGGCTTTCATAACCCCTCCTTTATTGTCTTTATTTAATTTTACCAGACCAAAAAACAAATGTCAAGGATAATACCGTTTAGGTTTTTTCCTTGAACCGTGTGCGTGAATTTTTAAGCGCAAATAAACCAAGGCACAGACAAATAAACAAGATCATCCCTGAAAAACCCCAAACAAAAGAAGAAGGCAGATAATAAAGAACGATCTTTGTATCGGCGGGGAGAACCCTGACCCCGATCAAACCATGATAACTGAACACCTTCTTCCCGAAAGAATGCCATCCGGGGAAATAATTCTGATTAACCACCAAAATATCCTCTCGCGCGGCATTTAGATCCAATACAAGCAAATTAGGGGAAAAAATCCTGCAGCCAACCTGGCCGCTATCTCCGACCAAGTAGTATTCACCCTTATACCCGTTTTCCTGGCGGGGAATGACCTTGCTTTCGATTTGATTGCCGATGCTATCATAGCCGGATACTACCCCTTCATTTGCCCGGATGGAATCAAACATGTTTGCATGGTTGCCACGGGTCTGGGAAAAATCATTTTGCGGGCAAACAACCTCCGTCCGGTAATTTATCGGCCTGGCATCTATTTTAAAGATCTTATCTGCCGGCAAAAATACGCCGCCTACGACCAGGATCAAGATCCCTGTATACAGAACAACCGCACCTTGGCGCGAAAGCCTAAGTTTTCTGAATAAATCCTGAACCACCAACCCTAAGATCACCGACCAACAAATCACGAATGGGGCAAAGAACATCTGCGGTTCACGGTATGAGCTAAAGAAAAAATGCAATATTCGCCAAAGATTAACCGGGCTATTATCTCCTAAGGCCAGGAAAAAAGATATAATCCCGATTATTAAAATAGACAACCTTTCTTTACGCAGTAAAAAAGGGGCTGCCATCAATGCTAAAATTGTGATGAAGGGGAAATTATACCCAAGCATATGTTCATGAGAAAAGAAAACATCCACATATAAGTTGTGGCGGGAAAAAAAGAAATGCCCCGATTCCCGTAGAAACGAACTGAATACCTCGGGACTAAGAAAAACCGGCATAGCCGGCAATTGGATATGGCGCGGTAAAAGCCGCATCAGTTCATACAAAGGTAAAAGCTTAGGCCCGGCAAGAATCAGACAAACACACAACGCCTTTATAAAAAGGATAACCGCCCTGTATTTCTTTTCTAAGATAAATCCCCAAAGAGATTCAATGCCTAAAACCATCGTGATTATGATGAAGGCATATACCGAACCGGAATAGACGCAATGAGCCAATAAAAACGGTATTGGCCAAAAATAAACTACTTTTTCTTTGGCCTTTTTGAAAAACCAGAGCACCCAGGGTAAAAATGAGATATTTAAGAATGTAAAGCTCCCAACATAGGCAATGATATTGAATATATTCAACACAAATACCGCACTCAATAAACTAAATGGCCGGCCGGCCCCATAAAGGCGTGATAAGGCATATACCCCCAGCATGGCTATAAAGGCCTGTACAAGGTATACAGATATCACTCCTAGGATTGAACCTAAAAAAATAACCGGCAGAAAGAAAAAAGACAGGAAATCGGACTCTGGATGCGCTAACCACGGCAGGCCGCCACCAATATACGGGTTCCAAAAAGGTAATTGGCAATACTCCAAGACAGCCTTACGCGATAGCTCATGATAGGTAAAAACCTTGTCCCAATCGGCACGATTAATTGGATGAAAATGACCAAATACTGTAAAAAACCACGCCGCACATACAATACAGAGACAAAGAACAAAAAAACGGTCATGATCGAATTTCTTCCGTACCAGAAATATTATCTCGTTTAGGCCCTTCATGGATTGCTCTCCAGAGACATGATTACTAACCGGTATTTTTGCCTTCGCGCATGAATTCCAGCAATAGGACAATCGCGCCATGAACTTTGTTAAAAAGCTCTCTAAAGCTCCTGGTCCGCAATAAACTTCTTAAGATAAAACCCGGACGCAGGTAAAATAAACGGTATCCGGCATTTACCAATAAAGACAATTCTTTTTCACTGAATAGGTCTGTGCAGATCTGGGGGATATACTGTTTCTGATACCCAAGCGGGTCTTTTGCGAACTTAAGCCAGAAATCTTCTTTGATCAAACCATTAGCCAAACAATCGCTGTAGAGTTTCGTTTTAGGATATGCGGTCAAGAACCCGAATTGCACATAATCCAGATCCAACTCCCGGGCAAATTTAAAGGTATTGTAAATATGCTCCCTGCCCTCTCCCGGAAAACCAATGATAAAGCTGCCTACGGCCAGGATCTTGTTTTTCTTGGTCAAAGCGACTGCATTACGGATATCTGCGACACAAACCTCTTTATTTATCTTCTTTAAGAATTGATCGCTTCCGGTCTCCAAGCCATAATGTATGCGCTCACAACCCGATTTTTTTGCAATACCCAGTAGTTCATCGGTTATCATATTTACCCGGGCACGAAAACTCCAGGTAATGGGAAGCCGAGCCTTTAATATCGCAGCAGAGATATCTATCACGCGCTGTGTATTCAGATTAAATAGATCGTCATAAAAAAAGATTTCCCGTATCCCCAAAGCCGTTATTTGCTGTAACTCCTGTAAAATGTTGCCTGTGCTTCGCGTACGATAAGTCTTTTGGGGAGAATAACAGAATATACATTGGTATGGGCATCCCCGACTGGAAATTATAGTCGCGACCACATTTTGGCTGCCCAGGGCACAGCGATATGCATAATTATCGATCATCGAACGGTCAATGACCGGCAAAGAATCCAGGTCATCAATATACCCCCGGTTTTCATTTATATATACGCTGCCTTTATCCCGGAAACCTATCCCTTTTATTTTATCCAACGCCTTATTCTCAACCAGATTATTCACCAGCTCAAAGAATGATTGCTCACCTTCCCCTCTAATAATGAAATCTACCGAGGGTTCTTCAAGCACTTGGTGCGGATAACAATCGACGTGATGCCCGCCGAGCACGATAACCGCATGGGGATTGACGCTCTTAACCAGCCTGGATGTCAAAACAACATCGATCATTGCCGGAGTAAAAGTGGTGATTCCGACGATATCAGGCATAAAGGCAATGATCTTCTGCTCCAGTTGGGCATATGTAAGCTTATGGACCGCAGAATCGATAACTTTGACCTCTATCTCGCCGGGAAAGTTGGTTTTTAGATAGGCGGCAATAGATAATAGGCCTAACGGAGGATACTCCCCGATGGATGCGGTGATCGCCCGGGTTTTCTCCATCCTGAACGTATTTTGGCGGGGCGGATTTATCAATAAAACCCTGTTCGCGCCAAGCCCTTTTTTCGGGACAGTCAAATCTTCGCTCAACGGTTTAACCTTTCTTGACTATAAAATAAGTGTTGATACCGCCCGATATTATATTCTCGATTTTAACCTGGATCGATGAGGCGCGGCAGAAATCCAGGAATTCAGCCAAAGATAATTCGTTGTGGGAATATCTCTGTGCACTGAAAATATAGTGATCATGCAGATCATCTTTGATGATTTTCTCTAATATTTCCCGTTTTCTTGCCCCATCCGCAGAATAAAAAACCTGGGTGTAATGGATCGGCCGGATCTCGCCTCTTGACAAATACTCGGTTGACCCAATAAAAGCGTATTCAAAAGTAACCGGCTCGCGAATATTTCTTTCTCTAAGATACCGGACTAATTCCTGATCCATATCCCCGGGAAAAGAAAATAAATATGGCCGGGCGACTCCAACAGTAACAATTGCGGCATTAACAATAACACAGCTGAAGACTACGGTATAAATAATGCGTCTTACCGCAGGTATCGGATAATTATAGGATAATCGGCATAAAACGGCTGCGGATGCTATGAATAAAAACGGCAATAAATTGATATAATAGCTTTCATTCCCCGGATAGCTTATTAATGTAATCAGCGCAAGCATTGCGGCCGGAAGGAACAGGAAAAATTTGATCTTTTTAAAAGAATGATCTTTTATCCTCATATCTTTGTAGAAAAAAATAAAGATGAGAGCCGTAAAAAGCATAATAAAGGGTTCACTGCTATAAGCCCCAAGGGCAAAAGAGGTCATAAATCCCAGGTTTTTAGGGATCTTCGCAATAATTTCAGGTAATACTTTAATAAGAGAAGCGTCTGTCGAAGCCCCATCAAGAAAACGGTTAACCAGGAATAAAACACCCCCGCCAGATCCATCAATGTTATATAAAATCACGGGCAATGCACCCAGCACCAGGAACAATCCCGCAAATAAAAGCGGCACGGATTTTAATCTAACAGGGATCTTCATGATCAATAAAATCAATACCCAAGCAGAGAGCATAAAGATAACGGTCAGTTTAATATATAACGAAACTCCTATGATAAAGAAAAGGAAGAACAATGCCGGCAAACTGCCCTCTTTTTGCCTATACTTATAAGCCAGTAAAAGAATGCCGATTTGCGCCAGCATGATGTAATTATCGCAAAAGCGTAAATTATTTATATTGCTCAAGAATGGCAGGGATGTCGCCAACAGAAGCACAGAGAGATTCGCTTCATCCAGGCCAAAGACATGCCTTGATAATAACCAGGTAGCAACAAGGATCAACAGCCCAACCAGGTATGCATGGACCCTAAGAAAATCAAGATTATACATATCCCTGAACAAAAGCCCATGAACATAAAAAGAGAGGTTGCCGCTTCCTCCATTTTTCATGATCGGCAGCCGCAGAGACGGGAATTGCCAAAGATAAGAAACAAAATTCGAATTACACACCGCTGTTTTTAGATTGCCGATCTGTCTTATACTTGCCGAGGAATATTTATCGGGGATGTCTTTATCAAAGATAGCATACCGGGGCTTATCATCTTCTGCAAACCCGGAAACTATCCTCGGGGAAACCGTCAAAAAAGGAGCTACCTCTTCGCTTATGAAATTATTATGAAAATGAAAATAGATCAGGCAACAAAGTGCCGCATATAATAAAAGTACCCCGGATAAAAAATACTTGCTTCTAAAAAAGATCCCAAAGGATACAATAGACAAATGAGGTATTTTCATTTTCGTTGGCTGAATGTAAGATGTTTTAAATAATATAATTCCAAACCGCTAAAGGATGTCTCTTTTAAAATAAGTTCCTGGCGGGACAAGTATTCATGCAATGGCTCTGAAACCGGGACTACCCCTTCCTGCCAGGAGCCGCAAATCAGCCAGATCCCCTTTATTTTTACTGGTAATTTTGCCAGGTCTGTAATACCGATATGCGAAGTTCGCGTTATGGCATATAAGGCCTTATCCTGTCCGGAGTAACTTTCCTGGCTATCTACCAAAAAAATGTTTTTATGTAACGGCTCTGGCAGATAATAAAAAATGGGATAAATCAGGCTTGTATGGCTAACTGCGATAATATCACCCGGACGGTATAGCGTCTTAATAACCGCCGCCAATCCGGCAACCGGCTTTTTAACCACTACCCCCACAGACGCAGAGAATTTTTCCTCCAAATAGTAGTTTTTAAGCGAAACGGCGGAAAAAACTGCCAGGATCAGGCAAAAAATAACAAAAACGGCCCTGTATTTCCTTAAAGATTCCATGCCGTATGCCAAGAGCATGTAGAAAAATACCGAAACTGTAATAAGTGTCCTGCTCATATACACCGGCCGCAACAGCAGCGAAACAATAAGAGTAAGCAGGCATGGGATCAGAATACAGCAAAATAACCATTTTCCCGCGGCTCGCGCATTATCACGGACAATATTTATAATACTAAACACAAGGATCGCGGCGATAAATACCCCCTGGGATAGAGACAAGCCCCGCGTATAATACCCAAAAATAAAATCCTTAAAAACGACAAAAATATCTTTGATCGTTATTCCGGGAGACCAAAAATATTCCTGCACGCGGGCAAAATGGTCGAAAAATACTCTACCCCATGGCAAAAATAATATTACAAGAATAAAGTTTGAGATCGCCCAGGATCTTAACAGTCCTACGGATCTATTTTTCCACAGGATATACAGTACCGCGCAATTTAATCCGGCTAAGAAAAAAAATGATGCGTATTGACAGTATAAAGAAAGGGCTCCGGAAACGACATACCCGGCCAGATTTACTTTTTTCCCGGTATGCACCAGGCGAATGGCAAAATACGCGCTAAAAAGCGACAACATAAGATATAACGAATACATCTTTACTTCTTGCGCATAATAAATTTGAAACCCTGAAATGCTCATAAAAAGCGAGGTCCAAAGAGCAATCCTGCGGCCGCAAAGATCAACGGCAATTTTATAAGCCAGTAATATAGAGCATAGGCTAAAGATCACCGAGGGGAAACGTACTACCCACTCCGCTTGCCCAAGACCGGACCAGAAATGCATAATCAACCTGAATAAGGGGGGATGCACCCCTTCGGCAGCACCACCCAACAAATCCGGGATATCCTTCCTGGATTCAAGCAATAAGAATGCTTCATCAAACCAAAGGGATTTTGATCCTAACATGAAGATCCTTAAAGATATAGCCGCTAAAATAATGGCTATGAAATAAGAATTCCCCCTGAATATCCTGGCAGATTTATCAATTAAGGTGTTTATCATGTTTTTTCCACAATCTTATCCTCGGCAGGAGCATATTCATCCCCGATCTTATATAATGTAAAAATTGCTTAAAAGACTTTATTTTAAAAACTAACCGTACTATTTGTGATAGCCTTAGATAGAAGCCGCGATTAGCCAAAGAAACATATTTGCCGATCACATCCGGGGCAAAAACTACTCCTGCGGCCTGCGGCGGAGTTGTCCAATCCTGTTCCTCAATAAACCTGCGCCAATAGTCATCTCCTCCGGAGCGCAAAAATGAATGGTAAAGCTCGGAATCGGGAAGCATCGTAAACTGGGTAAAGTGGACGAAATCAAGCCCCAACTGCCTGGATAATTCAATATCCTTTAAAATGTCTCCCCGGCCCTGGCCGGGTAAACCCAGCATAAAGAAACCAAATGCCATTATCCCGGCATTTCTGGTAAACCTGATGACCTCTTTGGTGCGTTCAAAAGAAACCCGGGGCCTGCCTAACTGCTCAAGGCAAGGAGAATTAAATGATTCTATTCCATACATGACCATTTTGCAACCACTACCATACATAACTTTAAGCAAATCATTATCGATACAACTAAGATGCGTCCTTATCCGCCAGGATATATCCAGGCCTTTTTCCTTTATCCCTGCACACAGCCGATAAACCCGCTGTTTATCCGCAGTAAAAATCGAATCGTAAAAGTCTATCTCCCGGACCCCGAATTCATGATAACACTGGCTGATCTCATCCAGGATATCGTCAGCACTCCTTAAGAATAAATCTCCGGGCAAAGAACAATAGCGGCATTTGAACAAACAACCTTGGGATCCGACAATCGAGGTGAAATTCTTTCTTTCCAAAAGTGGCGAATAGTATAATTTATTATTCAGTAACCTTCTCTCCGGAAAAGGAAGCCGGCTTATATTGGATGAATCTATCGCCGCAGAATTTACGATAATATCGCCATCCCTGCGAAAACACAAGCCGGGGATCTTATCAAGCCGGGATTTATCCATAAATGAATCCAGAAAATCCGGAAGCGTCCCTACAGCGTTGCCAATAACCCCATAATCGATCGCCTGATGCTGCATTACCTGTTTAGGATACAGCTTCATCATAGAGCCGCCCACAATGACAGGTATATCCTGATATTTCTTGATCGCCGTTATCCATTCGAGTACACCGTAAAAAGTAGGGATGGTTAGAGTAAAAGCGGTCGCATCGGCTCCGAATTCTTTTATCCTTTCGACTATTTGCTTAAGTTTCCAATTAAGGATATTTGCATCGATAATTACAGCTTGATGCCCGGAATTATTTATAAGCGCCGCCACATAAGCCAAACTAAGCGGAGGATATCCACTCATATTCTCAAGATAACCTTGCGGCCTGAAAGTACTGTCGTAATATTGAGTGATCCTGGGATATATTAGAGCTATTCTCATTTTCTTAGACCTGCTTACCCTTATATGCCAAGGTTAAGGTCATATTCCTAATGATAATAAAGAGGTTGCGTGCATAATAGAAATAGTGGCCTGAAAATAAAACTTTCCGGAATAATCGCATGATCACCGAAGGGCGCAGATAAAAAGCACAATACGCCTTAAAAACCAACGATTTTATTTTCTTATAAGAAAACCCCTTCGGGAGATATAGTATTTCCTCTATATTTTTAGAAGTAAAATTCTCCCACTCATGAAATATCTTTCCCCCTTCCCGCACCTTAAGATCCATAAGCCCTGTTGCCGGGAATACAATCGGGGCGCTGAAAGATGCCATATCGATATATTCTCTGGCTAATGCAAGCGTCTCTTCTGCCGTCTGATCAGTTTCTCCCGGGGCACCGATCAGGAAATTGCCAAAAGAAATTATCCCCTGCCTGCGGGTAGCCTTAAGATTCCTTAAACTGATATCCAAGGATGATTTTTTATTTAAACGGTCTAAAACCTGCTGTGACCCTGATTCGACGCCATAAAAAATCAGTTCGCACCCGGATTTTTTCATTAACTTCAAGGTTGTTTCATTTGCAAGGTCAGGCCTGGTAACACAAAACCATTTTATCCCCAAACCTCTATCCAAAAGCTCTTGGCAAAACAGTCGGCTCCAATTATCATCAGAAGTAAATATAGCATCCAGGAAATGGAACCTCTTTACTCCATATTTATTTTTGAGAACGCTGATTTCTTCAATTACGTTTGCGACAGACCGCCTCCTAAGCTGATCCCTCCAGACAGAATTATTGCAAAATAAACACTTATAAAAACACCCGCGGGAACTAAGAATAGGCAAAATCAGTTCACCAGGTACAGCGCTTGAGAACAAAACATGATGCAGTGCTACCTGATAATTATTTACATTAATAAAACTGTAATCGGCAAAACCCAGTTTATCGATATCCTCAACCAGTGAGGGCAAAGGGGTAGAGATTATTTTGCCCTGGGATTTGAACATTATGCCTTTTACATCCTCCAAAGGAGAATGATTCTTGACAGCAAAACATAAGTTTACGAAAATACTCTCCCCTTCGCCTATAACTACGCAATCGCAACAGGGTGCATCCAGGCATCTGGCGGGGGCATTCGTCGGATAAACCCCTCCCAAGACTGTAAATATGCCCGAAGAGACCTTTTTAACCTGCTCGATAACACAAAGGGCATCTTTGTGCGTAAAAGCCATGGAAGTCACCCCGACTATATCCGGCTGAAAATCTACTATGCGTTCTTTAATCTGTCCTAAACTGTATTCGCATGCATTAGCATCGATTAAAGATATCTCCTTGAAACCATTGGATTTAAGTGAAGCCCCAATATAAAGCAGCCCGAGTGGAGGGTATTTATAGCTAAAGATACTGCTTCTGGGATTGACCAGCATTATACGCATAACTGCCTTCTTTTTTATGAGCTTAAAGTTATTTGCTTATGAGCTGATTATTGATCATCGCTTCTTTAAGTTCAAGCACTTCGACAAAAGACCCGCGGTATCTATTCATTAATGTCTTTTCCTCTGGTTTTCTGTATTCTATATGCGTAAATGGAATAAAGGTGTGTACCATTTTTACAAATCCGACTCCTTGGGCGATCCAAAAGTCATACGTATGCATATGTTTACTGACTCCTTTAAGATCACGATAAGTATGTCTTACAAAAAAATGAAGGCACAAGAAATCCCCTGCCGCAGACTGCACCATCTCTTTGCCCAGATAGGTTATCCCCGCTTCCACAGCCTCTTTATCCAGGAGATTGCCCTGATAATCATATATTGATTGCACCGAAAAAGAAAACTGGTTTGGGTTCATTTGTGATGGCAGCATAAGCAGCGGGGGCGAAAATCTCCGGATGACCTTATGCGGCACCTGACCTGTCAGCTGCTGGTTCTGAAAGAACAATATCCCTGCGGGTGTACGCACATTGGTCATCAAGCGGTCATGGTATTTACCCCGCCACAAAAAATCAAACTGCCGGCCAAGATTTCCGTCGAAAACATTTTGGACAGTAATCGAGACAATATCTGACTCTGCATCTTCGTGGTAGAGATAGACATACTTGTCTCCTTCGTTAAGAGGGAAATACTTTATAATATCATAGGAATCCTTCCATTTCGCCAGGAAATATATGCCGAATAAAATAACCACAAACAACATGGCCGCAACACGCTTATTCTTCATCTCTTATCCCTTCATTATCTTAAAAACTGTGTTTTAATATCCTACCTATCGAACATTCTTCATAAAAAATCAGATCCCTGCCTTTAAGATTGCCCCGGATCCATACCTAAAATACAACATAAACTCTACTCCGCGTTAGAAAAACTGTATACCTCTATTTTATTGCCCTTCCAATAATCTTTTTGTTTAAAGTAATGTTTAAGCCAACCCAGGTAATTTAAAAGGGCATTCCTGCGCATATGTTCTATCCCAAGATAATCTTCATATGGAACAATCACCCGTAGACACTCATTCTTATTCATGCGTTGTGCAATCTGAATGGGAGAAATACTACCTACGATCGAAGTGAAAAATACATCCGGATCCCTGCCGAAAACGGCATTATATGAAGCATAAACAGCCCCATTAACCCATTCCGTAGGCCAAACGACCCTATCCTGCGGCGTAAGCCTTTGTTTTATATATGCCATGGCCTCTCGATAAGCAGGATTCATGTTATTAATGATTATCGCTCCAGAAGAAATCAGGTTAAACGGCACAACAAGCAGGCAAAATAAGTAGCCGATAATCCGCTTATAGAATACTGTGGATTTAATTACCTCATGAATCAATCGGGAATACACAAGGCAAACAAAAGGGATCAGCCAAATATAATGTCGAACGTTAAAATATGCTACCCCTATACGGGATAAAACATAACTAAAATAACACCAGTAAACTATTGCTATCGCAAATACGGAGATAGTCAGTGTAATAAACGGTGGATTGGGCCTTTTTGCATGAAAAACAAGATAAAGCAGGAAAAGAAGAATGAACGGCGCTGTATAAAATGATCCGTCTCCTGCAAAGCCAAAGATGATCTTTAGAATATGCCCGGTAAAATATAATAATTTATCCTTTTCTGGATAGAAAAGCATCCCCGCCCTCATCCCGGAAGAAGCTCCAGAATAATACAGGTTTATCGGTAACAATATTGCTGGTATATGCAATATAAACAAGAAATTAAAGATAAGAAGTGCTTTCACAAACCTCAAAAGATCAACCAAACCATCCCTATATTTAGTTATCCATAGAATGACCAAAGCCAAACCTTGAGAAATAATTACCTGCAAGGCCAGCATGTGCATAAGAAAACACGCCATCGTGGCAAGGCAATATTTCCAGATTCCCCGGTCTTTTTTTAAAATAAAAGCCTCCCAGAAGTAATAGTAACTAAGCAGACTGAAAAAAAGAAAAACCGCGTAGCTTTCGATCCTAAGGCTATAAAAAGTAAAAAGGATATGGGTTGATAAAAATAGGACTGATAGATACGCTATTGCTCTCTTCTTGAATATTCTTAACGACAGCTTAAAGAATATATATATGGACAAACTGCTAAAGAGTATTGATACGGCCCTGGCCAGGAATGTCCAAACCCTGAATTCGATAATTGATTTGAGTTCGTTGGAAAAAATCAGCACATACAAAAACTGGTGCATCACCGTATAGCATGCTTGCGCGACTGCTGCCAGGCTAAAATGCGGTACGGGGAAAATGTTAAATGCCTCAATAGCATCTTCGCTTAGCTTGAGAATAGAGATCAGCTTTATGCAGCCTAAAATAACTATCCCAATAATGACAAAAATATCTAAGCGCCGAAAACCCTTGCCAGCAGATTTATTCTCCATCTTAGATCCTGCTGACACTGGTTTCAAATGAGCCCCGAGTAAATACAATAGGCAGGCATTCAATGCGATCAATATTAGAAGCAGCGGAAAGTAATACATATAATACTCCGCCAGAGAAAATGAGTTTAATAAAACCTTAGATAGCATTTTTAGGCGTATATAGATAGACTTTTATTTTATTCCCCGACCATACAGATATAAGATCCAATTGCTGATTTAAAAAATCCAGGTAGGTAGGGAATAAATTACTGTTCAAATGGGATGAGCCGAAATAATCTTCCTGGAAGATGATAATCCAGAACCGCTTGAATCTTTCTTTCTTCTTTAATATATTTCCGGGGTATAATTCTCCGGAATTCTCGAAATCAAGGTTAAGCCGCCCTTTGGAATTAAATTTAATGCACATGCGTATACAGCAAGGATAACCTAAAAAATCATTTTGGTGATCGATTTGCTGGCTTATATAACCTAATGCGCCATTATAATCAGAAACCCAAAGATCGGTTATTATCTCCTGTGATTTAGACAGGTTTATACCGCCCAAAAAAATGACTAAAACCAGCCCGGCAACCTGAAAACACCTTTTTCCTGAACGCAGCAGGCGGATCAAACCATAACTGTATAAAATGGTCAAAAACGGGACAAGCCATAAGAGCTGGCGGATATTGAAATACAGTTTTCCGGAAATCGATATCATCCGCAGAAGAAAAAATGACTCATATAAAAAACCCGCAGTTAAAATAGATACGATCATCAGGAAAAAACTTTTATTTTCTTTTGCTAATAAATACAAGAATATAAATGCTAGCAGGCAAAAACCCAGAGCAGGAATCAAAAAATAGGTCCCGGACAATAATCTAAGGATATCGCCTAAGACAGAGGAAAGGCTCTCTTTTCCTAACAAAAAACCACCGTCTGAACGGAATGTCTTATCCCAGAGAGCAAGATATCCAAGCGGCAAATAGAGAATAAATAAGAAGCCGCCAATAAACACCGAACGCACAAACAACAGGGATTCCCGCTTGCCAACCAGTGATCTTGCCTTTAATAACAAGATGGCGCATATCTGCCCAAAAAGAAGAAAAATCGTCAAATAATGTGTTAAAAAAGAAATGATCAAAACAACCGCGTATTTAATCTGTGCTTGCCTGAAGCCCTGGACAAAAGCCTGCCAGAAATAGTAACAGCTCAAAAGCGACAAGAAGGAAAACGCAGTATATACTTCTATCCGGCGAGAATAAAAAACAAATAAAAAATGGATATTAAGCAAAATAAATGACGATATCGCAATATCTTTCCGGTTAAACACTACAAAACATAACTTGTAAGCCAGATATGCGGTAAGAACCCCGAATACTACAGAGAAAAAACGTAAGGAGATTAAACCATATTGCGCGCCCGCAATATTATTTATGAATTCCGAGATAATGTGGTATAGCGGCTGATGGGAACAAAAGATCATATTGGTCAGGAAACTACCGATACCGGAATGAAGGAACATAAGATTGGTGGATTCCATTATATCAAAACTCTCTCTATCTAAATTAAAACTTTTCCAGGCTGTAAAAAATACGGCCAATAAGACAACTGTTTGGCTAAACAATAAATTTGATCCCTGCGGGGAAGTTTTAGCTGCGGCGGTGTTGTCTTTATGCAAACGCCTGTTCAAAAAGAATAATATTATCCAGTTAATAAGCAGGCCGATGACTATACCCGGCCAGTAATCCGCATAAAGTTTAACTAATTTATCGATGAAATACCGTTCATCCATCTATTGCCCCCTAAAGATACGAGGTTACTGCTGAAAATCCGGTCTTTACCAGAAACACCAGGTCTTCCATGGTTTTTATTTTCTTGAATTGTTTAAATAAATATGCCGGCCTTAAATAGAAACGCAAAAAAGAATTCCTGGCCGTTCGCTTCACCAATTCTTGAGATGGGAAATTAGAATTGCTTTTTTGGAACTCATCATAAAAATCAGTTCCCGGCATAAGGTAAGTGGTATTAAATTGCGCATAATCCACTCCTAACTCCAAAGCAAAATTATACAAGTCTTTTATAGTTTGTATGCTATCCCCCAGCATGCCATACATGAAAAGCCCCAGGACCTCCATCTGCGCTTCTTTTGCCCATTTAGCTGCCTGGCGCGACTGGGCGATAGTTATCCCTTTATTTGCAATATCAAGCGATTGCTGGCTTGAACTTTCAAAACCGAAAGAAATCTGGTAACAACCCGCCCGCCTCATTAAGGTTAAAAGCTCCTTATCTACCAGATCAACCCGGGTAGAACTCCTCCAGGAGATATCAATCTTATTGGAAATGATATATTCACACATTTTCCAGGTCAGTTCCCTGTTACTGGTACAAACCTGGTCCCTAAAAAAGATCTCTCCGATCTTATATTTATACACGATCTCATTCAATTCTTCCTTAATGGAATCGAAATCCCGGTAACGCATCTCCCTAAGCGTATAAAGCCAGGAAGTGCAGAACCTGCACTTGCTATGCGGGCACCCCCTGCTGGTTGACATTGCCGTAACAGGATTACGCCGGTTAAAAATCGCATACCTGTATGCCTGATTATCGATCAAATCCCGGGCCGGGATCGCCAATTCTTTCATATCTACTAACCTGCGGACACCTTGAAAGATCTTCCCGTTCTGCTTGTATGCCACATTCTCATCATACTTGCCCTGCATGATATTCTCTAACGGTAATTCGAGTTCGCCAAGAGCGACAAAATCAACACTGCCATCATCCAGGGCGATTGCAGGATCCGATATGACCGGAGGGCCGCCAAAGATTATTTTGACCCGCGCAAGACTATCCTTAATAAGGCGGGCAAGCCATTTATCCTCTTCGACACTGAAATGAGTAGTGGATAAAGCCACATAATCCGGATTTTCCCGGACCACCATTTTTACCAGCTCCGGATGCCGGATATGTTTGATGCTGGCTTCGATGATCTTGGCCTCGAACCCCTTTTTACGCAGATAACCGGCCGCATACATTAAATCCAAAGGAGGAAACGGTACATATCCCAGGATATAAGCCGCAGACCAGTCTCGAAGCAGATGTATATGCTTATTTGAATCAGGCCTGCATCCTAAAGGGTCTAAAAGCAATATCTTGGCCATTTGTATTCGCTCCTCTCAATGAAATATAAACTGCTCAATCGAATATTATTTACTGGTTTCGAATAAATACACCTTGATCTTGTTGCCGCTCCACACGGAATTAAAGGAAAAATTGCGTTTCAGGAAAAACATATGTCCTAAGAATGTCCTCTCTGGTAAATGCAAAACCCCCAAAAAATCCTCCTTTGGAATCACCACCCACAGCCTTTTGCACATACCTTTCTTAGCCAATAATTCTTTTGGAGTGGCACTTTTAAACATACAGAAATTTTCTTTCCAGCTGCCGCTTAAGAATGAATAGGCAGTTAATCCCATCACATGATCCATCAATTTCGTGCGCCAAATAATACCATCACCAGCCCTGCTTTTTTCATTTATATATTCCAAAGCTAAACGGTAGTCAGGATTGATATTCCTAACCACTATTCTACTAGAAATAATCACATTGAAAACCATAAAGATAACGAACACGGCAATCCCGGCCTTATGAATAAATTTATTGCGGACCAAGGTCAAGAAATAAGCCCCGTATCCATACAATAAAGCTATAAACGGCAAAAACCATATAACATGCCTTAAATTAAAATATGCCCTATCGGCGTTTAAAAGCACAAAAATTATAAAGCAAATTTCATAAACAAAAAGCAGGCCAAAAGAAACAGCCATAAGCAGGAATAAGGGGGGATTTATCCTCTTTAGTTTTATAAAAATAATGGCGCAAACAAGTATGCATAATAATACTGCAGCCATAGAGCCGGGAGAACCCAGAAGTATTCTAACCAGGTTAAAAACGATGTTCGGGATCTCATCCTTGCTTAAATAATCAATATTTTGCCACCGGATACCCTTAAAAGACGGCCTATTCATGTAAGCGCCAAAAAGCATGATTGGTAAGTACAATATCACTGCCATAAAAACCACTGTTACCGACTTAAGATATAACAGCCAGGCCCGGGGGTTTAAAGGAGAATTTCTTCTTAATCTAAGGATCCCCAGAGTCAAAAACTGTGATGCAACAACAAACAATGCTATATAATGCATCAAAAAAGCCAATATCGTTGCTATAGAATATTTGAATACGCTTTCCTCCTTCGAAACAATAAATGTGTTCCAATAATAATAATAACTAAGCATCACGAAAAACAAAAAGAAAACATATACTTCCACCCTTAAGCTGTAAAATGTAAAAAAACCGTGTGATAAGAAAATGGCCGTTGCCCAATAAGCAATAATCCTTTTAGCGGATATAGCATATGCGAATTTAAAAAACAGGCAGGCGGACAGGAAGCTAAAGAATACTGAAACAAAGCGGGCAAGAAAAAACCAGTAATGCGGATCAATATGATATAATGCGCCATTTAGGGCAAAGGGGTAAACTATTTGGTGGCCAAACATGGAAAAGGCCTCGATCCCTTCTATTAAGCTCCCTCCCATCCTCGGGCCGAGGCTAACAGACTCCTGTATATCAATGCTTATTTTATACAAGTTAACAGTCTTGAAAAGGGTAACTATAAATGCGGCGATCATAACTACAAACATATCTTTACTGAATAAACCGTGTCGAACCGTTCCATCCATTGAAACTTTTGGATTATCCCTGGCGGTAACACGGCTAAGCCAATAAAATAATGCTAAATCCATGATCCCCAATGCGATGATAAAAAACAGGTAGTGGTTATAATATTCTATTATGCTCGGTGAAGGATAAGAAAAAAAAGATAAGATCTTTTCCATTTTATGTGCGCAATAAATCCCTTCTTTAAAAAGTATCCCTTATGCAACCTCTGGCTTAAAAATGGTCCGAGAAAAGTAAACTTTAATCACCCGCAATAATTTCGGCAGGTGCTTTAACTTTATATGTTTAATGATCTTAAATAACCTTTTTGGATTGTATATGTATGAACTTATAAATGCCCTGACAAAGATCCTGCGCAAGGCATCCTTTTTGACCATGCAGGTATCGAAAGGATTAGTAAAAACAAAACTCTCCCAAAGGATATCATTAATTTCACCATGCAAATACAATCTCTGGAACAATTCTGAACCCGGATAAGGAACGGCGAAAGAAAATACAACATAATCCAGCGGGGATCTTCTTGCGAACTCAACGGTTAATTCCAAAGTCTGCCGGGTATCATTTGGCAATCCGAGGATAAAGAAACCGAATGTTTCAAACCCATGCCTTTTTACCATCTCGATCTTTTTTAAAACCGTCGAGGCAGATAACGGTTTTTGATTTTTCTCTAAAACTTCACTGGAAACCGATTCTATGCCAAACCCCAATTGATAACATCCTGCCTGCTTCATAACGCTTAGCAACTCATCATCCAAAGAATCCAAACGCACGCCAACAGGGGTTTTCCAGGTAATATCCAGCCCCCTTTTTATTATCTCTGTGCATATAGCTATTGCATGTCCGCGGACTTCTGTAAAATTGTCATCAATTATATTTATCTCCTTAATACCAAAATCCTTGATCAGGCACTCAATTTCATTGACCACCGCATCCGCACTGCGCAACCGTATCTTCCGGCCATGAACTGCTTGAGAACAGCAAAAACTACAGTTATGCGGACATCCTCTTGAAGTAATGACCGGTGCGGCTGGATGGCGCAAACCAAAAATATGTCCCGGGGTATCGATATAAGAAGCAGGATCGATTAATTGCCATGCGGGAGTTTCTAAAGAGTCGAGGTCCTTAATTATATTTATTCCCTCCGTCCTGATTATTTCGTTATTTTTCTTAAAAACTACTCCCGGATAACCGCTAAGGTCATTTTCTTTTAAATTATAACCATAAGATTTGACCATATCGACAAAGACTTCTTCCGCTTCCCCAATAATGCCGATATCGGCTCCTAAATCCGCCAAAGCAAACTCCGGCAAGGCGGAAATATGCGGGCCTCCAATGACGATATTGACATCGGGCTTAAGATCCTTGAGCTGCGCAATTATTCCTTTTATCTTCCCATATGAAGGGGTAAAAACGCTTAAACCGACTATAACCGGCTCTTCTGCAAGAATCTTTAAAGCCGCATCCATAGGGGTACCTTTATAGACAGACAAATTCAATATTCCTGAATCTATCCCGTTCTTTATCAAAGCAGACGCGATATAGGATATGCCTAAATAGGGCGTGTGCGAGACTGTATTTGCAGGAGGGATAACCAGGAGTATCTTATGCATTTTCTATGGTTTTTCTTAAATATCGGCGGCCACAAATCTCATAAAAACGATGAGATTGCGCAACATAGACCGCAAGCTGCTTAACTTTAAAAAAAGCGGCAAATACCGTATAAGGGCCCGGGGACGTAAATAAAATTCCCTATAGGCTTTCTTCCGTAACCTTAGAAGATCGCTCTTTGACAAAGCTTCGGTTTCAAATACCGGATCTCCATGCCATGAATATTTACTCCAATCCAAACTCCTTAAATAACCCTTTTTCTTAAAATAGCTGAAAGATTTTGTCCCCGGCAAAGGCGATAAATATAAATATGTTGCATAAGTCGGGTTGATTCTCTTGGAAAACTTAATGGTGTCTTCTACCGTAGCAACCGAATCCCCTTCACAGCCAATGATAAAAGTCGCCCAAGAATTTATACCAACCTTATTTATCAACTCAAACGCTTTACAAATGGTGGCTGTATCGATATTCTTATTGCACTTTTTTAGGACTTCATCATTGCCGCTTTCAACCCCAACCTGGATCTCGACACACCCGGACTGCTTCATCTCGCGCAATAATTCAAGCGACATATTATCGGCCCGGCCATGGCAAATCCATTTTAGCCCCGGGAAATATTTGCGTATCCCTTGACAGAACCGGACCACCCTTTCACAAGAACCAGTAAAATCATCATCATGCAAGAATAATAATGCCGCGTTATACCGTTTAATCAGATGTTCCATCTCCTTAAAAACGTTTTCCAGGCTTCTATACCGGGTCAGGCCATTCCAAATCAGGGAACTTGAACAAAAATCGCATTTATAGTTACAACCCCGAGAAGTAATAATAGAGTGGTAATAGGGGTTTTTTACCGGATATGGATAGATATGCCGGTAGGTATTTCTCGGCAACAGCTGGCGTGCGGGAAAATCCAATACATCCAGATCAACTATCAAACTGCGTTTTTTAGTAAGAAAATCACTGCCATTTTGTCTATAAGCGATACCCATAACCCGGCTGAAATCACGGTCTAAATCCTGACAAAATATGATATCTTTAAAAGTCTCTTCTCCTTCACCTACCACACAAATATCTGCAACATCAAGGTTTTCAAACGGCAAAGCAGAAACATGCGGCCCGCCAAAAACAATAAGCGTATCAGGAAGCGATTCCCGGATAGCTTGAGCCGTTTTTCTTGCGGATCCGGCCGTAATCGTAGAAAGAGTGATCCCGACTATCTCTGGGGCAAACTTAATTACCCGACCTAATACCTGTTGATGAGACATATTCAATCCGGCAGCATCACAAATATCAACTGCCGATCCCGGGAAGTTCTTTATTATTGATGAAGCCAAATAAGCCACACCCAAAGGCTCGCTCTTATAGTTGACGGCGCCTTTTAGCAGGCCGGGGAAATAACTGTAATTGGGATTGATCAGCTGGATCCTTTTTGGCATTTTATAAATACATATCCTGTAAAGCCCTGGTTGAATTCATGCTTTTGAACAAGTTCAAAGCCGTGATTCTTAAATGATCCCCAGAATTCACTACGGCAATATTGGATCTTTTTTATGATCTCCTCAAGAAAAACCACTGTTTTCAAAATGATACTGCCCTGCTTGGATCCCGGGTCCAATTCAATAACAACGAACAACCCCTTATCCTTAAGCAGTAAAGCCGCCTCGGATAACAAAAACAGCCTCTTTTTTTCGGGCATATGGTGAAAAACATTGATAGCAAGGATAGCGTCAAAGGAATCCGGCTTAAAACATAAATTGTGGTTTCCACTTACGCAACAAAATCCGCTGGTCTTACTTTTTGCGAATTTTAAAGGAATAATATCCTTATCCACTCCGACATAGCGCACACGAGAATCCCCCTTAAATGCATCATATGCAAAACCTTCTCCACAGCCAAAATCCAAGACCCGTACTTCTTCCTGACCATACCATTGTATGGACTGTTTTAAAAAAACCTTTTCTGCGCGGATATCGCGCGTTAAGAATTGCAGCCCATAATGTATTGCCGTAAACGGATAAAAAATTGAACAACCCAACAATCTAAGATTATTACATCCTGCAACAATATCTTTGGGGCATGAATTTTGAGACATAAGATTTAGTGCCTAAGCGATCTTTACGGATATTCCGGACTATGGATATATCCTCTCAAGATATTGCAGCACTCTTTCATTATTGACAGTTCCAACGCATTTTTGAAGTATGATCCAGCTATCTTTAAAATCCAGTGTGGTATATCCGGAATTATTCATGAGGCCCTTTAACCTGGGGATAAATTCCGCACGGCTGACCGGATAAAAATCATCCCGGGAAAGATCCAGGAAAATATACTCCCAGGAAACATCATCCTTTATCAGCCAATTAGACAGATCACCAAGGGATCCGCACTGGGACAAATGTGGAGCTAATGATTGCATGGTTAAACAAGCGGCCCCGGGAGGGATTTTCTTCAACATCTCCTTACCTATCGAAACATGCTGTGTCTCGACTAATGACCCCAGACTAAAGTCGCGATTAAAGGGGATCTCAAGGTCCCCGCCGGCAAAAGTGCTTTTCGGCAGGCATAGATAATGCAAGAAACAAACCTTGACCAACACTATAACCGCAAACAGGTTTGCCAATAATGCATACCGCACTTCCGCAGTAACCGCGTTTCTTCTTGGGATGATACCTGTAAGAAAATCCAGGAATTTCTTGATCCCGAACAAACCAGCATAAATTGTAAACGCAAGCAGCATGAAATGCCCGGTCGAATGATGGTTCCTTAAGAGCAAAAACAGGGTTTCCGGGATCAAAGGGATAAGCCGGAGTGGAGACAAAAAGGCAAAAATAAACGGAAACCCGAAGAAAACAGATGGCAGCATATTAAACGGATTAAAAATATTCCTTAACACTGCCAAAGGATCCGCTTTAATACTATTCAGCACTAAAAGAAAATTGTCGTTATACTGCCCCAAATGCAATAACCCGAAAGGAAAATCCTTTTTTGCTATCGACAGATACAATAGGACCAAAACTGCAATAATTATCAGCCAAGATGCACAGATGAAAAATGCCACCCTGGCGAATTTCTTTTGGCCTCTAAGAAAATACAGTACCAGGCTAAACAAAAGGTTAATCACAACAACGTCTATCTTTGCCGCATTCGATAGAACAAGAAAAATAGAAAACCAGAATATACTCCCCTTTTCCAGGGATAAAAACATCCCCAGAAGAAATAATAACCCTATCGCCAGAGGCATGTACCCCAATAAAGAACCCGTTGTGACAACCGGATGCAAAAGATACGCTACCGATAGCGCAAATGAGAGAATACGACTCTTGACGATCCCTCTGGAAAGTAAATAAACAAAAACCGCTCCTATAGACATAAAAGAACTTTGAAACCAAAGCAAAGCCTGCGGCTTTAAGATCAAACCGTAAATATGGGCAAAAATAAAATTGATCGGGGTAAGGATGAAAAAAATAAACGCGTATTCCGGAAGGATAAACAACTCGAACGGACTCCGCCCATAGGCTATCTTTGGATAGATATGTATGAATTGCCAGCCGAAGGTTGTAGATGAAAAAATGTTAAACTTAGCCGCATTGATAAAACCAAAGGCGGAAGCGTAAAGAATCGATAGCAATATTACACCTATCAATCCAGCATCTATCTTATGGTTATCAGACATCACTACCTGGCTAATTAGCAGCAGTTGCTTTTAAAAGCTTTTTCGCTAACTCCACGGGCTTATTCAACAGGTATTCAATATACATGGCAACCAAAATATACCCTCCGTAAAAAAGCTTCCCTATGCTGGTCTTTTTCCCAAATACATACTGGAAGATTATCTTTGGCCGGACATAAAAGTCAAACATGGCTTTTCTTTGCAGCCCCATAAGCTCCCTGCTTGTCATCCCGGGAGGGACATAAACAAGTTCCTTGGAATCATCTGCCCAATCATACCAGCCGGTGAATTTCTCCGGGTCTACGATCTCGCCTTTATTCCTGTAAAATTCATCGAAAAATTTAGATCCGGGATAAGGTATCGCCAGATTAAATTTGGCGATATCACAATCCAGTTCCTTTGCAAGCCTGATGGTATTAAGGCATCCTTTTCTCGTCTCTCCGGGTAGGCCAAGCATGAACAATCCTAATGTATATATTTTCAGCTCCTTTACCACTCTCATGACCTCTCGCGCCTGATTAACCGTGGTACGCTTATTCACCGAATCAAGCATATTCTGGTCTCCAGTCTCAAACCCGAACATAATAAGGTGTACGCCGGCCTCTTTCATACGCCGGAGGACCTCTTCATTAACTAAATCCACCCGGGTCTCGGTTATCCATTTAATGCGTTTATGCAACCCTCTTTTTATCAATTTGTCACAAAATTCTATTCCTGACTCTACTGAAAAAGGGAAATTCGCATCCATAAAACCAAATTTCTTTACGCCATATTTAGAATACATGAATTCGATCTCATCCAGGATCTTATCCAAGTTCCTATACCTGGGCGTCGGGTAAACTTTATCCTGGGCACAAAACATACACTTAAAAGGGCATCCCCGAGAACCCAAAAGAGGCAAAGCGCGTTCTCCGTATATTATCGCCAAAGGGACTTCATTGTAATTGTCCAGATCAAAAAGATGCCAGGCAGGATACGGCAGGGTATCCAGATCTTCAACGGGCTTCCTGTCCGGGTTAGTTACGACTTTGCCGTTTTTTAGAAAACTTACCCCGTCGATACCATCAAACCCCCTGCCTTCTTTTAAGGCATTGACTAACTCAAGCATGGTAATTTCGCCTTCGCCGCGAACTACCACATCAGCAATCTTTTCCTCTAAAAGCTCTTTTGCAAAAATCGTTGGATGCATCCCCCCCAAAACAATCTTTGCCTTGCTGAATCGGCGTATCTCGGGGATAAGCATCCTCACCTTCTTCATTACAGGCGTCAAACAGGAGATCCCGATGATATCCGCATCATATTCCTTGATCTGCGCTAACAATTTATCATCGCTCATCCGGGTAGCGAATTGGTCCATTACCCTGACCTGGATCCCCGCATTTTCCAATACCGCGGCGATAGTACCTATCCCGGTAGGAAGGATCGGGGCAAAAAAAACACGCAACTTAACGCTCTTCTCAACTGATCCGGTGTTGGGGTTAATCAACAGCACTTTCATAAGGTCAGCCTTTCTTTTATTAATACTTGAATATCTCTCCGCTGTTAATCTCGTTTATAAAGAATTCGTATTCAGCGATCAATTTCCGCCTGACATTTTCGTCGATATTTATCGCTTTAGCGGCTATTTTTCGGCAATAGCCACATTCATCACAAGACTTATCCCGGCATTGCTCTTCAATAAAATAATTAATGAATCCATCTAACTTTCTGTTATCTATATTTATATGGATATCCCTGACTAGCTTACTCATTTCGATAAGCTTGAAAATATTGATCTTTAATGGATGAAAGAAATACTTGAGTTTATGGATGAAGTTCGGGTTTTTCACCCAAAGGCTTTTTGATGGATTGGCAAACAAATCATAAAGATTACCTTCGTAACTTCTGGAGGAATATGCTTCTGTTATTAAACTTAATGCATCTGAATGCATCGTTCTATCAACTATCTTGAATCTGTCTATACCTATTCCCTCGTAAACCTTTAAATCCTCCGGCCTAATCCATGCCGTACGTATTAAATTGGCAGGGTCTTTAAGCATCGCATATCTGCACATAATACGGCAATAATCAAAAAGATACTCCCCTGGCCGGGTTATATCTTGAGACCCGTGCGAACTGGTATTATTATGGTAAAAATACCTTGGGCAATGCTGCAGACAATCCTCGTTTACAATAAGCTGAAGCCCGCATTCTACTCCTTTTCTTATCTTCGCAAGAAGTTTAAAATCACGGTTGACTTCACCCAATGACAGTGTAATAACAGACGCGCCCAAATCCTGCCAGAATTTTGCCTTGGCTACCGAATTTACATTCGCAAAACAGGAAACCGAAAGTTCAAACTGCGGGTATTTCAATTTGATCAACTGAAAAAGGTAAGGGCTGGTCACCACCAGTCCATCCACTCTTACTTCTAAAAGCCAATCAAGCAGCTTATGGAGCTTTTTTTGGCCTTTTATGCTCCATTCTCTGTTTCCCAAACAGGAGGCATTTAAAAGATAGAAGAACTTCCATCCTTGCTTTTGGATCTGCCCGATGTGCGCTTTGGCATAATTCCTGGATACCCCGCGGATAACACAAGTTGCTCTTCCTCCTCCAACAAAATCCTTATCCAGTTTACCGTATACCGTGTCCACGGACGGTTTTTTTATCTTAAGGACTAAATCTTCCTGCCAATTTGTAGGTACAGTTAGTTTCATTTGTTTTTAATAATTATTACTTTCTCCCACGGACGTAAAATGCTCTTCCCGAAACAATATCATCCAAAAGGCGGACCGACAAATCCAATTTCTGCCGATAGGCATCTTCTTTCGGCAGGCGTAACGCCGAAGCAGCAACATCCTTGCAATAAGAACAACCGTCGCAATCATGCCTACACTTACCGGAAACAAAAAAATCGAGAAATCCCTCAAGCTTTTGATTGTCCAGAAAAAAACCGTTACAATCAAGCAACTTTTGCAGTTTCTGCATCTTAAAAATATCCGCTTTAAAAGGATGGAAGAAATATTTCAATTTATGAAACAGATAGGGTTTGGCGAATAATAAACATTTATTCTTATCCAATGTAAATAGATCAAGCAGGTTCCCTTCATATTTATTTTCGGTGTATGCTTGAACGATACTAAGGATAAATTCGGTTTTCATGATCCTATCTACGAGTTTTATACGATCTATGCCTATCTCCTCATAATAATGAAGATCCTCCGGGCGGATCCAGCCGGAAGAAATCAACCGGTAAGGCTCCTGGAGCCGCACATGCCTGCAGGAAAGAGAGCAGTAATCAATGACAAACCCGCCGTTAGGATCATTTACTTGAGAGGCATGGCTGGTTAATCCAGCATGGTATAAATGGTATGGGCAGCCATAAAGGCATGGCAGGTTTGCAATAAGCTGCAGCCGGCAAGAAACCGCCTTCCTGATCTTACGCAAAACTTCGAAGTCACGGTTGATTTCTGTAAAAGAAAGTGTTATCTGGTCCGCACCCATATCCTGCCAATATCTTGCGCTTATAGGGTTATTTACAGCGGCCATTACAGAGACATGAACCTTTAAGGAGGGGTAACATTTCTTCACAACCTGCAAAAGATACGGTAAAGACACTGTTACGGATTCAACACCTAAAACCAACAACCAATCAAGCAATTTTTGGATGTTTTTCTGGCCTCGATGATTCCATTCCCGGTTGCCAAGACAGGATGAATTAAGCAGATAATTAAAAGCAATACCTTTTTTATGTATTGAACGAATATGCTCTGCCGCCTTCTTTCTTTGTATGACAGGGCCAAGGGCAGAAGCCCTTCCCCCCCCAAAAAAATCGGCGTGTAGTTTGCCATAGATCTGATCTATGTTCCGAACATCGAGATTTTCCAACAAATCGGTCTGCCAATTAGTAGGCACGGATAACTTCATATTCCCCTTTATCTTTATCGTTTATGGATAAAAATCACGTCAACATTATACCATAAAACACCTTTTGCGATATTTAATTGTGCCCGGCTTAAAACGAAGCGGTATTAATAAAGTGTCAGGTTGCGCAGGCCGAATTTAATACATTCAAAATATGTTAATCGATTGGCCTTTTTATAACGATACGCGAAAGTAACGGCAAAAACCATATGGTATAATAAATCCAGAGGTAATCGGATAAGCAGTTTCACCAGCGCCAATAATGCCGGGAATCTTACTGCCAGATAAAAAAGTTTCTGCAGCCTTATTATTTTATCTATATCTTTATAGGAAAAATTGCTGCGCCTAAAGAATGTAGGTGAAAAACAGCCTTTATCTGTGGGATGCAAAAAGCCATTCTTAATGGAGACCTCTTCGATCTTTGTGCCCGGATAGGGCTGTAATATTGAACACCAGGGATAATCCGGTTTAATACGGATATTGATTGCGACGGTTTTAAGCGCCCCAGACAAGGTCTCCCCGGGCAATCCAAGCATATTATTCGTCAAGATCTTGATACCGTGCCGATGCAAACACTCTGCGGCATATAAGATTTGCTGGTCGGTAATATTCTTATTGAGAAGATTTATCCGGGAGTTTTCATCTCCCGTTTCAACCCCCATTGAAACACGGAAACAACCGCCAGTTTTGAGCATTCTTGACACATCTTCATCAACTAATGAAGCATGGACATTACAGATAAAGGGGATCCTGATGTGCTTATTGTACTCGAAAAGAAAACCCTCAAGCCATGCCTTATCATATATAAAAATATCATCATCAAAAACCACAGTTCTTAAAGGGTACCTGGTTTTTACCTGTTTTATCTCCTTGATTATATGCCCGGGGCTTCTGAATCTAAGCGGATTCCTCTCACCCTTATAAAGATCCTTTAAAACATGGTTATAACAATAATTGCAATTGAACAAACATCCGCGAGAAGCCATAAAATGCTTTACGCCCTGCCTTTGGAAATCTTTATACTTATCATAAATAGACCGGTCTGGAATAGGCAAATGATCCAGGCAGGGGATCAAAGGGCCCATATCATTTCGTATTATTTTATCCGATAACTTAACATAAAGACTTTTTATATGTGGATTTACCTTGCCGGCATTTAAAGAATCTGCGAGTTCAATGAGAGGGGTTTCGCCTTCCCCCCGGCAAACAGCATCAATGCCCGGCAAATCAATGATATCTGGAGCGAATGTGGGGTGGCTGCCACCAAACAACACAAAAACATTAGCCAGCGCTTTCAACTCTTTAGCGGTCTTGAGTGCCCAAAGATGCTCGCCAGATGAACAAGAGAAACCAACCAACCCGGGTTTCATCTGGACTATCTTCCGCAAAATATGATTTTCGGCCACACCAATAAAAACATCTACCTCATAACCCCTTGCCTTTAAAACTGCCGAAAGGGACATAACCCCGATGTTCTCAAACCATGATCTTTGCACTAAAGCTATTCTCATTTTACAGGCAGCTAACCTCGTTATACAATAAATCCCTGTCATTAAAACATCTTTATTATATAATAGTATCTAACCGCTTAAAAGTTAATCTTTCGGTTTGATCCATTGAGAATATCATTAAAATGATCGACATCCTTTTAGTTCAACAATCCGCCGGCAGCTGGGAACGTCCAATCAAAAATCACATTTTGCCGCTCTCGCTTATCTCTGCGACAAGGCAAATCCCTAAGGATTTTAACATTAAACTGATAGATGTCAGGATCCATGGCAAAAAAGCGCTCTTGCCCTATATCCGACAAAAGAATATCCTGATCGGCTTATCTGTTCTGACCGGACAATCGATCAAAAATGCTCTGGGAATAATCCGATTTATAAAAGAGATCAACCCTTCCGCCCAAATAATCTTAGGGGGGATTCATCCAACTATTCAGCCGGAACAAACCTTAGCTTCTCCACTGGTTGATTACATCGTTACCGGACCTGGAGAAACTGCTTTAAAAGAGTTTTTAATACACAGGAGCGGGCCAAGGATAAGCAATCCGGACAACATCGAAGGCCTTGGATATAAAGACAGCGGTAAATTATTCATTAACCAGCCGTCGAAGTTGACTCCAGAAAAAATCGATTCCTTCGGTCTTCCCTCGTACGATCTCGTAGATATCAAGCAATACCTGATTGATTATGACGGAAAACCAAGCATCCAAATAGAAAGCTCGCGCGGCTGTAATCAAAGATGTGCATTTTGTGTAAATTCCGCGCTACGGCAAAATTGGGTTCCGTATTCCGCTGATTTCGTAATTAAGCACATTGAACACCTTTACTATACTTATGGCGTTAAAAGCTTCATTTTTATCGATTGGGATTTCTTCACCGATTTAGAAAGGGCAAGACAAATTTGCCTGCAATTGATACAAAAGAAAATCGGGATCTCCTGGGTCTCTCAAGGGATTCATGTTAACGAATTACTAAAGATCGATGATAAATTCATGAGATTACTTAAAGAAAGCGGATTTGTCGAATTCTGCGCTATAGGAGTCGAAAGCGGTTCAAAAAGGATCTTAAAAACAATGAATAAGGGGTATAATATGGAGGAACTTATTTCATTAAATAAGAACCTTTCCCGTTACAGAATTGCCCTAAAATACACCTTCATCATAGGTACACCTTACGAACAATACAAAGATCTCCAGGAAACTATATCTTTAGCCCTGAAACTAAATTCAGATAATCCTTATGCGGCCAACTCCAGCTTCTATATTTACACCCCCTATCCCGGGACAAAATTCTTTGATCAAGCGGTTAATTTGGGGTTTAACCCACCCTCAACACTGGAAGAATGGGGAGATGTCAGGGGCTGGATAACTTCGTGGCAGCGCAACCGAGGGCCAAGGAGCAAGCTCGAAAAGATCCATTTTCTATCGTTGTTCACCACAGCAGTCTATTGGCAAAAATATCTTAAACGTTTCAAACTGCTCAAGCCCGTTTTTCTTATATATAGTAAAATCGCCGTATTTAGATTAAAAAAAGGGTTTTTTCCCTTCATGCCGGAGTTCTTAATCTGGAAACAGCTAAGAAGGAATTAACCACTTTGCCGTACGCGTTTATAGCACTTTTGCAGCTAAATCTAAAATCATTTTAAAATCATGCTTAGCGCCTTATTGGTTCAACAGTCTTCCGGCAGCTGGGAAAAAGCCGTGTCTTCACCCACATTGCCTTTATCTTTGATTTCTGCCGCAAGACAAATCCCTAAAGAATACAAAATCAAATTATTCGACGCCAGGATAGAAGATGAAAAAGATATCCTTGTGCATCTTAAACAGCCCGGGCTTCTTCTTGCCTTCTCGGTCCTTACCGGAGCCTCGATCAAAAATATGCTTTCGTTTGTTAAAAAAGCAAAAGCCATTAACCATAGCCTGAAAATACTTTTAGGCGGCATACATCCATCGATATTACCGGAACAGACACTCGCTTGCCCTTTGGTGGATTATATCATTACCGGCCCGGGAGAATTACCATTAAAAGAATTGATCATCCAACGGAGTAAAAATACCGGCTTCAACCCGCGGGGGATCCCCGGTCTCGGGTTCAAAGAAGAAAACCGGATAATAATCAACCCCAAAAAACATCCAGATGCAAAAGAGATCAACAGCTGGGATCTTCCAAATTACAAGTTAGTAGAAATCAGAAAATACCTGTTCGATTACAACGGCAAACCTACTATCTATATCGAAAGTTCACGCGGCTGTAACCACACCTGTTCATTCTGTTCAAATGTGCCTCTGCATAACAGATGGGTACCCTATCTTCCTGAACGGGTAGTAGCACATATACGCTATCTCTATGAAAATTACGGCATAAAAAGTTTTTTATTCATTGATTTGGATTTCTTCACTGATCTGGAGCGCGCCAGGCGGATTTGCGAGCTTATCATCAAAGAAAAACTCGGTATTTCCTGGCATACCCAGGGAGTACGCGTCGCCGAACTGATGCAGATGAAAGAAGATTTTATCAATCTTTTAAAAGAAAGCGGATTCAGGGAATTCGAGGCGATCGGCGTAGAAAGCGGGTCTCAACACCTGATCAATCTGATAAAAAAAGGATTTAATGTTGCAGATCTGCCAAAACTCAATGCGTCTTTTATGAATTTCGCTATCCCTATGCGGTATAATTTTATGATCGGCTTCCCTAATGAAACATACGAAGACACAAAGCAAACCATAGACATGGCACTAACCTTGAACAGGCAAAATCCCCACGCCTCAAATTCGATGTTTTATATTTACACCCCTTACCCCGGGACAGAATTCTATCGCCAGGCAATTGAATTGGGATTTAAAGCCCCTGACAATCTCCAGGAGTGGGGAAATATCCAGGGATGGATAACTTCTCCGATACATGGGAGAAAAATACAGGATAGATTGGAAAGGATACATTTCTTGTCGATTTTCACCACAATGACATATTGGAGCAAATTCTTCAGGCGCTATCATATATTGTGGTTATTCTTTGCTGTCTATAGATATATCGCCCTCTTCAGGCTTAATAAGAAATTCTTCCGCTTAATGCCTGAATTCCTGATCTGGAAATTCATCCGAATGCGTTAAAAATCATCTTGCCTTATACGCACGATCCCGGCATAACTTGAAATATAAAAATACCCGTTATCCGCACAGATCGCTTCGGGAGACTGTCCGATATAATACGATCTTTCCAACTTACGGGAAGCCCTTGATAAGATATAACAATACCCGTCATTATAACTGAAGAACACGACCTTTTGGTTATTCAAGGCATAAACCTGTCTCGCTCCAATAGGGGCCGCATAGGTATTAATTATCCCTAAATCGGGCAGCGAGAGTTCCCAAAGCCTTGTATCGCTTACTGCCGATATCAAAAGGCTGTTATGAAAGCCATCGTAGGCAAAAGAAGCTCCCTGTGATGGAAGACGGACTTTTTTAGTGATCATAAACCGCTGCGGATCCAGTTCAAAAAGCGAGTCTTTTGCAGGAAACAGCAAAAAATAAAGCTTGCCGGTAGCGGGGATATATTGCGCCTTCCAGATATCCCCGACATTTCCGGAAGATTCACTTTTTAAATCGATAATGCCAAGGATATTATCATTTGAAATGCTGTATTTAACTATTTTTTTTGAACGATTAAAGAAAAAAATCAGGATGTCATTCCCGTCGAAATAGAAGGTTATTAATTCTTCCTCATTCTTAAATAACCGGTTAAATTCAATTGCAAATAACTGTTTGAGGCTGTCTTTATCCACAACCTGGATCTTGGCCGGAAGCCATATCCCAATGAATATCCGGCTATTTTGATTATCGATCCTAAATGCCCTCACCCCCGATACAGGAATTGCTTTGATCTCTCGCGTCAGCAAATCTACCCTTAAAAAAGAAGGTGGATTAGTGATTTGCTGGATATCGGAAGCATACGAAACATAGGCAGAATTTCCCGAAACAACCAGATCTCGCGGCCTGGGCCAGAATCCGAATAATTTCCACCCCCACCCCTGTTTTATAAGATCATTTTCCCTTGCCCAATCTTTTATCTGGGTTAAAGGAAAAACTACTTCTACCTCTTTCTGCGCGTAAATCTTCTTGAGAGAAAACTCATTTTCTCCCGCCGCATAATAGCCAAAAACAACCAAAACGGCAATAGATAGCGGCAGTAAAACCGTGATCGTAAAGCGCAAGATCTTTTTTCTCACCACAAAAAACGAATAAAACAAAATGTACAAACATATCATTGATAAGGATAGCTTATAATGCACCCAAAAAAATGGTTTAAGGTATGCCGATAGGGTACTCAAGGCATATTCTGCCCCCTGGATCAACCCTGAATATTTGGGGAATAAAATGGTTGCTTCCTCACTGCGCGGGATATTTATGACAAGAAAAAAAAGAAAGACTAATATTACCGCTTTAACTAAGACTTGCAAATAGAATTTAAGGACTCCGGATTGCTTTTTGTCATAGTATTTGCTCATCAGGAATTCAAAGCAGATAAGAAGCGCTGGGAAAATGATTATTTGCAATAATGACAGCCTTGTCCTGCTGGAATATTCAAGGATAAGAAAAAGGCAGGATATGACCAAGACTCCGATAAAGAAAGGGAAAAAGATCCTGGCTGCCTGGCAGCAAAAACGGCATAATTTCATCTTGCGGGTTAATCGCAGTGTAAGCGCATCACGAATCGTACCATTGAGGTTTTTTCATATGCATGAAGGCCGTTACCCCTTCAAATTTCTTCCGCCTGAAGAGCGTATCGGTTATCTCGACAAACATCATCCTTGCGGTATTTACAAAAAACCACCAATATAAATTGCGTTTATGTTTGTGGGGAGAAAATAATCCCCGAACCAGCCAATGAGGACGGTAAAGAACATAACGTTTATTTAACTCCATATTCAATTTAGCAAATTCGTCGCGCGAAATACCAGAGGTAGAACGCATGGTAGGAGTAGCCCAATCATAATTCTTAAAATCGGTTTCCTCCAGCAAGCCTTTTTCCTTTGCCTCTTGATATAAATAAGTCCCGGGTACGGGTGCTACAGGATGGAAGGCAGGATAATCGATATCGATCTCTCTGGCATAGTCAACCAGGCTCAACATGGACTTTCGGGTATCAAACGGCAAACAGGTCACGAATGTCCCCTGCCTGAACACATGCGGATATTTTTTCTTAAAGATCATAAAAACTTCTTTTACCATTTCCCGAGTGTAAACTGATTTCTTGATCTTTCGCAGATCTTCTGTGCAGCCACGCTCCACCCCGATCAATGGATGCACTAAACCGGCTTTGACCATTTTTCCTAAAACCCCAAGCCGTTCATCCCTTAGCACAAAATCAGCCCGCAGAAAAGCCCACCAAAACAGGTCTTTATAATTGCGCTTAATGAGCTTTTCGCAGAAATCTTCCGTCCATTTACTATCCACATTAAAAGTAGGATCAGCCCAAATAAGATACCTGCGATTATACTTATTATAAAGGATATCCACCTCTTCAAGCGTTCTTTCAACACTCTTTGTCCGATACTCCGGGTTAACCTCCAATCGGCCTTTCTCGATATTTGTATCGGTCTGCCTGCCCCAAAAAGTCCAGAGAGAACAAAAATTACACCGATCAATACAACCACGTGAATGCTCTATGGTAGCGCTCTGCGGCCAAAGGTAGCCAAAAGGCGCGTATTTACCCATTGGCATAAGATCATAAGCTGGCATCGGTAAAGAATCGAGGTCTTTTATTAAAGGCCTTATCGCGGTCTTAATGATCTTGCCGCCGTTTTTATATGCGATGCCTTGGACGTTTAAAAGGTCTGTATTATCAATTAAAGCCCGGATTAAATCTACAACTGTCTGGTCTCCCTCAAATCTTACAATAATATCGATTGGGTATTGGGCAAAACTGTAATCCGTCATCCAGGAGAAGAAATGCCCTCCAGCCATGGTAATCACTTTGGGATTCAACTCTTTTGCCAGCTCAAATAACTTAACCGCCTCATGATGATAAAGTGCCTCTTCTCCGGCTCCGACAATATCCGGATTCTCTTTTTGGAGGATTCCCTTCAAACTACTCCAACCGATCTTCAGAGGAGGACAGTCGATAATCTTAACTTCGACCCCGGGGACTTTTTCTCTGATAGCTGCCGCAATAGAAGGTAATCCTAAAGGCAAAAGAAAGTTATCGGATTCATTGATAAACGGCCATAAATACCTGGGGGGACGCACCAAAACCACTTTTTTAAGAGTTTTCATTTTATCCTTATCCTGCAGTTCGGAAACAAACGGTTTGAAGTTGTGAATATACATCTTCTGGTTTAATAAACTTCAAGCATTTATTATCCCGGCAGGCCGATTCCCGGTGATTGAATGCCGAAAAACACGGTGCACAGGGAATTCCTGAATAGAAGATCCTGGTATTCCCGGATAAAGGCGCGTACACCTGTGGACTTTCCGGGCCGAAAATAATAAATTCCTTTACCCGCGTTAATGCAGCCAAATGGGCAAGCCCGCAATCATTAGAGATAAACGCATGCGCCATGGTTAAAAGGGCCAACACTTCTTCTAATTTCGTGGCGTTAACCAGATTAATGCACCGGGCATCATTCAAACGGCACTGTATCTGATTTGCCTTGGACAAAGAACCCTGCATACCCACAAGCACCAAATAGTTATGTTTATCAAGCAAAATATTCTCTGCCAACGAAATAAAGTTATTTAAAGGCCAGACCCGAAGAGGGATATTTTCCTCCCCGGGATTCATTAAGACAAGCCTGGACCCAGAGCTAAATCCCGCAGATAACAACATCTCCTGCATCTTTTTTTTTATCTCTTCCGGAGGATAATACTGCGGCAAAACCAACTCCTCATCTTCGATCTTACGATTAAATTCAGGGGAAGATTTATCTTCTTCTTTGACAGCATCCCAGAACGAGATAAACGATTTACTGATATGCAATAAAGGATTATATTGTACTTTATGGGTCAATAGATCCCCTCTATATAAGCCTTCGCTACAATAACGCCAGAAACCCACTCTTTTTACTGCACCGCTTAGATACGCAAGAATGGCGGTGAATCTGGAGAATAATTCAAGATCCAAGGCAATATCTATCCTCTCCCTGCGTAATCTACGGATAACCCGCAAAAGATCAAGAACGAACACGCCCAAGCTGTCTTCTCTGATAGTCAACACTTCTATGGCCGGGCTAAGATTAAGAGCGCTAAAAACTTCCTGATTCTTTCGAAAAGTCAAAAAAAATATCCTTGCCCCAGGATAGGCATTTTGCACCCGATAAATAAGCGGGTAAGTCAAAATAATACTCCCCATTTCAGATAATTTGATAAAGAGCACTTTATTAAAACTACCGCCGGTGACTTTGCGGTGGAAATTTAATAAACAAAATAAATAACGTAAACCCGTGATAAAGAAACAAAACGGGATACCAAGCCAATAATCTAATTGTCGCATAAATGCGTTGGGCATGTTAAGGAAATAACACTAAAAACGATCGTTTCGTTATATGATAACATCCCTTGAGCAAATAAAAAAGCGTTTTCTTCGATCCTGGTCACCTGCAATAGGAACAATAATGTTTGGATTTAACCCGGGTTAGCGGTAAAATATGAATATGAAAGATAGAAATAAACTGGTGCTTTCTGCGGGCTTTAAACAGGCAAAAGGCATTACCAGAAAATACGCTAAAACCTTTTACTTCTCTTCTTTTTTTCTGCCTAAGGATAAAAGATACGCTGCTTACTCAATCTATGCCATCTGCCGGGTAAGCGATGAAGCAGTAGACGAACCAAACAGTTGGAACGCAAATAAAATCAACCGGATCAAAGTTGATATTGAAAAGGTCTATACGGGCCACCCCCTGGATGATAATTTATTACTGGCTTTTCGGGAGACTATAAATAAATACAACCTGCCTAAAGAATATTTTGACCAACTGCTGGAGGGTATGTATTGCGATATAAATAAGGACCGCTACGCCGATTTTACTGAACTAAAACTCTACTGTTATAAAGTCGCCGGTGTAGTAGGGCTAATGATGCTTAGAATCCTGGGATATAACTTGGCGGCAGAAAAATATGCCATAAATCTGGGGATTGCAATGCAGCTTACTAACATCATTCGGGATATAAAAGAGGATTTCGATAGAAAAAGAGTTTACCTGCCGCAGGATGAATTGACACGATTCGGGGTCACAGAAAATGATATAGCATCCGGAAAAGTAAACCAAAAGATGAAATCATTACTTCTATTCCAAATAAAAAGAGCCAGGGATTTCTACGCGGCAGCTAATGCCGGGATCAAATTAATCCCGGATAGGCGATCCCGTCTTGTAATTTTGTGCATGAAGGAAATCTATGCCGGGATCTTGGCAGCCATAGAAAGAAATGGCTATGATGTCTTCACAAAACGTGCACATGTAAATATATCGGAAAAGATTATTAAATCGTTTAAAATACTTAGAAAGGGAAGATAAATGAAAATTAACTTGGCATCCTCCGCAGGATTTTGTTCCGGGGTAAAAAGGGCTTTAAAAATAGCGCTCGAATTGTCAAAAACCGGGCAGAATATAGAGATGCTGGGGGATATCGTACACAATGAGGATGTAGTCAAAGAAATAGAAAAATCCGGGATCAAAAAAGTAAAAATGCTTAGGAAAGGAAGTAACAAGACGCTTTTAATCCGTGCGCATGGAGCAGCTAAACGCACATTAGAAAGAGCCGCCAGATTAGGATACAAAATCGTTGATGCCACCTGTCCAATGGTAAAAGAGATCCACCGTATCGTAAGCGAGATGGAAAAAGAAGGGTATCAGATTATTATTATCGGGGACAAAGAACACGACGAGGTGCAAGGGATCGCCGGACAGCTAAAAACAAAGGCCATGAAGATCGACACACAGAATGATATCCCCAAGAATCCCAAACACGGCTGGCAAAGGGCCTGTGTAGTCGTGCAATCAACCCAACAACTTGAGAAGGCCTTAAAGATCGTGAAAAACCTCGAGGCACGGATCAAGGAATTGAAGTTCTTCAATACTATCTGTCTGCCGACAAGGATAAAACAAGAAGAAATCAAAACCTTACCGCTAAAGAATGACGTAATCATAGTCATCGGTTCAAAGAACTCCGCGAACAGCAAAAGATTATATGAAATTTCCCGTTCCCTGAATAAAAAGACCTATTGGGTGCAATCCAAGGATGAGATCAAGCTACGGTGGCTGAAAAAGGCGAAAACGGTAGGAATAACTTCCGGTGCATCAACTCCTGATACAACTACAAAAGAAATCATTAAGTATATCCGGTCGATCACTTAACCTGAGAAATCATATCCGCAACTATCCTCGAACTTGCAATTACCACCGGCAACCCTCCCCCGGGTTGAGTACTGGCCCCTACGAAATACATTCCTTTTATCGAATGGTCATAATTGACCGGCCTAAAGAAAGCGCTTTGCATCAAATTATGAGCTAAACCAAAAGTAGCTCCATATTTAATATTATAACGATCAATGAAATCCTGCGGATAAAACCGATGCTCAACTTCAATCAAATCTTCAAGGTTATCTCCAATAACCGCACTGATTTTCTCAAAAACAATTTTTCTAAGACGTTGTTCGTGCCGACTGATATCATCCTTAAGCCCTTTCAGGTTGGGAACTGGGACCAGAATATAAACTATATCTTTTCCTTGGCATGCCAGAGAAGGATCAGTTACCGTCGGCACATGCGCATAAAAAGATGGTTCGATCGGGATTACTTTATCTTTAAATATCTGATCCAAGTTTTTATCTAAATCATTGGAAAAGAATAAGTTGTGGTGAACTAATCCCCTGATCTTTTTCTTCAGGCCAAGATAGATCAAATAAACCGAACATGAATATTTGTAATCAACTAATTTGCGTCCCAAAAGAACATCTTGTGTATAGGCATAATCCGCATTAGCAACTGCAATATCGGCAACAATTGTTCTGTCTGAAAGCTCTAATCGGATAGAACCTTTTTGACGCCTGACCCGTTTTACCGGAGCATTATAATGAAATTCTACACCAAAATCCCTGGCTAATCTTTCCAAAGCAAGCGGTATTTCATACATCCCCCCAATCGGATGAAATATTTTCTGCATATGATCAGCGTAACTGATAACACTATAAAAAGCCGGGGCCTGCCGGGGAGAAACCCCCATAAACATTGCCTCAAAGGTCATAGCATAACAAAGTTTATCGCTCTTAAAGAATTTATGTGCTAAGGCCCAATAAGACTCGAAAGCTTTTATCCTCGCGGCTAAAGACCAATAATTTGGATTTAATAAAGCGGCTGGAGAAAAGCATTTATACAGAATAGGCCTCACAGCTTGATAGATACGGGCGGTTGCAATAATAAACTTGTCATAGGCTAAAGCCGCTCCTGGTTCTATTTTCTCCAGAGCTTCTTTAGTCTTGATAGGATCATTGTAAACAACCAAAGAGTCTTCGTCAGGATAGAAGATCTTATAATGAAGATCTAAAGCTTTGAAATTCAAGTAGTCCGGAAGGGATTTACCACAAGATTGAAACAGTTCCTCGAAGAAATCCGGCATGAGCACAAAGGAAGGGCCCATATCGAATTTAAAGCCTTGATCTTCCAGTAAATTGTTGCGCCCGCCGCAATTAGGCAGTTTTTCATATACGGAAACTTTGAATCCGCATGATCCTAACCGGATTGCCGCAGCCAAACCGCCAACTCCTGCGCCGATAATTGCAACTCGTTTCTTCATAACTCAACGCATCATCGCGGCAATCTTTTTCTCAATGATTTTCTTATGCTTGTATTCTTCGTTCAACAGATCAAGCAGCAGGTCTCTAATTACGGCGTGCTGATTAGCTAATCGAGAATACAACCTTATCGAGGCATTTTCTTTTTTTAAAGCCAGCTCCAAGGCATCGGCAGGAGTCATCTGTTCCCTCCAATTCTTACGGCTATATCTTAGGCAAGTCTTTTAAGGATCGTTTGATATCTTCCAAGGGGTGGGCGTAATTCTTAAGTTCACCGTTCATATATTTATCATAAGAGGCCAAATCCAAAAACCCATGGCCACTAAGATTAAAAACTATACAACTTTCCTTTTTAACTTTTTTAGCAATATCAATAGCGGCCTTGATGGCATGCGAGGTTTCCGGGGCAGGGATAATCCCCTCTGTCCTGGCAAAAAGAAGTGCGGCTTTAAACACTTCCAGCTGATTATATGCTACAGCGCTGATAATCCCTTTTTCCTGCAAAGCACTGACAATAGGAGAACATCCATGGTAACGCAACCCTCCGGCATGTATCCCTGCCGGGATAAAATTATGCCCGAGAGTGAACATCTTGATCAAGGGAGTCAATGATACCGTATCACCATAATCATATCTATACATGCCTCTTGTTAAACTGGGGCAGGCAGATGGTTCCACCGCCAGGATCTTTAAGCCTGTATTGCCCAGGACATCTTTTACAAAAGGGAACACAAACCCGGCGAAATTACTGCCTCCGCCTACACAACCAATTAAATAATCCGGTTTTTCTTTAGCTAACCTTAGTTGTTTTTGTACCTCCAGCCCAATCACCGTCTGATGCAGCATTACATGGTTTAAAACACTGCCCAAAGCATAGTTGGTATATTTATTCTTGGCGGCATCCTCCACCGCCTCGGAAATAGCGATCCCTAAACTCCCCATACAATTCGGATCGCGCTTTAAGATCAGTCTACCGCTTTCTGTAAGTTCCGAGGGAGAAGCGACAACTTCAGAACCCCAAGCACGCATCAAAGACTTACGGAAAGGCTTTTGCTGAAAACTCACCTTAACCATATAAACCCGGCAATCGAGCCCGAATACGTTACAAGCAAAACTTAATGCCGCACCCCATTGACCAGCCCCGGTTTCCGTAGATATCCGTTTTATCCCGGCCTTCTTATTATAATAAGCCTGGGGGATTGCCGTATTGGTCTTATGGCTGCCTGTCGGAGAAGAACTTTCATCCTTATAATATATCCTTGCCTTGGTCTTTAATGCCTTTTCCAGGTTCCTTGCCCGCCTTAAAGGCGTTGGCCGCCAAAGCCTGTAAATATCAACCACTTCTTGCGGCACATCGATCCATTTTTCCTGGGACATTTCCTGTTTAATTAAACTTAAAGGGAATATCGGCCGCAGGTCATCGGCAGTTACAGGCTTAAAAGTCTTTGGGTTGACTGGAGGAGGCAATTGAAAAGGCAGATCTCCGGGAAGATTATACCAACGGCGTGGAATATCCTTCTCACTAAGAATAAACTTATAATTTTCCATAAGTTAATTATAGTAAAAAAACAAGAAAATGCAACTGGTTAATGTTTTTAACAAAGTATAGCTTCCAGTATATGGTTTTGTCCGGAATTATACTATAACCGCCGCGATATAAAATAATTAACCTAAATTAGGCCTTCTGCCTTTATTAGCTTTTTTGGAACGCCAATTAAGCTTTCCCCTACGTTTACGTTTTCCCATGATCTCCCTCGCGAATCTCCCTGATCTAACAGGGGTTAGTCATATTTATAATAATACTGCGGGATATTATATGTAATATACCGCATGGCCTCAAAAATGCAAAGCCGGATTGCTTTTTCCATTGGGGTATGCATATAAACTGCCAGGTCTTTGTTCAAGTTCACGTCATCGGAAAAATCATAGGCTATTGCCGATTGAGAATCATTTGCCTGCCCTTTCAAGCGCGTAGCTGCCAGAAGATCTCCAAATGATGTTGCTTTTACTATACGTATATCCAGGCTTAAATGGGCTTTATTTAAAGATGTCCCCAACAGTCCCCCTAACAATCCGCTGGATGAACTCCCCCCTCCTCCTACACCTGACCTGCCACCTGATACCTGGGTCTCAAATTCAGACAACGTAATACTAATAAGTATATCTGCCTTTTGCCCGGAAGCCCGGGAAACAATTAAAAACCGGTTGCTCTCTAAAAGCTCCGTAATTAACATTTCACGCAAACCCCGGGCTATTTCATTTGTCGCCTTTGCTGATTTGACCTCAAAATCAATTACTTCAATACTGGCCTTTGCGCCACTATAAGCAGGCGTATGCTTGAGTGCCGAACCGCTTGACCTTGACGGTTTCCAGAAAGCGACACAACCACTTAGCATAAAAGCGGAATATATTAAAATGAACACGTATGCTATTTTCTTCATTTTTAATAAAGACCTATAGATTACCTACAAGGCAGGTTAATTCTACAATATAAAGAATGCGCGGTCAAGGTAAAAGGCAAAATACTTAACCACCATGCATACCAGCTACCACAAACCACGATGATTATTTCCCCCAAGGTATTACAAGGCATACACTTGCAATTGAGTATTACCCAACGGATAAAAACATCCTTATTTTGTAAGCATATAAACTGTAATCGCTTGCGTAAAGCATCCGTTTGATCTACTTATCCTTTGGAAAAAGTCTTATAAGATGGCTAATTTTCTTAATCATACGGTACGGCCGTTGCGACTTGATCTCAACAATACTGCTTGAACCTCCCAGAACAACCACTGACTTTACCCGTGCATTTTGAGCAGTTTGAGCATCGATAGTCATATCACCTACAAAAACTGTCTGGCGGGGTAAAACACCGAGCCTATGCATGATACGATGAAGGACTTCCGGATCAGGCTTCATATTCTTTAATTTATCTCCACAAAGCATGAAATCAAAATATTTCCGTATTTTAAGGTGCCGAACGATAATCCCAGAAAAACGCGTCGGTCGATTGGTAGCTACTGCCAGTTTATACCCTTGCCGGTATAACCTATCCAACACCTTATGTGCTCCTGGCAATAGATGCGCCCATTTAACCAAAGAATGACGATGATGCCTGCGGTATACAATCAAGGCCTTGGATAAATCCTTGCTTTGCACAAAAGGCTTTAGTAAATTTCTGTCCCCGAAACCAACTGCCCTGCGGATCTTGAAAGCAGATTGATCCGGCAGGCCGAATTGCTGCATGGTATAATTAAAACTCTTAATGATCGCCGGATAGGCATCTACCAGGGTGCCGTCCAGGTCAAAAACCACCAGTTTAATGCCTTTTAGCATAGAAAATATTTGAGGCAGGAAAATATTCCTGCCTCAAATTAGTTTACAAATCTTATTTGCCTTGTTAGTTAATCTTTCCTTCCATACCTGCCGGCTGGTTTTCTCCCGGAGGCAGCATCCCGGGGTTTAAAACATCCGCGGGGGGCGCGGGATCCATAACACCGCCTTCGGTTTTAGGATCTATGGCAGGGACGCCGGGAAGATCCAAAGACTCTTCCGGTTTTTCCATAATTATGTTCTTGGCGATATTAGACCCGTCCGTGCCGGAAGAATAATCGATGCTCAAGGTGTCTTTTGGTTTAAGCTCGGCGATCGAAGCAAAATTCTCGTAAGTAGTCGCATCATTAACTCCGATAATGATCTCTTTCTCCACATCATTCTCATAATCCAGATATTTAACTCCGATCTTCTTGCCGGGGGTATCTACCATGCTAACTTCCCCCCAAACCCATTGAGAATCCGGAGTAGAAAAAACCGGTTGTGTCTCGGAAGCCGGGGGAACGGCATCTGTAGATACTTGGCTAAAAGCTGTGCTTGTGCTTAAAAGAAGCAGAAAAGAAATAAAAACCACTCCTAACCTCTTGCCCAGTTTCATTTTTTGCACCTCCTTAAAAGTAAATCTGAATTTTTATTTTATACCACAAAATCATAAATTTGTCAATATCTCCTACACTCTCGAGATCTAATGATAACCAGGGACAAAAACCAAAACTATCCAGGCAATGCAAGTAGTAAAAACCCCTACCACTAAACCTAACCAAAACCATTGAAAGAATGTAACATGCATCTTTTTTTCTTTTTCTAAGATCCCCAAGGCAATAATATTGGCAGTTGAACCTACCACAGTAATATTGCCTCCCAGGCAACCCCCAAAAAGCAATGCCCACCATAACGGTGCTAAATTCATATCCAAGGCCTCGAATCCCTGAACTATGGGGATAAATGCGGCAACTAAAACCACGTTATCCAGAATACTTGAACCTATGGCGCTCATCCAGAGAATCGCGCCGGTTAAAAAATGGGGATTGTTCCCGGTGACGCCAATTATCTTCTGCGCCAGGATATCTGTCGCGCCGGTATATTTAAGTGTCCCTGCCTGCGCAAAAAGTAGTAAAAAAAACAGCAACGACCACCATTCAACGTCTTTTTCGATGTAATCGCGCGCTTTATTTCGCTTCCACATCATAATTAAGCCGCTGGAAACAAGAGGTATCACCAAAAGCACCGTATTGACCGGCAGTCCCCAGAGGACTTCCAATCTGTGGCTGATGGAGATCACAAAAAGCGTTACGGCAAAAATCCCCAGGCTGATTTTAAGGCGAGAATCAGCAGGCACAGAGATAAGCTTGATCAATATCTCGTTATTGCCAAATTCACGCATATGCATATCCAGTTTCTTTAAATGGCTCTTATACCAGAAAATAACAATAAAAATAACAAAGATCAAACAAACAAAAGCCAGAGGAAAAGCCTTAAACAAGAAATCCTCAAAAGTAAGCCCGGCCTTAGAAGCAATTAAGATCCCAATGGGGTTGCCTAAAACAGTTGCGGCGCTGCCAATGTTAGTAGCCAATACGGCGATTATAAGATACGGCACAGGATTAACTTCAAAATAATCGCAAATTTCCAGGATAGCGGCAATAATAAAAATAATGGAAGTCACTTCGTCGACCACGCAGGCAAGCAGCGCTGAACCTACGGCAACAATTACTACGAATTTCTTTGCGGTCAAATTCTTTGCCTGCAGTATCAACTGCACGATCCAGGCAAAAAATCCCTCGTTTTTCAAGAGCCCGATAATAACCATCATCCCAATGAGGAATAATATCACCTCCAGCGATGAGAACCTTATTAAGTGCTCTAAATCGATTGTCTTGGTCATCATAAGGACTGCCGTACCAAGAAAGGCAAAACTAAGGCGAAAGCTCCAGAAAAACAATGTCCCTAACATAGAAACGCAGAATATCGAGATAGATAACGCCTGGTGAGAATTCATTCCGAGGCCAACAGAGAAAATCCCCAAAAAGACTGATATGGAAATAAGCAGGAGGAATTTAAAAGCAAATGGCTTCATAATTTTAATTTAATAATATATTTATAAGAACAGGAATTTCATTATGTCAACGCGGGCGATTATCCCTACAACCTCATTATTATTGTTCAGCACCGGGATCCTCCGCGTTTTCTCTTTGATCATTATGCGCGCTATCTCAAAAATAGAAGTATCCTCACGGACCGAGATCACCTCTGTGCGCATTATGTCTTTAACGGTCAAAAGCAACAGGGCGTTAATTCTTTCTTTTATGGTTTTCTTTGCGACATCGTAGGCAACCATGCCTATATTATTAAGATAAGAAGGCAGGATATTGGTGAGGATCTCTTTCTCGGTGAACATCCCGACTAAATGGTTCTTCTCGTCTATCACCGGTAAACCGCTGATTTGCAGCCTTTCCAAAAGGTCCAACGCTTCCTTTGCAGACATCCCAGGAGAAATACTTTTAACCTGCTTATTCATAACCTCTTTGACCTGCATACCAACCTCCTGTTTGAACGGACAAAACCTCGAAACCGCCAGGATAAAGTCAGATCACGCTTTGGATGCGGGGATTTAACCTTAAATAGAGCGCCGCAGCTAATCCGGCCTTGATCAAATCGCCCGGAATAAACGGCAATACCCCTATCATAAGATAATTATTTATGTCGCCTCCCAGAATAAGCTTAAGCCAGATAGCGCCGGAGAAAAGCAAAATACCATCTGCAAGGCAAAACAGGCTAAACAGGCTAATAAAACTATACTTTACAGACCTGATGTAATACCCTAAGAACAAAACCGATAAAATAAACCCAAATAAATACCCGGCTGTCGGGCCGGCCAGATATGATAAACCGCTGGAGGCTCCGCTAAATATCGGCAAACCCAAAACCCCTAAGGATATATAAGTAATCTGGGTAATGCTCCCTAACCCCCTTCCTAAAAAAGCCCCCGACAATAAAACAAAAAAAGTCTGCAAAGTCAATGGCACAGGGGTAAAAGGTAGAGGGATACGCACAAAAGCGCCTAAACTGATCAATGAAACAAATGATAAAACTGCAAATATCCGGCATAATGTCCTATTTACTAAGATTTCCCTGCGCAAGACTGTTTCCATAACCAATTACCTCCTAATGATTATTAATATTGACCCCACCTACCATTATACTGAAAAAAACGAAATCGCAAAGCAATTAAACCTATTTTTAAACCGACCCTGTTTTATTCCTTGGCCATCACCAGAATAACAACACCGACTAATAAAAAGAATATTCCCAGGCTTCCCTGAATCAGTATCTTAAAACTGTCAAACCAATTCAGCAAAACCCATACACCTAATGTCAAAAACGCCAGGCCTAAAACAACTTTAACCATGACTGAAGGTAATCCTGATCCTGGTTGCGCCTCTTCTTCTTTTTTCATCTCTTCAGTCATTATCTGCCTCCTTTATCACTTGGCTTACTTTTCCACCGGCGATGGATCCAACCCCATTCCGCGGGATATTTGCGTATATAGAATTCAATGATATCTGTGAGTTTTTGTATATTCAGAGTGATCGTTTCACTGGGGCTGGATCCTTCTTTAAGCACAATTGGCGGCTCAAAAAATATCGTATGTGTATCATCGGATTGTCTAACGATGAAACAAGGCACGATCGCCGCCTTGGTCCGCTGGGCAAAAACTACCGGACCTGTGGCTGTAGCCGCCTTTTGCCCGAAGAAATCCACAAACACCCCTGCGGTCCCGAAATTCTGATCTATGGGAATAAAAACCAGGCCGTTATTGCGTAAAAACCGTATGGTCATATCCACACAGGTATTTCTGGGTTGGCTGTAAATGGTTTGGACATGATACTTCCGCCGTTTATCTTCAAAGATCTTTTCGACCCGGCTATCCCGCATCGGGCGCATGATCCCGGATGCTTTATACCCTTCTAAACTCAATCTCGCCAAAAGCAAAGGGAAATTGCCGAAATGCGCGCTCACCAAGATCACTCCATTACCGCCTGATAATGCCGCATCTAAGTTATTCTTACCAGAAAAACCGATGCGTTGTTTTAAAAGCTGCGGTTTATCCATCATGAACATAAGCTCAACCGCAGACTTCGCCATATAAATAAAGCTTTTTTTTGCGATATTTTCGATCTCCTGCCGGGATTTCGCCTGGCCAAAAGCGATCTGTAAACTTTCTAAAGCGATATTTCTTTGTTTAGCCACAAAACGGTATCCCAAAGCCGCTAAATTATCGGCAAACCCGTAAAGCATGCGCCCAGGGATGAATTTAACGATAAAAGAACAAACCACCAGGGCGATCCATGCAAAAAACCTGCCAATACTCTTATTTATTTTCTTGAAATCCATGGTTTTGATAGTATAGCAAAGCAACGAAAGTTTTCAAGCTAAAGTTTATATCCAGTCTTTCGTAAGAATCCGTGACGCCACTCTTTATCTTCATTGTTTTCAATACCTTTTGGCTTTAATCCATCAATTACCCCCATAATCCCACAGCCGGAATCAGTCTCGGCAATAATCACCTCTACAGGATTAGCAGTAGCACAATACACCCCGCATACTTCCGGAACACCTTTTATGGCATTAAGTAAATTGATCGGGTAAGCATTCTTAAGAAGTACCAGAAAACTATGCCCGGCACCCAAAGCAAGTAAATTTTCTTCTGCTAATTTCTTAAGATCACTGTCAGTGCCTTCTGAACGTATCTTACATGACCCGGACGATTCAGCAAAGGCAAATCCGAATTTTATACCTGGGACATTATTGACCATAACCTCATAAAGGTCCTCCACGGTCTTAATAAAATGGCTCTGGCCAAGGATAAGGTTAACATCATCCGGCTTATTTATCTTTACAGATTTGAATTTTAACATTGCTCACTCCTTCCTTAGCTTAACTTTCACAAATCCCACGGAATTAGCGGGCACTTTCCGAGGATGCGTCTTGGCGGCAAGCAGGATAAAATCCGGATCCCCTAACAGGCTCAATGGGACATTGAGCACGATTTCAGTTTCTCCAAAATTAAGGGTCATCCCTGCAGGCTCAATCCTTTTATCTTTATCGAACATGCGGAAACTTTTATGCTTAGTAAAAATTGTTATCTTGGGCATTGCCGGGAAAGGAGTCTTATAACTGTACCCGAAACAATACAGCATTGTGCTAAACCTGCGGTTAAGCTCTTTAGTTTTTTCGATACGTATCAACAAGGATCCGCCTTCTTTGGCATACTGTACGCCTAATCCGCCTTGTTTATTCTGTGGAGATGGGCTTTTTATTTGGCCCGTAAATATGTTCGATACTCCTAAGTTTTCCTTGAGCCGGGCCACCAGCCAACCCCAATCCCTGGCTTGGCTTTTACCACCCTGAAGGATCTCGCCGGTTAAATCAATTTCCGGATAACTCCCAAACAACTCATTCCGGCGGGCAAAAGCTAAAAGATAAAAAGCGCTGGATTGGGTCTGCGATGGATACTTTAAGATTGCCTGATATTTCTTTGTCAGATAATAAGGGCTGATCTCCTGCTTGAGCCAAGAGATCGGCTGGGTACTTAGGGGTGCCGGAGGTAAAAGCGGGAGTTTCGGATGATAATGCCTGGGTAATGGCCAACCTAAGAAATGCACTAAATACGGGTAGATTTTTGGCCTTTGTAAATCATTACGCAAATCAGCTAAAGCTATCTCCAGGAACAAATACAGCGATTTATGGTCAACATTCACATCCGCATGATGAGAAACAAAAACTTTAGTTGGCTGAAATATCCTTATTACTTCTTTTAAATCCTCCAGGATGCTTTCCCCCTGATAAGGCGCGCCATAAGAGAGGTTATCCTTATAAGGAACTTTCGTGATCCTTGTCAACATGCTTTTATATGAACGTTTACTGCCCCAAAAGTCCTTAAAGATCCTGAAAGTCCCAAAATCCGGATACCCTAAGAAAACCAGATCAGACTCCTTTAAACCCAACAGATTCATTGCGTTGATCGCCTCTTTTTGACGCTTCTGCCCCATATAAATAAACCCTGTGGAGCGAAAAACAATCCGTTTTTCGGAAACAATAAAAGCAAACTCGTTGTGATCGCCATTGGTTAAATAAACAATACGGATATCCGCACCGGCACGCCTGGCTATCTGGATAACCCCGGCACAGCCTATAGCCTCATCATCGGGATGCGGAGCGAGGATCATTACCCGGTCATCTTTCGTAAACGGCTCTAAATCGCCTATTAAAGCAGGTTCAAATAAAGGGTTTTGGAATTGTTCGCAATAACCTTTGCCGAAAAAGATAATCAAGAATAATACAGACAAAATGATCTTTTCAGCCATAATCTTAAAGTAATATCTGGTAACGCCTAAAAAAACTATATTATACATGCCGTTTTCTTAACCTCAAGATTAACTCTATGCATAAAATCGAAAAACAGGCTATAACCAATAAATCTCCAAACCGGGTATAAAAACCAATACGGCGGCGGCAGGATAAATATAATTCTCTGGTATCATACCCCTCAATAAACAGATTCTTTCCGGATTTATCCGCAACTAAAGAAATAATCTTGCCGGAAGGGGCGATAAAACCAGACACTCCGGTATTCGTACTGCGCACCACAGGGACACGGTTCTCTACCGCACGGAATATGGATGCCTGTAGGTGCTGGTAAGGAGCAGAAGTTTGCTTATACCAGGCATCGTTAGTAATATTGACCAGGAATGTTGCGCCCCTTTTAACGAACTGCCTGGATAAAACCGGAAAAAGATCTTCAAAACAGTCTAAAACTGCAAATTTGTATTGAAAATCATCCCCTTTATGATTGTCTGCAAATTTGACCGCAGAGGTAGTTTCTGTTTTCGGAAGATAAAATATGGTATACTCTTTGCCCGGCTCAATATCCCCGATCGGCGCGATCGCGGCTAACCAGGGGAAAATATCCCTAAAAGGTATAAACTCTCCGAAAGGAACCAGGTGTAGTTTGTCATACCGCGTCAAAGTGTTTGCTCCAGGAGAAACAAGTATTGCGCTGTTGTAATACCGCTCATCCCGCAAAGTAACCGCCCCTAAAAGCAGCGGCGTATTTATTTCTGCGACTAACATTCTGACTTGCTCAAAATATTCCGGTTCCTCCTCTAAAACACACGGTAAAGCTGCTTCAGGCCAGACGATCAGCTGCGGGCGTTTAATGGAAGCCTCCCGGGTTATCCTAAAATATTTATCCAGGATAAACCTCTTATAAAGCGGATCCCATTTCAGTTCTTGAGGAATACTGGGCTGAATGATAGAAACCTTCAATTGTTGCCCACCCGGGCTATAGTATCCTTGATACAGCCGAAAATACCCATACCCCAGGGATAAAACCAAAATCGCTATTGGAATCACGAATTTTATTTTTCTTGATTTGTAGCTCTCTCCTGGAATACGGAAGGACGGATCGAAAAAAACAGCGTATATCGAAACATTGGACATCGCTACCAGAAAAGACACTCCTAAAACACCGCTTACGTCTGCAATCTGAATAACCGCCAGATTAGAAGACTGGGAATAGCCTAAAAGCGCCCAACCAAAGCCAGTGAACAGATGACTGCGAATGTATTCCAACAAAACCCATATCGAGGGAATAAGAAGGAAATGACTTGTAGCAAAGAAGCGGTTTTTTGCAAGACAAAACCGTGAAACCATGATCCCGAAAAGCCCAAAATACAATGCTAAATACAAAACCAGCACAATCGTACCGATAATGGTAACATGTACCAGCCAATAAACAGCTCCGCTCCAGAAAACAACACCGGTAAAATAAGCCAAACAAAATGCCCGGGAAAAGGATTTATCCTTGAGTGCGATAAATAAAGGCACTAAACCAAACCATGCCGTGAACCAAAGATTGAAATTCGGAAAAGATAAAACAAGAAGGGATGCTGAAAGAAAGCAAAGCAATAAACTATTGGTTCCTTGTAATTTCAACTGCCGCAGCATTTCTTATACTTTTTGCCTGAACCACACGGACAAGGGTCATTTCTTCCAACCTTTTCATGCGCCGCAGGAGTCGCTGGATTCTGAACCTTGGGATGATTTAACGACGGCATCTCCGGCATAGGCGCGTTTTCGGCCGGGGGTTCAAATTTGACTGCCTCTGGATGTAAAAGCTCCTGGGAAACAGAACTGAATACACCCCTAAACCTTTCCTCTTTAGGCGGGGCCAGCTTAAATACAACCTCAACTGCCTCTTCTTCAATGTTCGAGATCATTTCCGAGAACATATTAAAACCTTCCCGTTTGTATTCGATCAAAGGATCGCGCTGGCCGTAAGCACGCAATCCGATACCTTCCCGCAAAATATCCATCGCATACAAATGCTCTTTCCATTTAGTGTCAATTGCCTGTAAAAACACCATACGTTCTAAATGCCTCATCAATTCCTGGCCAATCGAATTCTCCTTATCGGCATAGAATTGCTGGATATGCCCAAACAAATATTCCTTTAATCTGTCCTGTCCAAAATCATCGATTTGCTCACCGAGAACCTCAATGCCGAACTTAGCCCGGACAGCATTAGCCAGTCCCGGAATATCCCAATCTTCCCGGCCAACATTATCCTGGGTATATACATTAACCATATCATCGATTAACTTCTCCGTAATATCCAGGATATTGTCTTTTAATGAAATCCCTTCCAAGATCTGGCGGCGCTGTGTGTAGATCACCTCCCGTTGTTTATTCATGACGTTATCATATTCCAGAAGCTGTTTTCGGATCTCGAAATTATGCTGTTCTACCCGGCGTTGTGCGACCTCAATGGATTTGCTGATCCAGGGATGCTCGATCACCTGGCCCTCCTCAAGGCCAAGCATATTCATCATCCCGATTATCTTCTCCGATCCGAAAAGACGCATTAATTCATCTTCCAGGGAAACATAAAAACGGGATGATCCGGGATCCCCCTGCCTGCCGGAGCGCCCGCGCAACTGATTGTCAATCCTGCGGGCCTCATGGCGTTCGGTACCTAAAACATGCAATCCGCCAAGGCCTACAACCTTAACATGCTCTGCCTCGGTTTCGGTTTTATACTTGGCTAAAAGCAAATCATACTCCGCCTGATATTCAGGGTCTTCAGGCCGGTATTTCTGGCGGGCAATACTGCGCGCAATAAAACCCGGGTTGCCGCCTAAGAGGATATCCGTCCCGCGTCCCGCCATATTGGTAGCAATAGTCACTCCTTTATACCTTCCAGCCTGGGCTACGATCTGCGCTTCCATTTCATGGTATTTAGCATTTAAAACCTGATGCGCTATCCCTTTGCGTTTAAGCATATCCGAAAGCCGTTCGGATTTGTCGATAGTGATCGTCCCGACTAAGACCGGTTTCCCCTGCGCGTAAAGCCCAGCGATCTCCTCAACCACAGCATTGAATTTTTCTTTTTCTGTCTTATAGATACAATCCGGGAAATTTGTTCTGATTAACGGTTTGTTCGTCGGGATCACCACTACATCTAATTTATAGATCGCCTTAAACTCATTCGCCTCGGTAAACGCGGTCCCGGTCATCCCCGCCAGCTTCTCATACATCCGGAAATAATTCTGGAAGGTAACCGTAGCCAAAGTCTGGTTCTCTCTTTCGATCTTCATTCCTTCTTTGGCCTCTACCGCCTGGTGCAATCCGTCAGACCAACGCCTGCCTGGCATCATTCTGCCGGTAAATTCATCGACAATAATTACCTCGCCTTCTTTAACCACATAATCCACGTCCTTCTGAAAAAACTCTTTAGCCCGCAGAGCTTGAATAGTATGGTGCCGGTATTCGATAGTATCGATATTATGCAAGCTCTCCACCCCCCATAAGCGGGTGGCCTTTGCCTCCCCCTCTTCGCTTAAAGCAATGGTGTGGCCTTTTTCATCCGCAAGATAATCAAACCCTTTTGACAGATCAACGCCTTTATGCTTAGCATCGATCTCATCTTTTTCCGTAATCCTGCGCCCTCGTAACTGCTCGGAGATCTTCTTGGCAGTGTAATATTTATCCGTTGCCTCTTCTGCCGGCCCGGAAATGATCAAAGGCGTACGCGCCTCATCCACCAGGATAGAATCCACTTCATCGACGATGGCATAATAAAAAGGCCTCTGCACCAGATCATCCATACTGTATTTCATATTATCACGCAAATAATCAAACCCAAACTCGTTGTTGGTGCCATAAGTGATATCACAGGCATAGGCGACTTTTCTCTGTTGATCGGACATCTCATGCTGGATCGTTCCTACGGTCAAACCCAGGAATTCGTAAACCGGCCCCATCCATTCACGGTCGCGCCGGGCAAGATAGTCATTGACTGTAACTACATGCACCCCCTTATCCAAAAGCGCGTTCAAATAAGCCGGCAGTGTGGCTACCAGGGTTTTACCTTCGCCGGTAGCCATTTCTGCGATCCTGCCTTCATGCAAAACTATACCTCCAGCGATCTGCGAATCAAAATGACGCAAGCCAATGGTCCGCTTGGCGGTCTCCCGCACTACCGCAAAAGCCTCTGGCAATATTTGCTCAAAAACTTTATTTCTTACAAGCTTAAGCTTTTCTTTGACTTTGTCTTTCTCTTCCGGAATAGCCGAATGCAATAATAATTCCTGCAGCTCTTTTATCTGCGGCTGTAATTTTATTGAATTTTCCGCAATATGCGCCTTGAACTGCCCGGTTTTAACCTTAAGCTCTTCGTCGGTAAGCGCACTGATCTTAGGCTCCCAGGAATTCACCTGGTCGACAATCTTAGCCATTTCTACGATCTTACTGATCGACGGGGGAGGCATATCCGGATGCAGAACTATATGCGCCGAAGGGAACTTCTTGTTAATCTTGTTTTGTTTTTGTTTTAAAAGCTGCTGCCTAATAAAACCTAACATGTTCTAAGCCCTTTCTCTGGCCTGGGATTTCAGGTATGCTTCAATAAATTCATCTATCCCGCCGTTCATTACTTTATTGACATCCCCGGTCTCATGATCAGTGCGGTGGTCTTTGACCAAGGTATATGGCTGCATCACATAAGAACGGATCTGACTGCCCCATTCAATCTTCTTTTTTTCCGTCCCGTAATTCTTAGCCAGCTCATCTTCTTTTTTCTGCCTGGCCATTTCATAAAGCCTGGCTTTTAAGATCTTCATCGCCGTTTGCTTGTTCTGGAACTGCGAACGCTCATTTTGGCACTGGGCGACGATCCCGGAAGGGATGTGGGTGATCCTTACTGCAGAATCCGTAGTATTGACGCTTTGTCCTCCTGCCCCCTTAGAGCGGTAGACATCAATACGCAAATCACCTTCATCTATCTTTAGATCAATCCCCTCCTCGACTTCAGGAATCACATCAACCGAGGCAAAAGAAGTATGCCGGCGTTTATTGGCGTCAAAAGGAGAGATCCTTACCATCCGGTGCACGCCCCGTTCCGACTTCAAATATCCATAGGCATATTCACCAGTAATAATAGCGGTGATATTCTTTATCCCGGCTTCCTCACCCGGAAGTGTATCGATGGTCTTTATGTTAAAACCGCGGTCTAAAGACCAGCGGGTATACATGCGAAAAAGCATCGATACCCAGTCACATGACTCTGTACCTCCAGCACCGGCGTTTATGCTTAAGATCGCGTTGTTTTTATCGAATTCTCCGCTCAAAAGCGTCTTGAATTCCAGCTTATTTAATTCATCGGAAAGGAGTTCAAGGTTCCGACTCAAATCCGCCAGTAATGAACCGTCTTCGGCGGAGGTAATATCCGCCATTTCCTTCAATTCCTGGTATTTATCATGCGCGCTCACCCAGGGCTCAACTATACCTTTTAAGGATTTTATCTCTTTGACTATTTTGGAAGAATTCTCGCTGTTATCCCAAAAACCGGAATCTGACATTTGCAGAGTGAGTTCCTCAATCTGCTTTTTCTTATTCTCTACATCAAAGATAACCTCTTAGTTGTTCCAGACAAATTCCCAGAGATGAAAGCTTTGATTGTATATTTTCGAGCATTTAAAACCTCCTGTTACTTTATACCTTCCGGATACCTCTTAAAGACAGGTAAAATTCCTCTTTATTATCAGAGAATGCAGCTGCTTCATCCTCACTAACCTGGCCTGCCTTAACCAATCTGACCAGGGACTGGTTAAACGATTGCATATCAAAAACCGTGCCTTCCTCGATAAACTGCGGTATTTCCCATATCTTGCCTTCTCTGATCAGCCGGCTGATAGTGGGAGTAAGCAGCATGATCTCATAGGCCGGGATACGGCCGACGGCATCCTTCAAAGGCAGAAGGCGTAAAGAAATCACCCCCTTAAGCAAAGATGCTAATTGAGTGCGGATCTGCTGGTGCTGATGAGGAGGGAAAAAATTAATGATCCTCTCTACGCTTTGGCTGGCATTAACGGTATGTAAAGTACTTAAAACCAACACCCCAGTCTCTGCCGCAGTCAAAGCCGCAGACATAGTCTCATAATCCCGGATATTGCCAATGAATATTATGTCCGGGCTTTGCAAAGTAAATGCGCGCAGTCCAACCGCATAAGAAGAAACATCTAAACCCAATTCTCTTTGGTTGATAATGGATTTTTTATCCTGGAAGGTAAACTCCACCGGTTCTTCTATAGTTAAGACGTGTTTGGCGGTGTTTTGATTGATATACTCGATCATGCTGGCGATAGCCGTGGACTTACCACTGCCCATACTGCCGGTTAAAAGCACTAACCCCCGTTTCTCCAGCGAAAGGCGCTTTAAAACCTCCTCCGGAAGGTTCAAATCATTAAAAGTAGCAGTGGTCTGGCGGACATTCCTGATAACAATAGAAGGAGAATTACGCTGCATAAAAATGCTTACTCGAAAACGATGATCTAATTCGCTGGAATACAAAGCATAATCGATATCGAGATTCTTGCTAAAATACTCTCTTTGCGTAGGGGTAGTGATGGTCTCGATTGATTTATTCACATCCGCAACGGTCAGTTTTTCTTCCGAGACATTAATGATCTTTCCGTCTAAACGCAGATGCGGAGTGCCTCCACTGCGATAAAACAGATCCGAGGCATCCCTCTGGACCATTTCCTTGAGCAAATCTTTTATTGTCATAAATCTACCTCCGTCCATTTAATACAGGAAAATCTCATACCTATTCCATGCTGATGCCCAATTTTAGGCGCCTTGCATCCTGATGAATTAGGTTATTATAACATTAAATCCCGAATCTGTCTTTCCAAATTTAAAAGTAACTGTTTATTCTTACTGCCCCAGGCATACCCTCCCAATTGTCCGTTAGAACTGATCACCCGATGGCAAGGGATGATTAACGGGTATGGATTGCGTTTTAGCAACTGCCCCACGGCCCTGGCGGCTTTCGGGGAACCGATCTTTTGGGCCACCCATTTATAAGTGCGCACCTCTCCCAAAGGAATGGATAATACCGCTTTATAGACCTTGGCCGCAAAAGGGCTCAATCGACAATCCCGGCTCATGGCTCTTGGCTCATCGTTCATACACGCCTTAATCCCCAATAGGCACCCCACAACCAAACCTTATTCGCATGCATTAGTATTAAATTATCAGGATTATTTCCCAAGGATATTCTTTCTTCTCAACAGATGATGATAGGAAACAGCAAAACGGTGCGCTTCATCACGGACCCGGCGGATAAGGTTCAATGCCGGGGACCCTCGCCTATACCTTAACGGCAATACCTTGCCTTGCAAGTAAATATTTTCTTTTTCCTTGGCAATACTGATCACTGTTAGCTTAAGGCCTAGATCGCGTATTGCATTATCAGCCACAGCGAGATGCTGTTTCCCCCCGTCAATCAAAACCAGGTCGGGTAAAGGGCGTTCTTCATTTATAAGACGAAAATACCGACGATAAACTACTTCGGCCATCATCTTGTAATCATCGACCTTGGACACGGTCTTTATCTTGAACCGGCGGTAGTTATTTTTATCCGGCAGGCCGTCGTAAAAGCTGACCATCGATCCAACAGCTGATTTCCCGGAAATATTGGAGATATCAAACCCTTCGATCCTCCGCGGCAACTTATCCAATTTCAACAGGCGCTTTAAGTCTTCTACTTCATTTAACCCGGCATCTGGCCCGGATTCCTGTATCGCAGACAAAGCGCTTATCTGGTCCCTAAAGCGCGCTGCATCCTCAAATCTTTTTTGTTTTGCCGCAAGAGACATCTGCCGGACAAGATTAACGGATAACTCTTCGTATCTTGACCCCAAAAACAGCCGGATATCCTCAATGATCTTCTGGTATTCTTCATGGGTAATCAAACCAATGCAAGGCGCCGGGCAAAGCTTCAAACGAAAATAAAGGCACTCCCTATCCGGCATATTCCGGCAGGTACGAAAACCGAAGATCCTGCGCGTTAAGTTAAAAACTTCCCGTAAGGCCTGGGAATCGGTATAGGGGCCTAAGTATTGCGCAGTATCCCCCGGCAAAGGTTTTTTCCTGCGGCAGATCGAAACAACCGGGAATGCCTCGTCAGTGATTTTGATCAACGGAAATGATTTATCATCCTTGAGGTCAATATTATACTGCGGCTGTTTTTCACTGACCAGGGCGGCTTCTAAAACTTGCGCCTGCGATTCACTCTGCGTCAGGCGATACTCTATATCGGCGATCTTAGAAACCAAGGCCTGATTCTTCCCTGACTGCGGCCGGCCAAAATAAGAAGCCACTCTCTTATGCAGGGATTTAGCCTTACCGATATAAATAACCGCTCCGGTTGCGTCCTTAAACAAATAAACCCCCGGAGCTTCTGGCAAGGCGGTTATTTTTTCTCGAAGTTTACTCATTTTTATTCCGTTTTAAAAGCAGGGACCACAACTCCTGCATTTCCCTGACCCGCAACAAGAGGCAAAATACAATATAAGAAACAACCCCTGACGCAAGTAGCACCGCCAAATACACAGATTTCGATAAAATCCCCTGACCGGGAATAATTTGCCGGGAGAGGAAAAAACATACCCCGGCCATGGCTAAACTGGCTAAAAATATACGTAAAACCGAAGATAAGATCCCTTTTAGATCAATCCCGTTAAGCCTGCGATTAAGGATGATAAATAACACCGCCGCAGAAATTATCCCCGATAAAGAAGTAGCCAAAGCAATCCCGGAAATCTGCATGGGAAATATCAGTACAGCATTTAAAACGATATTAAGAAAAAGCGCCAGGGCAGAAACCTTGGTCGGGGTAACTGTGTTTTTTAAGGCAAAAAAACATGCCTGCAAAACTTTTACCGCAGCATATGCCGATAACCCCAGGGCATAAAATACAACTGCCTTTGCCGTCATTATAGTAGAGTAACTGTCGAACTGGCCCCTTTCGTAAATAACCCGTACGATCGGATAAGCTAACACCACTAGCCCCAAGGAAGCCGGAAGCATCAGAAAAAATATTGCACGTATTCCAAAGGATAATGTATTCTTCAGGCGGTCATAGCCGCTCTCTAACGCACGTATAGAAAGTTCCGGCAGGATCGCCTGAAAAAGAGCATTACTGAATATCCCCAAGGGAAACTGGATCAACCGATAAGAAAAATACAATACCGCCACACCGCCTTGACCGGCCAGAAACGCCAATGAACCGAATGCCGAATCCACTAAATTATTCAATTGATATATCCCGGAACTTAAGATCCTGGGCAACATCAGTTGGCCGATGGTTTTAGCCTCCGGATGCCGGAAGCGCCGGAATAATTGCAAACGCCATCCCTTTTTATATAATACCATTACCTGGGCCAAAAGCTGTAAGACCCCGCCCACCAACACCCCTAAAGCCAGACCCATAACCCCTTCGCCAAAAATCAGGGCAAAAACGATCATGGAAATATTCAATAAACACGGGGCAAATGCCGGGACGGAAAAATGCTTAAGGGAATTTAAAAGCGCCATGGTGTATGCTGCCAGGCAAATCAACAAACAATACGGGAACAAAACCCTGGTGAGAGATACGGTTATAGCTAATTTGTCCGCATCGGCTATAAATCCGGGGGCAAAAATACGCACTAAGAAGGGGGCAAAAGTCATCCCCAAAAGAGTAATTGTGGCAAGCACAACTAAAAGCAGATTAAGTACCACATTAGCCAAATCCCAAAAAGCCTCTTTGCTGTGTCTATCCTGGTATTGGCTGAATACAGGTACCATTGCGGCATTTGCCGCACCTTCACCCAGTAGATCACGGAATAAATTAGGGATGCGGAATGCTACAACAAAAGCATCGGCATAGGCATAAACTCCAAAAAGCCCGGCAATAACCATATCCCTGGCTAAACCAAGAATACGGGAACACAAAGTTGCAGCACCAATAATGCCGGCAGATCTGGCTATGGATTTGTGGGTTGACATTTTTAGTAATTTATGCTATACATAGTGCTTAAGAAAAACCCTTCAAAATCAATATGCGGTTACGAATTTAAGGAGAAGATACTATGCCAAGACGCAGAAGTTCAATAAAAAGAAGCCGGGTGGATGAAAAGAAACACCTGCGTAATGTCCGGGTAAAAACCCGCTTAAAGAAAACATTAAAGAAATTCCAAGGATTATTAGCTGCTAAAAACAGCGCTGAAGCTAAAGCCTTTATGCATAAAGTGTTTTCCGAGTTAGACAAAGCAGCAAAAAAGAAAATCATTCACTCCAAGACTGCTGATCGTAAGAAATCTCGTATAGCCTTAAGCCTTAAAAAGGCCGCATAAATTCATTACCAGCCTTTCTAAAGCAAACTCCGGTTTTATTTTGCTGGTTTTTATATCCAAATCACAGGCCAAGAGAAGCTTAAGCCTTCTCTTGGTTTCCGCAGAGCTTGTGTTATCCCTTTCGCAGGAATAACGCAACCCGCCTAAAATGAGTTCCGGTTTTTGACCGTCCTTTAAAAGCTGATTTAGGACCTTTAACGCAGCTCCCGGAGGGCCGAGTTTTATCTGGTCAAAAAGCAGAAAAGCAGATGGATGTTCAACGGACTTAAAATGGTATACTTGCGCATACTTGGAAACAGTATTGATAAATTCATCCCGGGATAAGGCAAGGCCTGCATCTAAAACCAAACTGATCTGGGGATAAGGCTTTTTAAAATAACGCAGAAGGTACTCCTTAACATCTGGGCGCAGGCTTTGGGCATCTTTGATCAACAATAACCTTGCCTGTCCCGCGCCAGGCAAGGCAATCAGGCGTTCCTGTAAAGTTTTCAGGTGTAATTCCCTGGCGTAGAGGATATCAAAATTAAAATCCTGGGTATCGCGGCTAAAACATGACTGTTTTATTTTCTGCAGGGTAATTTCTTTTTGAGAGGCACCTGTATCGCTGATAATATCCTGTCCAATAAACAGATGGATCATTAACGAGTTATTCACCACTGCTCTACAGTACGTTCGACAATCCTGCGGGCAAGGTCAGCAACAGCTTCATTTATAGCGGTAGATTCAGGCTTGGCCAAAGACCCGATCACGAAATAAGAATACTGGCCAGTAAAACCATCCTCCTTCCAGATAAGCGAACCATTCTTATTATCGATAAGCTTGATATTCACTACTAAATTCAGCCTGTATTCCGCAACATCATTGCTATCCGTATACCTTAACGGGTCGCGCCGGAAATCAATCAATTCCCCTATTAAAACCACATCCGCCGCCTCCTTAGATACCGGCTTTAGATTACCGTCAAAAAGATATTTATTATTTACCGATTTGGTAATATCGGTTTCCAGTAATGGCCGGGAAACTTTATATTTATTGCCGGTATAAGAATCATTAGTAATATCTATCTTATTCACAAAAGGGGTAATATATATCCGCTGGTATTTACTGGAGATCATCGAACGCGTTGTATAACCGCAGCCGGAAAGGCATGCCCCACAGGCCATAAACAGCAGGCTCAAAACCAAGAAACCGATACTTTTTACTGCTATCTTCCTCTTCATTTTTTCTTCTCCAACTCCTCTAAACGCAACTTTGCCTTTTGGGCCCATTCCGTATCAAAATAATTATCAATGGTATCCTGATAATATATCTTAGCGGCTTCATAAGCCTTTTGCTTTTCATAGAAACCGGCGATCTCATAATTACTCTTTGCTTCTTTCGCCTTCAACTCCTGAATGTTCTTTTCCGCCTCACTGGATAAAACTGCGTCCGGATGCTCTTTAATAAACTCCTCAAACTTCTGTTTTGCGTCCCCAGCTGCCCCCTGGTCATATTCCGGACCGCGCGATAAAGCTGCCCGGCAGGAAGCAATTTGAAATTTCGCCGGTTCTACCCATTCACTATCCGGATACTTAGAGATCACATTACTAAAAGCATCTTCGGCTTCATAGAATCTGCTTAAACCCTTAAGCACCAGGCCCAGCTTATATTGTGTTTTGGCAGCAAGCGGGCCATACGTAGAATTTTCAATCACCTTATTGAATATTTCTATCGCCGGGTTTTCTACCGGTAACGCCATCCCCAAAGCCTTGCGTTTAGCACCTGCCATGAAAGCCTCGCCGATCTTATATTCCTTCTCTATGATCTCCTGAACCCTTTGTGAAAAAGGATATTTATCAATTACTTTTTGATAATCCTGGAAGGCTTCATACAAATTATCCTGCGCCTCATTAATCAGCCCAAGATAATACTGTGCTTCTGAAGCTTCAAATGATTTCGGGTAATGCTGGACCAGTTTTTTCATTTCTTTCTTGGCCTCTTCATAACTCTTGATATCATAAAGGCTTTTAGCAAAATCAAACTGCTCTTTTGGGGTAGGTTTGACTGCGGTCTTTGGATTGATCCACTTTTTAGTCTTGGGAGTCCAGATCCAGTAAGGATAAGCAGTATTAGCCGTAAAGGCAAAAACAATAATCAGACACAAAAGTATACGTCTCATAAGGTGTTATAAATTTATCATACCAACGGAGTTTTGTCAAATATAAACCGCGCAAAACCACTCCTCCGCAGTAAACAGAAAATCCGCTTAAACCGGCAAATCAGCAGGTAAGCTCTTTTTGAGATACCTGTTGATATTAGCCTTTTTGCCCTGACCAACAAGAGAATTGCAAACCCAGCAATCAGCCCTTTTTTCATCCCGGCAATCTCTGAATACCCCGCGCATCCCTTTATAAGTCACTCTGCGGTTAGGTAAACGCAGCCCGGTCACCAGCATTAAAAACTCCGTTACCGCCAATCCAGCAATCACCCCATTCAAAGAAATGACCGCCGGGTCTGGAATCCCCGGGCCTAACCCGTACCCAATTTTCTTCCGGTAGATCTTCTCTGTGGGGCTCTCCAGCTCCTGCCGGGCTGTTTCCAGGTCGATCTGGCCGGCGCATAATAAACAAAAATCTCCCGGGCAGGCTACGATCACCCTGCCGCCAAATTCCTGAAAATCATGCCGGTTGATTATTTCCGCCGCCGAATCGATCAAGGTTTTATTATATGCGGCGGCCACCTCCGTAAGGATCAAACGCGCGCTATCATTATCCACACAGCCAAAGATTATTCCGGGCAGACGGGATAAACAATCCAGAGACTCTTGCTCCCGTAAATTTTTAAAGACCGCTTTTATCCTCGCTTTGGGGTTAATGGAATGGATTACTTTCTTTGCAACCTCGATTTTCGGGGTTTTGGCCCTTGCCTGTTTCAAGGATGCTCCAACCAGGCGGTTCAAATTCGATTTTTCTACAATATCATCATCGATTAAAAGAAAATCCCCTACCCCCAAATATGCCAGCATCTGCACAATAAGAGAACCTGTCCCGCCCAAACCGACAACACCTACTTTAGCCTGAAGGATCTTTTTCTGGCCATTTTTTCCGAACGCCAATATCTGACGGGAAAACCTATCCTGATGCATACTCATTAATTAATGATCCTGATCTCGCTTATCGGTAAAGGCTCCTTCTTCATCGGTAGCCAAACCTGCCCGGTAACATCATTCTCGGTCCATACCAGCGCACCATAGATCTTACCCGGGAGCTTCCACCAGACATACTCTATAAATTCATTTAAACCATATTTATCGCTTGAAGACAACTGGGCGACGCCAAAGGTACAATGCGAATGGCATTCAACCAAATCATGGTTGTTTCGCCTGGCCATAAGCATGATCTTTACTTTTTCCTTTTCTTTTAATTCAAGATGAAAACTGCTTTGGTAGTCCCAGCGGTCATTTTTTATGAGATGAATATGTTTTATATTCAAATTTATTACCCCGCCGTTTATCTGGGTATCCGAAAATAAAAAACAGCCCTGCTCATTTGCATCTTTAAAAAGATGCGGTTTTATCAAACGATAAACCCTTCTGGGGATGGAAAGTAAGACAACCATCAATCAGCCTCGCGCAGCCTTAGGTTAACCGCTTTAATGAAAGATACCAGGTTATCTGCCTTATGATAATCATCCACTGGCCGCCAGATCTCCGGATGCCAGGAGAAATAACCCCAGCTCCCACCCACCGGGACATTCATGTGCTCATTGTAGTTAGAAGGGAAATTGCCGTTAACAAGCCTTAATCCAACCTCGACATAAAAACAATCCGGTGCGACATGAGGGTAGGTAAGCGGGATCAAAAACAGCAATTTTGTACTTTTACGGTTATATCCGTTCGGCAGAGGGAAATCCGGGATCATCACCCAATCGTAATTTGCGCCATGCTCAAGATCAGGATACTTCTCTTTTAAAACCGCTATCTCCTGTATGGCTCTTTCTTGCAAACTTATCCTCGCCTAAATCTGGGAGCCCGGCCATATCTATGCCCTAGTTTCAATAAAACCGTATCGGTATCGGCAAGAGTTCTCTCTGTGCCATCGGGAAACTCTTCTACAACCGGTAGATCCGGAGGTAAGCTGGCTAATTCACGCATCTGCTTGACCGTAATGATCTTGCCGTCCCATGGCCACTCTACTCCTTCGATATTAACATAAAATTCCTTTGCTGCAGCCTTTTGTTTCGCCCGCGCCATAGCCGTTACCTCCTTTTAAATTCATTCCCTGACAAACTTATCGCTTGCCCAAACCCAAGTTTCCCAATCCGGGATAAGATTTGGGGAATAATTGCGCTGAAAAACCTTGCCGATCCTTATCCGGGGGATCACCAAAAAATCGGTTTCTATCCCATATTCGCTGGAGGCATAAAATATTTTCGACAGCTTATTGTTCCGCAGATGATAAATGGCTATACACGAAAGGTCATCCTCCCCTTCAAAAGTAACCACCAGCCTTTCCTGCTGATCAAGATTTAATTCGGTGAATTCGATTTTTTTTATCTTGCCGGGGACGGTTATCCGGTCTATCTCCGGGCTTTTGGCATTTTTCTTGACGGTCACAATGGTAATGCCGTCTGTGGCGGTTTTATCTTCACTTTCAACAAGCTCTTTGTTGCCATCACCATCCAGGTCCGCAGCATATTTCTTAAAAAGTGACTTGTCGGCTTTATTAGCAGAGGATTTGTTCTGGGTGGCACAACCAGAAACCAGGAAAAATACTGAAACTAAAACGGCCAGGGGAATTGATTTCACCACTGCTCCTTCTGTCTTATACCGCTTAAACATCTTTCAAGGCCTGGGGGTGGATGTCCGAGCAAATAAATTGCGCCGCTTTCTTTAACAGAGATCTCAAATTATCCAATTCCAGGATATCTTCTGCCCGGGATAAGCTAAGCCACCGGAAATCAGCAATTTCTTCTTTATCCACAGTTATTTCACTGCTTGATGTTTGCGCCAGAAAATACACTGCATGCTTTTCTATAACCTGCCCGGCAAACGGCGGCCTTTTACTTATGGTGTTATAAACCATTTCTTCTCGAAAGTTCGGGATAAATTCCACTTGGCGCAATCCGGTTTCTTCCTCTATCTCGCGTAAAGCAGCCTCTTTTTCCGCCTCATTCTGTTCTAAATGCCCCTTAGGGAAACCCCATATCTTATTACTTCTGCTATAAATAAGCAAAAACAGGAATTTCGTCTTTTCTTTTCTGAATATAACCGCCCCTGCGGAAAATTCTTTATTCATTGCCGGCTAACACCTATTTTTCCAAACCATTACAGCGTAAACAATCAAAATATATCGCGCGATTGATCTCAAGCTTAATGTCGGCTCCAGCTTTAGATTCATCGGATACCTGTCTGGCTTTTTTCACGCACATGCGGCGGATATTAGCAGGCCTAACCTGGATCCAATAAGAGGCAAAAATTGCAGCAATAAGCCCCACCCACAAAGCCACGATTAAAAACCACTTCTGAAGATTAGTCATCTCCTTGTTTTTGGCTCCTCCCAAACCGCTAAAAATACACTTATAGTTTACCACTATTAACGTAAAACGTGAAGCATTTTAGTGCACTTAAAAAGTGAACGGCACTATTCTCCGATTATCTTGATTAACACCCTTTTTTTACGCTGGCCGTCGAATTCGCCGTAAAAGATCTGTTCCCAGGGGCCAAAATCCAATTTGCCCTCGGTAACCGCGACAACCACTTCTCTGCCCATAATACTTCTTTTCAAATGGGCATCCCCATTATCCTCGCCGCTTAGATTATGCTGATATTTATCTTTTCCATAAGGAGCCAGTCGTTCCAGGAAACAGCTGAAATCACGATGCAGGCCAGGCTCATCATCGTTAATAAATACACTGGCGGTGATATGCATGGCATTAACCAGGCAGAGCCCCTCCTTAATCCCGCTTTTTGTAACTTCTTCTTCAACCTCGGGAGTTATATTAATAAACTCCTGCCGCTCTTGGGTATTAATCCACAAATACCGTGTTTGAGATTTCATCCCTAACTATTGCCTCCTCCCCGGATCGACCTATTTTTTCCTCAAAACATAAAAGAACCCGAACAAATATAAAATTACTGAAAACAATATGCCATACAAGCTTATTTGGAATAAAAGACGCCAAAACTGGTTGGCTTTTTTTAATATAGTAATGCCTTCCACATAGATAACTTCGCATGCCCCTGCTCCGGAATCAGTACGGCTTGTGCTTGAATTCCAGGAATACTCCGGGGGATCGAACCTCCCTCTTTGAGAGATCAATTTCGCTTTTACATTTACCAGTTTTCCCTCGATCCGGACCTGATCTCCCGCCATTAAAGATTGCGCCTTTTTCTCTAAGGCATTATCATTGATCAACAAATGATTATTAGAAAGCTCATTCATGTCAAATTTAATCCCGCCGGACCATTGTGCCCAGCACCAGCGGCAATCCTGGGAGAATCTAAGTGCAGAGGACCGATAAACCTGGCTGGAAACATCCTTACCCCAAATCATACATAAATCCATGGGGAAAACCTTATCAGCCTTCTGGATACTAAAAGCCTTATAATCCAGTTTACTTACGATTAAACCATGGATCCGGTAGCCAAAAAGAGGGGTTACTTCGTATTTATAACCATTGCGCTCAAACCTTATGATCTGATGGCTCGAAAGCTCGTACTGAATAGGCGCGCTTAAAACAAGAGGGTCAATATCTCTGACACTACGATAATTATTCCTGGCAAAGAAAGTTATTATCAGTATTATCAATAGGGATAAAAAAAGGTGTTTTCTGATGAAATGCCCAATATCGACACAAGATAGCGGCGGACAGGAATTTCTTTCAAAGCAAGGTATATCTTTTCCCGGAAGACTGGATTCTGGAGATGGTTCAAAAAAAGGAGTTTTACAAAAAACACAATGCTTGGCCCATTCCTCATTCTCGGCATTACATTTCTGGCATTTCATGATGCAGCTACCCCGGATTTTTAGGAAAGTTCTTCTTATGATATAGTTGAGATTTATAGATAGACTGGCATTCCTTTTGACGCTCTCCAGTTAAAAGTATCCACTGCCCTTTTTTTAGGATATATTTTACCTCTCCGGTAACGCGGTTTACCAAGACGCTTCTTTCGATCGCTGTCAGGAAAACCTTTTTATACAGCAGTGTATCAAAAAAATTTCCGGCGTAAACCGGGGCAACAAACATAAAAACCAAAAGCAGGAAAACAAGCGTTTTTTTCATTTTTCGGAGTCTCTTTGCCAAAAATCCCAAGTGCCCTTCGGCACTTGGGATTTCAGATGAAAAATAAACTGCACTTGCCGGTTAAACCTGTTTCTCTGCCATATCCCCGGCAATAGGCACCTTGAAATTCTGCCCTTGAAAAGCTTTAATCATCAACAATACCCAAAGGATCACGCTTGCCAACCCGACCAAAGGTTGTAAAATCCATCCAATAAAAGGGATAAAGATCAGGATGATCTGCAGGACAAATAAAGAACCAAAGGTTATTATCGATTGCATCGCATGAAACCGCACGAACTTATTTTCTTTCTCGATAAGATAAAATATAATCCCGGTAATAACGCCCAAAAGATAGCTTAAAAGCGCTTCAACATTAGCCTGCATACCCGTTGAAGTTTTTCCAAGGTCTTTGTTCATATCCCCCTCCTTTTTCTTAATTATACACTTCCATTGCAATAATGCAAACAAAAACCTTTACAGCTGGATGGACAATGATCATAAACTGATATATGCCCCAGGCAAATTAACCAGGAAATGATTGGACAAAAGTAAAAAGAACGCCAGGGATTCACAGGCCGAAGCAAAAATGCCTGCGGCCGGAGGAAAAAGCAAGCTGACACAGGCCAAAATAAACCCAGAAATAGTAAGCAGGCCCGCCAAAGGGACAATTATAATATTGGCAAAAACAGTTACCGGAGAAAAATTATTAAAATAATACGCGATAAGGCCTAAAGTGCCGAACCAGGCAGAAAAAGAAATCAAACAGCCATCGATCAGGAACATTAGAAATCTGTTTTTAACCGAACCAACATGTAAAAATGATTTTAACCGGGGATAAATCAGGAGTATCGCTAAAACACTGGCAAAGGAAAGCTCGAACCCGATATCAAATAACTGTAATGGGTTAAACCCCAGGATGAATATCGCCGCCAGGCTCAAGGAAGTATAGATATCTGCATCCCGCTTAAAGAAATATGCCAGAAGAAATACCCCCGCCATTAAGGTCGCCCGCATTACCGGGTTAGTTGATCCGGTCACCAGGCAATATATGAAGATAAAACCCAGGGTCAATATTATGCGCGCCTTGCGGGAAATACGCATGATCTTTAAAACCAGCATAACAATAAAAACAACCATGCCTACATTGGAACCGCTGACAACCAGAATGTGCACAGTACCGGTTTTCATCATCCCCTGATAAATAACAGGAGATACATTTTTTCTTTCGCCCAAGACCATCGCCTGCAATATAGCGCAGGTAACCGGACAGGTATGCCGGGAAATTGCCGAGGAGACCATGTTTTTTAACTTTATAGAAAATGATTTCGGCTGCCACCCCCTGTTCTTATTCAGGCATCGAAGGTCAATGTCATTTTTTACGTTCATTAAATAAAATATCTTTTGATTATAAAGATATTCCCGGTAATCAGTTTTGCCCCTTACGGCGCGGCTAAAAGGCCGGTAAAGATTGCCTTTTAAAACCACCTCATCCCCATAAGATATAATTTGTTTGCCGGAAAAATATACCAGGACCTTGCCGCAGCATTTCAAGGCATGGGAATTGCTTTCTATTGCCTCCGCTTTTAGAACAAAACACCGCCGCAAGTTCCGTTCTTCTGGCTCGTTAGCTATTAACCCTTTTATAACATAATCACCTTGGATATCTGGCTTAATAATTGCATGAATGTGATCGGCGGGAAGGGTTTGATAACACTTCAGCCAGCTGCAGGCGATCAAAAAAACCAATAAGACGAGCTGTATCTCGGGAATAACTTCTTTTTTGGCCAAGATAAAACAGAAGGCAAATAAAAACCACGCCAAGGAATAGATCCAGATAAAGGGGATTTCAGCGGTTTTTTCGAAGAAAATCCCCGCGCAAATGACCAGCCCCCAGAAAAACAAAGGGTGTTTCATTATTTTATGCGCATATATCCTTTGATCCGTTCATATTTTTCCGGTGTTATCCCTTTTACCCGTAATAATTCCTCTACCTGGCTGAACCCATCGTGAGATTGACGGTATTCAATAATATACTGGGCGGATTTTATCCCGATGCCGGGGATTTTCATTAACAGCTCTTTATCCGCAGTATTCAAGTCTATCCTGCCCAACTCCTGATTTAAGCTGGGAACAGGTTTAGCGGAAAAGGCATGTTTGGAGAGAAAGTTAGTGCCAAGGCCAATTAACACCATGGCTAAAATAAACATAACCGCCCTCTGCTCATCTTGGGTGAAATTAAACATAAAAACCTCCTTTTTAGGCAAAAGATCCGACAGCCTTTCACTATAATAATAGACGCGGAAATAAGCAAAATCTAACGGGTTTTTAATAAGAAAAGTGTGGAGTATATGAGGCGTTATTAGACTACGATATTGACGAGTTTTTTAGGGACAACGATGAAGTTGCGGATAGATTTATCTTTCAACCAGGGTTTTAGCCTATCATCGGCTAAAACCAAATCTTTCAGCCTGGCATCACTAATGCCTGCCTCGACCTCAAGTTTGGAACGCAGCTTGCCATTAACCTGAATTACCATAGTTACAACATCTTCTACTAATAAGGCCGGGTCATATTCCGGCCAATGCGCTTTTATGATACTTTCCTTGTTGCCAAGGGCCTCCCAAAGCTCCTCGCAAAAATGCGGCGCAATAGGAGCAAGCATTTTAACCAAAGCCAAATAAACTTCCCGGTCTGCGCCAAATTGATAAATAGCGTTGGTCAATTCCATTAAGCTGGCGATCGCAGTATTGAATTTAAAAACCTCCAGATCCTCTGTGAAATGCTTAACCGTTTTATGTAAAACCTTGATCAAGTCCGGATCGGATCTTTCTTTCAAGTTTTCCTGAATGCGCCAAACGCGGTTTAAGAACTTATACGCACCCTCTAACCCGCGGGCATCCCACTCTAATTCGGTTTCCGGAGGTGCCGCGAATAAAATGAACAGGCGTAAAGTATCCGCTCCGTAAGTTTGGATAATGGAATCCGGGTCTACGATATTGCCTCGGGATTTAGACATGACCTCACCGTCCTTTAATACCATACCTTGTGTTAACAGGCGGCCAAAAGGTTCGTCAAACCTCACTAAACCTAAATCCTTAAAAAATTTGGTAAAGAACCGGGAATATAATAAATGCAGGATCGCGTGCTCGATCCCGCCGATATACTGATCTACCGGCATCCAATAAGCGGCCTCCTGCTTATTGAAAGGGGCTTCGTTAAATTCAGGCGAACAGAATCTCAAAAAATACCAGGAGGAATCGAAGAAGGTTGCCATGGTGTCTGTTTCCCTGCGGGCAGGCCGGCCGCATTTTGGGCAAATGACTTCTACGAATTCTTTGACTTTTCCAAGAGGACTCCCCCCTTCGCCGGTAAATGAAGCGTCTTTCGGCAGCTCAACCGGCAAATCTTCATAAGGCACCGGCACTACTCCACACTTGGAACAATATACTACCGGGATCGGCGTACCCCAATAGCGCTGACGAGAAATCAACCAATCACGCAGACGCCAATGGACCTGAATCTTACCAATCCCGCCTTTTTCCATCCATTCTGCAATCTGCAGTTTCGCCTGCGTGTTGGATAATCCATCGAATTGCCCGGAATTAACCTGTACCCCGTCGCCTTCATATGCCTCTTGCATCTGATCTAATGAAGGCTCGCAAACTAAGGAGGAGGAACGAATGACTAACCGCATCGGCAACTGATGCTCTTTGGCAAACAAGAAATCCCTTTGGTCATGGGTCGGGACTGCCATAATCGCACCCGTTCCATATTCCATTAAAACATAATCTGCGATCCAGATCGGGATCACCTCATTATTTGCTGGATTAATGGCATAGGAACCGGTGAAAACCCCTTCCTTTTTCACATCGGAAGCCGCCCGCACTACTTTACTTTCTTTCGCGGTCTTAGCGATAAAGGCTTCTGCTTCTTTGCATTCGGGTTTACCCTGGATCAGGTCTTTAACCATCGGATGCTCTGGGGCTAAAACAATATAGGTTGCGCCAAAAACCGTATCGACCCTGGTCGTAAAGACCGGAATAACCTGATCCCGGTCTTTTAGCCGGAAATATATCTCAACCCCCTGGCTCTTGCCGATCCAGTTAGTCTGCATGGCAACCACTCTTTCCGGCCAATCTTTAAGCTGTTTTAAATCTTCCAACAAACGTTCTTTATATTCCGTGATTTTTAAATACCATTGTTCCAGATCCTTTTGTTCCACCTGGGTATGGCACCTCCAGCAGGCGCCATCGATAACCTCTTCATTCGCCAAGGTAGTCTGACAGGCAGGGCACCAGTTTACAGCTGAAGCCTTTTTATACGCCAGGCCGCGCTCGAACATTTTTAAGAATATCCATTGGTTCCATTTATAATAATCACTATCGCAGGTAGAAAATTGCCTTTGCCAATCATAAGAAAAACCCATTTTCTTTAATTCTATCTTCATATCCTCTATACATTTATGCGTCCAAACATCGGGTTTTGTCTTATTTTTAATCGCAGCGTTCTCTGCCGGCTGGCCAAAGGCATCAAATCCCATCGGGTGCAAAACACTGTAACCCTGCATCATTTTAAAGCGGGCAGCAACATCTCCGATGGTATAATTACGCACATGCCCCATATGTATCTTGCCCGAAGGATACGGGAACATCTCCAACAGATAATATTTGGGTTTATCTGGTCCTGACTTGGCTTGAAAAACCCCCTGTTCAACCCAGGATTTTTGCCATTTTTCTTCGATATCTTTAAACGAATAGGTCATTGTTTATTTTTTATCCTTAATGGGATTAACGAAATCATGGTCTCTATACCTTCAAGCACCTTTTCAAAAGCCACCGGTTTAGATAAATAATGGTCTGCCTCTAAACCGTAGGCCTTTTTTAAAGAATCCAGGTCTGTTTGAGCGCTAATAATGATTACCGGGATCCATTGTTCGGTAAACTTTTCTCTTAACGCCTTTAAAACCTCGAATCCATTCATTTTAGGCATCACCAAGTCTAAAAGCACTACATCCGGAACAACCTGGCTGGCCTTGATCAAAGCCTCATCCCCGTCAAAGGCCGCAGTCACTTCATACCCTTCACGGGACAGGCGCTTTACCAGAATCTCGGTTACATCATGATCATCGTCAACTACTAATAATTTATAAGCCATGATTTTCTACTCCTGCCGCAGTTGTTTAACCAAAGCGAGGTTTATTTTATCCGCATCCTCTGTATCCTTGGGGGTTTCCAAAATAAAAGGCAGCGCTTTTAGCTGGGGATGATTTACGATCCTTTTTATCCCTTCTAAACCAATATTGCCTTGACCAATATGGTGATGCAAATCGTGATGGCTCCCAAGCTTGCCTTTAGCGTCATTCAAATGGATAAGTTTTATCAGATCAACTCCTACCGCTTCATCAATTTCCCGTAAAAAAGCTTCCAGCCCGCCACGCGCCGCAATATTATACCCGGCTAAATATGCATGCGCAGTATCGATGCACAGGCCAAAACGTTTCTTATCCTCTAAAAGAGAGAAAATTTCCTTATGATGGCTGAATTTATACCCTAACCATGATCCGCTACCCGAGGTGTTCTCCAATAAGATCCCAACTGAAGAACCTTTTGTTTCATTGCTAATAGTGTTTAAAGCCTTGGCAAACCTTTTGATCCCGGCGGCTTCGGAGGTCTCCTTATGGCTACCCATATGGGTAACAATATAATCTACATGCAGATCTTGCGCCTCTTGAATATCTTCAATATAGGCTTTTACTGAAGCCTTGTATAATTTAGGATTTGGCGAGGCAAGATTGATCAAATACGGCACATGGATAAATACCGGATTGATATGGGACTTACCCTTTTCTTGATTAAACCTTTTGATATCCTCGCTGGATAAAACCCCATCCCGCCACCTCTGCGGGCTGCGGGAAAATATCTGCATGGTATTGCAACCCAGTGCGTCAGCCCGAGCAAACGACTGATAAATCTTTCCTGCGCCAGAAATATGGACCCCGAGTATCATAGAATACCTCAATACATACCCTTGCTTACCTTCAACCTCATGCGGTTTCTACACAAGGAGCACCCAAGAGGCGAGCTGGCTCATAAATATCGAGTGACATCCCGCCACACGGGATAATGCCATAAATTATACTCTATCATAGGATAAGCGTCAATAAGAGAAACTGAATACGGCGGGATGCGGATATTGGATAGTAAGTTAAAACAACAGCAGATAGCTTAGCGATACAATTTTTGACAAAAAACTATCATTAAAGGATCAAGACTATGAACCATCATCATGCTTACATGCCACTAAAGTCCTTTCCTGGCTACTGCCTCTTATCAGCATTAAAAGCGTTGGCTTTACCCATTTTTTCTTCTCTTGAGCATTCCTGCGCAAGCCAAGTTTCTTAAACATATTTTCCTCTCTTTCCCACTTTAGTTCCATTTAGGCGTTTTCTTTGCCGATGTCTTAGGAAATTACATTGCAAGAAAGGACTACACCAGCATATTGAGAAAAGCAGAGAATAAGATTAAACACGGGAGTTAAACGCGGAAGATTTTCAGTGGAGCTGAGGAGGATCGAACTCCTGACCCCTTGCATGCCATGCAAGTGCTCTCCCAGCTGAGCTACAGCCCCATCGCTATTGACTCTCTTAGGCGTGTCCCCCACGTATAGATTTCACAAACATTCATACTTCTAACTATAATGTTTGTGGAATCTGTGGGGAGGCAGCCCCATATTAAGTTTCAGTATATTGCGCTCATGGCTCTTGGCTCATTATTCATCTTAGACAAAGCATGTTCTAACTTTGCTTTTACCAAAAGCCATTAGCACAATTTTTTAACTGTCTTAGATGTGTTTAGCCAAGATTTATCTCTTGACCTTTTCCGGTTTAGAATATAGAATAGCCTACATTACCATACCAAAAAGCCAGTATTAATGATACCATATTTTCTACTGGAATCAATAAAATATTGCCGAAGTGGTGGAATGGCATACACGCCGGTCTCAAAAACCGGTGAGGGTAACCTCGTAAGGGTTCAACTCCCTTCTTCGGCATTTTTTTCAAAAAACCTAAGAAATCAATAACCCCCCAAGGCATTTTAACTGATTAAGATTAACAACTGTAGCGATCTTAAAACTATGTCTGATCACAAATTACCGTTGTCAAGAAGAATACAACTCTTCATTCAAAGAATAACCTGGAAATTCACCGAACTAAAAAACCTTTCGTATGATGCCCTCCTGGGGATAGAAACAAACCGTTCCTTACGGGAAGTTAACTATGATCCCAGTTTATTCCAGGATATGTACGGTTACCAGGCTTCGGCTTACGGTGTAATCGAAAAGGCTTTAGCCTGTATAAAATTAAAACCAAATGACGTTTTTATCGATTTTGGCTGTGGCAAAGGAAGAGTGGTTATCTGGACCGGTTTACATCGGCTCAAGAAAGTGATCGGGGTTGAAATCGATGCAAAGCTAAGTGCCATGGCAAGAAACAATATAAAAAAGGCGAGATTCCGAAGAACGCCAGCAGAGATTATAAATCAGGACGCAGCAGAATTCGATCCCGACGAGGGAACAGTATTCTTTTTCTTCAACCCCTTTGGGGCGAAAACCATATCGGCCATCTTAGCAAAGATAAAGAATTCTCTGATCACAAATCCACGAGAGATCAGGATCATTTACTATTCTGCTATGCATCGCGAGGTTTTTGAATCTCAAAACTGGCTGGTTTTAAAAAAACAAGTCAAACCAACCCCCTGCCTGATCTGGAGTAATAAATAAAGAATAAAGGGGACGTTTCTATTTTTTCGCTTCACAGCTTCGCTGAAAAAATAGAAACGTCCCCTTTATTAAACGTCCCCTTTATTCTTCTGATTTTTTTGCTAATTTGGGGGCTATGATATCGCGTTTAAGATAGGGTTTAAGCACGTGGAAAATGCGTTCTGCGATAATCTTATACCCCTCGCCATTAGGATGCAAAAAATCACTCTTCATTTTAGGATTAGTAATGATTCCTTTCATTATAGAAGGGACAAAAATAGCTTTTTTCTCTTTTGCCAGTTTCTGATATAACGGCTTATACTCCCGCATTAACAACCCGGCACTTATGTCGGTAAGGGCAACCATCGCCCCACGCGCCTGCACCATATCTACCATTTCACCAAGATTCTTGACCGTTAACTCTAACGGAACCTTTCTTAAAAAATCATTCCCGCCAAATTCAATGATCACTAAGAATGGGTCCCGCGATAAAACATCTGACTCGATGCGTTTTAAGGCTTCACTGGTTGTGTCCCCATCGATCCCGGTATTAACCACCGGGACTTTTACCATTCTCGCCAAATGCGCTGGATATGCTTCATCTGGAGTAACTCCATACCCAAAGGTAATGCTATCGCCAAAACAGATGATCTCTGATCCAAGCGAAGCGGCATTCGTAATCTCTTTCTTAGTGCATGCGGAAAGAATAACAATGCAAGATAATGCCGTGAAGATAAAAATAAGTTTATTTTTTCTCATATCCTAACCTTAGTTGACCGCAAGCCGCGTTAATATCTGCCCCTCGCGATTTTCTTAACGTAACCGGTATCCCTGCTTTAACTAAAACATCTTTGAACATTAAAACCTCCAGTTTCCCGGGAGGCTCGATATTTAGTTCCTGAAGCGGATTGGCCGGAATTAAATTCACCTTGCATAACTTAAGCCCCTTCAATATTGTACTTAACTTTTGGGCATTTAGCAAATCAGAATTTACTCCTTTGACCATAATATACTCAAAGGTAATCTGGCGATTGGTCCTGTGAATATAATGTTTGCATGCCAGCATCAACTCTTTTAACGGATATTTCTTATTGACCGGCATTAAGAATGACCGGATCTCATCACTTGCCGCATGCAAAGAAACAGACAATTCTACCTGCAGGTCTTCTTCCGCCAATTTCTCAATGCCAGGAATTATCCCCGAAGTAGATATTGTTATCCGCCGCGCACCGATATGAAAACCTAAAGGCGAATTAATAATGCGTATCGCCTTTAAAACCTGGTCATAATTATCAAGCGGTTCACCGGTACCCATAAATACAATATGCGTGATTTTTCCCGCCCGGGACCGGTTTTTTAAATACAAGATCTCATCCAATATCTCTAACCAGGACAAATTCCGCTTAAACCCGGATACGCCGCTGGCACAAAACCGGCAGGCGAATTTACATCCTGCCTGTGAAGAAATACAGGCAGTAACCCTGTCTTCAAAAGGGATGCATACCGCCTCGATAAATTCATCATCTTGTGTTGAAAGAAGAAACTTCTCGGTACCGTCAGAAGACTGCAAAACCTTTATCAGTTTTAGCCCCAAGATGTAAAAATCCGCGTTGAGACTCTTTCTTAAAGGCAGCGCCAGATTGCTCATTTGGCCGAATTTCTCGGCGCCTTTTTGGTATATCCAAGAGAAAATCTCCTGGCTAAGAAAATCCGGAGCCCCATGCGCCTTTAAAAGGTTTTTCAACTGCTCTTGGGTCAAACCTTTAATATCCTGCATTTTGCTTTTTACGCAGAACTTCTTTATCGATCTTTCCGGTCCGGTTTTTAGGCAAAGAAGCCATGAACTCAAAATAGTGCGGTATTTTAAAATGCGCCAAGTGCTGCCGCAAGAAATACCTCAAGTCTTCTTCGGATAAGCTTTGGCCTTCTTTCAAGGCAATAAACGCCTTAGGGACCTCTCCGCGCAGTTTATCGGACACACCGACTACTGCCGCCTCGGCAACCGAGATGTGCTTGTAAATCGCCGCTTCTACTTCCGGCTCAAAAACAATCTCGCCTCCTACTTTGATCATTTCTTTTTTTCTGCCTACAATATAAAGGTGATCCTCATCATCAAACTTTCCCAGATCACCGGTATGAAACCAGCCTTGACGCAGCGTTTCTGCAGTTAAATCCGGGTCTTTATAATATCCTTCAGTCACAACCCAGCTTTTTACCACAACCTCGCCTACCGTGCCCCGGGGCACTTCCTTGTCTTTATCGTCAAAAATCTTGACTTTGATCCAAGGGGCGCTACGCCCGACACTTTCCAGTTTAGTCGAACCCATCGGCAAGACAGTGGTAGGGGCATTTGTTTCCGTCAATCCCCAGCCGTTTAAAATATGCGCCTGGGGGCAATATTGATGGAAACGTCGCAAGGCATCCGGGGAGTTTGAAGCGCCAAAGGTAACGATCCAGCGCAAACTCGAAAGATCAAAACTTTCGAATTCTTTGAGCTGCAAAAAGGCATAATACATCGAAGGCACAATCCAAAAACAGGAAATCTTATAAGTATTGATATTCTTTAAAAACTCAAGCGGAATGAACCGCTCCATCAAAACCACGGTTAATCCGTGAAAAATACAATTCTGGATATAAATCAACCCGCCTAAATGAGAAAAAGGAAGCGCGCACAAAGTAATATCATTCTGGTTTAAATCGACGAAGAACTCCATGGACTTTGCCGGGGCAGTCAATTGCAAATAGTTTATCAATACCCCTTTGGGCTTTCCAGTCGTACCGGAAGTATAAAAGATAATCGCCGGGTCCGACGCTTCTGGCACAAAATCCGGGGCCCTATCACTTCCTTTTTCAACCAGTTCTTCAAAACCAAGCGTCCCTTCACTTTTATCCTGGCAGACAATGATATCTTTCAATAAAACAAGGCTGGCTTTTAATTTGGTCAAAGAAACAGTTGCCTTGTTTTTAGCAATTAATGCCTTGGCCTCGGAATGCTGCAAACAGGAAAACAACTCATCCTCTGTAAGCATGTAATCAAGAGGCACTACCGTAGCTCCGATACACCAGCAAGCCAGGTAACTATAAACATACTCCATGCAGCCGGGCAGATAAATTGCGATTTTATCATTTTTCTTTAAACCCAGCTCCTGCAAACTATTGGCCAGCCTGAAGACAATATCACAAAGGGCATTAAACGATATCTCCTGTTGGCGAAAAATAAATGCTGGTTTATCCGGATGTGCTTTTGCCTGTTTTAATAAAATATCCGCTATATTCATTTTTGCCTCGCTTTTTTAGAAACCATACCAGTAATTGACCAGCGGTTTAGCGTCAATCGTCTTATCGGTAATAATATTCTTTAAACGGGTATATTCCAGGAACCCTTGTTTGCCTAACTCTTTCCCGAAACCGCTTTGCTTAAACCCGCCAAAAGGCGCTTCGTCATAAAACATCCCGTATGTATTGATCCAGATTGAACCGGCATTTATCTTTTGAGCCAACTCTTGTGCGGCCGGAATATCCCTGCTCCAAATGCTGGAGGCTAACCCAAAATCCGAATCATTAGCTAAACTAACCGCCTCATGCAAAGAACCGAACTTGCCGATAATTACAACCGGACCAAACACTTCTTCCTTTAATATCGGCATGCCACTTGAGGCTTCGGTAATTACCGTAGGCTCAAAGAAAAATCCATTTTTTAATTCTGCATTATCGGGAATATGTCCTCCGGATAATATTCTTGCGCCTAAAGAACGGGCAGATTCTACAAACCCCAAGACTCGTTCTCTCTGCTCCCGGGAGATTAAAGGCCCCATTTGAGTCTCAAAATCCATTCCTGGCCCTAACTTTATCCGTTTGGCTTTCGCGGTAAAATCCTCTAAAAATCTATCATAAATCTCTTCCTGCACAAAGATCCTCGACATTGCCGTACACATTTGCCCTTGATTTAAGAATATCGAGCATAAAGCGCCGTTTACTGCGACCTCCAAATCGGCATCTTTAAGGATAATTGAGGCGGATTTCCCTCCCAACTCCATGGTCAATTTCTTGATACAAGCCGATGAATACTCCATGATCCTGCGCCCTACTTCATTACTGCCGGTAAAAGAGATCATATCCACTCTTTTATCTTCACAAAGCCATCGCCCAATCTTCTCCCCGGGTCCGTTAATAACGCTGACCACTCCCTTAGGAAGCCCTGCGTCATGAATAATCGACGCTAATTCCAATGCGGTCAAAGGGGTCAGGCTGGAAGGTTTTAAGATAACGGTGTTGCCGGCGGCTAAAGCCGAAGCCAGTTTCCAGCAGGCGATCAATAAAGGATAGTTCCAAGGGATGATTAAAACAACAACTCCCATCGGCTCACGCTTGAGGCAACAATCTGCTTGAGCGGATAATTTAGGAGATGGCTCATTTAAATATTCTTCAAAATGCTCGGCGATATATTCAAAGCTTTTGGCACTGGAAGGGATATCCATAAATGTTGATTCTTTGATTGGCTTACCGGTATTTAAGGTCTCCAGATTAGCCAAATCCCCGGCCTTGTCCAAAATACCCTGGGCGATCTTTAAAATAAACTTTTTCCGTTCGCCTAATGAGATCTTACCCCATGCGCCACAATCAAAAGCATCGCGCGCGCCAGAAATTGCCGACTTCACTTCATCCATCGAAGCTACCGAAACTTCGGCAATTACCTGTGAGGTAGAAGGATCGATTACCTTCTGTTTTTCAGAGGTAAAAACAAACTCACCGTTTATGAACAACCTGGTATTCATTTGAATTTAACTTGTTTAAAGATGGAAAATAACCTGGTAAAAGGGACATACCATTTGGAAAGCTGGCCCAATTGCCCAACCAGCTTCATTTTACCTTGAGTTACTGCGACAAAGGAATCGAGTTTTCCAAGAAAAACCTGTTCCCAGATCTCTTTTGATGCAGAGATCACAAAAGGGGCCTGGGCATCGTTATCCAGCCTGATGATTTTGCCTTTTTCGAAATTGAATTTATATGCCAAGTCTGTGCCGTCGAGTTTGATCGCAAGCTGTAAGGTCAAATCGAGTTCTTTGCCTTTTTGTGCGATCAACTCGTCGAGGTTCACCAAATCCACAATCGCCTGGATATGTTCACGGGAAAACATGGGATATACTGCATCCGCCCTGGTTAAATCGTCCTTTAAGGCGGAATCCAGATCATCAAGGATATCTTTCTTAAAAAGCCGCGCTACTGCCCCAACCCGAACCGCTTCTTCCAAGGCCTCGATCAGGCTTAAGCCATCGCTAAACTTATCTGCGACTGTAACCGTGCCGTGATTCTTTAAAACCACCTGATTATTGGTTTTTAAGGCGGCGGTCACAAGCTCTGGCTTAGTCACGGTTGGGGTATCCTGAACAACAACCGGCACTTCCCCTAAATAGAACTTGGTTTCAAAGGTCAATGCCTTTAATGAAGAACACACCGCAAAATACCCGTTAATAAGCGGCGGATGACAATGGATTACCACCTGCGCCGGAAAATTCCTATAAACCAAAGAATGCAAAGGCAATTCGGAACTCGGCCTCTTATCCCCTTCGGGATTATTAGTCGTTAAATTAACCCTTACAATGTCTTCTTCCTTTAAATCGCCTAAAAATGTGCCGGTGCCGGTAATCAAAATATTATCTTCATCCAGGCGTGCGCTTAAATTACCGGATTTAGCGACTGCTAAACCTACGTCATAAAGCCTTTTACCGGTTTTTATGATCTCTGATCTTAATTGTTTTTCTTTATCGTCCATTATTAACCTCAAGGTAAATGTGCTTGGTGATCAATTCATTGGGAGTAATATCAAAAGCCGGATAATATGCCTTTGCGCCATTCGGGGCTAAAGAAACCCCCTGATACTCCAATAATTCGATATCCGGCCTGATCTCGATCTTTATATCCTTACCAGTCCGCGCTTTTGATGGCGGAGGGCAAATAACATAAAATGGGATATTGAAATGTTTCGCCAGGATTGCGATCTGATAAGTGCCGATCTTATTGGCAAAATCCCCGTTAAGCGCTAAGTTATCTGCACCGACGATGACTTTATTGATTTTGCCCTCGGCCATCACCTGTGCCACCATATTATCAGTAATGATAGTAACAGGTACTCCTGCCTCTTGTAATTCCCAGGCAGTAAGCCGCGAACCCTGCAGATAAGGACGGGTTTCGGTCGTAAAAAAACTGATTTGTTTGTTTTCGCGACGGCAGAATTCTGCTACCAAAGGAAGCAAACCGCTAATATTGCAATGGGTTAAAATCACATCGCCATTTGCAATCAAGCCCGCGGTTTCTTCCGCTTGTTTTATCCGGCCGTTTTTCAGTGTTTCCAGGAACCCATGGATGCATTTATCCAGTGGCGCGCCGCTTTTAGCCCAGCCTAAAACCATGTCGGTCAAGAATTTAAAAGACAGGGTCGGCCGGGTAGCATTAATTGCTTCCGCAACTTCCGTCAATTTCGCGAACAGATCATTCTTATCCTTATTCTGGCTAAGCACAAGAAGAAAGGTATAAAAAACCAGGATCACCTGGCCTACTGCCCTGGTTTTCATTTCCTTGATCGCAGAACATGCTTCTTGATAACTTCGCGCCTCGATATAAACCACTTTTTGCGGCAGAAGAGTCTCATCCAGGATATAAATTACCCCATCCCTGATTTGTATCGGCCAGAATAAAGGTGAATATTGCATCATTTTATTTCCCTTCTAACTTCTTTACGGTTTCCAAGGCAATCGAAACTAAATTCGCTTCTGCCATATAATACATCGGGTTCATAAATCCCATCTCGCCGGTAACTACATTATCGCTGATTGCCAAGATCGATCCGGCCTTGATATTATACGTCTGGGAGATAGTTAAAAGGGTCGAAGAAACCATATCTACCGCCCTGGCCCCTTCTTTACGTTTAGCCTCGACTATTTCCCGGGTTTCCCTTAAAAGCGCGTCGGTCGTCCAAGCGACACCGCGATGCACATTCGCCCCCATGCATTTCGCAACTTCATACAAAGTATCCGAAATCTTTTTATCGGCCACGGTTTGAAAATCGCTTTTTACATAATAAGGAGTAACCCCGTCGCCGCGAATGACACGATCCACAACGAATAGATCCCCAACCTTAATATTCTCATCCAATGCCCCGCCGCTTCCGATACGGATGATATTCTGGATCTGGGCGTTACACATAACCTCGGTAGTAATGGAAGTATCCGTAGAAAACCTTCCTCCATTAATTGCAGTAATCTTGATCCCCTGATGCATACCGGTATACATAGTATATTCCATAAAGGAAAAATTCTTTACCGGGTTATCGACCTTCTTTAACAAAGCCTCCAGCCTATCCCGCGGCCCGGGAACGATCGCATATTTTCCCACATCCTGCGGCCGTAGCTGCACCATATCGGTCAAATCCTTGCCAGTTAAATGAACATCCTTTTTCATTTCCATAGGTTTACTCCTTTTTATATCGGATTAAGAATTCTTATCTACCCCATTACGAAGTTGTGCCTTTGCAATCTGATGCTACTATATCGCGTTCCTGCGGGTGGCAAGGCGTGTTTTTACGCGGGACGTCCGCAGGACACGCGGCCATGGTGTCCCGAGTGCACAGCACGAGGGACGAGCGTGGCCGAGGAGCCGAGCACGTTTTGCCACGGCGGGGCAAAACGTGCGTGCCCGCGCAAAACATGCCTTGACAGGACCCGCAAACACGTCTATCCCGTCGCGAAATTATCAAATACCTGACACCTGACGCCACTTGTGACTTTGTGCCTTTGCAACCCCAAGCTTTCCCTGCTCTTTAAAACATACTCGCCAAGTTACCGCCTAAAATGGCGGCGGTGTCTTCCTGGCTAAGGTTAAGTTCTTTTACCGCATTAATGGAACCGGCAATGTCTTTTTTCGCCGGCCAGTCACTGCCCCATAATAAATGCTTTGGCCCTAAAAGTTCAAGCGCCAGCTGAAAATTAGCCTTTATCTTGTCTCCACCGGTATCCACATAAATATTCTTTAAATAATCCGTGGGACGCCCGCCTAAATCCTTGACAAAATTGATCCCGCGCAGCATTTCGTAGGTTGCATCAAAGCGATGCTGTAAGAATGGGATCGCCCCGCCAAAATTCGCGAAAATAAATCGCAGGCCGGGAAAATCACGGAATATCCCTGCCATTAGAAGCTTACCGATACACATAGTGGTATCAAAGGTGTATTCGATGACAGGTGTCAATAACGGATCCTGCACCCGTTCAAACCCGATGGGATTAACGATTTGCGAATGCACAAAGATCGGCAGATTGTTCTCGGAAGCAGTTTTATACACAGGAAAGAACAAGGCATCATCAAGATACCTGCCGTTATAACTGCTGGCTAATGACAAAGCCCTAAACCCCAGTTCATCGACCGCGCGGGTCAATTCTTCCTCTAAAGTTTGGGCATTATCCACCGGCAGCATCGCAGCACCTATGAACCTACCAGGATAATGTTTCATTATCCTGGATACCCGGTCATTATAAAGCCTTGCCACCAGGCTTATACTGCCGAGCTTTAAATGGGCATCGGTCGTCGGATAACTCAAAACCGCACCCTCAATGCCAGCTGCATCCATCGCCTTAATCTGGGTATCGATATCTGACCAGGCAGGCGAATAAAAATGGGCGTTAGAAACAATCTCCTGCGGCAACCAATGGCTGTGGCTATCAATTATCATTTCTCGATCCCTTTTATAAAACCGCCTATCTTCTCTTTTAAGATTTCTTCTGCCTCAAAGAAACCGTAATTATGATTTCCGCGGATCTCTATAAACTCCTTGGGGCTTACCGCACTATCAAATACCTTCTTGCCTAATCTATAGGGCACGATCTCATCTTCACGGCTGTGAATGAACAATTTCGGACAAAGTATAGATTTCACCTTACTTTCTGAATCCCAGCGGCTCGAGATGATCCAGGCGGGCAAATAGGGAAAGATCACCCCCGCCATATCCCTGGCACTGCTAAAGGTGCTGTCGATAATCATTCCCCCCAGGTCATTGCCGCCTGCCAAATCGATAATTACCGCGCCGCCGATCGATTCTCCATAACCAATGATCTGTTTTGGCTCAAGGCCCTGGGACAGAAGATATTGATATGCGGCATAAACATCGCGATAAAACCCCGCCTCGGAAGGCACGCCCCGGCTTTTACCATACCCCCGATAATCAAAGATCAGGATATTACAACCCAGAGAATGAAAAAACTTTAGTTTATCCAGCCTGTGGCTTATATTACCGGCATTGCCATGGCAAAACAGGATCGTATGGTATGCCCCCGGGCATTTTACAAACCAGGCATTAATCGTTACTTTATCAGAAGCCTGGAAATAAACCTCTTTATATTCAAGCCCGATATCCCCGGGATAATACTCGACCTGTTTATCCGGGAAAAATGTCGAGCGTTTTTCAAAAGCCTTAAATTGAAAGACTACCGCGCCAGTAACCAAGCCTAAAACCAGGAGTAGAAGAAAATACCTCAATTATCCCTCCTAAATACCTAATGCTCGGTGCTTTCCAAGATGCGCCGTGTCATTTCTTTTTCATAAAGCGCTTTGATCCGGTTAAGCGTGGGTTTTCCAAACTCTCTCACAATCGCACGCTCGACCGCATTCAGCTTCAAAACCAGGAACTCGTAATCCGGATTCAAATTCTTACCCGTAAACTTTAAATCTATCCCTTGTTTTTCCTTATTTTGAATATATTCTGCGAATACGGATATATGCTTTTGCCATTTACCGGACATATCCCGGGCTTGCAATTCTTTAAGAATAACCCGGTCTATATCTATTTGTGTGAACTTGCGCTCAATTTTATCCACCGCTTCTTTTACGGACTTATAGAACCAGATAAGATAACGCTTCTTGAGGTTTTTTATATCCTGCTTATTCATCATTTTTTTCTCGCCCCGGGATCAGCATCTGCTCTTATTTCTTCAGAAGCTCTACATCATCAAAATACAATGTCCCTTTTGACTCCGGCAATGGTTCAAACTGATAACTCTTTAATGGAAAATCCATCTTATCGTTCTTATCTGCGCTATCCGGCTGCCAATCCGACCGGACAGAAAATGATCCGAACGGGCAAACCACTTGTTTCCAGCCCTTAAAATTGTCATCTACGATAAAACGCCAGATCTCCCCGCCACTATCTTTGACATCAAAGGCAACTTGGGCTTTAGAATCATTGCCATGCATATAAAATGCTATTGCCTTATATTGGACCCAATCAATACCCTGCGGATCCCGCAACCAAGTAGCGTTCTTTGCATCCAAACCAGATCCCCTGGCAATCCAGATATACCCGCCAGGCACCGCATCATAATCAACCTTTAAAGACTGGGATCCGGAAGATAGGATATCTTTTGAGGCACTCACCTCTACGGTTGAACCATTGCCAGATCCAAAATCAACCGTCCCGTCAGGACCTCCAGAAATATTTACTTCATACCCGTCGATTAAAAGATCCTCTGACGCCGCAAAACTCAAAGTAAAACATACAAAAACCAAGACCAGAATCAAATAAATTGTTTTTTTCATATCCTGTCCTTTCTCGATTTTTATTTCCCTGGATGCGCCTGTTTAAAAGGAATGACCGGCTTAGTCCATGGGGTTTGCTGATTAATAATCGCGATCTCCAGCGGACAAACATTGGCTGGCACAGTTAAAGCAAATCTTACCGCATTTTCGATCGCCTCGGTACCCATCAATCTGGAAAGATCACCTGTAACCTCTTTGAGCTTTCCGGTTAAATCCGTATCCGTCACCCCCGGCAATAACGAAGTGACTTTGATCCCATGATCACGCACCTCCCAAAATAAACCTTTAAGAAAAGCGCGCAGCCCGACTTTAAGCGAACTATAAACAATGAAATTCCTCGGCAAAGGATCACAAAGGGTTGACCCGGAAACCATATTGATAATCGCCCCGGATTTATTCTTGATCATATCATTAATCACCAGCCGTATCAGGCGCACATAGCCAAGATAATTAGTATGCGCCAGCCTTTCAAAATCTTCGATCGGCTGTTCCTGAAAAGGGTATTGGCTGGAAACTCCGGCATTATTGATCAGGATATCGATTGTGCCAAACCTTTCTTTGGCGCTATTTACCAGGCGCTCTAAATCTTCCAGCTTTGTAACGTCGCAAGCCACAGGCAATACTTCTACTTTATATGCCCTGGCAATCTCATCCGCAGTTTCTTTTAACGGCCCTTCCTGCCGGGCGGCAATTACCACATTTACTCCAAGGCTAGCTACCGTAGACGCTAAGGCCTTGCCGATCCCGCGGCTTGCTCCGGTAACAACAGCTGTTTTACCTTTTAGATCAACACTCATTTTCATCCTCCTAATTTTTGCATAATAGCTTATTGGCGAATACTCCTAAAATCATTAAACTTATCCCGAAAACCACGAAACTAAAAATAAAACTGCGCTGCATCAACAATCCTCCCAATGCTGCCCCCAACCCGCCAGAGATAAACCGCACCCCGCTATTAAGGCTTGCCGCTTCATTCAAGAACTCTTTCGGCAAATCCGTCAACATCGTAGAAAGCCCAGCATGATTAAAGGTCCAACCTAACCCCCAACTAACCATAATTAAGGTAAGCGCCAGAACAGGGATCTTAAAGATCAAAATAAATACACTCAAAGCCATTAAGATGATCCCTATATCTACAGTCTTAACCCTTCCGGCCTTATCTGCCAGCCTGCCGCCTAAAACCTCGCCGAATATGCCGCTTAGGCTGGTCAACATTATCAACATGCTGATATAAAACTGATCCAGCATAAAGCTTTTGGAGAAATAAACCGCCAGCCACTGCTGTACCCCATGATAAATCAAGCTGATGAGGAATATATAAATAAAGATCGAAATTATTTTTTTATCCGCCAGGGCCGATAAATAACTTATCCGAAATTCCCCCTGATCCTCTTTAAAACTGGGTAAATAAAAACACATGGCCACAGCTAAAACAAATCCGGCAATGGCGGGGATCAAGAAAATCAGCCGCCAGTGGATTATTCCGCTCAAAAACAAACCTAAAAGCGAAGCCACAAAGGTTGCCCCAAAGAAAACACCGACCATTTCCCCGCGTTTATTTGCCTCAATATGCCGGCTGATCAAAATAAGCCCTAAGGGAATAACCGAGGCGCCAAAAAGGCCCATTAGAAAACGTGCCGCAAAAAGCGTATAGATATTATGAGAAAACGCCGCTATAAAATTGGCAATCGCAAACAGCGCCATGCACCACAACTCTATTTTCTTGGCATCAAAGGCGCGCACCAGGGGCCCGTAAATCAATGCTGCCACTCCATAAGGCAGCATATAAAGCCAGATGATTTTTCCTGCTACAAATTGAGAAAGAGCAAAATCCTCGGCAATCGAGGGCACCAGTGCCGCGCAGGCAGCGACATTAAAAGATAAAACCGCGCCTTCCAGGCACAAAAGAACAAAAGTAACAATACTCACTTCTTCGCTTCTTTTTCTATAACCTCTTTAAAAATCTTTAGATTATCTTTCGAATGTTTATTAATGAACCCTTCTACTTGCTCATCATTAAACTTTGCCTTCTCATCCATTTCAAAATGCTGGATCCAGGTCATTTCAACACCCTCTGGCTTTGAAGTATATAGCCAGACAATTTTCATATATTTAAAAGGGAATTTCGGGTCATGCCTTTCGGAATAGGTAAAGTTCTTGTCTTTAAAAAGCAGCCGCCAGGAAACCCAGGATTTCCCTTCATCGTCGGTTAAACGAAAGGTGATTTTATTATCTTTTTTCTCAATAATCTCTGCTAATTTATATTCCCCTCCGAACAATTCTGTCCAGCGAGGGATATCATTAGAGATATCAAACACCAAATCATAGGAAGCATTAATAACGATCGAATTACAAGTATGCCCCATTTTATCCTCCTTGAGCACAAAAATCTTTATTTAGCGAAATCCTGCCGAATAGGCTAAAATTATCGCAGAGAATTTTAGCCGCGCCCATGAGGCAGGACCAATAACTCTAAAGCCACAGCATCCATACCCAAGCCTCATAGAGCATTACTCTGTACTGAAAAAGTCATGAGCACAAAAATCTTTATTTAGCGAAATCCTGCCGAATAGGCTAAAATTATCGC
>CAZRVK010000002.1:115466-320864 GCA_964603585.1 uncultured Planctomycetales bacterium
TTAGCGAAATCCTGCCGAATAGGCTAAAATTATCGCAGAGAATTTTAGCCGCGCCGCTATATTATCCCTACTACCCTCGACCAGGCGGCACCGGTGTTCTTGATCTTTACCGGGAAACAAATCACTTTAAATCCATAATCCGGAAGTTTCTCTAAATTAGCCAAACGTTCGATATGGATAAACTCCCTTTTCCTGCCATAAAAATGCGCCGGATAGAAATATTTAACATCTTTCTTTTCCATGAAGTCTTTCAGCATAAATCGATAAGGCCGGTCAATCCCCATGGTATCTACCCCGAATATCTTGATCCCGCAATCCAATAAATAATCTATTGTTGAGGGATCTATCCCTGGGTAATCGGAAAAATATTTCGGAGAGCCATATAATTTATCCGCTCCAGTACGCAAAAGCACAATATCATTTTCCTTAAGGAAATAATTTATCTTTTTAAGACAATTTGCGATATCTTCAGATTTAATGGTTTCATTTGGTTTTTTATGGGATAAATCCAGCTTAACCCCATCGGCATAACACCATTCAAGAGGAATTTCTTCTGCGGTTTTAGACAAACGATTCTCGGATTTCGATCCGTAATGGAATGAATAGTCCAGGTGAGTCCCGACATGTACTGGCGAATGCACTACTTCCAGCGACAGGAATTCTTCATCGGGTAAATCCTCTTTTTTTACTATGCGCAATCCCAAGGCATATTGTAATTTCCCAACCCAGGTTTTCCCCATGATCACACGGTTGAATTTCTCGACACCCGCCTTATGGCTGGTACGCTCGATTTCAACCTTATGCACTTCAAAGGCTTTTTCGTCAATGGGCAGACTTAAATCGATTATCATTCTTAAGCTATTTTGCTTTTAATGATACCCTCGATATCATTGATAGAGGAAAATTTGGTTACCTCCTGGGGAGAAAGTTTGGTGCCAAAGGCCTTCTCCAGGGCAATCACAGATTCCACCATTTCGGTTGAATCAACCCCGATACTATCAGACAAAGAAAGGTCATCTTTTAATTCTTCGGGCTTAACCTTCAATAAATTCACCAGGACATCTTTTATTTTACCCTTAATATCCATCATCCACCTCACTCTATTTTTTCTACTTTTTTCCTATCCACAAACCTGTCATCTGTGAACTGTCAGACAAACTAAATCTGCACCTCGCCTTTTGTAGCTGCAGCCTCCCATTTATTTATCCCGTTCATGACATCCTGAAAGCAAAGTTTTGCCAATATATCAAAGTTGCTTTCCATGATCCGGTTGATCCTGCCGGGCTTTGAAAAGAACTCACGCATACACCAAGAACCCAGCCTCCCCAGATCTTCGGTAGTAAGATGATCTGTCGGAATGACCGGATGCAAGAAATCCCAGGTGCTAAAATCAACTTTCTTGGTGTCGATCCAGTTTTTCTTCAAAGCAATTTTCCACATCGGGGAATTCGGGGCCGGAGTAACATAACCTACCCACAAAACATCCGGATCAACCTGGTCGGTAAACTCAAACCGCTGTTTTATTATCTCCTCGGTATCATAATCAAAACCCATCATGATATCGGCAACTATGGCAATATCATGCTTTCTTAAAAGCTCAATGGTCTTTTTAATCTGCTCTATAGTTATACCTTTTGCGATCTTCTTCAACTCCGATTGAGTCGTCACCTCAATACCAAACACCCCCATAAACAGCCCGGTTTCTTTCATCAGCGGCAGCACGGATTCGCAATTAACCCAATCGATCGCCCGGCCTAAAGAAACCCATTTGATATCGATCTTCTTTTGTTTCTTTAATTCGCAAAACCTCCTGACACGCGCAGGATCGACGTTAAAGTTATCATCCTGGATGACAACCACCTTAACCCCGTATTTATTCTGTAACAATTCCATCTCTTCAATTACGCGTTCCGGAGATTTAGCGCGCCATTTCAAGAAATCCGAAGGGCTCCTTGGGTCAAATTGATCCCACTCATAACAGAAGGTACAGGCCGAGGGACATCCGCGCGATGTCACCATATCCACAAACGGTTTCCAATAAGTATGCCCTACATATTTATCCATGGGGAATAAATCATATGCCGGTAACGGCAGCTTATCCAAATCTTCCATAAGAGGCTTATGCGGCCCCATCACGATCTGGCCGTCGATGCGCGAGGTAACTCCTCCCACATCCTTAAAATTCTTCTTCTTGTCGATCGCCTCGATCAAATCCCCAAAAGACTCTTCTTCCCCCATCACCACGAAATCCACCTCCGGATTCTCTTCCAGGGTATGCACAGGCATAGCAGAATACCATAAACCTCCAAGGATTATTTTTGTTTTAGGCAGTGCATGCTTGATCTTTACCGCAGCCTCTTTAAAATGCCGTAAAACTCCATATCCGCCATAACCATGCAGCTGCTCTCCCATTACCACGACATCAGGATTAATAGTCTTGACCTTCTCCACCAATTCATCCATTGGGATCTGATCGGCTTTGCCGTCGATCACTGCAACATCTTCATAGCCGCGCTGGCGGACATACGCTGCCCAATGGGCATAGAGCTGATTTGGCGAACGATGTATCCCATGTGTTGCCCATGCGCCAACTTTTGGCATAACAAACAAAATCTTCATTTCTTTTCTCCTCTCTCAACCACTAACACCGAGTTAATCCCGCCCCTTCCGCGGGAAATAATTAACGCCTTATTTATTGGGTACTCCCTGGCCTGACCCCGGACATAATTCAGGCCGTTTAGATCCGGATCATCCAAATTCAAAGTCGGAGGTATCAAATTATGCTCCATGGATAGAAGGGCAATGATCAGATCCAGCGCACCGCTTGCCCCCAGAAGATTGCCAAACATGGATTTAGGGCAAGTCGCCGGGACATCTTTGAGTTTAGGACCAAAAACCTTTCTTAAGGCATTTATTTCGCTTTGGTCCCAAATATCCACCGCTAAACCATCCAAACTTATATAATCTATTTCCTCTTTGTTGGTTTTAGCGTCAGCCAAAGCCATTTCAATCGCGCGGGCCAATTGCTCGCCGGAGATATCCGGATTAATCCGATCCACACCATCACAGGCCATGCCATAACCGGTAATATAGCCTAAAATATTCGCGCTGCGTGCACGTGCTCTTGATTCTGGCTCCATGACAATGATCCCGGCTCCTTCGGCGATCACAAAACCATTACGCTTACGGTCAAATGGCCGATAAGCCTGTTCGGGATGTTCATTATCCTTGGAAAGTCCGCCGTAAGTATTACAGCACAATAAAGCGTATGGAGTAACCGGCGCTTCCATTCCTCCTCCCAGGATCATATTCAATTTCCCTTTAGCCAATGTTTTACGCGCATAGCCGAGGGCATCCGAAGAACTTGCCCGGTCAGCAACTATGGTCTTAGAAAAACCCTTGATCCCATAATAAATCGAAACCTGACCTTGAGGTGCAGCAGGAAACCATGCAGAGGCCATATAGGGAGATACGCCTTCACGGCCCTCGATATACAAATCGCGCAGTTCTGTCTCGGCATAAAGCCAACCGCCTATAGCATTGCCTAAGAAGATCCCCACCTGGTTGGGATCTTCTTTTTTGATGTCGATCCCGGCATCGGCAAGCGCCAGCTCCGAAGCAATCAAAGCCATATGTGCAAAAGGATCCATTTTTTTAAGCAGGCGCTCTGAAAAATTGCTGTATTTTTCCAAATCATCGATTTGCCCTGCAATATGCGAGGGGTATTTTGAAGCATCGAAACGGGTGATATTCTTTATAAACGACCTTCCGGATTTAATATTGGCCCAAAACTGCCTTCGGCCGATACCTGAAGGAGCCACAACCCCAATTCCTGTCACCGCAACCTTAGACATTTTATCCACCGAACCTTTTTATAATTAATGCTGAATGTATCCCGGAGAAACCGCTCGAGGTTTTAATGATCATATCCACTTTTTTTTCACGTGCGACATTCGGTACATAATCCAAATCACATAACGGGTCTTTCTCCTCCTGATTGATTGTCGGAGGTAAAACATTCTTGGCAAAAATTTGAGAACAAACGGTTAATTCTACGGCATTAGCCGCCGCCAAAGGATGGCCGATCATAGACTTTAAGGAACTGGCGGGAAGTTTATACGCATAATCACCCCAAACCATTTTATAGGCTGCAGTCTCGAAAATATCATTCATTTTTGTAGAAGATCCGTGCGCATTGATATAATCTATATCATTGGGCCTGACTCCGGCGTCTTTGATCGCCAAATTGATGCAATTGGCCATTGCCGTCCCATCGGCAGGCAAATCTGTCATATGAAATGCGTTGCAACTGGTGCCAAAACCAATCACCTCTGCGTAAATATGCGCATTACGTTTTAATGCATGATTTAGTTCTTCAAGAATCAGGATCCCCGCGCCTTCCGATAGAACAAAACCGTTCCGTTTTTTATCAAATGGCCGCGAAGCCTTCTCCGGGGATTCATTATTCACTCCTAAAACGCTGACTACGTCAAAGGCGCCAAAAGTGATAGGGGTTATCGGGGCCTCTGCCGCGCCACAGATCATGACATCCTGCCCTCCATCCTGGATTACCTCCAAACCAAAACCCAAAGAATCGGTACCTGCGGTGCATCCGGTAGAAATAGTATTACAAACCCCTTTTAAACCATAGCGGGCATTGACTTCAATGGATGGGGTATTAAACATCGCCGCATCATAAAGATCGGGCCTGACTTTCGCCGGATTGATCGGTTTTTTACCGTCATCGGTAACTAAAGCAAATTCCTCTTCCATGTATTTGGTCCCGCAAATCGCATTTGCCAGACAAACCCCGATACGTTCTACATCCTCCTTGGAAAAATCTATTTTACTGTCTTTAACCGCCATATCCGCAGCCACTACCCCGAACTGCACGTAACGGTCCATACGCACCGCTTCATCATGCGTCAGGCCTAATTTAAAGGGATCAAAATCGCGGACTTCCGCGGCAATTTTAGTATGAAAAACCGATACATCGAAACTATCGACTAATCTTACCCCGGACTTCCCGCTGGCCATTGCCTGCCACACATTATCCTTACCGATACCATTTGGAGAAACTACCCCTAACCCCGTGATCACTACACGCCTTTTATTCATAAATAATCCTTTTTGAACTGTCACTTTACAGCTTTTACCACACACTCACCATTAATTAACTATTTATTCCCCTCTTCTACCCGTGTCACCTTAAACACAATATTCCCGCCATCCGGACAGGTGACCGTATCAATCGCATTTGGATCAGGCATAAAGAAGAATTTTGCTCCAAAATTCAAAGCAAACAATGCCGGGAAAGCAGTATGGAATGCCGCGCCACAAAACCCGGGGATACATTTTAACCCGGTAGTCTCCCACTTATCTCCTACTTTATACCCATAGCTGCATTTACCTTGAGCTTTTACTACCTCAACGATCATTTTCTTAGGATTCGGGCCTTTGAAATCAGGATCCTTAGGCACTACCTCAACTTTTCCCTGCTTATCCAGGATCTCGGCCTTAAATTCCAGTTTTCCTCCATCGGGACAGGTCACAAGAAGAGAGCGTTGATTATCACGAAAAGGGAATTTCGCGCCAAAACTTAAAGCATAGATCACATTGAACAATGCATGCGCTAATCCCAGGCAAAAATGCTTCGGGGGATGAGTAAAATCATCCAGGACCAATTCATCGCCGATCTTATACCCATGGTAACAAACGCCCTCGACTTTTGTAACCGTAAGCTTTAATTTCGGAAAAGGGGTATCGACCATTTTAATTTACAAACTCCTCGGTTTCTTCGATTAACTCTTCGTGGCTCAAGAATTTATTGGTATTCTCAACCCGGTGCACCAACTCGACCATTTTTTCATTTAATGGCGCGTTTAAATTATGTTCTTTCGCCAAAACCACGAATTCACCGTTTATATAATCTATCTCGGAAGAACGCCCGCGCTTAATACTCTGTAAAATCGAGCCATATAAAGGTTCTTTGCTCAAATTAGTCATGATCCCGGATAGAACCTTCGCCGCTTCAAGAGTAGGCATCCCGGTAATATTCGTCACCCTCTCCAGAGGAAAATCCGGTAAAGAGACCAGATCTATACCACAGGCTTCCACAACTTGCAAACCTTCTTTCCAAAGGCAAATACTCAACCGGCTAATGCCTAAATCGGAAAATGCCTCCTGCATGCTCTGGCCTAATACCGCAGGGATACAATTATTGGCGTTTACAAAGATCTTCAAATATTTCATCCCCCGGATATCCTCTGCAACAATCGTGGGGAATATTTTATTTAATTCATTCGACACTTCTACGACCCGCGAGTCGTTTTTCCCAAAGGCCTTTCCAATGATCCAGCTTCCTTCAAAATTATGGATCACTTTCCCAGGATCCAAATAAGTAGCTCCAAACATAACGATACTGGAGATTATATTATCCCGAGGGATATATTTAGCAGCCAGGGCATCGGATCTTATTCCATTCTGCGTGGTTAAAACCAATGCTCCTTTTAACAGATCCCGGTTATTCTCCAGCGCGCGTTCAAGATCCTGCGTCTTTGTGGCCAAAATCGCCAGATCCGGCTGGATTTTTAATTCTACATCAATATCGATGGAAACCCTTGAACTGCCTCTTGGCCCAGTAAGTTCAATACCGTTTTCTTTAATTGCGCTAACTGAATCGATATTACCCACAAGCGATACATCTGTGTTCTTTAATTTAAGGTATGCGGCTACTAGATTACCGATAGCCCCAGCACCGATAACCACGATTTTCATTATTTAAAATTAGTGTTATTCTTAGGGAATCCGTACTTTTTATAATCAAAATCGCTTTGATCCAAAAGACGGATCATCATGCTATAAAAAGGCGTGGGGACATCGGAGAAAAAAGCGTTGATCACATCCTGCTCTTCCACGGCCGGAGCCTTCCTTAAGGCAGCATTTTCTTCCGCGCGCTTAACAACCACTTCCTCGGTAATATGCCGGTGAAAAACCGGGATTTTCGCAATTAAAACATTGAATCTTTCCTTAACCGTAGGATCCCAATCCATTTTTACCCCCGCTAACTGAATATAGTAAAATTTTACTATTCAAATTTTACATATTATACCTGAAGACTACTATTTATGTCAAGAAGATTTTATAAAAGATGTAAAGCGCTTTTGAATATTGATGTTACGAACTTTACCGGTAATTGCAGAAGCCAAGAGGCAAAGAGAAATCCAGTGTTTTTAGATGTATGATCACAGCCTGTAAATCATCCTTTTTCGGAGCAGAAACCCTAAGTTTATCCCCTTCGATCTGGGTCTGGACTTTAAGACCCAAACCTTTAATAATCCCGGTCAATTCCTTGGCTTTTTCTTTATCTATGCCGATAGATAACTCTGCCAACTGGCGTAAAGTCCCTTCAAACGCCTTTTCCGGATCTTTGAACTTTAATGATTTAAGGGAAATCCCCCTTTTAGCCAAACGCGTAGCCAGGATATCCTTTAAAGCGCGTAATTTGAAGTCATCATCAGCAATAATGGTGATGCTTTTTTTATCCCGGTCATATTCCAACGATGACTTGCTATCCTTAAAGTCATACCGCTGGGCCAGCTCTTTTTTGGCTTGATTGACCGCATTATCCACTTCCTGCAAGTCAACCTCGGAAACTATATCAAAGGAAAAGTTAGCCATGGAGACATTTAACCTCTGCGAACGGATTATTTCAAATAAGCCTTAATGATCTTCTGTTCAGTAACCGGCTTATCCTGCGCACCAACCGGGGTATTTTCGATCTTTTCTACCACATCATACCCGGCAACGACTTCGCCAAAAATGGTATGGCGCATATTCAACCAGGGAGTTTTGGCGGTAGTGATAAAAAACTGGCTGCCATTCGTACCGGGCCCGGCATTGGCCATTGCCAATAATCCGGTTTTATCAAATTTTAAAACCGGAGTAACTTCATCTTCAAAAGGCTGGCCCCAGATAGAATCCCCTCCCATGCCTGTGCCGGTAGGATCCCCGCCCTGGATCATAAAACCCTTGATCACCCGGTGAAAAATGATCCCATTGTAATAACCTTTTTCTACGAGCTTCGTAAAGTTTTCGCAGGTTTTAGGGGCAAGATCAGGGAAAAGTTTTATTTCTATAGCGCCTTGCGTCGTCTCTAAGATCACGTTTTTGTTACTCATATTAAGCTCCTCTCCATATACACTGCTGACAAAAATTAAAGCAAGAAATACCCCCAGTAATTGTTTCATCTCTCCTCCGCATTTAATAGATAAAAGCCTACGATGATAATTCTACAACCTTTATTTTAAGGCCAGAAACCTTCTTTAAGGCGGCAGAAAAACCCTTCTTCTCCTTATCTGAACCCACTATCTCTAAGATTATCAATCCGGTATCCGAACATTTATCTAAGACACCGTCGTGAATACCCAGACGGGTTTTCACAATACAGCCGAAATCGGTAAGCACCTTCTGGAAATTTACTGCCGCGCTGCGCCTTTTTTTCAAAACCGCCACTACAACCGTTCTTTTCATCTTAACCCCCTCCTCGACAATTCCGCGTTTCTGCTACTTGGATTTAAAAAAGCGCCTCGGAAGATATACTTTTATAATACCCCATTATTTTCTCTAAGGCTTTTGCCGTCATCACCGTTAATACCACCGTCAGAATAACAGCTATCGCAGTAATAATTATTTTACTTTTGGCGCTAAAACGCGGGTTGCTCCACAACAAAGGAAGGGCAAAAGGCCCGATCGCCAGAAAAGAAATAATCAGGGTGGAGTTTCTTTGATACCATTTAACCTGTCGAGGTAAGTGCGGCACAGCCCCGACAAGGAATTCATTACAGTAGCGGCACTTAACGGCGTCCTCCTGTAGTGATTCCGCACAAAACGGGCAGTTTTTCATAAAGCTTAGTATACTTACCGGATAAATCCCGGTCAAGGATTATTATATCTGCATTGCCAATTGCGTTCTTTGGCCATTAGGCGCAGGTCATGTAACCTCTTCGATCGGCAAGATAAAAGCCTTGATCCCTTCTTTGCCTAATTTCTTTCTTAACTCTTTTATCCCGGACACTAATTTAGCGGCTTCAGGGGAAGTGCATGAGATGTAAAGCAGATTATTCCTGCCCGGCCAGATATCATTCCCCAGGTGCGTACCGGAACTCTGCCCCTTGCCATAAGTACCAACGATCTTCGTGTAGTTAGTTATGGCCAAATTAGATAAAAGCTCCATAGCTTCTATATCAATTGCTTCGTTATAAGAGATCATAACCATTTTTAGGTTCATTTTTTTGTCCCCTGATTCTTAATTTGTACGCTGCTTAAATCTTTCCCCTTCTGTTTACGGTGGAATATAGCATACATCGTCGGCACAAAGAACATGGTGATCAAAGTCGACACGGTCAACCCCCCGATCATAGTGATCCCCAGAGGCTGCCAGGTCTCTGAACCTTCTCCCCGGGATAAAGCCAATGGCAAAAGCCCAACCAGTGTGGTAATAGTAGTCATCAGCACAGGCCTTAACCTCTCTCTGCCTCCTACAGTAACGGCTTCGTACATGGAAAACCCTCTTGCGCGTAAGATATGAATATAACTCACCAAAACTATGGCATTATTAACCACGATCCCCATCAACATCACTATGCCTAAGAAAGTCACTACGCTCAAGGTCGTACCTGTAGTAACAAAACCCAAAATAACCCCGATAAAAGTGAATGGTATCGCAAACATGATGATAAACGGATCTAATAATGACTCGAATTGTGCCGCCATCACCATATAAACCAACGCGATCCCCATGATCAATAAAAGCGTGAGATCCTTAAAAGCCTTGCGTTGTTCTTCCGCCTCTCCACCCAGATTAAATGATATATCCGCGGGAACAGCTATTTTATCCAGTTCTTTCTTGAAATCCTCAACGATCTTTCCTGATGAACGCTTATAAGCGTTGCACTCAACCTTTACGACTCGTTCACGGTTCTTGCGGTCGATCTCCTGCGGTCCGGGAGATTCGTAGATTTTTGCGATATTGGCTAACTGGACCGGTTTTCTAACTACCCCTTTTATCTGTGCCAATTCGGCTAATGCGCCAAAAGAAGTTTTATCTTCCGGTAATGGTGGCAGAATTGATAAATTCTCGATATCCTCAATCTTTGCCCGGGAGGTATCTTCCAGCCGGACATAAATATCGTAGGTTTTACCTTTTTCCCGGTATTTAGTGGCGGTTGTCCCTTGAATAAAAGTTTTCAGGGTATCAGCGATAGTGTTCATATCCAAACCCAAAGCAGAGGCTTTTACCCTGTCTACTTCGATTTTCAGTTCCGGACGATTGAATTCACGGGAAATGCTTACATCTACTGCTCCAGGGACATTCTCGAGTATTGCCTTTACCTTTTGGGCCAAAGCATCGGTTTCTTCAAAAGAATGGCCAATAATCTCTAATTGTATGCTTTTTCCCCCTCCTCCGGTAATTAACCTGCCGATCGGGTTCCCGGAAGAAACATCGGTTTTAATCACTCCCGGGATCAACTGTATATTGCGCCTCAACGCTTGAGCTACTTCGGAAACAGAACGCTTTCTTTCTGTTTTTACTACGAGTTTTACCCCGGCTGTGACAATATGCGTACCCGAGACATTCCCAAAAGCCCTGCCGATGCCGGGGATATTACCGCTTCGGACGTAGAAATACCTGGCTTCAGGGACTTCCTTATTAAACATCTCTTCGATCCTTTGCGCTACTTTATCGGTCTCTTCAACCCGCGTGCCGATAGGCAGGTTTACGGTAATCCGGACATCACCGGTGTCTTCTTCAGGTATAAATTCATTGCCCACAAATTTGGTCAGGGCTAAAGTAACGATAAAGGCGGCGAAAAACCCGATAACAATGACATTCTTATGCCTAAGTGCCCAGCCCAAGGAACGCCCGTAAAAAGCTTCCATCGCGCTAAACCACCGCTCGGACAAGTCATAAAATTTACTACTTTTCTTTTGCGTGCCATTTTGCGCAAAATTCAGCTTAAGCCATTTAGAGCACAACATTGGACTGAAAGTCGCTGCGGTAAAAAGCGAGGCTACCAAAGTCACAATAACAATTACCGCCAGTTCCCCGAATATTACCCCTACCACTCCCGGGATAAAAAGCATCGGCATAAATACTACTACCGTAGTTAAAGTAGAAGCGGCTACAGCCAAAAACATTTCAGAGGCTCCAAAGATCGAGGCTTCTTGCGGGCGTTCTCCTTTTTCGAAATGCCGGTAAACATTATCCACTATTACGATCGCGTTATCTACGACCATGCCGGAAGCAATGGCCAAAGAAGAAAGGCTGATAGTGTTAATAGTCTTGCCGCTTAAAAAAAGATAGATAAAACTGATTAACAGGGAAAAAGGAATAGTCAATGCGATGATCATGCTCGGGGCGAATTGACGCAAGAAAAACCATACCACCAGGATCACCAGCAGAACCGCTAACCATACCGATGATGAAAGCGATTTCAACGAAACAATGATATCCTCCGAAGTATCGAATATCTTGATCATCTTGACATCAGAAGGAAGTGTCTTTTTTAACTCATTCAGCCTTTTATGAACACGCCGCGCAACCTCCACAGCATTAGTGCCGCTTTGTTTCTGTATCATCATCGTCAATCCCGGCTTTCGATCAATGCGCACCAGTGTGGTTATTTCTTTAAAACCATCCTCGATCCTGGCCACATCCTTGAGATAGACAAACCCCTGGTCACGCCTGCCTAAAATAACTGTATTGATCTCTTCCGGAGTAGCAAATTCTCCGGGCAGACGGATCAAATAATCCGTAAGCCCCGATTTAATACTGCCTACGGGCTGGGTCACATTCTCCTGCTTCAATACATTCTGAATATCGAGTATGGAAAAACCATAACCTTCCAACCGTTGTTTATCAACCCAAATATTGATTTGCCGCTCCAATCCCCCCCCCTGGAACTGGACTGTGCCGACTCCTGGAAGCTGGCGCAGGGCGTCGCCGATCCTTTTATCGATCAAATCATAAAGTTCAGTATAGGTTTGTTCGGCGGTAAAACCGATAAAAAGGATCGGGATATTGGAAGTGTTAAATTTAAAAATAAACGGGTTCTCCATCTCCTCGGGGATATCCGGCAGGAGGCGTTTGGCCAATTCAATCCGATCACGGATATCATTGGAGGCTTCATCCAAATTAGTCCCCCAAACAAATTTTAAGGAAATCACCGATACCCCCTCGGAAGAAGAGGAGGTGATCTTTTCCAATCCCGGGGTAGTGGCGAGCTGATTCTCCAATTCCTCTGTCACTTTGATCTCAACATCCTCCGGACTTGCTCCGGGATAAGTAGAAATCACGCTGATAACCGGGGGTTCAATCTCGGGGAAGCTATCTATACCTAACCGCGATAGGCTATAAAAGGCCAAAAGTACGATCGAAGCAAAGATCATTAAATTAGTAACCGGCCTTTTTACGCCAAATTCCGGTAAATTCATTTTAAACCATTCTCCTGTTCAATGCTGACGACGGCATTATCATAAAGTTTTTGTTGGCCCATGATCACAACCATATCCCCGGATTTTACACCTTTTAGAACCTCCAAATACCCTCCCTGGCGAATACCCGCAACAACGTTACGCAAAACCGCCTTTTGGTTCTCTATTACATAAACAAAATTATTGGGTTCTTTCCCCAGTATAGCTTCTTTTAAAACTACAGGTATATTCTTATGCTGCTGCAAAATTAAACTGACCCTGGCAAACATCCCAGATTTTAATTTCCCCCCCTGATTATCCACAGTAATCTGGATTGGGGCGGACCGGGTAGATAAATCTACTACCGGACTGATTTTCGTTACTTTCCCCGGAAACTCATCCTGCGGGTAAGCATCCACGGTGATCATGGCCTCCTGGCCCAACAAAACCCGCGATAAATACTTTTCCGGGACATCCAAATCTATTTTGACCTTCTCCATATTCACCACCAAAGCTATCGATGTATCAGGTCCGACAAGCTGCCCGATATCCGCGTAAAACCTCCCCACAATCCCGCTCAAAGGGCTTTCTACCGGAGCCTTTTCAAATTTCAGCCCTACCTCATCACGGTCAATATAAGCAATGGCTTCGCCCTTCTTCACTACTGCCCCGTCCTCCTTAGACTTTTCGATCACCTTTCCGCTGACCTTAGGATAAACTATTGCTTCATCCTGGGCCTTGATATTGCCCACATATTCGATCACCTCATTTAAATCGCTTAAAACTATTTTGACTGCTTTAACAGGGATTATCTCCTGCGGCTTTTTCGTCTCTTGTTTATTTTGACAACCTAATAAAGGCGTAAAGAGCAAGGATACGCATATAAATATTGAGATTTGTTTTGGCTTGAAATTTGACATCAAAATCCCCCTGTGGCTTTATCGAAATTGGCTTTGGCAATAATATAATCGTAGACAGCCTGTTTTTTATTGAACATAGACACATTATACTGCAAATCCGCATCATTGAAATCAAGAAAACTTGCAATCCCCTGGTCTTTTTTTTGCTGAAACACCGCCAGATTATCCTTATAAAACTTGATATTGCTTTCTGCGGTCTTTAACCCCGAAATAGCGTTTTTTAGACCCAGATAGGAATTCTTCAATTCTAAAGAAATATCTTTAACCGCTTTTTCTTTCAAAAGCTGTGCTTCCTTAAGATCAATGATCGCCTGCTCTACTTTGGCTTTAGTCGCCCAGCCATCGAATACCGGCCAAGAAAAAGTAAAACCCAGGGTATTATAATCATTCCAGGCTCGGCTGGAGCCGCTAGCGGTAGCGCCGGTAATAGTACCGGCGCTGGCGATTGCAGCGCTGTTCCGGCTGAAATACTCCCAGGAGGCAAATATCGTCGGGCGATTGCCTGCCTTGGCGATTTCGACTGCCTTTTTTGCCTGAATAGATTGGGCCTCATACTGCCGGATTTCCGGACGGGTCCTCATTGCTTTCAAAAAAGCCTCATCATAGGCTATTTCCGCCGACTCATACTCAAGGGAAGAATCCGACCTTATTTTAACCTCATCATCAAGGTATAACAAATTCCTAATCAAAGCCTCCGCCGCAGTAAGCTGATTTAAAGAAATGTCATACGCCTGGCTGACACTGCTCAAAGATTCCTCTATTTTCAAGATCTCTGAAGCCGAGGCTTGACCAGATTCATATCGCGCCTTTAAAAAGTTCAAATGTTCTTGAGTATTATCCAGTATCGCCTTATTTAAGACAACAAAATTCTTGGTAAGAATAAAGGTATAAAATGCTTTTTTTACAGTCAATACCGTTTCTAATTTTGCCTGGTCGAGCAATGCCTGCGCCACTTCCATCCCGGACTGGTTATATTTGATCGTGTTGATCAGGCTACCACCCTGGTAAAGTATCTGCCTTACCGTCGTCTGGGTAGTGCTCACGGCCAGGTCTTTCCTGGTCAATCCTTTAGTATCTGTCCAGCCTCCCATGAAATCCAATGAAGGCCAAAGGGCCCCGTACGATTCCGCGATCTTTTTCTTTGCCTTATTTACATCCTCGGCTTTAAGCAACACATCCCGGTTATCCCGAAGCGCAATAGCAACCGCCTCATCTAAATTCAGGTTAACCTCTCCCGCTCTTAAAGGAAACGGCAGCATAAAGAAAATGAAGCAAAATACCACAGCTAAATTATTCATTTGTTATCCAAATTATCTTCGAGAAGAATATCTTTTATCCTAGTTAAAATCCGCAGATACTGTCTTCGATCTTCCGCCGATATAGCGCTGAATATCCTAATCAGCATCCGGCGCTTGTGCTGGTTAATCTCCTTAACCAAGGTATTGCCCTCTGCAGTCAATCTAACTTTTATGATCCGCCTATCATTATTGTCAAAAACCCGCACCAGATACCCATCCCTGACCAGGCGGTCTACGATCCCGGTCATAGCCGCAGTGGTTACATTCATAAAATGCGCCAAATCCGACATATTAGACTGGCCGTTAGAATGTAAAAAACCCAGGATCAGGAATTGCGGCAGGGTGATCTTGCCCTTGAATTCCTGCATATGCCGGCGGGAGAATTCTTTCATGATCACCGGCATTATCTCATTCATTTTATCGGCGAATTCCGATAAGGAAGATTCAGACAATATTCAACCTCCTAAATAGTTAATGTTGTTAACTATAAATCATATTAAGTTTATCCCCAAAAAGCAAGAAAGTCAAGGAAAATATGCGGATAGGTCAAACGGCTGGATGGATGAAAAGTTTACGCAGGCTTAAAAACCATACGAACCCAAAGAATACCGAGAAAACTATAAGAAATACCCCCATAATCCTGGTATTTCGTAATTCTTTAGGCATCGAGATTGGCTCAACCCGCCAATTAATTTGCGCATAGAAGATTCTTTGCATTTCTATCGCCAGTGCAGGAAAAATAACCAAAAAACATCCAAAAGATAAATTCAATAAACCGACTATAATAATGCCAATAGAGACTATCATAGGGTTTTTATCAGCTCGGAAAGGAATTTTGCCTCTGTTTCTACCATTTGCAAATTATGTTCTAAAATACTGACGCCGGAAGACGGTTTATCTTTTTTCAAATTACTCACCATTTGAGTCAGGCCAACAGTAAGTTTTTCCATCACACGCAGGCGCGCGCGCAGCTTATGTTTAGCCAGATCCGGATCAATATAATTCAAGAAATACAGACTAAGATCGAGGCTGAATTCCGGACGCTTGAAATTGAGAAAACTCTGGGTGAGCAAATCCTGAAAACGCAACTGGCCTTTTTCAGTAAGTTCGTAAACAAATCGTTCTGGACGGCGATTGGGTTTATTCTTACGCTTTACAACCATGCCTTTTTTTTCCAGGACCCTCAAAGGATAATAAACTGACTTTAATTCTACCCCGGCAAATAAAGACAAAATCTCACGGATCTTTTTTTTGATTTCATATCCGTGCTTGGGACTTTCCTTTAATAACCCTAACAAGATTATTTCGTGTTCGATCATCCGAAAATGCCTATGCTTCTGAACTTTTGATACCTGTCTTCTAAAAGCTTTTCTGTGCTTTTAGACTTTAATTCCTTCAAATGTTTCAAGAGGATTTCCTTTAAGTTCTTTGCCGCGACCTGCGGATCACGATGGGCTCCGCCTAACGGCTCAAGGACCACTTCCTCAATGATCCCAAATTTCAAGAGATCACTGGCGGTTAATTTCAATACCTCCGCCGCATTCGGGGCTTTACTCCCGCTTTTCCATAATATCGCGGCACACCCTTCAGGAGAAATAACCGAATAATAGGAATTTTCCATCACACAAACCCTATCGGCCACACCGATCCCCAAAGCGCCTCCTGACCCCCCCTCACCAATTACGGTAGCTATGATCGGGACGGCGATTCTGGTCATCTCGCGAAGATTAACTGCGATCGCCTGGGCTTGGCCGCGCTCCTCTGCACCGATCCCGGGATATGCCCCCGGGGTATCGATAAAAACCACCACCGGCAAACCAAATTTCTCCGCCAGACGCATCAACCGCAAGGCTTTCCGGTAACCTTCCGGATGGGCACATCCGAAATTACGCATCAGATTTTCTTTAGTGTCCCTTCCCTTTTGATGCCCCATTACCAAAACCCTTTGGCCGGCGATCTTGGCAAAACCGCAGATAAGCGCCCGGTCATCAGCAAACGTCCGGTCTCCATGAACCTCTATAAAATCCGTCATGATCATCGCGATATAATCCAAGGTATACGGCCTTTGCGGATGGCGGGCAATCTGCACTCTCTGCCAGGCAGTCAAATTGCTATACGTATCCTTCCTCAAATGTTCCAGTTTTTCTTCCAACCTCTTTACTTCAGAGGATAAATCTATTTTTTTATCGGAATGGAAGTTTTTTAACTCCTGGATCTTCTTTTCTAATTCCAAAATCGGTTTTTCAAAATCTAATCCGGCCATAAGTTAATCCACAGTTAACAGATCACAGTCCATAGATATTCGATCCGCCTTTTGATTAATTAGTCGACAATAGTTACTTCGGTGCCGATCGGAACAATCGCATATAATTCCTCTACCTCATTATTGGCCATACGCACACAGCCTTGCGTAACTTGTTTGCCCAGGGCTTTAGGTTCTGTTGTCCCATGAATACCATAGCTGGGCACATCGATCCCCATCCAGCGTGTGCCTAAAACGTTCTCTGGGCTGCCGGGAGGCACTACTGCTCCGGCCTTAAACCATGTGGGATCGATCAGTTTATTGATTATCTTAAAAGTGCCGACCGGGGTCGAATTATTAGATCCGGTAGAAACAATATATGTTTTAAAAACCTCTTCATTGGTCTTTAGAATAAGTATGTTCTGCGATTTATCCACCAGAATGCTAAAAGGCGCAGTCCACACTTTAAGTTTCCGGCCCAAGATGATCTTATCGCTGGATAAATTATTGCTTTTTTTGATCAATTCCGGGGTTGTATTGAATTGTTTGGCGATCTTAGCCAGAGTGTCCCCGGGTTTTATCTCATAAAGCTCGCTTTTAGGAGTGATCTCCGGAGAAAACAACTGCTTAATATTTAAATCTTCTATCTTCTTCTGCCAATTCATCACCTCGCTGGAATCAGGGAAATTATGAACCATTTCCTGATATAAAGACCTTGTTTCCATTAAATCGCCTTTTATCTCTGCGGTTTTTGCCTTAGCTAACAAGGCTGAAAGTGACAATCCGGAAGAAGAATTATTCTTAACAGCTCCGGCATTCTTTTCTCCGAGGAATGATTTAACAACCACAAAAACAAGCAGTGCCACCATAAACAAAATAAAAACAGCCATAATTCTCTTAGCCAATTCTAAAGCTCCCTTCTTTTCTATACATGGGCAAAAAAAGCCACCGCTGCCCCCAACAAGAACCCCGCAATAACCTCAACCGGGGTATGCCCGATCAACTCCCTTAACCGGCCTTCGGGGATCTTGCCTTTCCAGTAAATATCTTCCATTATCCTATTCAATATCCTTGCCTGTCTGCCACTGGCTCTCCTGACCCCTTGGGCATCAAACATAACTACAATGGCAAAAGAAGCGGCCAAAGCAAAATGTACGGAATCAAAGCCATATTGCAAACCTACCGCAACCGCTAAACAAGAAGCACCGGCAGCATGACTCGAAGGCATACCACCAGTACCTACAAACCAGCGAAAATCGAATTTATGCTCAACAATTATCCCGATAATCACTTTTATGGTTTGAGCAATAACCCAAGTAAAAAGGGTGGTGATAAAAATCTTGTTCTTGCCTATTTGCGCAAATATTTCTTCCATGATCTATTGAGCTGGGGCGGGAATGACTTCGATCTTAATTTTAGCAGGAAAAGTAGATTTGCCGTCTTTAACCACAAACCCTTGGTTGCCGGCTTCGGCCTTATCCTTGCTGATCTTCTGTTTTATCTCCTTGCCTACCTTGTGAACCTGCACCCTTAATTCCCGGATAGCTTTCTTAAGTTCGACTACAGACCCCATTCTCACCTTAAAAGCCTCGTTTTCCTGAATAATCCGGGAAAGGTCGGAATTAATCTTGTCTTTTTCCATTTTTAAATCTGCATTTTCTGATTTTAACGCAGTCAACTGTAAATTCAGTTCTTCTGCACTCTTTTGCGCTTGCGACAGGGTATCTTCTAATTTCATTATTGTATCCTGGCTGCTTTTTAAGGTCCCCTTGATCTCATTATTCTGTTGTTCCAGCTGCTGTTGATATTCTTTTTCTTTCTCTAATGTTTGCAACAACTTTTGTTTGTCGTTTTGCAAAACGTCCAAACTCTCCTCCATTTGATCCATCTGCTTCTGCAGATCATAATGTTCCTTGAGAGAAGAATAATATTTATATCCGCTGAATATAGAAATCCCTGCCAGCAGAGTGATCAGGATCGCCATTTTATTTTTAACCATAATCCAGCCCCTTTTAGTATTCTTTATTATATAAAGAGCCAGGAAAAAAGCAAGCCATTTCTTGCAATAAAAGCAGTGAGATTTCCGGGTTCTATGCGTCTATTAAATTGAAAGAAGCGGGTTAAAGCCAACTGGCATACCCTCTGACCACCATTATTGCACTATAACAAACCATAAGAAAGGAGAAATGTATGTTAGCCAAAATATTCAGCTTAGGCATTATTGGAATAGAGGCGTATCCCATTGAGATTGAAATAGATGTTTCAAATGGCCTGCCGGCATTCACCATGGTAGGACTGGCTGATACTGCAGTCAAAGAAAGCAAGGAACGGGTTAAAGCCGCGATCAAGAACTCGGGATTCAGCTGGCCCAGGGAAAGAATCACCGTGAATTTAGCGCCCTCTGATATCAAGAAAGAAGGATCCTGTTTTGATCTTCCGATAGCCGTGGGGATACTTTGCGCTACTGAACAGTTGAATACCACCAGATTATCCGAATTCTGCCTTTTAGGGGAATTGTCTTTAGATGGCAGCCTTAGGCCCACACAAGGTATCCTCCCTGCCGCACTTAGCCTTACAAAATCCCAAATTAAGAGCTTTATTCTCCCCTGGCAAAATGCAAAAGAGGCTGCGATCGCACCCAATATACATATCTGGCCATTAAAAACATTAAAAAGCACCATTGAATTCATCAATAACCCTGAAACACACATGCCATTTTCCATGGATATTGAAGAAATGTTTAAACAATCTGCAAACTATCCGGTGGATTTTTCTGAAGTTAAAGGGCAAATTCACGCTAAAAGGGCAATTGAAGTAGCTGTAAGTGGAGGGCATAATATCCTGATGCTTGGGCCGCCGGGAAGCGGGAAAACCATGCTGGCAAAAAGGATACCCACCATTATGCCAGATTTAACGATTGAAGAAACCTTGGAAATAACCAAAATCCATTCTGTCATGGGTCTATTGCCTGTCAAAGACGGTATTATCACTACCCGGCCATTTCGCGCTCCTCATCATAGTGCCTCAAATATTGCCCTTGTTGGCGGCGGATCTATCCCCAGGCCAGGCGAGATAAGTTTAGCTCATCATGGAGTCCTTTTTTTGGATGAACTCCCGGAATTCCACAGGGATTGTTTGGAATCCCTCCGGCAACCTTTAGAAGACGGATCAATAAGGATTTCCCGCGCAGCAAAATCGCTTATATTCCCTGCATCCTTCATTCTTGCCTGCGCGATGAACCCCTGCCCGTGTGGATATTACACCGATCCTAAGAAAAACTGCCGCTGTAACACAAATAAAATCGCCAATTACATGGGCAAAATCTCCGGGCCTCTCTTGGACCGGATTGATATACACATCGAACTCCCATCGGTTTTATATAAAGAACTATCTGACACACAAGAAAGCGAAAGATCTGCGGCAATAAAAGAACGTGTGGAAAAAGCACGGCTAATACAGAGACAACGTTTTAAAACTTCGGGGATATTTTATAATGCCCAAATGAATACGAGGCTGATCAAGAAACACTGTCTGTTGAACAGCCAGGCAAAGGAATTGCTTAAAATGGCGATGACCGAACTGGGATTTTCTTCCCGGGCCTATGATAAGATACTGAAAGTCTCTCGGAGCATTGCGGATCTATCTGGATCTGAAGAGATACTGGCAGAACACATTTCGGAAGCGGTTCAATACAGAAATCTGGACAAACAATGCTGAAAAGATTAATGTGCAGAAGATTATCCTGCGGGGAATATAACTGTCAATCAAAGCCAAGGGGCAAAATGAACAATCGAGGGCATAAAAAGGAGGATATAATGTTAAATGAAAAAACCCCATTAAATCCGAAAATCCAATATAGAAGCAATGGATATTACAAACGCTTATACAGTAAAGATGCCATTATTACGCGTTTGGGGCACATAACTATCGTTCATATCGATCACCCGAGTAAAAAAGAAATTCGAAAACGCATAGAAGAGGTCATGCGTGAAGAAATAGCAGGAGAGGCATTCTTTGATGATTGCCCTTTATGCCAGGAATTCCAAAAACATCCATATGATATTGTTTATTACATGCAAGATTAGCACAAAAGGCATACAGCTAAACAAGGAGGCAAAGATAACCTTTGTATAAGCAAAACCTACTATGCCAAGAATAGCCCGTTTTATTAAAGCCAACGGTTTCTACCATCTGATATCCCGTTCTTTAAACGAAATATGGAAAAGGCTTCGTGGCTGTAAGCTTCTTTTCTTTCTTTAACTATCCTTTGAGAATGCCAGGTATCCCATAACAATCAGATTAAATACTGGGAGTGCAGCAAAAACCCTGATCCACATAGGTTGTCTTAAAATGATCGCTATCCTGCACCAGACAAATGAAGAAAAAACAAGCGCTCCGAATGGCCCGACATAAGGCAAAACTGAAGTCAGGGATAAAAGTATCCAAAAATAACTTACTTCTGCGATCTTACAAGTTAAAAAAAGGCTGACGACGGGGATCCAGGCAAACCAAAGCGGGCCATGATTGGTCTTTTTGGCAATCAGATACAGGCAAATTGCTGTATACACAAATAAGAAAAATAAGATGATCACCAGGGGAAGCAATCTGGCGGGAGTTACTACTATATTACCTGTTTGACCATTGGAAGAAATAACCGGAGGCTTATGCTCACTAATTATTTTTGGGGTCTCGGGCTCCGGCGGCGACGATTCTACAGAAAAAACGCGCTCTTCCAGTTGTTCAATCGGGATTTCCACAGGTTGCGCGGATGGTTGTCTTATATCTTCATTATTTATTTTTTCTATATCACGCAGAAAATACGGCACTTCTATATCGTCTATTGAAACCACGATTTTAGTTTCATCCCGCGATAGAATATTGGCTTCAACCACACTGCCGGATTTTAGAACGATTGTATCGGCAAAGGCGGGAGAGAAAAAAAGCAGTAAAGAAACGACAGCGGATAAAATGTTTTTCTTCAGCATAAACCACCGTTTTACGGAATAATAATTATAATGCGGGCTGCAAAGGCCCTTTGAAATTATTATATACCACACCTTTAAGGAGTCAAGAATAAAGGATTGCTCCTCCGGAGAAAAAAACAATACAATAATTCCTCAATGGGATAAGTCCTGTTTTATCCGTTTTGTGACCAGCTCTGCCAAAACCGCGTGGCCGTATCCGCTTAGGTGAACGGGATCGATCGAAAAAACTCCGGGATCAGGATTGATTGACGCAAATTCATGCAAAAGATCAATAGTATGCAGACGCGGATAAAAAGAGGCGATCTGCAGTATTCTTTTGTGGAGATCACCATATTTATATTCGTTGAATTTGGCATCAAAGGCAGGCACTATAAAAAGGTAGCTTGTAAATCCGTTTTCCTCCTGAAGCTTATTCAATAATGCAAGCCCGGCGCCTGGAGGATTGATCTTGATTTTTTCTATAATGCGAAGCGACATCTGGTATAAATAAAACAGGAATTTAGATTTGCTGATAAAATAAGCAATGCCTCCCCGCTTGGCTGAACCATCTTTAGGGGCAGTATTATTTTCTATCGACTGCCACTTTAAATACCAGGAAATCCCTGAATCAGCAAATTGATCAAAATCATTAATGCAAAAAACAATGATCACTATATCCGGCTTATAACGTAATCCCTTGACTCGAAGTGTCTCCACCTCCTTCAATGTATCATAACCTACCACGGCCATATTGAAAACCTCGTATTTACGTTTTATAAGATCCTGGTTGAGCAGTCCTTCGATTTTTCTTGGGAAAATATCTTTAACATCGCTTATCGTTTCTCCGACGCTAACAGAATCACCCAAAATAATTATTCTTACAATGCCGGCAGGTTTAGCCTCTCTAAATTCATAATCCCGGAATCCCGATGAGTTTGTAAAGAATCCCCGGTACTCCGGATACCGGTCTTGTCCTTTCATTATATAGTTTTTCTTATATTCAAAGCTTAAAACCGGGTTAGCGGAACGTACAAAGAAATCACCTGTAACCGGGACCCTAAGCATTTTTCGATAAGGATTAAAGATGCGGATCAGTATCTCCCCCAGCAAAAGGCTGAAAATAACAATAAAAACGGTAAAAATAGTTTTATGGAAAAGGCTGCTCATATTTTGCAATAATTATTAATGCCGTACCGACTTACGTTGACCGCAGTCGCGGTGAAAAAAATAAATTCTTTTGTTATTCTATAGGAACCGGGGTGTCCGGATAGAAGTGGTGTATTCTGCGCTTCCCTGCCAGTTCGTAAATGCTCCGCTTCCGGTGAAAGCGACCAGGTTAACCGCAACCCGCCGGATATCACTGGCAATAAGAGGTACAGCTTCGCTGGCATCATAATAGAGAAACAGCGCCCCGTTTCTTCCGGTAGTAATCTTAATGCCGGAGGATCCCTGGTAATAAAGGAATGCTGGATCGATAACCGCGTTTATGGTCCTGGTGAGTTTATTGGTCCCGGTATCCAAGGTGATCACCACAGTTTTTGAGTTCTGGTCGGTGAAGGTGATGGAATTGGCGGAGAATGCCGTGATATTCTTGCAGAAACGCAGCCCTCCGGCAAGGTTATCCCCATCAACGATCTTATCCAGCGCATCCTGGGCCAGCATATCCATATTCAGGGAATTCGGCAAATAAACCATCCCCTGTATACTGGAAACTAAGATCGCCGAGGTAACCGAAACGATTATCCCGATAATCGTGATTATAACTACCAGCTCGATCAGGCTAAAACCTTTGTTATTTTTCATAACCCTATGGTTGTATTCTTGGCTATATAGGTACGCAGGGTAGCCAGATTATCCGTCGAGCCATCCTTTCTGACCTGGACCAATACTTGTTTAAGGCTCTCTGCACTAAGATCATCGCCAAAAATATAAGAAACTGTCCTGACCACAGTAAAAGGATAGTTATTGTAACTATTCGTAGTGAGGCTGGTAATATTAGCATAGGCAAGATTATTAACCACTTCCATCTCCATCCGGGCTAAATTCATAGCCGTAGTATATTCTTTTGACCTGGAAGAAGAGATGGCAAGCTCAATGACAAACCTCCCTACTGTAGCCGCAATAACCCCCAAAATGACCACTGTCATAATGATCTCGATAAAAGTGAATGAACGTTTTCCTTTTATAGGCTTAAGGAACACTGGCAGATATCTCCTGGTAAGCGGATATATTTCCGGTTAAGGTATTATAAGTTGCCTGGATGGTCTTATATAATCCTGATCCCGCAATCCTTCCGGTTGAAATAATGGTAATATCATCTATGGGGGTAGTACAGACACTCCCTGGGGTTGGGCGGACAGCGCAAATAGTCGTCGATGAGCCATCGGTCATCACACATTGCAGAGTTATGGTCGCGGGGTTCATATTCCCTGACCAGCGAATACGGGTAAGCGGAAGCGTGGTGCTGGCGGGAATTGCCGTATCAGTTATATTGACACTCCCTCCTGGAGGCGCAATCGACCCTGAAAAAACCGTTACGCCGTTGATCAGGACTTGCGTCAATGAACGCATATTACTCCAAATGACATTCAGCGAAGCAATGGTGATCGCAGCCAGAGAGGTGTTCTGCAGAGTAATGCCTAAGAGGTCTCTCTGGCCGATACCGCCAGTCGAGGCAGAGGTAGCGTTTATTACTAAATAAGCAGCGGCTTTGGCTTTACTGGTAAAACTAAAAAAGTTATCCCCGTCTATATTAACTGTAGTGGGCAAAACAAAGGTTGCCCCGCTGTTTCTATATTGATATATTGCATAATATATCCCTGCCTGCGCATTATAACGGGCGCGTAACAGCCTTTGCCAGGTATTAAAACCTTGAAAGCGGTTGGCAATGAACTGGACACTGCCTAAAATAGCAATTCCGACAAAGAGGATCAATACAATGACCGCAATCAGGGCAAATCCATTCTTGCGCATAATTTACTTTATCATAAATAAAGGCCTCGGACAAAGGAAAAAACAAAACTCCTTTTGCAATTTTTTGTAATACTCTTTTTGTCTTACATGTGAATTGCCTGATATGGCTCTTTATGGTTTTATTCCTACCGGAAACGAGAATTTAATCTGCTCTTTATCCCGAGTCCGGAACTCGGCCTTGTATGATTGCATTAAATAATTCGCCGGCTATTGCACGATGCCCTGAAGGATTTGGGTGGCAAAGATCCTGCTTGCCTGTAATTGGATGCCGGCCATCTTTAAGCCAAAGATCCTGTTGATGCTTGAAATTATGCCTGTAAGAATCTATCATATTCACAAAAACAAACCGATTTTTGTCGGCTATTTCTCTGATTATATTCATCTCTTTATCATTAGAATCTGTTTCCTCATAATCCAAATACGGGTTAAATAATATAACCACCCTTGAAGAATGTGAATCGGCATATTGCTTCAACTCTTTAAACCCATCAATTACAGCTTGATAGGAAGATTTTTTAGCATCGGTCAAGGAATCCAGCAAATAAATCCTTTGCAATATAAATCTAACCATATCTGATTGCGAAGCTAACGCCCTTATTATTTTAAAACGCCATAAAAAGTTAAACCCTGGGTAAGGAGTCTTATCCAAGTCAGGAATATTCAAGAAAAACGGCAGCACCTGCGGCAATACTGAAATATCATTTATGCAATAACTCAAGACTATTATATCCGGAGCATATTTATCGGCCTTTACCTTTAATTGTTCGATCTCGTTATTTATATTATATCCGTGCACGGAGAAATTAAGCACCTCATACTTCAAGCCTTCTTTATTGGTTACAGACCATTGATTGAGTTTATCTTCCAATACTTTTGCGAAAGTCTGATTCATCTCTACGCCGCTTCCAAAAGCAATCGAATCCCCTAATACAGCGATACGTAAAGTATCGGCGGGTTTTAAAAGGGCATATTCTCTATCCCGCATCCCATCCGAATTTATGCCCGGAGTGGAGGGATTTAGCTCATAAACCAGTTTTTGATTATTAGAGAGAATTACCTGGCTGTAGCTATTAAAGTATCTACTTCGATTTGGGCACAGTTGAAATATCCTGAAATTGACTTCAAGCATGAGTAAAACTAATACTATAGATAGTATAGTCAGCAATATCTTTGCGAAAAAACTCTTCATCTTCACCTCCGATGTTCTATTTTATCATAATCGCTTAGAAATTGTAAGTCCTATGTAGATACTTTTACGCATGTAACTGTTGCGCAATAACTTATACCATTAACGTTCCACACTAATCATTATTCTGATTTCTTTTAAGAATAATAAACTCATCCCCTTATCTTGAATTCCGTTAAAGGATATGCTATATTTCCTTATAGATGTTACGATAAAGGCAAACCCGGTGAAAACCGGGGGCGCAAAACTTATAGAGCCTAAAGCCGAAAGCGGCTATGGTAGTCAGGTGCCGAAACATAAACAGATAAATATGAACCCATAGGCACTTTAAGACTATGGGTTTTTTGTTTTATAAAAACATAGGAAACGGGAGAAAAAGGAGGTGGGATATGTTTACAAAGGTAACGGCTGTTATTATGATAATGTTGTTATGTTTTGCTGCGGGGGCATATGCCCAAGAGGAAGGTGAGCATAATGCTATCACCAAACTCGGCCAGGGGGTAATCAACGGAACCACTTTTTGGCTGGAATTTCCCAAACAGATATATAACACCACAAAGGAAGACGATATCCTGGTCGGATTAACCTATGGCTTGGTCAAGGGCGTAGCATACAGCGTATTGCGGCTGGCCTCGGGTGTATATGATATCACCACGATGCCTATTCCTCCCTATGACCGGGTATTGCTCGAACCAAAGTTTGTATTTGAAGGCTGGGAATAAGATCATTCCGGGAGGAAATGATCAAAAACTAAAGGAGAGGGTCGTTCGGCTGACCCTCTCCTTTTAATTTGCAAGCAATTTCTCGATCTCCGGGATGAGGCTTGTATTATTTTGGCTGAAACACAGCTCTTTTGCCTTTACAAAATAATCATTTGCCTTCTCCCCCTGACCAACCGATAAATAAACTAAACCGATATTATATTTGATCTTGGGGTTTTCTTTATCCAGCCATTCAGCCTGTAAAAGTGCAGCCAAGGCCAAGTCATATTGTTTAAGCTGGCCGTATGCGCTACCCAAATTTGTATATGCGTTGATCAAAGACGGATCAAGCTCAACTGCCCTGGTGAAACAAGAAACCGCCGAAGAATAATCTTTTTCAGAAGCATAGATAACCCCTAACCGGTAATATGCCTGCGCGTATCCAGGATGCGCGGCAATCAGCTGATTAAAGAGATCGATCGCCTTAGAGACTTCATTTCTCTTAAATGCCTCCGATGCCTCCTGCAACAACCCCTCCATAGAAACTTCCGGGGTCAACTCCTCTGGCAAGAGCGCAATATCTTCTGAGCCATCCTTAATCTCCTGATCGATCCTGGCCAAGGCGTTTTTTGCCGGCACAAATCCCGGGTCAAGCTTCAAAGCAGCGGTAAAGTATTCTTCGGAGTTTTTATAATCGCCGTTTTTAAAATAAGTCAACCCCAAACTATACAACACGATTTTCTTGCCGGGGTCATAATAGCCGATCAGGCGCACAGCGTCTTTAAGGAGGTTTTGTGCCTCTACAGCCTCCCCTGTTTCCAGGTGCAAAGCAGCCAGATTGATATAAGCCTGGGAATTATCCGGGCATAATTCTATGGCATCCCGAAAGCATTCCTGGGCTTGCACATATTTCTTTTCTTCAAAATAAACCAGGCCCTGATTAAGAGTTGAGATGTATTCTGAATTTGCCGATGCATTGTCCAGCGTGATGACCTTTACTCCATAAGGGAACCCCGGGATTTCTTCTGTGGCCAAGGATATGCCTAAAAAACAGGAAAGGGAGATTAGTATGGCGCAGAAAATGCGCAAGGATAGAGTAATCATGATTTTTATTATACAATGTCAGTCTGAAAATCTCAACAAGAAAAATTCCTTTATTATTATCATGATCAAAGGATCTTCTTCTCATAGACTGAAAATATCCCTATTGATCTAACCTTGATGAAATTATCAAAAATATATGCCTTAAGCTGCGGGAAGTCCCCCAACCGCTTATCAGTAGTCAAAAAAGACTTTTCCTCCAAAACCACAATCGCAACTTGTTTTTTCTTAAGATCATCTACGACCCATTCATCAAGTTTTGCATCGTACCGCTTAGAATAACTAAAACCCTTGTCAAACCATAAAACCGGTTGGGGCGAAGGGAAATTAAGCAGGCCATAAAATATCGTGAAATCCGGAAAAATAAAAAATGGCTTGTTCTGGGCCTCAAGATATTCATAAACCGCCGCGATGTCAGACTCCTGGACATCGTAACCTAACACCTCCGTAGGCTGGCCCCATTTCAGGACTTCCAACTTCTTAATAAAAGATCTCTTGGGAAATTTGGATCCGGAGAAAACATCCTGCACTTTGCGGGTTAAAGCAGTTTCAACACCGTAAACGATGACATATATGCTCGATAAACCGATCAAAACGGCCAGCACCCAATTTAGGACAACTCGTTTCCTCGGACTCTTTTTGGGGAGGATAAATCCGCTGACGGCGGCTAAAATGATCCCCAGGAAAGGAAAACCATTCTCTTTTTGATTCATGGCAGTACGCATAAAAAGATACTGGAAAAATACGGTATAGATACACAAAAACGAGGCCAATAACCTGGGCAGAGAAAACTCCTTGCCCTGGATAAGATTAAACAAATAATGAAAAAATACGTATACCGCGACAACCAAAGAAAACCAAAATAGATATTGAATAAATAATAACCCGGCGCTATCAAAAAATGCGGCATGGAATGGATTATAAATAATCCGGTTCATGCCAACTTCCCAGGGAATTCGAAGGAAATATTCAAGAAAAACCGCAGGGCGGGAATAAATCACTAACCAGAGGCAAAATACCGAAAGGCTAAGGAAAAAACCCAGAAAAAACCACATTGACCTGGAAACAACCATTTTCAGGCTAAACTCACTGCCCAAAATAATCAACAGGAAATACAGGGGGAAAATAAATGCCCCGGCATTTTGCTTACTGATCAATGATAAAAGGGCACAAACCCCGGAAGCCAAAAGAAGTGATCTTGCCGCGGCAACAGACAAGCGATAAAGCAAAACCGGCAAAACAAAGGTTATACCTGCCAAAGAAAAGAAGAATGCGGTTTGTTCCGCATTTGTCGTGCCGTAAATCGAGTAAAACCATACTGCGGTGATTATCCCGCAAAGATAAGCCAGCCAGCTTCTTCCCGGAAAAAGGATTTTGATTATCACTATCCCGCAAAGAGTCGCCAGAAGATTAACGAATGAAGCGGCAAATATATAGGCAAAATAATTTACCCCTAATAGTTTAAAGAACCCTGCCTGCAGCCAGAACGCCATCGGGCCAAAAGGCATAAAGAAGTCTTTAAAGGGCACCTGGCCGCAAAGGATACGCCATGCGCCATCAAAGGTCATCGACTGGTCAAAAGCAAAAAACCCCCGGCTGCCGGAAGCAAAGCATAAAAAAAATCCTGCGGAAATGATCCCCCCGATAATCAGTAATTCCGCGATCTTATAAAAAAGCTTCACTTTCTATTACCCACAGGTTAACATTAATTTCCCAGGCGGTATGGCCTAAGAAGCCTTAAAAACTCCGGGCTGACCGCATAACCGATTTTTGCTGCCAGATCAGCATGCCTGATCGCCAATTCATATTCTTGCCGTGAATAATAAACTACGGCCAGATTATTATGCGCCAGGAAATAATCCGGCGCCAGCTCAATGGCTTTTTGATACATTTGGATAGCCTCTTCTGTCCTGCCTAATTCGGCATAAACAATCCCCAGGTTATAATAAACCCTCGGGGTGTTCGGTTTAAATTTTATGGTCCTCTCGTAAAAAGTCAGATCATCCCGCCAATAAAGATTCTGCCTGACAGTAAGAAATGAATACCATCCTAATAACGCGATCACCAAAATCATACCGGCCGATTTGCGGTTTTTACCCCGATAAAAACAACAGACCCCATATGCGCATAACAAAAAAAATCCCATCGCCGGGAAATAAAGCCAATGCTCCATCATATACGATGAATTAATGCGATAAATATTAGTGACAGGCAAAATAGCGATAAAAAACCAGCCAATAGCGAATGATACGACCGGAGCGGCATTTATTTGCCTGAAGAAAAAAAACAAAGATGCCAGTAATATCATAAACCCGCTGATCACCTTTGGATCGGCATAATGAAAGATCCTGTCTCCATACTCCATATGCAGATTTAACGGCATAAGCAAAAGACCGAGGTAATTTGTTAAAGCGGCAAAGAAAATCGGGATGCGGGACAGGATATTCCCTCCTCCCGGAATATGAGGAAGAAAATGATTAAGGCTAAAAAATCTTAGTCCCAGATAAAGCAGGATCAACGCTACAATTGCCAGCATTTTAAGCAAGGCCAGCCGTTTACGAAAGACGTAATGGTAAAGCAAAACCAAAAGGGGGAAGATTAAACTGCTTTCCTTGGATAAAAGCGCTAAGCCATAACTAAATAAAATCAACAAATACGCCTTGGGTTTTTCAAAATCCATATATTTAACATAAAACCCCAAAGAAGCCAGCAAAAAAAACGCCGCCAGAGAATCCTGGCGGCCAGAGATATAAGAGACGGCTTCTGTATTAATCGGATGCACCACAAATAATAAACTGCTGACTAAAGAAAGTAATTTATCCCGGAAAATGATATTGAGGAGCCAGTACAGGCTTAACCCCACCAAAACATGCAGCAGGATATTGGTAAAATGATACCCGCCGGGATTCAAACCCCAAAGAGAGTAATTTATTAAATAGGTCAGCATTTGCAGTGGCCGGTATAAATCATAATCCCTGCCTCCGGCAATACCAACATCTTCAGTAAAGATCCTGCCGATATTAAGGAAACTCTCCAGGCGGGGGTTATTTTCTATATAGATATGGTCATCCCAGATAAACTGGCCCGGTAAAGAGTTAAAATAAACAAGGAACCCTAAGATGATTATGACAAGCGGCGCGAGTTTTTCTGTCCTGGAAAGAAAGTTTAACTGCATATTATAGTGATGAGATAACTGGCAGTTTCGAAAGGCCTGGTATTTATTTATTCAACACTTCGATAATAATGCTTTGGCTAGAGGTATTGCCTAAATTATCCTGAACCGTTAAAGTTGCCGTAAAATGCCTGGGTTCAAATGAAGCACTGTAATAAGTATTTACCGGGTTGGCTTTCGTAGAAACGTCCCCGTCCCCAAAATCCCAGGAATAAGAAACTATCCGGGCATGGGGGCTAAAAGAACCCTTGGCGGAAAATTGTACCCGAAGAGGAGAAAATCCTTTTACCGGTCTGGCGTTGACTACCGCCGTGATCATTCCGGAATCCGGATCCCGCTCACGAGGCACAGCAACCACAACAGCCTGCGGTGTCTCCTTAAGCTTCGGTTTTGTTTCCTCGGCAATATCCGGAGCAATTGCCAAAGCTGGCTCCAGATGCGATCCGGCAGCATTGGTTTTTTCTATCCCCAATGGTTGTGGCTGTACGACTGTTCCTGCTGGCGCAACTGCCGCTTCCTTAATAACGGCTAAACCCGGAGTAAACTGTTCCTTGGCCAAGTCGTTTTTGACATAGTTAGCCATCTTTTCTTTTAATTTTGCGACACGCGCAAACTCCAGAGCATCTTTTTGTTCTTCGATCTTGAGGATCTTCTCTCTGTATTTTGGATCATGGTCATAGCGGTAATCTGAAACCCCAATAAAAGGGAGACGGAATACTCCAGTCACCAGCTTAAACATCATGATCGGGTAATCTGCAAATCCCATCTTGAACCGGTTCTCGATCGCCCCCATCTTCTTATAAAAATCTTCGATTATCCTCCGGCGCCGGCTGAATCTTTCTTTTGCCAATGCCAAATCCTCTGGCACAGTATTATTCTCGCCTACAGTATATTCAACGATCGTGTAATTATCACGGGAAACAACATACCCTTTATCATACGGTACAGTCCCCTTCTGGAATTTATAAGTGGCACATCCGGATAATAATACCATTAAGATAAGAACACTCCCCCACTTCAAACAGCGGAGTGATTTAAAAAAATCCCGGTCCTGCGCTTCAGAGAAAATGGCGGCCTTCCCAAGAGATATTATTCCAAGCATTTATTTCTCCTCTTTGATATTCAACGCTTTAAACTACAGAAGGGGTTTAAATATTACTATATTCAATTGCGCATCTTCGCTTTTTTGGATGGTTTTTATGCTTTGCGCTATCTTACGGGCATTCTCAAGGTCAAGGCCGCTAACTTCATAACTCCTTAAAAACGCATCCACATCAGACGTTTTGTCTAAAGACCACTCCTGCATCATCCTTAGAATTTCCTTATTGATATCTTGGGCGGGCTCTAATCCCGCCAGATGAATAGCCGCAGGGTTAATAAATATTATATCTCGATTCCCATTAAAAACCAAAACCCCTTCACTGATATTGCCAAACGCGGCGTTAAAAACCTTTGCCTGCATGACAAGTTCATCTTTTTCCTTCTGCAGTTTTTTAGTCGCTGATTTAAGCTGGGCATCTACTGACTTGGAAATAATGGCATTTATTTCCGCCATTGCCTGGTCTGTATCAACAGCCCCGCCAGAGGTGAGTTTTTCAAATACCGGCTTAAGCTCGCTGGAAAAATCCTCTTGTTTGTCTTTTTCAAGCTGTTCTAAGATATCCTCTTTGTTTTCAAAGAGCTTACGGATCTCTTCCTCCGGCATTCCTTTTAAACCAAGCAATTTCTTGATCATGAATTCGAAATCCGTAGAAACCTTGGCCCGGGCCAGGACACCTTTTAAAAAAGCCCCTTGCTTTTTTAAAGTCATCTGTCCTTTCATCAGCCCAGACAAAAGCTTCTGCGCTTCGGTCTGATCCAAGATCCCCATAAGAGAATTGGACATTTGCTCAATAAGCCCGCGCAATTCATCGGCCACCTGAATGCTCTTAACCTGGCGCGTTAATTCCTTACCCAAAACAGCAGCTGACTTATAAATCTTTTTAGTATCTTCGTCATCTTTATTCTCGATCAGGCATTTATAAAGATCGTCCTTAACCCTATCAAGCTTGAGATTTACCGAATTCAATATGGATTGGGCCTTATCACCTCCAACCTTGTTCAGCAAATGCACGGTCTCGACTATAGCATTTGCTTCATCAAGCGGATTGGCAACGAACTTTTCCGTAAATACTGCCTGATCCGATCCTTCTTTTAAAGAAGGATCTATCAGATAAAGCAATTTTTCCTCCGGATGTTCCTCGATAGGATTAGGCACAATCGATTCACCGGTTGATTCCTTAGGGCCTTCTTCTGCGGGCTCATTTTCTGACTGGGCAAAAATACGCTCTAATTCCGCCATCTCTTCAACGCTCATTTTAGCCTGTTCAGAAACAACTTTTTCCCCCATGCCAATAAGCTCATATTTGATCGGATTGAGTTTTATATGCCTGATATTCTTTTCTTTAAAAGCCTCTTCCACCCCCCCCATGGCAATGATCTCCTGCGGCCGGCAAGCAAAGATGCTTAAAAGGCTTAAGAAATCCTCCCGGGTAAAATCTTTCTCAAACTCCAGGCTAACCACCTTCACGGAAGTAAATAAATTGACCAGCTTATCCACAACCGGATTCTTTTCTTCCAGAAAAATATCCTGATATTTTATTTTCCTTTCGGCGATATAAATAGCCAGGCTGTTCTTTGCCTGGATAACATTCCCCAGGATATCAAATGCGTCCTGGATCGGTTGTTTAGCCAAGGGATGCTCGATGCCAAAGTCATGTGCCTGGGAAACCGCCCGAGCCAGGAATTTTACCATGTCAGAAAGCTGTTTCTTTTCCTGGATCGAGATCTCCCCCGAACCTGGATTTTTCTTATTATCCTGTGGTTGTTCCATAAAAACCTCTTTGCCTAATCGACTTCATCAGTTTCCATATCCTTATCCGAAAAGCCGGGGATTACTGTTTTGAACCGGTTGACTTGGCCGCTCCTTCAGGGGCTGTTGTAAGTATCTCTTTGGGAAGAGCCACGCCATGTTTGCGTAACTGTTCTTTCAGATAAAAACTTTCCTTTCTTAAAGCGATCAGCTCCTGCATCATATCGGTAGCCTCCATCATCTTCATCCGGCCATTCAACTGTTCAAGAGAAACCAAAAGAACGTTATTCTGTTTCATTAAGCTCATTGTATGGATAAAAAACACGACTATGGTAAAAACAAGCAGTAACATAATGATAATATCATTCTTTCTATAATTCATCTGTGCCTCCTTTAATGTAAATACCGGGATTTCATCCTATTATAATATATTAGACGGATAAAAAACAAGGCTTTTATTTATACCGTCTGCGGTAAAGACTATTCGGAAAATGCCAGATACCCAAGAACTACCAGGTTCGCTAAGGGTAAAAGCATCAATATCCCGACCCATCCGGGTTTATTACGCGCTAAAGCGACTTTATAATAAAGATACCCGGAAAATGCAAGCACAGCCAAAGCGCCGATTACAGGGATAAAAGAAGCGAGAAATATAAATAACCACCAGTAGCTTAAATTGGCCACCTTAAACATCAAAAGGAGTTGAGCGATCGGGACCCAAGCCATCCAAAGAGGGCCTTGATTTGTTTTTTGGGCGATGAAAGCCATACAGAGTGAAGAATAAACGTAAATACCCACAGATATGATCAGTATCACCAGCAAAACAATCCCGCTCGCCGCCGCACCCAAAAGCCTGCTATTTCTTTTATCACTTAATGCAGATTTAGTAACATCCCCTGAACTTTTGCCTTTTTCCTCCGCGGGGCTGGAACTTATCGAACTGTTTTCGGTTTGCATCTCGGATCCGCTTTGCTCCGGGATAACAGAAGAAGATCCGGTATTATCCATAGAAACGCCTGCCGGGGCCTCCGGCTGAACAGGTTGATCGCCATATATCTGGACGGCGGGAATATGGCTAATGACCTCTTCGCCGATTTTATCGATTTCGTTTAAAAAATACGGGACCCTGACCCCCTCCAGCTCCACGATAACTTTAGTCTCATCTCGCTCCACAATCGGCGCTTCAATTTGCGAACCAGAGGTAAAAGTGATCACTTCTGCAAAAGCAGTACTGACGGAAACAACCAAAGCCGCGCATACCAAAAACACCTTTATCTTCATTTCGACTCCCTTCATATTTTAACCGCCCTCCTTTAACCACTTAGACTGCACCATAATCAGCGCGATTCAAGCCTTATTAATTCCAAACACAGCTGCTGCAAGAAACAGTAAAAACAAAAAGATGCTCCCAAGAGTCACTACCCCGGCCAGAAAAGCGATCAAGCAGCCGGTTTTTCTCTGACTTATCATTTCCTCGCGTTCGGTCTTTTGCGCGGTCTGAAATGCATCGATAACTCCCAGGGCCCAGGGAAGGAACAAAAACGACGAGCAAAACACAAGCAGTCCTTTACCCGCCTGGCCATTGTAAAACTGCCCAAGGCCGGGGATAAAGAAGCTTAAAACCGCGGCCAATTCCGGGGATTGTTTCTTTTGGACAAATCCCCCGTGTTTTATCATATTACACGCCTGGCAATAAACCCCCGAATCCAGCACAACCTGACATTCAGAACAAATATTTTTGGCGCAAAAATTACATATTGCAACAGCATTTTTATCCAAATGATTCGTACATTTCAAAGCCTCACCGGAAGAATTAAGCTTAAAAACGTCATAATCCTCATTTAAAGCCCCGAGGAATTTCAGGCTTAAAGCGCGTCTAAAGACTGCGACAGGCAGGTATGCAGCTGCCAAACAATATGTTATGCAGATAATTAAAGGAACAAAGATCATCCCTAAAACCGCCATATATGCAATATTTAAAGCCGGGGGAATAACCGTATAAATCAAATAGCAGATTATAGCAACCATAACCCCGGGTAAAATTAACCCTAAAAATGCCATTAAAGAAACTGCCACATATGCCAGACCGGAACAAAACCATAAAGCAATAACAATCAGGATATAAAGGATAACGCTATTCTTATTGGCCCTTAATAAACTCCATACCGTGGACCAGGCCTGGGTAAACTTGATCTGTTTCTTAAGCATTACCGGTAAAACAAAATGCATCGTAATAAAAAAAATCGCTGTGGATATAAAAATTAGCAAGAGGATTGAAATTCCATAAGGCAGGGCAGTAAGAAATATCTGTTTAAATCCCGCGGTCATAGGTTTATCAAAAACCCCTATTTTGATCAAGGCCCTGATAAGCGGATAGATCAAACCACCCAGGACAATTGCAAACCCGGCCGTAAAAGATAAATAAAATCCGCATAATGAATTTCCGATATTCTTATATTCCCGAAAAGGACCCCTTATCGAAGCATCATTCTTCGCCACCGCACCTAAAAAAATAAAAGAGAATCTGGAGAATAACCACGTCATTAAAATTATAATAAATAGGCAAAGAAGCGCTACCAAGGAAATGATCGCCACAGATACAGGTTCTTTTGCCGAAGCCCGACCTTGAATATCACAGGTATTGGATTTATCGGCTGCGGACTGGGATTCCGGGAGTTTACCAACATCAGATTTATTGGCTGAAGATTGAGAATCCGGCTTTGATTGTGAGAGTACGGATTGCTTATTTTCGGACTTTTTCTCCGGCAATGGCAGGCTTAAACCTCCTCCTCCGGCTAAATATCCTGCCATCCAGGCAATAAAAGTAAAGATCAACCATTTTTTAAGATTAAAAGGCCGAAAACACACCGCCATGGTCCACTCGAAAGAAGACTCAATAATCTTGGTAAAATTTACCATCGTCATTCCTCCTATTTCATAAGCGACAAGGCTTCGGCCCTGGTTTTCTCATTTTTCTGAAAAATACCCCTCACTGCCGAAGTCACCGTTAGAGTCCCGGGCTTTTTTACTCCGCGCATCGACATACACATATGTTCCGCTTCAATAACCACCATACAACCCTGTGGTTTCAGCTTAGACATGATAATTTCTGCGATCTGCGTGGTCAATCTTTCCTGCACCTGCGGGCGCTTCGACAAAATATCTACAACCCGGACCAGCTTACTTAAACCGGTAACCCTGCCTTGTTTTGGGATATAGGCAATATGCGCCTTGCCGATAAAAGGGATCAAATGGTGCTCACAAATGCTGTATAACGGGATCCCTTTTAACAGAACGATCTCTTCGTGTTTTTGATCCAGGATAACCTCTAACTCCTTTTTCGGGTCTTGCCTTATCCCGGAGAATATCTCTTCATACATCTCTGATACCCGTCGAGGGGTATCTAAAAGATCCTGCCTCTGGGGATCTTCACCGATAGCTACTAAAATATCCCTGATCGCGCGTTCAATCTTCTTCTTGTCCATTACAAACCCTTTCTTCTTTATTTCCCACAAAAACAGGCTTTCGCTAACTGCCTTATCAACATATTACCCCGAGGCTAAAGATTCTTATTTGCCAATACAAAAATCGTCAAAGATCTTATTTAAAAGTTCCGGAGAAAACCTTAAGCCCAAAATATCGTCCAAATACCCCAGGGCATCTTTAGTATCCTGGGCAATAAACTCAAGTGATAGTTTATTATCCAATGAATCCTGCGCTTCTGCAATAAGTTTTTGCGCATGCCTAAGGGCTGTAATATGCCGGCTGTTACTCATTATAACCGATTCAGGCGCAATAACCTCCCCCTTATAGATCAACCGCCAGATCGTATCCTCCAGCAAATGGATATTCTTAGACCTTTTAGCGGAAATCTCGATTAAGTGCGGGAATTTCTGCACAAGCACAGGTTTTTCGATCTTTTGCTTAAGGTCTATCTTATTGATAATGGCGATAACCGCGCGTTTTTTGAGTTTCTTGATCAGATACTTATCTTCCCTGGATAGCTTTCTACTGCCGTCAAATAATAAAAGTACCAGATCCGCTGAATCAATATGCCTTTTCGAGCGCAAAATTGCCTTTTTTTCCACTAAATCCCGTGGCTGTAAAATACCGGCAGTATCTATGATCTTAACGGGGATCCCCTTAATATCAACGACCTCTTCAATGGTATCACGGGTAGTTCCGGAGATCGCAGTAACAATGGAACGCTCCTCCTTAAGAATGGCGTTCAGTAATGAGGATTTCCCAACATTTGCGCACCCACAAATCACAACACTAATACCATCGCGCATCAATTTGCCTTGATGTGCCGTATCCAAAATACCATTTAAATACGCCGAGACCTCTTTTAATTTTACTTTTAAAGCCTCAAGTGAATTACGATCGATTTCTTCTTCCGGGAAATCTATATTAACCTCTAATACGGCTTGGATTTCCAATAATTTGTCTCTGACCTTATTTATCTGGCCGGACAAAACGCCATTTAACTGCTGCATGCCGATCTTTACAGCAGAATCGGTTTTTGCCTGGATGATATCCAGGACCGCTTCGGCTTGTGCCAAATCTATCCTGCCATTTAGAAAAGCACGCCTGGTAAATTCCCCTGGCTGGGCCAAACGGGCACCATTTGCGATCACTATATCCAATATTGCGCCGATCATAACATTGCCTCCATGGCAATTGATTTCTGCGACATCTTCCTTAGTAAAAGAGCGCGGCGCGCGCATTATCGCCAGAATAACTTCATCAACAATCTTTGCCTTACTATCAATGATCCAACCGTAATGCATGGTATAGGTCTTCGAATCAGACGGCTTTTTGCCTTTTTTAGGGATAAATATCTTATCCATGATAGAAAGCGCGTCTTTACCGCTTAAGCGCACGATCCCGATACCGGATTCTCCGGAAGGAGTAGCAATCGCCGCAATCGTATCATCCATATTTGCATAAATCATATACGATCCCTGCCACCTGTCATAAAACCTTTACCGGAAAATACATCTCTTACCTCGGCAACCACAAATAAAGAACCGGTGGCCAGGATCATATCTTTCCGGCCGGCTTGGGTCATGGCCAAAGCGGCTGCTTCTTTAACTGCAGAGGTTATAATTATTCTTTTGCCTGAAAAATATCCCGCTAAAACCCCCGGATCAGTTGCCCGGGGAGTATTGGCCATGGTTAAAATCACAGTATCCGCCAAAGACTTCAATACAGAGCAGATCCCTTTTATATCCTTGTCCCTTGATATCCCCAAGATCAAAATCAAATGTTCATATTTAAAATTTTCTCTGATCGCTTTCTTTAGAGCCTGGGCAGAAGCAATATTTTGTGCGCCATCCAGGACAATTAAAGGCTCTCGGGAAACTATTTCACACCGGCCGGGCCAAATGGTCCGGTGCACACCTCGCCAAACACTGCCGTTACTGATCTTGATCCCTTGCCTGCGTAAAGCCACAATCACGCCGATAGCGACACTGGCGTTAACTTCTTGATGGGCTCCAATAAGCGGGACCTTGAAATATGTGCGCCTCCTGGAAGCGCAAACATATCCAGGCAATAAATTTTGCCGGCCGGCCTTAAGGAGTGTGACTGCACACTCACGAGCGCGAAGGCTTATTTCCGCCATAGCCTCTTTTGCCTGGGGGGCAGTGACTACAATACAAGAATTACCATTTAATGAATAAGCCGGCCCCGGCTTTATGATCCCGGACTTTTCTTTTGCGATTGCGCTCAAAGTTTTTCCCAATTTATCGGTGTGCTCATAGCTTATAGGGGTAATAGCACATACCAATGGGTGGACTACATTCGTCGCATCCAAGCGTCCTCCCAAGCCGGTTTCTACAACTAAAAAATCGACTCTCTTCTTTTTAAAATAACTGAACGCCAATGCGGTATAAATCTCGAAGAAAGAAAGCGCCCCGTATGGTGAATCCTCATTGAACCTTTTAATCGCGGGCTTAAGCCTTGCTACAAATTTCTCCAGGGAATTCTTCGTAATCAAACCCTCAAAATCATCCTGGGCCTGGCATCGGCCAATCGGCCTTAAGATCCTGATCCGCTCCCTAAAATCCGATAAATGAGGAGAGGTATACAATCCGGTTGTATATCCGGCTTCTCTTAAAATATAAGCGATAAAGGCACAGGTTGAACCCTTGCCTTTTGATCCGGCGATATGGATACAGCGTAAATAATCCTGGGGGTTTCCTATTGTCTGCAGAAAACTCCGAATACGTTTAAGGCCTATGGATTCCTTATATTTCCAAGAGGGGATATTCTCGTAATTAATAAAGGATTCCAGATATTTAACCGCATTCTGATAAGACATTACATGTATACCTAAGTCTTAGATATATTAATGACGGAAATGCCTGATACCGGTTAAGACCATAGCAATCTTATATTTATCTGCCATTTTAATGATCGCTTCATCGGCAATTGACCCCCCGGGCTGAATTATCGCTTTTATCTTGTGTTTGGCAGCTACCTGGATGGCATCCTCTTTCGGGAAAAAGGCATCGGAGGCTAAAACCGAATTAGCGGCCATTGCGCCGGCTTTTTTAGTAGCGATGAAAACCGAATCCACCCGCGACATTTGTCCGGCCCCTATACCTACGGTTTTTCTTCCCTTGGCCAGGATGATCGCATTGGATTTTACATGTTTTCCCACCTTCCAGGCAAAGATCAAAGATTCTAATTCTTTCTTAGACGGCTTTTTCTTGGTTACTACTTTCAATTTGGACTCTTCCAGAGTAAGGATATCTTCTTCCTGAACCAACACCCCGCCTCCAACCCTTTTGAAATCTAGATAACGACTGGCGCAAAGCATCTCGGGGAATTCCAAAAGCCTTAGGTTTTTCTTTCCTTTCAACAAATCCAGTGCTTCCTGGCTAAAATCCGGGCAGATAATACACTCCAAAAACCCGCTTTTTACGATTAATTCAGCCAAATCCAAAGTAACTTTGCGGTTTATCGCTAAAATCCCTCCAAAAGCCGAAAGCCTATCCGAATTCCAGGCATCCAAATAAGCTTTCAGAAGATCGTCGTTTTCTGCGACGCCGCAAGGGTTATTATGTTTTACAAACACGACCGCTGGCAATTCGAATTCTTTTACGATATTTACCGCGGCATTTAAATCCAGGATATTATTAAAAGAAAGCTCTTTTCCCCAAAGCTGCTTGGCCAACGCTAACCCAGAGACCTGATAGCTGTCCCGATAAAAAGCCGCCTTCTGATGCGGATTCTCCCCATAACGTAGATCCTGGACCTTTGCAAAATCAAGCCTCAATTCCGAAGGAAACCCATTCCCTCCTTCCGTATCCCGGGGGAGAAGATGTGACTTTAAATATTCATAGATCCGGCGGTCATATTCTGCAGTAACCCTAAAAACCTCGATCCCCAGCTCCTGCAAAGTCACTTCGGACAAAGCCTGCTGTTTTTTAAGCTCTTCGATGATCTTCGGGTATTGGGTGGGACAACTTACCACTGCCACCGATTGATGGTTTTTAGCCGCAGAACGCAGCATGCTTGGGCCGCCGATATCGATATTCTCAATTGCCTCCCCAATGGAAACATTAGGGTCCTGTATTACCTTATCAAAAGGATATAAATTCACTACTACCATATCGATCAAAGGGATATCATGGTATTTTAGCTGTTCCATGTGTTTCGGGTTATTTCTTAAAGCAAGCAGTCCGGCATGGATCTTAGGATGCAAGGTCTTTACCCGGCCGTCCAGCATCTCGGCAAACCCGGTATATTCGGAAACTTCCTTGACCGGGATATTATTCTCTTTGAGCAATTTAGCGGTACCTCCGGTAGAAAGGATATCCACTCCCAAACTGATCAACTCCCGGGCAAATTCCACAATACCGGTTTTATCCGATAAACTAACCAATGCGCGTTTGATCTTGAGCATGACTGGCTACTCCTTTTCAAGAAAGACTTAACCTTGTAATAATTATTTATTTACGCGGAAGGTAATAACATCCCCATCTTGGACTATATACTCCTTCATTTCCAGGCGCAGATGATTATTGTTGCGTGCACCGGAGAATCCTCCATCATTCATGAGATCCTGAAAACTCACTACTTCTGCCCGGATAAAACCTTTTTGGATATCCGAATGTATCGCCCCCGAAGCCTCCCAGGCTGTAGAACCCTTTTTAATCGACCAGGCATGCGCATCTTTTTCTCCGGCAGTAAAGTAAGTTATATAGCCAAATGAATTATAAGCCGAAAATAATAACTTATCCTTATCTTGAGCCTCTTCTTCTTTAGCAAAATAGATCGGCTTGACCGTTAAAAGAGGGTATCCGGAAATCGCCTTTTTTTCTTCTTCATCCAGGGATAAATCAAAAAGCATTTTTTCTTTGTCCAGCTCCGACTTAAAGCGGGAAAGCAGCTTTTTCTCCGCCTCATCAGCTGAACGCTGCAACCTTAATTCTACAAATTCCAGATCCGTCATGATTAACACTAACCTAGAACTTTCCAGAGCGATAATCCCGTCCGCCTCTTTAATTTTATCTTCTGCGGTAATAATATCAGCTTGTATATAGACCCGCTTTGCGGATTTAAACATCTCTTCCAGGGTCTTAATCCTGGCATCCATAATATTAGCCTTGCCCTGGGCGATACCTTCGATACCAAAAATCCCTATTTTCACTTTCCTCTTTCCTTTCGTAGCGGTTAAACCTGTAAGGACCTAATGAACCGATTCCTGCTCTTCATGCTTACGCGAAGCTTGATACTGGCTAATGATACCGGAAGCTATTTTATGAGGGAGTTCCGCATAATGTGACAAACGCATAGTATACGCCCCACGGCCCGCGGTCAGAGAGCGCAAGTCATTAGCGTAAGTGAACATCTCGGACAAAGGAGCAGTAGCCTTTACCACCTGCGACTTGCCTTTTATATCCATTCCTACCAGATGTCCGCGGCGTGAATTAATATCCCCAGAAATCGCCCCCAGGCAATCTTCCGGGATCACTATCTCTACATTCATTACCGGCTCCAGCAAAACCGGCCCGGCTTCCAATACCGCCTTCTTTAATGCCATTGAACCGGCAATTTGAAAGGCCATATCTGAAGAATCGACATCATGGTATGAGCCATCAACCAGGGTCACCCGGATATCTTCTATCGGATAGCCCGCAACCGCTCCCTCCAAGCACGCCTGCCGGATACCTTTTTCCGCGGAAGGAATGAAATTCCTGGGAATAGCCCCGCCGACTATTTTATCCACAAACTCAAACCCGCTGCCCCGAGGCATTGGATCAATAGTAATCCAAACATCCCCATATTGGCCCCGGCCGCCGGATTGCCGTTTAAACTTCCCCTGGATCCTGACAGATTTTGTGATTGTTTCCTTATATGACACCTTGGGAGTACCTAACTCCACATCCACATTGAACCTTTTTTTGATCCGGCCGACCATAACATCCAAATGTAAATCCCCTAAACCGGAAATGATCAACTCCTTGCTTACAGCATCGTGCATAACCTTAAAAGTAGGGTCTTCAGTCACCAATTTATGCAACGCAATGGAGATCTTATCCTCATCCTGCCGGGATTTGGGCTTTACCGAAGCAGAAATAGCTGGCTCGGGGAAAACGATCTCCTTAAAAAGCACTGGATTCTTCTCGTCACAAAGGGAATCCCCGGTAAAAGTGTCTTTCAATTTCGCAATCGCTACAATATCCCCGCAAGAGGCGCTTTCTAACACCCTTTGCTCCTTACCCTGCAAAAGATAGACCGGGCCTATCCTTTCCTTAATACGTTTATTTGCATTATAGAAACTGGTATTGGCAAGCAGTTTCCCGGAAAAAACACGTAAAATTGTCAATTGGCCGACATAAGGATCGGAGATGCTTTTAAAAACAAAACCCGAGAAAGGAGCGGATTCCGTAAGTGCAACAGTAACCTTTTCCTGGAGTTTTTCCGGATCCACCGCCTCAATAGGCGCACGCTCCAGAGGAGTAGGAAAATATTGTACAATATCATCTAAAAGGTCAACAACCCCCTTATCCGTCAATGCAGAGCCATAAAGCACAGGGAATAATTTTCTTTTTATAACCGCCTGGCGTAAACCGTCTTTGATCTCATCCAGAGAAAGGCGCAAAACCTCAAGATACTTTACCAGAAGATTATCATCACTTTCGGCAATCGCCTCCATTAAATCTGAATCCTCCAGGGATTCAATGAACACACAATTCTTGGAAAAATTAGATTTGAGGCCGGATAATACCTGTTTTACCTCGACGCCTTCCTTATCAGTTTTATTTACAAAGAACATACACGGGATACCGGCTTCTTCTGCTATCTGCCAGGCGCGTTCCGTACCGACCTCAACTCCAGAAGCAGCATCCACAATAATAACCGCACAATCTGCAGCGCGTATACTGGAAACCACCTCCCCGGAAAAATCGGCGTAACCTGGAGTATCCAGGATCTGGATCCTCACCCCTTTATGATCACAATAAAGCAAGCTGGTATTAATAGAACTCTTGCGTTCAATCTCGTCAAAACTATAATCGCTAACGGTGTTGCCCTCGACTACGTTTCCTTTGCGCGGTGAACTCTTGCACAGATAAAGCATACTTTCTGCAAGGCTGGTTTTACCGGATTGGGCGTGACCTAAAAGAATAAGGCTCCTTTTATTTTTGACATCCATATCATTTTCACTCCTTTTTAAAATAAAATAACCTGGGTTATTAATTATTTTTTTAGAGGAAAATCATAGCGCTGAAGATGCAAAAATATTTATGTGATTATTATATAATAGGTAAAGAGGAGGGTCAAGGAATAGCTTGCCAGGGAAAAAGCCCGCTGTAAGCTCGTATAATGCGGATAATACCTGTTTCTTTTACTCCAAATAGGTGTAGATCTTTCCCTTATAGTTACGAAGGACGTATTTACCCTTAGCCTGTGAAAGGATATAGTTAGGTCCCACGGGGATCTTGCCTCCGCCTCCAGGGCCGTCTATGACATAAGTAGGTATGGCATACCCAGAGGTATGCCCGCGTAATTTTTCCATAATATTGATCCCAACGGCAACAGGAGTACGAAAATGCTGCGTTCCCCTCACGGGATCACACTGGTAAATATAATACGGCCTAACCCTAATCTGCAGCAACTCCTGCATCAGTTTTTTCATGATATACGGCCGGTCATTAATGCCTTTTAAAAGCACACTTTGGCTGCCTAAGGGGATACCGGACTCCGAAAGCATATCACAGGCGATCTTACAACGCTTAGAAATCTCTTTAGGGTGGTTAAAATGTATGCTCATCCAAATAGGCGAATATTTCTTAAGCATATTGACCAGTTTTTCCGTAATCCTCTGGGGCAGGGTAACCGGCACACGCGTGCCGATCCTGACAAATTCTACATGAGAGATCGCTCTGATCCTCATAACCAAACTTTCTATTTCCTCATCTTCCAAGGTAAGAGGATCTCCCCCGGAAATCAGGACATCTCTAACCTTACGATTCTGCCGTATATACTCAATAGCAGCATCAAACCTTGTAGAAGCACCGCTTTTTTCTTCTTCATGGTCACCCACCAGCCTTCTTCTGGTACAATGCCGGCAATACATTGCGCAATGGTCGGTAGCTAAAAGTAAAACCCTGTCCGGATAACGATGCACCAGATGCGCCGCAGGAGAATCCCGATCCTCTGCGCAAGGATCCGTCATTTCATGAGGAGCAACTACCAATTCCTCCGCAGAAGGAACCGCTTGCCTGCGGATAGGACAAGCCGGGTCTTCCGGATCCATAAGCGCCGCCCAGTAGGGAGTGATCGCCATGGCAAGCCTGCCTTTAGCCTTATCGATACCCTTCTCTTCTTCCGGGGTCAACTTAATGATCTGGGTCAACTCCTCTTTACTGTGAATACGATGCTTTAACTGCCAGTGCCAATCCTCCCAATCCAGGGGATTCACATCTTTATAAATACCGATCTGCTGATAATCTCGAGGCCTCTTACCAATACGCGCGGGGGCAGCAACTTCTAATTGCAATTTGGGATTTTCAACCGTAATCACATTATTAGTGGGATTGCTCAAGTTACTCCTTTCGCTTAAAAGCACTCGTTAATATCGCCTCAATAAGATCCTCGTATTTCATTCCGGAGGCATAAGCCATAACCGGAAAATTCGATTCCTTTGGATCAAGACCAGGTAACGGGTTTATCTCCAAGACATAGGGGATATTATCTTTACTCAAACGGATATCCGTCCGGGAAATATCCAAACACCCTACAGAATGATGAGTCTTAAGCGCTACCTCTTTAACCCGCCTTTCGGTTTCTTTATCTAACCTGGCCGGGCAATGGAACGTAGGGGTTAACCCTAATTCGCGGTTACCCTGGTATTCCTTCATCTTCCAGGAATAAAAAAATTCTTCTTGGTTAGAGCAGGTAGAAAAGTCGATTTCCAGGATAGGCAGGATCGTGGTTTTGCCGTTTTCCAGGATCCCTACCGTAAGCTCCTTGCCCTCAATGAACTCCTCAACCAATGCCTCCTGATGATAATTGTGGATCAACTCCTTGACTTTCTTATAAAGCCCGGAGCTATCTCTGACCACATTAGATGAATTGATCCCTTTGGCAGAACCTTCGCAATTGGGTTTGACTATCAGCGGAAACTTTAATTCGGCAAGCAACTTCTCGTTCCCGGTCTCAAAAACCTGGAAATTGGGAGTGGGGATATTCTCTGCTAAAAGTATCTTCTTGGTTAAAGCCTTGTTCAAGGCCAAAGCCAGAGAAAAAGTATTTGAACCGGTATAAGGCACATCCAAATAATCCAATATCGCAGGGATCTCTGATTCACGGAACTTCCCAGACTTTCCTTCTGCGATATTAAAAACCATATCTACGGTGTTTTTGCGAAAATAGGAAAACAGGTTCGGGTATTCGGCCTCCACAAGCTCAACGCTGTGCCCTTTTTTATTTAAAGCAGAGGCGATCGCATTTATGGTTTCTTCGGAATCGAATTCCGAGAAATAATCCTCCGGCTTTGTCAGATCTTTTTTCTTCAGGTTATAGGTTAAGGCGATTTTCATCGCGATTTTGACGCTCTCCGTGTTAATTCAGATTATTTCTTTCCAGGGCCGCCTTTAATATCCTGCCAATGATCTCATTATAAGAGATCCCTATCTGTTTGGCAACCACCTCAAAAACATCTTCTGTCGATAGAGACGGCAAAGGATTGATCTCCAGGACATAGGCATTACCTTCATTATCCACCCGGAAATCAACCCGACCAAAATCACAGCATTCAACAGCATTATAGGTGCGCAGCGCAAGCTCGGAAATTTTCTTCGCCAAGTCTGCTCCAATTCGCGCCGGACAAATATATTCCAGGCGGTCAGAAGTAATCCTGGAAAAGGTATAAAATTTATCGTTCAATTTGAGCTTGCCGTCGATTTTAATCTGAACGATCGGCATCACCTCCGGACGGTCATTCCCGATCAAGGCTACGGTAAACTCCTGCCCGGAGATAAACTGTTCTACAAGCGCCGGCTGTTTATAAATACTAATAATGCGTTCTGCCTGGGTTTTGAGCTCTTCCATGTTTTCTACCCGGGAATCTTCCGATAATCCCTTGGAGGAACCTTCAAAACGTGGCTTTACGATCATGGGGAATACCAGATGATCTGTATTTACTAAAGACTCCGGGCTTTTTATTTCAAAGAATTTTGGCGTAGGGATGCCTTCCGCGATAAAAATCTTTTTCGCCATCAACTTATCCAGGGTTAAAGCCAAAGTCAAGGCATCTGCCCCGACAAAAGGAATACCTGACATCTCTAAAAGCATCGGGACTTGGGATTCCCGGTTACGCCCGGTAAGCCCTTCGGATATATTAAAAACGATGTCTACATCCAGCCTCCCGATAGTTTCGATTAGATTTAGGACATTGCCGATCTTCTTGACCTTGTATCCTTGTGAGGCAATCGCCTGTGCAATAACATCTATTGTGGAAGGATGGTCGAATTCCGCGTTTGCATCCGGCGGGTCTCCCTCCTTGAACTTGTAATCGGTCTTCAAATCATAGGTTAAGCCAACTGTTTTCATTATTATATAATCCCCAAAAAAAATAAGGGCAGGAAGAACTCAACCGCCCTTAACACTCCTTTAGTTTTTACAATTGATCTCTAAGCCCTCGAAATATATTTTTATCTGCCGAACATCTTGTATTTATATTATTTTTTACCACAACCTGCTGGGTTTGTCAAGATTTTTTTAAACATTACATCGACGAGAAAAAACAATAATTACGAAAATGTTCAATTGATTCACAAAAAACAATTTATATCCCGATAACATTTTATCTCCCCCTTAACCTTTTTATCAATGCCGCCTTTAAAACAGCCGGATCAGAAACAAACATCCATATCAAACGCGGACGCTTGATCAAATAATAACCCCAGCAAATGGAATCATAGGCTAATATGCCGGCGCAATGCAACAGAATACCGATAAAACTCTCATTCTTGATAATTGTTAAATAACGGTTTCTGATCAAATCCAGATTTAAAATGTCGTTCAAATATCCCCTGGCAAAGCCTTTACCTGCGCCAGGCATTCCCCGGACAGTCCCCCCCCGGACATGATAAGCTATGGCGGAGGGCAAATAATATCCTTTCCAGCCAAACCGGTTTGCCCTCCAGGCGATATCAAGATCTGCATAAAAAATACCGAATGCCTGATCAAAATATTCTTTTTCTTTAATTTGATCCAGCATTTTTTTACGGTAAAATGCTGCTGCGCCGCTGACTCCAAAAATAAAACCCGGTTTATCAAATTGGCCCCGGTCCTTTTGGCCATAACCACGATCCTTGGCCCTGCGGAAGAAATCCGGGGATAACCCGGTTGAATCCAGGGTTACCTTGTCTGGACGCAGGATCTTTCCGCTGACCATTCCTATCGCAGACCCCATATAAAATCCTTTAACTGCCTGCAGGATGAAATCCTGATCCAAAACAACATCATCATTAAGGCAAAGTATATACTTACCGTTACTAAAGTGAAGCCCCATATTTAAAGCCTCGGAATAAGACAGCTGTTTTTCTGTTTTGTGGAGAATAATCGAGGGGTTAAACGATAATGCCTTATTGCGGAATTCCGGGTCTGGGGTGTTATCGATCACGATAACCTGCAATGCGCGGTAAGACTGCACAGAAACCGAAGCAAGGCAATCTTTCCATAAACCATTCATGCCGGCAGTAACAATGATAACGCTAATCATTTCATTTGACCTGCTATTCATTTTAACTTAGAATTATAACACAATGTTAAGCCTATTCCTAATTCTAATCTTTTGCCGGCCGTTTATTTCATCCCTGGCCTGGCCAGAAATAAATCAGGCTCATTCCACAATATTAATTGCTTTCCTGGGATTATGGCTGTTCAAACAGAAATCTAAATTCCATCTAACCGGGAAGTTAGCCGGTTTTGGCGGCATCTTCGCTGCCGCCATACTCATTTCTATTGTATTCTCCCAGGATAAAATTGCCAGTATAAGGGAATGTTACAAATATCTATTGGCTATAATGATTTTCTTATCTTGCAGTTATTTAACCCAAAAACAGAAGAAAACAGTGGCCGATTGCCTAGTTCTAAGCGGGGTATCTATCGGCCTTGCGGCAATATATCAATTTTTCTTTGGATTCCAGCACACCCTGGAACACCTCGATCCCGCCATACAATATTCCCAATTTACCATGGAGTATCTTTGTTTAAAACGCGTCTTTTTCCCGTTTGTTACCCCAAACATCCTGGCGGGATATCTGGCGATAACCATCCCCCTTTGCCTTACCCTTAAGCATGGCAAATTAATTGCGCTTGTGCCATTTGCTGCACTGTGCCTGACCAGATCGATCGGCGGATTATTAAGCCTGCTGATAGGATTATCAGTTTATTATTATTTAAAAGGCATAAATAGGAAAATGTTTCTCGGTATATGCGCCATAGCTGTTATCTCGGGATTGATCTTCGTCTGGAGGTCAACAGGGACACATGCGCATATCAAGCCGTTTTTTTCCTTAAGCATGAGAATGGATTATTGGGAGCAAACCTTACGCATAATCCGGGAGTTCCCTTTGACCGGGATAGGTATAGGGAATTTTAATCTGGCAGCTTCACGCTACGCTCATAATTCTTATTTGCAAATATGGGCAGAAATGGGAATCCTGGGATTAATCAGCATACTCTGGATATCTGCAGATACCCTTAAACACCTGGTTAAAAGGATAAAAAACTCTCCCGCACAAAATATTCTTTACGGGTTAGCAGCGGCAAACGCAGTGTTTTTGATAAACAATGTTTACAGCTTTGACTTCTTCTTACCGGAAATCAGTCTTATCTGGTGGGCAATTCTTGGCTTGAGCAGAGAATAGGTCATAAAATGATTTGTTTTCCCTTAATAATCTGCCGGCTTCTCCGGAAATAACCTTATCCGCCGATGACAGAAAATAAACCCGGTCCGCATGCATAACGGCGGAAAGCCGGTGGGAAACAAGGATAACGCTTGAGATCCCCGGAGACCTCTTGAGCCTGGCAAGGATCCGTTCTTCACTTTCTGAATCCATCGATGACATAGCCTCATCAAGGATGAGTATCTTGGGCCTCTTTACTATCGCCCGGGCAATAGCCAGCCGCTGTTTTTGCCCCTCGGATATCTTACAGGCGTTCTCGCCAATAATGCTTTTGTATCCTGCCGGCAGACGCTGAATAAATTCATCCGCTTCGGTTAAAACAGCAGCTTCGATAATATCACTCATCCTGACCGAAGCATCCCCATATCGTAGATTATTCTCGATAGTGTCATTCCATAAAAACGGGTCTTGCAAGGCAATGCCTATCTGAGCACGTAACGAACGCAATCGATAATCGCAAATATTGCGTCCGTCAATGAAAATCGTTCCCGCCTCCGGTTGATACAACCTAAGGATCAAATTCAATATAGTAGTCTTGCCGCTGGCGGAATGCCCGACTAAAGCATTGACCCCCATGCCAAAAGACAAATCCATGCCTTTCAATAAATACCCTTGGCGGCCATATCTGAAAACAACGCCTTGGAGCCTGATTTCAGGGTTTTTGATAAGTATATCCCTGGCCTGCGGGCCATCGGCTATACTGCTTTTTTCTTTCAATAGGTCTTCCAGCCTTTTACAAGAGACTAACCCGAGAGAGATCCTCTGGAAGGCAAATGCAATCCTTGACTGGATATTTACCAGTTGGGATAAATATAACATGATCGCAGTAAACGTCCCCATGGAGATCCTTCCGCGGATAACTTGGTATCCTCCAAAAAGGGTGATCATCCCGACCATTATCCTCTCGAGGCTGGAACCCAGGAAATTACTTATGATCTCTAACCTTATACTTTTATAATTGATCCGTATGTTATTAGTTAAGGCTCTAAGATAATTCACTGACTCTTTTTTTTCCTTACCGAAAGCCTTTACCAGGTACATATGGGAGAAAACTTCCTGTAACCTTTTAAAAATATTTTGCGAATTAACCAGCCATTCCCCCAGGGCCTTGCGCATGCGTAAAGTAAAAAATGATACCGGCAAATATAAAACCGGGACAAGCAGTAAAGTGAATCCGGCCATTTGCCAATCAAGATAAGAAACGACGATCAGGGTAAGGAATAACTTCGGCAGGATATTAATAAGCTCTTCGGGGACACCGGAAATAAAATCGACCACCCTTTCGATATCATAACTTATCTTGAACATATGTTCACCGGTGGATTTATCCTGAAAGAAATCCACCGATAATCCCTGCAAATGGCTGAAGACTTTGCGATTTATTGCAAAACGCAGCTTTAAAGCAATCTTTTTCTTGAAGAAATTTTCCAGGGCCTTGATAACACCATCTATAATAAATACCCCTGCTCCGATAACCCCCAGGAAAAAGAAAGATTTCAGGTCTTTACCCATAATCGAGCGGTCCACTATCAGTTTGCCAAGATAAGGATTGACTAAACCCAGCAAAACGCTGATCCCGCTAAGAGCTAATATCATTACCTGCAATGCACGGTAAGGATAGACATATTTAAGGAATTTTAAAAAAAGCCTTAATTGTTCTTTATACATTGCCTTTTATCTAAAAAAGCCTTGCGCACATAATGATTGGTTAGGAATAAATACCCCATACGGGGAAGATCATACAATAACCCCGGGAAGAACTTCTTACCGTAATGTCTCGCGCCTTCGTTTTTGGCTATCATATAATAACGGTTTCGCCAGCAGAGATACTGCCGGAAGAGCTTATCAAAACCGCTGCTGCCGCCGCTATGGCAGCATTTTGCCGCCGGATAAAAAACCGCCTTCCATCCCGCAATCTGCGCGCGCCAGGACAGATCCACATCTTCTACCATAAAGAAAAATCTCTCGTCGAAATAACCATTTTCGTCTTTGATCTCAAGCAGCATCTTACGCCGGTAAAAACCGGCACAAGAGCAAAGGCCAAAAATATTTGTGATCCTGCCGTACCTGACATCATCCTTCTTATTGCTGGCGATATTAAAAAACCTGCGAAACTTGCTAAGATATATGCCGCAAGAAAACAGGGTCTTCTCATCGGGATTCAATATCTTAGGCTGAACCATTCCCACAGGATATTTCATCTCCTTGATAAAACCAAGTGCTGAATCAATAAACCCATCGCAAAGCCTGACATCGCAATCCAGGGTTAATATCCATTCTCCGCTTGAGGCATCAATCCCCTGGTTCCTTGCCCGGGAAGCGCCAAGATTATTCTTATTCTCGATCACTTTAACCCGGGGATATTGCCTTTTGACAAAATCTACCGTCCCGTCGTCTGATCCGTTATCTACAAGAATAACCTCGATCTGGGCGCTTTTAATCTGCGAAAACAAGGAATCCAGACATGCATCGGCTGCGGAAAGGTTGTTAAAGGTCAAAATTACTACTGAAAGCATTCTTTATCCCCTCTAAATCTTTTATGGTTAAATCATCATTGTAGGCTTTGGGTTTCGAGTTCCCATCATAATCCTGCCATTCGCAAGGGAGCTGTTCTTTTTTGGCTCTCAAATAATTAAAATATTGCGTCCCCGGGAAAGGCGTGGCAAAAGAGAATTGCACGGAATCAGGATGCACGTCTTTTATATAACCTACAGTCGCCTTTAACGTGTCCTTGTTTTCTCCCGGCAGTCCAAGGCAAAATGTCAGGTGCACCTTTACTCCGGACCTTTTAGTGGCCTTAATCATGGAGGTAGCTTTATCCAAATCCAGATTTTTCCGGCAGAGGCTTAAAATCCCTTTATCCGCGGATTCGATCCCGTATTTGATCGCATAAAGTCCGGCCTCGGACATATTATCCAGCAATTCTTCATCCATAAGATCTGCTCTTGCCATTACCGCCCAGGGGACTTTGATCCCTCTATTCTTTATTTGAGCGCAAATATCCAGAACATGCCTGCGGTCAACATTAAAGACATCATCATCAAAATATACCGCCTTAAAATCGAATTTATTTAAAAGATACTCCATCTCATCTACGACATCTACCGGGTTTCTTTTTCTATAGCCTTTATTCCGGTAAATTACTTGTGGCCAAAGACAAAAACTGCAGCAAAAAGGGCACCCCCGGCTGCTCCACATCTGCACGTTGGGAACAGCTAACCCGGCAAAACCATCATTGTAATTGTAAATCGGCACATCCAACCTTTCCGGCCAGGGTAAAGCATCTATCTCGATATCCAAAGACGGCTCATTGATAATTATTCCCGAGGCAGAACGTAACCCCAATCCCCCGACATTTTTAGGATCGCATCCTCGCTCTAAACAAGTTACCAGTTCTACTAACGCCATTTCATACTCCGCGATAAGCACGTAATCAATAAAATCGTATTCATCCAGGATCTGACGGGCAAAAGTACTGGCATGAGTCCCGCAAAGAGCAATTTGTACAGAAGGTGCTTTACGGAGAATCTTACGGACCAGACTAAGATCATTCTTAAAAGAGGGGGTCGAAACTTCCACTACCGCCAGCGCAGGATCAAAATCGGCTATTTTACGAATACACTCCTCTTCGGAGATCCTTTCTGCAATGGCATCGATCAATTTCGCTTCTTTTCCCCGGCTTTTCATGAACGCTGCGGCATAAGCAAGAAAAAAAGGAAAAGGGATATAATGGAGTTTTCCGTCTGCCTCCGGCAGAGCGGTAAAAGGCCAGCGGGAACCCGACCTTACCCCCAGCCTATTATCCTCAAACCAAGGCAGGTTAACTAAAACTGTACGCATATTATTTATTCAGGTTAAGGTGTTGCTCGATCTGTTCAAAGAATATCTTGATCTTAGAGATGTTCTGGTTCACATCTTTGGAATCACAATTGATGCACTCCGTGACACTGCGCAGGAGATCTAAGTTTTTAAGCAATATGGCACATTGCTCCTGAATGGCTTTTTGCAGATTATCTTGAGCAACCATAAAAGATTTGTTGAGAGCCTCCCGGGTTTGGTTAAGATCCCAGTCTATTTTATCCAGGCTGGTCCTTAAAGTAGATACCCCTTCCCTGGCATCATATTGGGACTGGCTTAAAAGGTCTTTGAGCTCTTCCAACATTTGAAGGGCATCCCCATTCAGCTCGGTTAAGACATTGTTTAATGTTACCATCCCGGCCTTAACATCCAGATCAAACCGGCCGATACTATCATTAATACCTTTGAGCGCACGATTGGTATCCAAACTGCCCCTGATCAATCCTTCATTCAAAGACTCTAACATCCTCTCCGCCTGCGCAAAGAATACCACCAGTCGCGTATCCATATCAGTTAATCTTTGGTTTAGATATTTCGAGATCAACTGCACCTCAAACTTAAGGTCAAAAAGCATTTGGCCAAGGTCGGCAAATACACGAATAAGCGCCGATAACAAAATACCGGCTAATATTACTGCCAGAGGTATCAATGGCGGCTTAGACTTATCGGGCATGGAAACGAACAAATAAACACCTAAGCATACGCCGAATATAGAGATAAGCCAGGAAAACACCAAAAGAACTAATACCGAAGGCAATTTTTTAATCTTCATTTGGACGCTCCTTTTGGGCAAAATACATTTCTGCTCTTTTCCTGGGACATCTCCAGCATAGGGATAATCCCGGGGAATCTATCGATCAAATTCTGTAACCACAGGTCAATATTATCTGCAACACTCAAGAAATGGCTTTTAATATAAGCATGTTTTTTTGTCAGGAATCCGCTCCAATCCGGATGGCGTTCAACCAGAATGATCAGCTTCTCCAGCAACTTGCTATCGCTAACCGCATATACACAGGTCAATAAATCCCGGTAAAGTTCCCGTTGAAAATCGATATTCTTAAACCTGTCTTTTATTCCTTTGGCGGTAACAAGGATCATGGCTAAAATACTTTGCGCAAACTCCTGACGGGGATAGAGAAAGGTGGGGATATTATCCCAGGCTAATGCATACTGATAAAAAAAAGCCAGATCCAATAAGGCCAGCCAGGAAGATAATAAGTGGTCCGAAGCGCGGCCCAATTCATCTTTTCCCTGAAAGATCAAAAGTTCAAGGTCTTTCAGACAATGGTGAAAAACCAGCAGGAAATCAAGATAAATAAGCTCTACCCGCGCGCAAACCAAATCCTCCTCTAAATAACGGTTGGCCAATCCGACATTATCCTTCATTTTAAAAGCAAAGCTTTCTGGAGCGGAATAATACTCTTTTTCCTGATAATATCTAACGTGCCATCTCCAATATGTGTTTAAAAGCGAGGCCAGATCATCTTTTTTCAGATGATGGCATACAGCCTGTGGCTGATACGATAAACCATATCCTAAACTGCTAAGCCTGCGGCTTAAATCAACGTCCTCATAATTATTTTTAAGCTGCTCATTATAAAAACCGACCAGGCTAAGCGCCTTTTTGCTGAATACCGTGTTTGAGCCAAAAAGAAATTCCGGCGGGCGCAAGGGATCATCCCAATACTGCCGCATATGCACAGAACGCCAAAGGTCAAATACCGAAGAAATATTGTCTTCAACCAATTTCCCCCCGGCTCCGGCGATATTCGGATTATCGAATCCTCGCATTAAAGACGACAGCCATGTGCTTTCCGGGATGCAATCAGCGTCTAAAGCAGCGATGTATTCGCTCTCGATGGACTTTATCGCGGTATTTCTGGCGCAGGCTAATCCCAGATTATACTGGTGTCTTAATAATCTTACCGGATACCTCCCGGCAATTTGACCGGTGCCATCGCTTGATCCATCATCGACGACTACTATCTCCTCCACCGGATAATCCTGCTTAAGGACAGCCTCCAGGCAACAGGCAATCGTAGAAGCGGCATTAAAACAAGGGATATAGATACTGGTCTTCTTCATTTTCTCATGCTTCTTATTTTTGCTCGTAAGGTGGCTTTAGCTGATCTGATCTCCTCGGATAAACCCGGACGCAAGCCGGGCTTTAAATTTCGGCGCTTAAGTATAATAAGCCGTGCCTTACGCAGGAGTTTTCCCGCCAGATATTTTGTATTTTGATATGCCTGAAAATACTTTTTCTCATAAAAAGCGCGTTTTTTGAGTTTTTTTACCTTTGCCAAAACAGGCTGCTTTACAGACGGCTTGCCGAAATTATGATCGTAACAGCTCATCATGCATCCCTGGCATCCATGTTTTATGATCCGCTGGCGAATACGGTTATGGCGGTACGAATCCCAGATATCAGATAATTTCTTACTCCGGACATTACCGATAATATATTTCGATAATACCCAGCAGGGATACACATTGCCTTCGGCAGATATCGGACAAGAACTCCACAACGCCGGACAATGGTCAAAAACCCGTTCTTTCTTTGCCTGCCGGGATAAATACGCGGGGATATTGCAAAGATACCCTTCGGGGTTAGTATGGATCCCGTACTCCCGGGCAAGCCTGACAGTCTCTTTGATATTCTTATTCACATCTTCGAGTAAATTATCAGGAAAGAGAAAATTATCCTTACGATGCTTATCCAGGAGGAAAATCTCGCTAAAAGGCTGGAATTTCACCGTAGTCACCCCATATTTATGCGCCAAATCCATCACATAAGGCAATGAGGCATAATTCAAAGCGCTGATCGTCGTTGCAATGGTGCTTTCGATCTTGTATTCTCTTAGGTGCTTTAATGCCTCGACCGCTTTATGAAAATTACCTTTACCTCTTAAAGAATCATGGACATCCTCATTTCCCTCAATGGAGATATTTACCACCCCCATCCCGGCTAAAGCAAGCTTCCTGGCAACATCCTTATCAAGCAAAGTCCCGTTTGACGTAAGGCAGGTATTGATTTTATGATGACTGACTAAACTAACCAGATCAAAAATATCCTCTCGAAGTAACGGCTCTCCTCCGCTAAAAACTATGCTCTCCGGGCAAAGCAAAGAAGCGTCGTTAATCAATCCGCGCAGCTCGTGGGAGCTCAATTCCTTATTGCCTGCCGTATCGGGGATCTGGCACATCGCACATCTTAAGTTGCATCGATGAGTTACAGAAACAATAATTTCTTTAAGACGATTTGCCATTATTCCCTCTTTCCCGAAGCCAGGCGGTCATAATCCTCCAATAAAGCCAAACCCTTTGCTAAAAGCGCCTTCTTCTCGGATTTCCCAGCTTCGGTCCCGGTAACCTTGCCGATAAAACTATCTACGATATCCTTTAAGGAATCCGATTCCGGATGTCCCCAGCAAGTCTGCAGGCACGGCTTAAGACAAAGACGCATCCTTTGACGGGCATCTTCTGCCTCTTTAGTATGCAGGCAATCTGTCAAGCTCATTTGTCTAATATTCCCAAAGGCCGGGCCGCAGCTGCGCACAAAACCATCCGGGCCGATATCAACAAACACGAAAGGGTTGCACTTCCAATCCTTTCGGGTCAGTTTCCCCTGGAAATACCCCAACCAAAGGTAGGGATCATGCAAAGAAGCCACTAATCCAGATTCATTCCTATACTGCTCGATTTTATCGATCTGCTTTTTAAAAGCATCTAAAAGATCTTGGGTGATCCACAAATGCCCGCCGGATATGGTATTTTGCATATCATTTTGCGCAACTATCACCGGATGGTAAACCAAGCATTCCACCCCGATCTCTTTAGCCAAAAAAATGATCGCATAAAGTTCATCCACGTTTTCCTTCATCATCGTCGTCCAAATAGAAATCTGCGGCCCGGACTGTTTAATCCGCTTTGCCTGGCATAAAAGGTTTAGTGCATTTACTGCTTTTAAATATGCCCCGGGCGTACCGCGGATATAGTCGTGCGTCTTTTGAGTAGCTCCATCCAAAGAAACCGCAATATTGCTTATCCCGGAGGCAATGATATTATCTGCGATTGCCGGGGTATCAATCAAACTGCCATTAGTGACCACTTCGGTTTTCAGGCCCCGGGATACAGAATACCTGAGGATCTGAAAAATATCTTTCCTCAAAAATACTTCGCCTCCGGTAAAAAGCACCGTGCAATCAGTGCCCCAGGCGGCCACCTCATCCAAAATCCTCTTAACCAGTTCCAGTTCAAGCTCACAATCCTTGAGCACATGCCGGACCCCGCACATCTGGCAGTTGAAATTACACCGGTGGGAGAGGCTGAAGAAAACCCAATACGGCTTAGCCAAAGGCCGGTTAAGCGCCTCGGAGAAATAAAAATCCAGGTTCATTTTAAATTCATCCAACAGATCAGCCATTTATCATGTCCTTTTAGGATCCATCCCAATACCTGTATTTAAAATCCCCGTTCATTCCCAGACCATACTTCTTCTTCAAATAAACACTTACGTGTTCTGCGACAATCCGGTGGTATTTATCATTGTAATGCGTATCGATCACAAACTGTAATGGCTCGGATTGTGCGGCATGTAATATCTTGTCTGATAAATCAAGATAAGAAACCCCCAACTCTAAACAGGCCTGCTCAATCTCCGGCAATTTAGACTGGCTCATATTGACAATAATAAAATCCAGGTTGTGCTCCCGGAAAACCTTTTGATATTCTACCATCAAAAGAAATATTAATCTGTCGAAATCCTCTGCGTTATAGCCTTGGCGCCTCTTGTTCTGCCAGGCAACTATCCCCAGGGTATCTTTAAAATACTCCGCATCATTTTGCCTTAACTGGTGGTCAACCCTTTGCCTTTTAGCAAAATAATTCATCAATGTCAATATATTACTGCGGCTGTAGAGAGGTTTACCGGACCGGCTGGCATATCCTTCATTTATAGTCCGGTGCTGTCCGAGCAGGGCATCTTTACAAAAGGCCGCTTCTCTTTCAAAATCCTTACGGGTATGTTCGGGGTCCTGTAAAATCAAATTATTCTTGTCATCGCTAAGGATAAACCGCGGCTTGGCAGTTGTGGACCCCGGGGTTGTTATGTCCATACAGCGGTCCAAATAATCCTGTGAAAAGATAAAAATAACGGCTGCATCGGGATTGAATTTAAAACCATCCCTTTTTACCTGCAGAAGTGACTGGTCGAAACCAAATCCCCCTATACCCATATTAATTATTTCCACCTTCGGCAATGCCTGTTCAATCACTTCCGTAATACGATCTCCGTAATTAACCCCTTCGCCAAATAATGTGGACTCCCCAAGCGCAATTATCCTGAACTCTTCCTCCGGGGACTGAAGAGGAAATTCTCTATCCCTTAGGCCATGCGAATTAATAGAATATGTAACATTAAAATCGCTGGTGATAAGAGTAGCTTCGGCCCCGGGGTTAAGAACCCCGCCTAATTCCGGATCAAATTTTTTATATGAAAAATCCCGCTGCTTGGATAAAGAAACCGTTTTGGTGTCGATATAAGCTATGGTCTTGGACAAAAGCGACCTCTTTAAATAATACCCGGTAAGATTCTCTCCAATAACTACCGCAAGCAATAAGGCCGCCACCAACATGGAAATATTAGCGAATAAATTCCTCATTAACCGCTCCGGACTATTTGGGCCTCAATAACCTTAAGAGTGACGGGAATGAAAAACAAGGCTGATAACAGTAAACATCACAGCGTTTAATATCCCGGCGTGCCGCAGATGATTGCGGGGAATGCCATATCTGCTTTAAATCATAGTTATGCTCCCTGACCGGTATATGCGCCTTGCACATAAAAACACACGGTTCAAACTTTCCCTGTCTCTTCGGGTCTGACATAGTGATAAAAATATTCTTGTATCCGGCCATACATTGCCAGTCGCCTTTACGCATCCGGCGCAAATAATACCTGGCAATCAATTCGCTATCAATAAAATCATTGATCCTGACATGCCTGGCGCCAAACTCGGTGATTTTTTTATAAAGCTGTAAAAATAACTGTACCGCTTCGGGATCGGGCCACAGCGAGGTATTTTCCTTACTGGAGAAATCCGTGTTATCCGGAAGATAAGGAAGGATATCCATGATATCCACCCCCAGAGAATCGGCCTCAATGAATAAATCATAAAGCTCTGGGATATTAGGTTTTAAAACAACCGCCCCTATACCTATGGAATATTTAAGGCCGCCTCTTTTGCGCAGATCCGTTAATATCTTTATCCCCTGCACGGCATTTTCGTAAGACAAATCGTTTTGACGAAGGCGATTATGGGTGTTTTCCAGGCCATCGATAGAGATATGAAAATGCGAAACCCCGGCATAAGCCAGACGCGCAGCATGTTCTGCCAGATAAAAACCGTTGGTGGTAAGAATTACATCCATCCCGGTATGCCGTGCAAAGGTTGTGGTCTCGGCGATGAGATCCGGGATCAGAAGCGGTTCTCCTCCGGTAAGCACGAGCCTTTTTATCCCAAACTGTTTCTTGGCAATTGTAATGATCTTTTTAATCTCCTCATACGGCATCTCCTCCTCATGCTTAGTAATGTATTTATGCACCGAGCACATTCGGCAGCGCAGATTACATCTGCTGGTAAGGCTGATCTGAAGAGTATCCGGGTTAACCAGGGGATAACCAAAAGAGTACGCGGTTTTAAATAACAATACCTTACCAGCTTCTTTTAAGCCATTTATCATCGTTTATCCAGGATCCGGTTGCACTCCTTGCAGGAAATGTTTTTCACATCCAGCCATCTCCGGAACCGCAGGTAATTACGCACGACCACCTTGGCATCTTGTTTATAAATATTGCCAAAATTAAATGTGGAGATGTTGCAGCAGGGATGCACAAAACAATCTGCATCTATATAAAAGCCGAAATTACAGAACCGGGTTTCTTTGCTCTCCAGAGAAATGCCGAGATTCAGTTCAACTCCTTTTTCCGCCGCATCTTTTTTCAAGGCGCCAAAGCTGGCACGGAAAGCATCCTCATAAAAATTCACCTGTTCTGCGTCAATAGATAAGCCGCGTGAAAAACTAACCAGGGGTATCAAAGTGACCTCCGGCACCAGGTTCAGGCGTGCCAGTTCTATTAAACTGCCGATTGCCGGGTAGTTTTTTTTCATCAAAACACTGTTAAAGGCAAGGACCGGTGATTTTTTGTTTGATTGCGACTTATAAGCGTTTAACCGCGTTATATTCCGCACAACTTTTTCTAAACTGCTTCCGGCCTTTATCGCAGCATATATCTCGGGGTTGGCAGAATCTACAGAGAACCTGATCTTATCTACCCCGATCTCAACTATCCTGCCAGCCATATATTCATCTAACAGGGTGCCGTTAGTTACAAACCAGACGGTCAATCCGCGTCGTTTTGTGTCCGCCAATATCTCTAAAATGTCCGGGCAAAGGAGGGGTTCCCCCAACCCCTGGGTATTCACCTCTCTTATCCCGGGAAAAACACCTGACAGTTTATCCATAATTGCCGTGAATTTATCCCGGGTCAGGTTCTTTACCTCGTCCTGGTGCCCTCGCAATGACCTCCAACAAATATTACAATGCAAATTGCAATTATTGGTAACTTCAAACTGCAGGGTAGAAATCTGCTTGAGGACAGCACTATCTCTCTTGGAGCGGACCTTATCCATTAAGTGCTCGAGCAAAGAAACCGGTCTTTCCGCCAGTCCCGAGGCGAACCGGCCTTTAACCCGGATATGGGGATCGGATTTTATTCGCAGATATTCAATGATCGCATCGAGCTTTTTTATCTCCGAAGCTAATCCTTTTGCCGACAATTTGGAGCGAAAAACCAGCAACTCCTGTATAAGCAGACTTATCGAAGCCTGATTATAATAGCCGTTTCTCTGGAGATAGATCAAATATCTTTTTGTGATCAGGAATATGTCGTTGGTAGTCGGCCCGGGGAAATAGGCTGCACCCATCAGGCATGGTTTGGCGCAGGTGCGCATTGCTATGCGCATATCTTCTGCCTCCCGGGAAAACCAAATTTCGCGTAAAGTATTCTTACTGAAATCACCGATCTGCCCGGGACAAACATTGACCTTACGGTCTTTGAGAATAATGATCCTGTTAAAACCGGCAAAACAAAACTTTGCTGAAGTAAGAGAATTTGCAAAATACTGCTTCAGGTTCTGCAACGAATCTACGGTGTTACTAATGAACCAGTGGTCTTTACAGCTCATTTTATAATCGATAACCCGGTCTATCTCTTGATTTAACAAAGGCAACCTTTCCGGAGGGATAACAAACTCGTCTTTTATTGTCTTCTTATAATAATTATCGTTCTCGGAGGCATACGGTTGAAAGAATGCATTCACCCCGAGCTCATGGGCAAGACGCACATACTTAAGCATCTCGGGAAAGTTCCTATTCGTTAAAACGCAGGCCATCACAATCACCGGGCGATCCGGACGGCTGCCGCGAGTAGAGGAAACTGACTTCCTTAAATCAGCAAACCTTTGGAGATTATTTATCACAATATCAAACAGGCCGGGACGGTTGCGATGATAGTCATGGGTCGATGCGGTTGCGCCATCAATCGAAACGTTGATCTGATAAAGCGGGATATCCAGCAGCCTAAGGCAATTTTCTTCGTTCAATAACAGGCCATTGGTTGTGACCTCCGTCATAATGCCTAATTCATTTGAATATTTCAAGATATCAAACAAATATGTCAGCATAAACGGTTCCCCTCCGCTGAAATAACATTGGCTGACCCCCAACTCTTTAGCTTGGTCGAAAAGCTTCTTTAACTCTGCAAAACTTAATTCTTCCTCCGGGAGAGTCGCCTGACGAGACCATATTTTACAGATCCTGCACTGCAATTGGCACCGCCTCATAAAATCGAACTGGATCACAGTCGGAGGGACAAGAGGGTAATCCAGGATCCTGGAATAATAATACCCGCAGTCGCGCCTAAACTGTTCAAGGTCTTCCAAGGGATGGCTCAAGATCAACCGGTTCAGCATTGCCTCGGCAAGATCGATATCTTCTTCGTAAAAACACTGTAATGATTTATCCGTTCTGCTCTCCATCATCCCTCGTTGATATTTTTCATTGCCGGCACAAGGCGTCTTTGTGGCCGCGGGCCTGGCACACCCTTTCGGCTTCAGCCGTGCGTTCAGTTTCCCTTATCGCCGTACATAAAGTGTTTATATCCTTCAATTCGGGTTCATACATTTCCGGGAATAAACAAAATTGCCTGCATTTACGGATCGTCTTCCTCATTATCCTGGCGCCTTTACCGTACCAAATCTTTCGTAAACTGTTTTTCCTGATATCACCGATCATATCTCTGCACATCCATATCCCATAACTTTTCTTTTCATTATAAGAAATGATCAGCCGAGTAAATCCGATATAACAACTGCCTAATGGCGGCAGACAGCCGTTCTTGAAATAGTCGTTCAACAGATCGACTTGGGGAGGGAAATCCAAGTAACCGGTACGCGCATTAAACTCTTTAAGTTCATCCACAACCCCTTTAAAAGCCTGTAACTCTGAAGCAGGGATCCAAAAAGGGACCGATGCAAAATCCCTTTTAAGCGGATCAGCATTACTGACATGAGCCGGCCGGAGTGCCAGGCGCGTACACCCCAATTCCTGCCCCAGTAAAGCTATATTCAGCAAATCCCTGTAGTTTTGCCGCATAATGGTAGCTGTTAAACCGACCGATCTGCCGTTTTTAACGAACTTTCTTATATTGCCTGTCACCACATTAAAGGCCCCTGGCACACCGCGTATTGCATCATAAATCTCTGGCGTAGAGCCATCAAGCGATATCTGTAGATGGCCGGGGTTAGATCGTATTATTTTATCGACAACCGGATCACCGTAAAAACCGTTGGTGATCATAATCACGTTCCTTGCGTTTTGTTTTGCGTAATCAATGGCTTCGAATATCCCCTCATATAAAAACGGCTCCCCTCCGGTCAAAACCAAATCCGGGATATCCAGCTCTACCATTTCGTCAATGATGCTCTTTATCTCTTCTACCTTGATCTCATATTCTTTGTTAAACTCGAGGTTCTTTATCCCGCACATAATACAGTGTTGATTGCAGAGATAATTAATGGTCAATGTTACGTTACGGGGAGGAAACAGCGGCCAGTCGATTTTCTTAGAAATGAAATAACGTATGCGCTCTTTATTCTTTTTTTCCATAATACTCTACGCCTCCTACCATACAATTCATCATACAGGGCCTTTGGCAGCTGGCTACCGCACGAAGTGCATCATCGGTGCTTGATTTATTCCAGATGGTCAGGAAATCATCTTTCTTTAGATCACCCAGACAATGGTCACAAATACAAACCTTGCCGTCCACGCATACGCTAAGAAAATCACGGCCGTTCCTGCATCTGAAAATGCCCGGCTCTAACATATTCTTATAATAATTGACGATATTATTCAGATAATCCATGGTGTTAGCAACATATATGGGTGCGGAACGGTCATTTTTTATCGCAATTATCTTCTGGATCTGGGAATCCAAAGCCTTCAGGTCATCTCCCCGGACCCAGAAAGGATCGGCTAACTGATTCTGCCGCAAATCAGCGTTATCAGACAAAAATACTTCATAGGTTATATTATTGCACCCCCAGGCAGAAGCTAAATTCAGGATATTCACGAGTTCAAGCACATTATTCTTTACTATAACGGTATTAACGGTTAAAAACGGTTTTTTCCCTTTTGCCTTTCTTTGCTTGAGATAACGCATAAACCCGCTTAGCCTGAAAAATACCCCTTCTCCTCGAATGCTATCATGGGTTTTACTATAACCTCCGTCCAGCGATACGGTAATCTGATCCACCGGAAGAGAAAGCAAAAGATCTGCAAAGGCAAGCCCGTCGAAACCATTGGTGACGATCTTGACTTCTTTAAAAATGGTGCGTGAGGTCTTTAATATTTCTGTTATTCCTTGTTTCAACAAAACCTCTCCCCCTACAAAATCTATCGTAGACACACCGGCTGCGGATAAATCCTTAAGTATTGCGATGATCTGTTTTGTCGATAACTCCTTTAGGCTAAGGGTAGAACTTTGAAGATTGCAAATCCTGCATTTAAGCTGGCATCGGTATGTAATATTAAATACTGCTGCAGAAGGTATATCTGCCATAGGTTTAACCCGGGTTATTTGTTGTTATTGTCGCGCATCAATTATTCAAAACCCCGCCCGAAAGGTAATCATATAATTCTTTTGCCACAAGCGCATGCCCAGCCGCATTAAAATGATACCGGTCGCCTAAGGCCAATTTAAGGCTATTCATCCCATAATCATCGAAGGCCTTCTTCATATCGATAAATTCAAACCCGATGCTTTTTAGCTGTGTTGAAATCCAGGCCTGCTCTTTTTGGCTGGACTCCCAATATTCAAGACTGGGGAAAACGACAAAAACGGCCTTAAAATTGTGCGCCTGGCTCAACTGCTTCAATCTTTGCAGTGCCTGTATCGTAACACCATCACCTAAATCGACATAACTCGCCGGGATTTTAAGGATTTTACACGCCTTAACCAAAGAATGGTTCACCAGCTTATATAATTCTGAATTCATATAAAGCCAAACAGAAAACGGAACTCCCGGGCACACAGGGACACTCCTTGACAGATCAGCGCACGCATAATATCCTTGTTTCCTTATGATCCTGTGTTTTATATCCCTGTCGTTTAAACAATACCCTACAACCACAAGGTCCGGCTTAAAAGGCAGTAGTTTCTTCTCTAAAAATTCCACCTCTTGAGTAGTTGCATATCCCGGGATACCGCAATTAACCACGATATATTCTCCGGATCTGTCTTTATTAAGCAATGCCTCCAGCTGGTAAGGGTAATAATCACTGTCTAAATCCGCGCGCGGCTCTAAACGTGTTGTCGAATCGCCCAAGACAAATATCCTGTATGCGCCAGGTGAAGCGTTGATCCTGGATTTAAAACCATAAAACCAGGTATTCGGTTCATAAAATAACCGGCTGTTACTGCTAAGCACATAGTGCGGCGGTTCACCGTTTTGAGTGTGCTGAAACGTAGCCATCCCCCACCATCGTCGGTTGTCTTTAGCCAATATCTCTAATTGGGATACTCCCAATGCAAAAGGAGAATACCTCTCATATATCCGAAGGAAACATTCGCATGCGAATAAACCCGCGAATATAGCAAATAAAACCAGGGGTAAATTCCCGAATCGCTTAGGCATTTTAGATTTTTCCCGCATGATTTAATCACAAAAGCAAGGCAAAAGGCAAGGATTACCGCATGCCTTGACCCTTGCCATCGCCTGACGGCTTTCTTTAGAATCGAAGATATTTTTTAAATAATCCTTACGCACATTCCCATAACTGCCATAACAGGTGGTAACCTCGCCGTTATTTGCAATAAGCATGGTCCTTTCCGCATAAAGGCACCTCACATCCTGTGGGGCTAAATTACCGCGAAAGTATTTTTTGGCTAAAGCAAGATTATTCACCGAATTGCGCAAGAGCGAAACATTTTTATTCTTAAATTCTATCAGATCATCAATAACCTGGTCCAGGACAGCTAATCTTTCCTTGGGGATCCAATACTTAACCTTGCTCGAGCGCTGTTTCATTATCAGATTGTTAGAAAGTAACGGCTGGAATTGTATCGAATTCACATTCAGGGATTTTAAAAACCCGGCCAAAGATAAAAGCTCTTCTAAGTTCTCATTAAGTATTATGGAAATAACGTTGAAGTTTATCCCCGGGTCGGTTTTCTTAAGATATGCGAGTTTCTTCAGCCCTTTAATAGTCTTTTCAAAACACCCCTTGCCACCTCTTATATCATCATGGATCTCCGGCGTTAAAGCGTCCAGGGAGATACTCAAAGATAGCGCACGGGAAGTTAAATAAGGCGATAATCTGCCAATGAATTTGTCATCCAATAATATCCCGTTTGTTAAAATCCCAGTATGATATTTTTTCTCTTTTACATAATCCAGTATCTCAAATATATCCTCTCGTATAAGCGGTTCACCCCCGGACAAAACAAACTCCTTTACCCCCCAGTCATAAGCCTGGGCAATCAGGCTTTTTACCTCGTTTGTGGCAAATTCCTTGATCGGACGGTCGGATCTAATCTCACAGATATTACATTTTAGATTACACCTATGGGTTATATCCAAGATAATGAATTCCGGGCGATCATTAAGCGGGACGGTTTCCTTGAAATCCCCGGGTAAATCCGGATCAATGAAGTTATGTGTCCTGAAATATTCGGAAACATTCCCTGCCAAGTAGATAATTTTATGCAAAGCTAAATAAGCATAGATCCGGGATCTCTTATAAAGATCGGCCTGCCCCTGCAAAGAAACCAGGCCATTACCTAAAAGACACGAAAACCGCGGGATCTTTAAAACATTAATTATAGTGGCAAACCAAAAAGAAACCTTGCCGGTAGAGAGTTCTTTTAACAGAGGGTGATCTTTATGTATCCTTTTAACAAGTAAATTCCCCCGGCCGTAAATGTATGCCTGTTTCATAAAACTCCGCATATTTTCATCGCGATAATGTATGACTTTTATCTTTTTATCCCAAATGAACCTGTGCCCCCCCTTAAATAACCGCCAAAAGAATTCCAGGTCTTCTCCTCCGGGCAAAGGAAATCTTTCATCGAATTTATATTTGTCAAATACCCACCTCTTTAATGAAACATTGCAGGTGGGGAAAAAAATCACCTCTTTATTTCCTTTTATGCTGGTTTCTATGCTGAATGTGCTTAAAAACTGGCTGACCATGACCGGGGTTTTCTGATTAGAAGCCAGGGTCAAGCCGCCTACTGCGGCAATATCCGGATTACTGCGGTGTGTCTCCACCATAGCCCTTACCCAGCCAGGGTGTGCCGTACAATCATCGTCGATAAAACCAACGATTGCACTGCAACTGTTTGTGACCCCTAAATTCCTGCCCTTTGCCGGGCCAAATCCGGGTTGAGAAAAATATCTTAAGTTTGGATGCCGGGGCCTAAACCTGTCTATCAAAGACCTGGTCTCATCACTGGCGGCATCATCGATTATGATAACCTCAAACGCATCCTGCGGATAATCCTGATGAATAAGGGATTTCAAACATTCCGCAAGTTTATCTTGCCTGTTATATGTCGGGACGATTATTGAAATATCAGTGGGCACCTAAACCCCTTTCGCTCTCGGCCTTATTATTACCCCGGTGATAACCTTTAAGGCGCTCACCTCTCGAAACCGGACTAAAATAAAAATTCCTGTAGCAATCATTCATGAACCCATCGAATTCTTCTCTGCGGGTACAGCCTAATAAACAAGGGTTGGCGCATTGTTTAATACATTTTCTGAATGTATTCGCCTTGCGCGAATACCAAAGCTGCCGCAAGCTATCTTTATAAATATCTCCGAAGCTTATTTCACCTTGCATTGGCTCTTGAGCACAAAAATACATTTTGCCATCTTGAGAAACGATCATCCGATTAAAACCCGTATAACATTTCTGCTTAGGCAAGGTGCCCCTGAAATACCATTTCACCATTTGTAATTGATCTACTCCATTAAATATAAAATCGAAGTTTTCTTTGGATGAAAGTTTATACTCTACTAATTTGTTTATTGCCCGATCAAGTTCTGGATAGCGATCCCTGGGTATCCAATTTGAATCCGGGTTATCCCTTATCCTGGCGTCCGTGTTATCACTAACAACCGGCTGAAACCCGATACAGGCAACTTCTAATTTTCTTGCTAAATCCACAATATCCAGCAATTCTTCTATATTGTGATCCATTATAGTGCAAAAAATAACTATGTTGGGTAAAAAAGACTTCTTCGCTTTCTTTTTGCTATTTAACAAATTTATGTTGGATAATATCCGCTGGAAAATACCTTCGCCCCTGATTTTCTTGAAAGTATCTTCACACGCACCATCAATCGAAACCACCAGATCTTCAAGCCCGGAGGCAAACATTTTGTCCACTATATCTAACCGGTCCAGAAGGGTGCCGTTTGTCGAAACCAGGGTTTTCATATTGCAGGTGTTGGCAAATTTTATGATCTCAAAGATATCCTCCCGTAAAAAAGGCTCTCCTCCCAGTAAAAACAACTGTTTAATCCCCATTTCCCGGGCTTGCATTATCAAATTTATTATTACTTCATAAGGCAGCTCTGAATTCAGCCCGGATTGTTTAACTATTTCTGACCGTTCATGCATGTTGCACATTTTGCACCTTAAGTTACAACGGAACAAAAAACACAACTGCAACATATCCGGCTCAACCAAAGGATAACCTATTTGCCTGGAAAGATAAAATCTAAAATGTCTAAGTAATATTCTGGCTGTAGACTGCCAGTTCAAGACATCATTCATTTTTCACCCCATGCCACCTATCCATCAATACTAAAGTCGCCAGCAAAATAAAAATAATTCCCGGGGGCCATAATTAATTTAATCGGGTCCAAACACTGTATTAACCGGCCCCGGTGATAAACGTCGGAATTCACGATATTAAGGCGCTGATTGGCATTTACCCCTTGATTAAACAATGTGATCGTAGGCAATGATTTCTCCTGATCCGAGGTTTTAGCTACGCCAATACGCCTGGCATTATCCTCACTCGAATAAATAACATCCCACTTGTCATCGAGGTTATTATTAAATACGGGAAAATCCTGCACCAAGGTATCTTTTATCCACCGGGAGTATATCTCTGAAACCATAAGATTTGTCTGCGCGGATTCGATCTCTACCTCTTTATTGATTTCCATTCTAACATTAAATTCAATAAGATTATCGTCTTTTATACCTATCTGCCAATATTGCGTCAGAGGTAAATACACCCACTCTCCGGCAGCCTTAATTATCCGAGTATCATTTTCTATAATCTTCCATCTGGCAAAAGAAGCCGAATCATACCACCTCCCCTTAGAGCACATGGAGGTATAAAGCCCCAGTTTCTTAGTCAGTTCGAAGCCATCCCAAAATATACGCCCGCTTCCCTGGCTAAAAATAATCTTCAGCCTATTGCCTTTCAACTCATTTGAAACGGGACGACGCATTAAATCATTCCGCCCCAAATGCATGTCTAATTTAAAGCAAGGATATGTACCGACAGATAATTTATTGGCCCTTTCCGGATCTACTTTATCTATACGCATTATTCTTGCCTTATCATAAAAATTAGAATTGATGATTTTCGCATAATTATGAGATAGATTGGAGAACTTCACGTTTAATTCCGGCAATTGTGCCTCTGGGACGGAAAGCCCCAATTCACCTTCAGGCAGGCATATTTGCAGCATATCCATTTCGCTTTCCCGGAAACTTTCCGGAAAAACTCCTACGCCATACTTGCTAAACCAATGTGAATAACCATCACAACAGGCAATAGAAAAATGCTGCTGATCAATAACTAACTCTTCAGCAACCTGGATGCTCACATCCCAATTAACAGAATTGCCACCGTTAATTTCTGCCTCCCAGATCTGGATCAATGCAAGACCAGGCCACCGACCTAAAGCAATGATCTTATTACTACCTTGTTTCTTAACCTCCCATTGCGCCAGATTAGAAAAATACCCTTTCCCGCCAGAATAAACAGCTGTGCTGATGTGGTTGTTCTTGGTTAAGCTCCTGCCTTCATATTCGAGGATAAACCTGCCGTTATCGAACACGAGCTTTAAATCCTTGGCAGATAAAACAAACTCATTTTGTGTTTTTGAAAGATATCCGTCTATATCTGCAGTATTTATCACCATCTTGCCTGCAAAACAAATGGACTGATCCGCCTGATGGACTGACTGGAGGGAAAAAGGGTTCAATCGGTACTGCAATATGCGTGACCGCGATAAATAATCCGAGTTTATGATCGATCCCTGCGACAAGCCTCCTAACGGCAGTTTTTCAAACAGAAAAGACTTCATAATGGAATCATCCGAAGGCAAAGAATACACCCCAAGACAGGCGCTCGTAACAAGCCTTGTAAATATAGGTACCGGGATTTTATCTTCACCGCTAATTACAGGGAAAACCCCTTTCTTGGAATCAGCAAACCATTGGAGATATTCTTCTTTCATTGCAACATTAACATGCATTTCAAGCAAATCCGGGCTTTTATCCACCTCCAGCTCTATATCCCAGGTAACCTCCATATTATCTGAAACCTCTATGTGCCAAACTTGAGTCAACCCTAATTGATAAAAATTACCGGCTGCCGTAAAGGCCCCGAAAGAGGTATTTTTAATCTCCCATTCCGCTTGAGCAGAATTATACCACCTGGATCCGGCGTTAAATGCCGTATAGGCGCCCAAAGGAGAAGTAACTGGATCGCCGTTCCAGCTCAAAAATAATCTGCCATTATTAAATATTAAACCAAGGGGCCCCCTTTCAATTATCGCTATCCCCTCCGGGCTGCCAATGGCTTGAGAGTAAACAGGCACAACCTTAGAAGATGTATCGTCTTTTACCAGGGTGCCATTCTTCATAAAAAGCGCCCTTTTGCATAACCGTTGTAAAAGCGCCATATCATGGGTCACAATAACAATAGTCCTGGATTGCTCTTTCAGCTCCAACATCTTTTTTATGCATTTTCTTTGAAAATATTCATCCCCCACCGACAAGGTATCATCGATAAGCAAAATATCCGGATCCGTATGAATGGCTATGGCAAAGGCCAGCCGCACGAACATACCCTGCGAATAACATTTTACCGGAGCATGAATGAACTTGCCTATCTCTGCAAATCCCACGATCTCTTCATATTTGGTTTCGATTAAATCTTTAGATAAACCAAAAAGTTCGGATTGCAGATAAAGATTTTCCCTGCCGGTCAATTCCGGCTGAAAACCAGCACCTAACTCCAGCAGCCCGGACACATTCTTCGATACTTTTATCTGGCCGCGGTCAGGTTTTAACATCCCTGCGATCAACTTTAAAATCGTGGTTTTACCAGAACCATTTTCACCGATTATACCGACAATCTCTCCGGGTTCTACCGAAAATGTTACCCCTCTTAACGCCCAGAAATTATCCCAGGAGGCCTTGCCCTCGGCCATAAACTTGATCCGGTACATTTCCCAAACATCGCTTAATTCAATTATCGCCATATTAAATATGCTTTAATATCCTATCCTCAAAATACACGGAAATAAATAAACCAAGGCACACGCTTAATACCGTCCAACAGGCAACTTCCTGAAAAGTGGATATTGCGGGGATCTTACCTTGAAAGACTATATCATGATAAAAAGTAACAAAAGGGAGCGCCGGATTGAACTTAAAGATCCATCTAAACGCCTCCGGAACCATCTCTATGGAATAAAACACCGGCGTTGCCCAAAACCAAAACATCATAAAAACACCAAGAAAATGTTCGATATCCCGGAAGAAGATATTGGCTACCGAACAAATTAACCCTATCCCGCTGGCAAATAGATACGTAAACAAAAGGATGAATGGCAGCAAAGGAAAGACCCAGGCGATTTTAGGGTTGGAGAGCAAGAAAACCGGGTAGATCAAACACCAGCTCAAAAGAAATGTGAAAAAGTAAGAAAGTGTTATACAAAGAGGTAATATTTCCTTGGGCAGGCCAAATTGATGCAAAACCCCGCGTTGATTGATAAAAGCCGGCGTTGTTTCAGATACCGCTCCGGACAAAAACATCCACGGCAAGATCCCGGAAAGCACAAATAATCCGAAATTTTCCATTTCCGTCTTAAAAACAACGGTAAATACGAAGGTTATTGCCAGCATTATCAAAACAGGGTTAATTATCACCCAGAAAACACCCAGGAAAGATGCAGCGTATTTAGCCTTAAATTGTTTTACCGCCATAAGCCATAAGGAGCGCCGGAAATGGTATATCTTCTTAATTTTTTCGGCAATTAATCTTAAAAGCATCCCGGGATTTAACCATCCTTCCAGATTATTTTAGATCAGTTGCATTTTTTACTAACTTTACACCCTCTGCGTTACGCCATCCCCCGCTCATCCCCCCAGAGCTGCATGGCTAAATTCGCGCCATCCAACAACGCATCTTCCATTGACATATACCGCCATGAACCATAGCGCCCACAGGAAAAAATATTATTCTTAGCTAAAAATCCAAGGATCCCTTCCCGTGACCGCTTATACTGCCTGTCATAAATCGGATAACCATATTTAATATCGTTTACGTCTTCTGCACAAATTTGATCGGTTTTATCCAGGATCCCGGTCTTTAGCAGGTCCGCGCGGATCTTGCGGATCATTTCGGATTTATTCACGCGGCCATTCTTAGGATAAGAAACTTCGGCATATAAAGAATACTCCCCGGGCCGGGAGAGAACGAAATTATGATAAAACCCTACCCGAAAAAAACAAATCTCCTTTTGAGGAAAATACATCCAGTGCCGGGAGGAATTATCATGTTTTTTAATCCCCAGGTTTAAATTAAAAATGGAATTCCACTGCAGCTGGTTAAATAATTTACTTATCTCTGCAGGCAGGCTTTTAATCATGCCCGGCAATTCAGGCAAAGGGATGGTAGAAATCAAATAGTCGTATTTTTGCCTGATCCCGGAGGCGGTTACTACCTCTTTTTTATCAAGATCGATACCCACCACCTTAGATCCAGTACTAATGTTTTTAGTCTCATTTGACAAAGCCGAAATCAACCGGCTTATCCCCCCGTTTTTGGGATACCAAAAACGGGCATTATATCCGAATTGCCTTTTGCTATCTTCGACGGTTCCTTCGATCAGCTGTTCTAATGAAGGCACCGGGATCACCCCATCCAGCCACTCACAAGTCAGGTCACGAGGATCCAGCGTCCAGAATTTACGGTTATACGGCACCATAAAATGGCGGGCGATACCTTTGCCAAAGGTCAGGTTGATCCAATTTAAAAAACCCGGATCTTTCCTATTACGGCTTTCGCATCCATACCTGCGGGCGTTAATGAAACCCAAAACGCACTCCTTGGAAACACGCGGAGGCAGGCCATGCAGATTTGCCTGAAAAGGATATGGGATATACCTTCCGCAGGTATACACCCAGGCACTTCTTTTATGAACCAGCAAATTGTCCGGCAACAGGTGCTTGATCAAATCGAATGATTCCCTGCGTTTAAAATGCAGCAGATGCCCTGAACAATCAAACGTGAAGCCGTTTATTTGTTTTGAGCAGCATAAACCTCCTACGATGGGATCTTTTTCCAAAATCCGGTAATCTGCGCCTTTTTTATCGAGTTGCCGCGCGGCGCTTAAACCCGCTATCCCTGCGCCTAAAATAAGGAATTTTTTCTTAAGCATCAATTTTGACCCCGTTCATTTTAAAACCAACTGCTATCCCCGCCACAAGTATTACGGCGATAACCATAATACCCAAGCCATTAGAAACCTGGCTTATTATCACCCCAGAAATAGCAAAAACCAAGCTCAAGCTTAACATTAAAAAAAGCGCCTTACGATTAGAATGGCCGATTTTTAAGAACCGCAGGACAAGATGATCCCCGCTTTTATGGAAAACCGGCCTTTTTTGTTTGACCCTCATACAGGCCAAGAATATCGTATCGAAGATCGGAAACCCCAGGATCAATAATGGAGTAAGTAACGCCGGGTGCCTACCGCTCTGCGCGTAGCTGATTAAGATCGCGATCCCCGCCAAGAAAAAACCCAGGAAATGGCTTCCGGAATTACCCAGATAAACCCTGGCCGGAGGTAAGTTATAGATCAAAAATGCCCCCACCGCACCAAGCAAGGCAGCCAATAAAGCCGCCGCCATTATATTTCCATTTAAAAAAGATATGATAAAGAATGCCCCGGCAACGATAACCGCAACCCCGCCGGCCAACCCATCAACCACATCTAACAGATTAAAAGCATTAGTAATCCCGATCATCCAGAGAAAGGTAATAAGAATATTGGCAAAAAGCCCTATATGGATAATCTGTGTCCGTAAACCGGATAAAACAAGGATCGAAACTGCCAGAGCCTGAACAATTAACTTGGTTTTTACTGAAAGTTCCTTCAAATCGTCTATCATTCCGAAAATAAACATTGCCGAAGAAGCTAATATAAGCGCCATAACAGGCTTTGGCAAAAACATCACCGGGGTTATCCAAAGCCAATACACCAGAATAACGGACAAGATAATGCTTAGCCCTCCGACAAGAGGAACGCCTTTAAAAAGAAACTTGTGTTTCCAGGAAAGTTTTATTAACAGGACAAGCAAGACCAATCCTAAGAAAAAACTCAAGATTGAAAAAAGGATATATTGTAAAGCCATGATGATCTGGTTTTATGATGCTTTAAAAAATACCGCCTAATCGAGTCAATATTATATCATAAATATAATCCGCGGATTTATTTAATCAGCGTTTTAACGACAATTCATTGAAAGAGGCACCCTGCAGCAGAGGATCTTTATATATCGAAAAACCCGCGCAGCACCCTTATAGTGGCATAATACCGCTTTGACCGTTCGATTATACTCATCTAAAGCCAGCGTAGCTTTATCCTCACCTAATTGATGTTTACTGTAATTAGCCTCTTCGAACCTTTCCGTAAAGCGAATAAAGGTTCTATCGGAAATACCATACTTATTCTCGGCTATCACGGCTAATTCTAACGGGGGGATGAATTCCAGGTTCTGCGGGCTTAAAATCGAGAGTAATTCATTTAAATTACGGTATAAGGCAATGATAAATCCTCTGGGATCACTGTGCATCAGGCGGCATAACCGCTGCTTGGCCTGTTCAGCGATTAAATACAATACGAGAAAAGCTGCTGACGCCGCCAAAAGAATTGATCCGAATACCTTGGCCGCAATAACAAAGATCCACTCCCAGGTAACAATAACCGAAACCTTAACCGGCAGGCTTTCTACCCCGCCGTATTTCGCATTAACTGCAGTTTCTCCGATAATTAAAGGATTGATCTTGCCTTTTTCTATTTTTAGTATTCTGGGCTTAGAAACATGCCAAAGGACTTCTCCGGTCAAATCCAAGAGGCTGTCATCGCTATAATATCCTTCTGCCTTTAGAGTTAATTGATCGAACATGGATATCCTTGGATCAGACGGGGACAGCAAAATAGAAATAAGTTTGGCGCTATCTACTGTAACTATAGCGTTATTGCTCTTTATCCCGGAGATCTGGGCATAAATACCGGCGCTTCCCACAGAAACGCCCTGGACTTGCCCATGTTTAGAAACTCTTGCGACCGACTCATCCTGGCTCACCCACTCTACTGCCGAGGTAAGGTCGATCTCGGTTTTATCGCTAAGCACCCCCTGGGCTATTATTTCTCCGCTGGCGCCAAAAGCAAAATTCTGGGATTCCGGGATTATTTTTATTGCCACCAGGTTCTTCTCTATTGCCTCTACCCCCTCGTCTCTTTCAGCTTGTTCATTTTTGGCACCTTCTTTTGAAAAATTCTCTTCCTGCTCTAAATTAAAACCTATCGCCAAATACCCGCTCAACTCCTTTAGACTATTTGCCAGGTTATCTCCTAATTGCCGGCTGATAACACCCTGTTCCTGCAATTTATCTATCCTGCCTTCTATGGAACCAGTCTCTTCTTCCAGGCCTTTTAAACTGTCAGTTTGGCTTAATTTATCAATTCTACCCGCAAGTTCTTTTTTGGTTTCCGGATTAGAACTATCCAGGTGTTTCTTAATTTCATCTTTTTTCTCTCCAACCGCACGTTGAGCCTCGATTTTAACCAACTCTAATTCTACGTTCTGCATCTTTTGTTTCTTTACATCGTCACCGCTGTCCCTTTTATCTGTAATCTCATCACCGCCAGTCCCTTTACCGCCGCCACTGCCTTCTGCACCTCGAATTTGCCCAAAACCATCGCTAACACCGTCGCTCTTACTGCCTATGGAAATAGATTCAGCACCTGCGGCGGTGTTCAAACCCTCTCTAGCGGATTGACCTTGGGGATCAATCTTTGCCGTTAGATCATCTGTTTTCCTGGACAAATCCTGTTTTTCCAAACGCTCGGCCATTGCCTTCTCTTCATGGCCAGAAGATGCCTGGCCTGCGGCATTGTCTTTATTTGCCCCTCCTTGAACACCCGCTTCAGACAGATTATCCGATCCAGCCCCGGCAGATATTCCTTTATTGGACTGGCGAGCTCCCGTTTCTTGCTTGCGCCCGCCTTTTTTGCCTGAACTTCTGGCAACCAAATCTTTTTTTGCATCATACAATTTCTCTAACTCAATGATGATCAGGCGTTGCCCGGAAGAAGAAGCGCTTGAACGAAAATCATCTATCTTTTTTTGCAGTAAATCCAGGTCTTGCATGTTTTCCGCGCGTTTTATACCTTCCAATGCCTGGTTAAAATCTTCCCTGGCAAAAGCTTCTTGCAAATCACTCTTTACCATTAAACTATCCAGCTGTTGAGAAATAACCTGCTCATCTAAATGAACATCCAAATCTGCCGCCCCCTGTTCAGGCAGGTGTCGGCCTTCTATTTCTACATTTTCCAGTTCCTCCAGGATAGCCTTAAGATCATCGTGGTTATCTTCCAATTTAGCCGCACTTACCGAGTATTCGAGCTCGTCGATCGTCTTTTCCGCCTGATCCAGCTTAACTTTGGAGAGATTTGTTTTCTCCAAACCTTTCTTCAGCGTGCGGTTTTTTTGCGCCATAAGCATTCCCACTTTTAAAGAAAGCACTTCCTCCATATCCTCAATTATGTTTTTTTGCGCACCAACCGCTAATCCAGCCAAACTTTCCATTTGTTCCTGCACCTGTTTTAAGCTGGAGGATTTACTCATTTTTTCAATATTGCCAAGGGCATGAAATAAAGGATCCCGCATCTCTTTGCCTTCTTCGGAGATCTTTTGCTTCAACTCTTTCATTTTCTTTAAATAAAGCTGGTAAAGTTTCCACTCTTTAAGAGAAACCACGGATGTTTTTTCTTCTTTTTTCAATTCCTTGTCCAATGAAGATCCCATGATCTCCGTATATGCGTTTTTTGCGTTTTTAACTGCCCCCTCCGAAGTATCGCTTTTCTGGATCCTACTTGTAGACTGATATATAAGGACCCGGTCTTTTATATTCAGGGGGTTGCTTTTTAGAACCTCCATTGCCTTGTTACGGGATATTTGCATATTTAAGAGCGCTTTGGTCTCCAGATAATCATTAGCTAAGGTTAAAATCTGCTCTGTATCATTTTTCTCCAGCCCCGGGCCTGGCTCCTTTAAAAGACTGACCAGCCCCTGATGCGCCGATTCCACCTCCACAGTATCCGCGGAGTTTTTTATCAGGCGCTCTATAAAGCTCAATACCTGCCGGGCTGTTTCTACGGAGTCGGTCTTATTGATCAGGACGGTCGTTTCATTTTGCAGGCCATCCTGCAGCCGGTAGTAATTCTCTTCCAGTTTTTCAAAAGTATCTTCCATATCTGTTGCGCCAAGGCGGAAAATGCCTCCGCCAGATCTATAGACCAGAGATTTGGTTAAAGCCATACAAGAAATGATCACTCCGCAGATAAAAATTGCCACGGCAATGATAGTGGAATACTCCCGGGGCATAGAACCACCGATCGGAGAATGCGCAAGCCGGTAAAACTTTATTTTTAGAATAGCAAAACAGATGACAATGAATAAAAATGCTTTAATAACCACTGCCGGGGAGAAATCCTTGATAAATACCGGCAAGCACCAGAACAAAAGTACAGAGATAACCTGGAGGTAAGAGAGTGTCCGTTGGCGAAATGCGCTAACGGCCAAGATGGTCGCCAGCAAAAATCCTCCTTTTACGCAAAGGAGCATAATGTTCTTATAGAGAAAAGCCGAATTCAAGAAGGTATGCACAAACCAGCCAAAAACCGCCATCACGGCAACGTTCATGATTATATTGCGGACAGGAGAAACCTGGTCTTGGGTATAAAATGCAGCGACAAAAGCGCTAATGATACAGAGCGCAAAGAATAATCCGCTGTAGGGCAAGGCCGAGCCATATAATAATATTAAAATAAGAAAAAGCCCGAGGGTAAAAATCAGTTCCATATACCGATAGGCATTGTTCTCTTTCATTTTATCCCCTTTAGAAAGATTTCCTCTAAATTGTCTCCCCGGGAGATAAGAATCGGGGAAATATTATATGCCTTGGACACCTTCATTCTGACGTCTTGCACAACTTCCTGGTTTTCTATCGAATACAGGAATGTGGAGGAAACTAAAATCAATGGCAACAAGCTAACGTTCCTCTTCTCCAGAGGGATCATGGCGGGCAGATTATTCCACTCCTTATCCAGCATGATCACAATCAGATTCGAATCCCGCGGGATATGCAAAGATGCGTCTTCGAACATTTCTCCTAAACTGATCTTGCTCTGTGCTTGGGCCGAGGCCAAAAACTTTAATATCTCCTCCAGATGAGCCTGGCCTTTATTAAAAGGAATATGCACAGCTTCATTGGCCTGGGAGATGATTTCCAGAGAAACGTTCTTTTCGACGAGATATTTCGCCACCGAAGCCGCTAATCTGATCATGTATTCGGCAACACTTTCTCTGCCTGAACCGAAATTATCCTCCTTGCGTAAATTAAGCATTATCGTCGCCCGGAAAAAATTCTGGGGCTGAAGCTGTTTGATGATCAGCTTATTCTGTCTGGCAGTAGAGATCCAATGGATCCGGTTAATCGGATCACCGGATTTATACTCCCGGATCGCGAAAAACTCATCTTCATCCCCGAAAGAACGGGAAGAATTGATACCGAACCAAGGCAAGGCCCCCTTTATCATTTCAGGGAAATCGCGGATTTTGAAAGTCCGCGGGTAAACATATACCTCGGAATATACCGGGTATGTCTTTTTAATAAAAAATATCCCGAAAGGATCAAAGAAATAAATCACTGCCGGCCCTAAAATATACCGGCCGCGCTTATAAGTTGAGCAAGTATAATTGACAGCCGCCTGGCTTTTCGCTAACAAATAATCCAGCCTTGCCCTCTTAAACCGTTCTGGTTCCGCGGCACAAGTCAAATTATCCTGTATGATCAAATTAAATACAGGGAAAAACCCCTTATTCCGGACAAACATCCTGACTTCTATAATATCTAATTCATCTACTTTCTCAATAGCCTCCCGGGATAAAGATAGCTTTGCCAGAAAATATTCTAAGATCGTCCAAATCATGCTTATCGCCATGACGGAAGACAAGAGGTAAAAAATAAACAAGAAAAACCCCAGCGCGTTTTTTAGCCCCATAAAAAGGCTGAACGCCATCACAAACAAAAGAAAAACTAATTTTTTTAAGCAGGTTTTAAGCATTTTATGGTATCGGGATGCTTTTTACGATCTCATTTACCAGTGATTCCGTTGTTTTCCCGGCAATCACCGCCTTGGGCTGTAAGGCGATCCTGTGCCTTAGAACAAAAGGTAAAAGTTTGATCACATCATCCGGGATCACATAATCCCTGCCTTCTAAAAATGCCCAGGCAGATGATGCTTTCATCAGGGCAATGGATGCCCTGGGGCTGGCGCCTAATTTGATCTCTTCCATTTTTCGGGTAACTGAAATCAGGTGCACTATATAATCCATAACATTGGCGGAAACCTCTATATTCTTCACCTCTTCTTGCAGTTTTAAGATCTTTTCCAGTTCCAATACCGGCTTAAGGCTTTCCACCGGATGAGTTTTCTTTTGTTCCAAAACGACCTTTGACTCTTCCTCCCGTGAAAGATACCCCATACTGATTTTCATTAAAAACCGGTCTATCTGCGCCTCCGGCAATGGATATGTCCCTTGAAATTCAATGGGATTCTCGGTCGCCACAACCATAAATGGGCGGTTCAATGCAAAGGTATGCCCGTCAAGGGTAACCTTGGATTCCTGCATACACTCCAAAAGCGCTGACTGTGTCCGGGGGCTGGTACGATTAACTTCATCTGCCACAAGGATATTAGTAAAAACCGGGCCTTTACGAAAATCGAAATCCGAGGTTTTAGAATTATAGACAAAACCCCCGGTTACATCCGAAGGTAATAAATCCGGCGTAAACTGTATGCGCTTAAATTCCGCGTTTATTGATTTGGCCAGTGCCAAAGATAACATTGTTTTTCCGGTGCCCGGGACATCTTCAATTAAAATATGCCCATTGGTCAACAACCCGGTAATCAACAGCTTGACTATTTCCGTTTTCCCCACAATAACCTTCTCAATATTGTCCACCAATATTTTTAATGATTCATTGCCCATACCCCCTCCTTTTGACTAATTAATTATTTACCGATCTCTGATAAAGCCAACTATGCTCTTCTACCATATGCTCAAGGTTAAACCGTATTCCTAAATAATCCCGGGCATTTTTAGCCAGGCAAACACGTAACTTATCATTTTTTAGTAAAGTAACCGTTTTTTCTGCCAAGGATTGCAAATCATGGGGAGTAACCATAAATCCTGTATAGGAATCTTTGACTACCTCGTTGACCCCTCCGGTATCGGTAACTACAACCGCAACTCCGGCAAGCATGGCTTCTAAGACGCAGATCGGCTGCCCTTCCCATAATGAGGTCAATACAAATACATCCAGTGACGCCAGCAACCTCTGGATATCCCTGCGCCAGCCAAGTAAAATAAATTCTCTCTGTAAAGAAAGCCGCCGGATCCTTTCTTCTACTGCGTGCCGCAAACACCCATCCCCTGCCAAGATAAATCTGGTCTTAGGAATTTCCTTATGGATCAGGCCCGCCAAGGATACAAAGTCCAGAGGAGCCTTTTGCGGCTTAAGGCAGGCAACCATGCCTACGGCAAATTCATCATCTGCCAGGCCAAATTCACTCCGGCAGGACAACGTTTTATTGGAAAACTCCTCGTAGTTCAAGCCATAACGGATCAGCTTGTATTTTTCGGAATAAGCGATCCTTTGCGCCAGGCCTTTTTTACGGTCATATTCGCAAACAACAACCAGGCAATCGGTAAGACTGCCGCATATCCTTTCCAATAAAATATACAGGCCTCGCACCAAAGGATGCTGAAAATCATTAAAGCTCCATCCATGCACCGTATGAATGATATTTTTTACTCCGGCCAGATGCCCGCCCAGGCGGCCAAGAATGCCGGCTTTGGAACTATGCGTATGCACAATTTGTATCCGGTTTTCCCTGATAAAACGGTATATTTCGATCAAACAGATCAAATCGTTTACCGGACTAATCGGTCTCTCTAAAAACCGGGATAGTTTTAACTTTAACCCGGGAATCCCTCGAGCTTCATCGAGCAATAAACCTTCTTGAGCGGTAAATAAAAATACCTGGAAATCCGCTTCATCCAGCCTGCGGATAAGGCTCAACACCTGCTTTTGAGCCCCGCCCAATTCCATTTTTGTTACGATATAAAGGATATTGATCTTAGGCATATCAATTATTTATATTTTAACACGATTTTTCCCCAACTGATCAGGTTTCCGCCAATAATAATCAAGGCGCCTAACACCCCTTTTATCGAACGGGCAAAATTTATACTTTTATCCAAATCATCTTTCGACCCAACCAAATTAGCCGTAGCCGTAGCCACCGCATCGGCTAACCCAGGGTCTTTTGATAAGATAGTTACGCTGTCTGCCAAACCGAAACTAAGCGAATGTCCAATAGTCCCTGATGAAGTACATACTCCAAGAGGCGTATCAGAAGGAGGAATAAATAAGCCCAGGCCCTTTAAACTCCGGGCCCCCCCGGTATAAACCCCGATCCGACAAGGTTTGGAAATTTTCAAAAAAATATCTCCTCCATTCTCGATGATTATATCTTTATAACCAAGACGGATGAAATCGCGTCCTAAATATCCGGCGATACTCCCCGCTACTGCCGCCATTGGCCCGACATTGGCTTTTTTAGCATAACCACTCATTGACCGGACGATTGCTGGTGCGTGCATCTCTACTGGCAAAGGCTTTAAACTGTTTAAAAATCTTTCATCCCTTAAAATATATTGCTGGATCTGGCGCCGGTATAATAAAATCCTTTCTTTCAAAAAGATTTCATCGATTGCCTTATCTGCCGACACCTGTAAATCGGTTTCCCCTATTACCTGGCGATAAAGATACCGGCCTTTGCCCCTGACCCAATCCCGGTAAAACCTTTTTTGGTATCCATTGGTTTTCACTGCACTCACCGGCGATTTCTTGTACTGATAAAAAATAATATATTCTATGGCTATTTATTTCACCTTCTGGATTTACTCTAACCGGACCCCCAAAGAAAACAAATCTTTCTTAAGCTGATCCGGGTTTTGAAAAACAAAACCATTTATACCCAAGCTCCTGGCTTCTTCTATCAACTCGGCGCGATCATCAGTATAAAAGGCGTTTTCGGGCAGAACATTCATCTCCTTCAAGGCCCAAAGATAAATTTCATGGTCTGGTTTCTTTCTTTTTAACTGGCAGGAGGCAAAGATATGGCTAAAGATATCCAGGACGGGAAAATGATTCTTGATGTACTCCAGATGTAAAATATTAATATTGGAAAGCAGTCCGATCCGGTAATACGCTTTAAGTGACTTGGCTAAGGCGTATACCTGGCGGTTATGCTCGCTAAAAAAGAAGATCTCGTTCCAGATCGGCAAAAACTTTTCGTAAGAAATATCCGCCCCCAACAGGTCTTTAACCTTGAGGAAGAAATCCTTGGGACCGATCAATCCTTCCTCAAAAGCGCCGGTAATGCCGGAATCAAAAAACAGCTGGTATATCTCTTCGACGGTTTTATTGGTATAAGGTTTAATGCCCCTTGCTGCGATCGAGTGGTCAAAATCAAGCAAAACATTCCCCAGGTCAAAGATTACCACCGAAATGGTTGCGCCGGAGCGGGTCAATTGTTGTTTTCCTTTGTCTTGCGAAAAAGGTCTAAGAACCTATCTTCATACTCTTTATACACATTCCATTTGTCAAGTTCCTGTTTTAGCAAACCGGCTTTTGTAAGATCGCTTTTTGCCTGGACAAACAGCTGTTCTATCTTCTCTTTGATCGAAATAGGCAATTTAGTCAATTGGCTCAAAGATTTCTTTATTTTTTCTATGTCATCTTCTCCGATCGGCCCGACTGGAGGGGTGATCTTTAGAAAATCCAGAAGTTTATTGATCTCTTCCTCCATATTATGTGCCTGGACCAATAATTTAGAGAAATCTATTTTAAGATTTAATACCCTGGCCAATGCATCTAACACCGCGCATGCCGCTTTGGGATTGTCAATCTGGATAGCATAAAGCGGGATCTCTCCTAACAGACAGAAACCTTCCAGACCGGATTTTTTTGCCAACCCTAAAAATAACCCGTTCATGCCGCTGATCTGCCCATCCAGCATCGGATTCATATTAAATCGTGCCAAATGCAGATTTAACGCCTTTGAGGTAGAGGCGAACCAGACATTGGGGGTTTGGGTATGATCTATCGGTTGAGGCATAGCCGCAAAACCAACAATTGATTTTATTTTCAATGTTTTCGCTAAAGAAATGATCGCCTGGCAGTATCTTTCTGCGTTTGCCAGATCCGGCTGTGCGTTGCTGATAAAAAAAACCAGGTCGGATTTAAACGGCTTTAACCCTGCGGTTTTGGATACAGCCGAACCTTTTAAAGCGGCGGGATTCTTCCAATAATAAAACTTACCGGAGGGAAGCTCCGGGGTATTTAATATCCCGTTTTGAATATTGCAAGCTACCGGATAAAAGAAATCTTCCGAGGCGATTTCAGCGAATTCCTGGGCCTTTAAAGTATCTATCAAATAACTGGCGGCATTGAACGCCACCTCTCCCATCCCCGGCCAGGCAACAACCAGCTGGGGACTTCTTAATTTCACGTTTTTATGAACTTTTATTCCTTCCATAACATCTCCTTAATTTTTCTTGAAACGGTAGTTTTTAAGAAAATCCTCCAAGACGACCGCGCCTTTATAAAGATTTTTTATTTCCGCATATTCGTCTTCCATATGCGCGCACCCATAGGAACCAAAACCAGTAGCCACTGCCGGAATATTTTTTCCCTGGAAGAATGATATCGTAGTTGCTCCTTCAGAACCCGTAATCACAGGCCTGACCGCGGATTTTTGCATGGCTTTTATCAGCCCCTGGACCAAAGAATGCTTACGACAGATAAGGAATGGCTCCTGTATACCTTCGACTTCGATCCTGCATTCGGGATTGATTTTATGCGCCAAACGAGAAATATCCTTAAGGACTTTCCGGGATGATTCCCCGGGCAAAAAACGCAAATCCGCTTCAAATTCACACCAATCTGCTACCACATTGACCTTATCGCCTCCTTGAATCGTCCCGATGTTGATGGTAGGAGATTTAAGATATTCATTCCGAGTATATTTAAATTTATAAGTTTTTAATTTTTTAATCAATACTAAAGCGGTATCAATGGCGTTTTTACCGAGCCAGGGATATGCCCCATGAGCCTTTTTCCCCTTTATTTTTATTTTAAGATGCATCAGCCCTTTTTGTGCCACAACAATATGGAATTCATCGGCATCCAATACCAACGCCACATCCGGCTCAAGCAGGCCACTGTCTAAAAGTTTCATTAATCCCAGCGCTGAACCGCTTTCCTCATCCGCGGTAGCAGAAAAAATAAGATTATATCCTAATTCCTGCTTATCTTCAATCAAACTGTTAATTACTTCCATGCTCACTGCTAAATTACACTTACAATCAGTAGCTCCCAGCCCGTAAATCCTGCCGTTCTTTATCTTTGCAGAAAAAGGAGGGATTGTCCAGTTATTCCCCGAAGGGACGGTATCTAAATGAGGGGTGACTAAAAGAGACCTTGTGCGATCTAACCCTGGGATAAATGCCACTATATTGGAACGTCTTTTGGCAAATTCATGGATTTTAGAGTCGACCCCGAAACTCGACAGGTATTTCTTCACAAACCTGGCGATCTCGAATTCATCCCCACCGGGATTGGAGGAGTTAATCCGTATCAATTGTTGCGTAAGATTTATCAGCCGTGTTTTATTGATCATGCTTTAAAATAAAATTACGCGCACACCCTCGTCTTAAAATCCGTAATTAATACTAAAAGCGAACGCATCACTGTCAAATGACTGGCCTTCCAGGTTCAACCAGATCTTTGGCGTAACAAAGAAATCCAGCCCATAGATCAAACCGATGCTTTTAGTGCCATCAGACATCCTGCGTTTTCGTACGCCATCTACCCAATGGATATAATCCACCCTTGACCAGCGGGTCCCTATATAAGGAGTGGCCTTCTTGAAATGATATGCCCCCAAAACCGACCATTGCCAGTCATCTAAAATCGCCTTGTTCTTGGTATTTCCCAAATGCGTGCTTTTAGGGTGCACACTGATATGCTGAAAACCTAAAACGGCCTTCATATTATTTCCTTCCCAGAATTTCCAGCGGATCCCATAACCGCCGGCAAAACTGGAAGTATAATCCACCTCATCTCTGCCGACAGGATGCTGTTTAATATTACCGCCGCCTGCCTTTAAGTCTATAGATAACCAGTCAAACACCCCGTAAGACATCCCATAAAACTGCTGTTGACTGCGCACCTTGCCCCAACCGTCTTCTAAATACCGCTTAAATAAACTGTATGATTCCAGGCTGGCGGTCAGCTTATTCCGCAAAGGTAATGTCGGGCCATAACAGGGTGCGGCGAATATGTTTGTATTGAATAAAAAAACAATGGCGATGGCGAATAGAAACCTGGGCATCGAATTACCTCCTATTTAAACACGGGACTCTTGTGCGGACACCGCGGCGATCACCGCAGCGCCTATTCCGGAACCATCCTTGGTCAAAGCCATTCTTAATTTATTGGATCTGGATCCAAAAATCTCTTTGAGGGCTGCCTTCAAATGCCTGGAAAATCCCGAATGTAATTCATATAAACTTCCGTCAACAGCAATGGTATGTTTACAGGCGAGATCGCGGTCAATCCTAAAAATCAGCGCGGACAATACCGCAGCAGCTATACGTGCGCCTCGAATGGCAACCAGGCGGCAAACCGCCTGAACCGTTTTTCTGTCGATCAAAGAAGAATTCTGTATCCCGATCCTTTTTAAAAACACCTCCACTCCGGATAAATCATAAGACAGGTCCGCTTCAACCTGCGACATATATTCCGATTTAAACTCTTTTGGGGACTCAAACATAAAAGCTGTCTGGCCGTTAAAAAGGTTTGTGTCTTTAATCAATCCCTGCAATACCAGCCTGGCGATCTCCCCCAGATACATCCCAGAAACCATTTTTTCCAGGATCTGCTGTCCTGGATTAAGAGACGCCTTATCAAGTATCCGATCATAAGCGGTCATCGGAAGTTTGTCAAAATTACCCCATTCGACATTAATGATCATCTGTCTTGAATTAAACTTACGCCCAGCCAACTTTCGGATTTTAACAACCTTCTCCTGATAACAAGCATTGGTGCCGGTCCCAAGTATCATCCCGATCGAGCATGATGGGTCACGATAAGCCCGAGTAACCAAAGTGCCGACAGTATCATTGGCCAAAGCACATATCCTCATGTTCCTAAGCCCCTGCGCCAGAAGAGCAGAATTAAGCAATTTCACCACATCATGACCTATTACACCGCTGGCGTTGAAATCTTTAGTCCAATGTAGAAGTTTTCCGCTATCGATCTTGGACTGTTCCACCGGGAAAGAAAAAGTAAAACCGATTTGCCTGATATCCTGATCAGAAATCCCCTGCTGGAGACAGAAATCCTTGACACACAAAGCAATAAACCCAAAAAGCTCTTTGCCGCTTCCTGCAATGTATTTTTTATCTAAAACGAATTTCCTTTCTCCGGAAGAACTGATCTGCCCCCGTCCTTTAAGCTGAAGCTCTAATATCCTAAGGTTGGTGCCGCCTAAATCCAAAGCGATGAATTTCCCTTTTTCTTTGCCTGTAGGCTTATCCGCATAAGAAGGAATCATCTTCAATGAACTGCCTTTGCCCGAAAGGCCGGCTGTCATCTCTAACTGGAAATCCCGGCAGATCCGCTTCATCTCTTGTAAAGAAATGGCAAGATCTTCTGCGACCTTCTGTAAATATCTCATTTTAACGGGCATTGCTTGCACCTGGGATTGTTCTTTAGGCAAAATTCCTTAGCTAACCTCACCAAAAGGGCATGATATTCATTATACACCTTAACATCTTTTTTCAAAGCACGCATAAAAATACTTTGGGCTTGGGCATAAGAGATATCTTCTTTGAATAATTGATGCCGGGAAAATATTCTCTTGGTATACGCATCGACGACAAACACCGGCTTAGCTAATGCATAAAGCAGGATGGAATCCGCTGTCTCCGGACCAATCCCTTTAACCCGCAGCAATTCCTGCCTTAAAAGCATTGTTTCGATGCGGGACATTTTTTTAAGATTTCCCTGGTATTTCTTAAAAAAGAATTCCAGGAAGCTCTTTATCCTCTTCGCCTTAAGATTATAATAACCTGATGGTACCAGAGCCCGGGCCAATTGTTTATGCCTTAATCGATAAAGTCTCTCGGGTGTTAACACTTTCGCAGCTTTAAGGTTAGAGATCGCCTTTTCTACGTTTGACCAAGAGGTATTTTGAGTAAGTATCGCCCCGATAATGACCTCAAAGGCACTCTCTGCCGGCCACCAGTACTGCTTTCCAAAATACGCATAAATCTTTTTATAAACCTTTCGGATGTCTATCACTGCTTCAATTCCAAAGGATTGAATTTATAATAAGCAAAAATAGTATATGCTGTTCCGGATACTGAACCAGTGGTCTTGCCTTTAGGAGTCATCCAGCCATGCCCAGTATCCACAAAATCAAGGGTGGCATAAGGCAGGCAACTCTCACCCTGGCCCGAGGGAGAAGGGCTGGAAATCACCATATTCCCTAAAGAAGAAAGATACTCATCGGCCTTGCGCTCATAACTGCGCGCCTTGGCAACCATTCCTTTCTGATAACAATAATCTGCCATAATCCTAAAAGATAAAACCATTTGCGCGGTCCATTCCGAAGAAACTACCCCGCCCCTAGCCACATGGCGAAGAGGCGCAAAATCAAACCCCTTGACTTTGACTACCCTCCCTTCCGGGCGATAGTAATCGACTTCAACAGAACAGTTATCCTCGGCAAATTCAATGATCCGGTCCGGATTCATACCCAAGGACTCGAGTTTCTCCGGCCCAATCGCCGCAATTGACCAGGCATAGGTATCGGTAGCGATTGTCGAATCACCTTTACCTCGCATGATCGGGACCTCGCCTTTATCATAAGTATGTGCAACTAACCACTTCAATACCTTATCTTCCGCCTGCATATATTTTTCCTTACCGGTAACTTGATAAAGCATTTTAAAAAAAGAATACGCATCCAAATTATGTTCGGTAGCATACCATCCTACCTGCGGCCCACCGCGAATCCCTCCATCGGAATCTTTCCCTTGGAGATCAATAACAAAATCCGCGATCTCTTCTGCCACACCCAGATATGTTTTATCCCGGGTCTTCTGGGTATACTGAAGAATGGCGATCCCCAGCCATAAATTAGGCCCGCTATGCACGATAAATTCTGCCGGCTGTCCGTCATTTACATAATAGGCGTTAAGAAACCCGCCATCGATCCTTTTAGCCTTACGGGCAAAAAAATCCAGGATCTTCTTTGCCCGCGATAAATCAGAGAAATTAGTATATGCCATGAGCACCAAAGACTGGTCATAAATAAACGCCCAGTTTTCCAAATCCCCATCCCCTTCGAAGCTTAAGACCAGGCCGGTATGCGGATTCTGATGCACTTTAAGCCACTGGTACATTTTCTCTAAATTCGCCTTTTCTAAAGTAGCTTTTCTTACATCCAGTCGTAGCAATTCCTCCGTTAAAACATTTTCCGTGCTTTGCACGGAAAGCATTTTATCCTGCAGGGCATTTTTCTCCTGCGTAATCCGCTCGATCAACGCATTAAGCTCCTCTTCACGCTTGGTTATTTTAGTTTCGGTTAATTTAGCTTTAGCGTTCAATTTAGCTCTTTCTTCGGAGACATTTTCTATCTGCATCTTTAAGGTTTGGATCTTTATCTGTAATTCTTCTTTCTCCTTATATATCTGCTTTACCTTTTGCTTGGCAATACTGGATTCCTGAACAATACTGACCAGCTGGCTGACCAAAGCCTTATTTCCTTTGATCAAAATAAAATTAAAATAACTACCTAAACCCACCCCTAAAGCTAAAAGGATGATCAAAGAGATCGCTGCCGGCTTAAAAGCCTTTTTGACCCGGACATAATGTATCAGGCGGGAATTTTCCTTACCGGATATCTTACTGTAACTTAAACCTAAAAGATACTTGCCTTGGGATTGGCTTAATTCCTGCACCCAGGATAATCTGGCTTCGGCTTTTACGCTGTTATCGCTAAAAGGAACTTCTATATCCAGAGAAATCACAGCCTGCTTGCCCTTTACCAGCATGGATAATTCCGCATTTAAATTATTGATTTCCAGGCAAATCCCTCCTATCCCGATATTACAGGTAAACCCTTGCAGATTACCAGAAACCGAGCTTAACCCATCAGGGCTTAAAATATGAAAGGCTACCGGCAGGACAGAATCGATCCTTAAATACCTCCTGCGCTCATTTGAAGGCAGATCTTTCTTTTTTATCATCATTTCCCCTCTAAAACTACTCTCTCTTTAATACGTTTTGCCAGCCCTTCAAAAAAGGCCTTAAAATCCCGATACTCTTCAATCTCAACCACATTCTTTTTTAATTCCACTTTCTGTTTAAAATATATCCGCCCATCACGCACGTTGTATTCGGCATTAAAGCGTATCCAGGGGGTATCATGGCTGATCCGTTCAGGCATATATTTTACACCGAAATCCTTTGGGATTGCAACTTCAAAGATTGTTTCTCTGGCATCCAAAAAATTGAAATTTAACGGATACTTTCTTTTTTGCCTGGCAACCAAAGAGGCGTCGATACTGGTCATCTGTGGCATGATCCGCAGGCGGCCTGCAGAAATGAAATACTCCTGCCCTTGGAAATCATAATTCAACTGCACCGGTAAATTAAGATCATCGAGATTCCTGATATCATACGTCATCAGCTGTGACCCAACAGATATATCCTGTATCTTTTCATTTAATGACTCTTTGATCAACTCCGGGGGAGTATACAAAAGCCAATGTCTTTGAGCCTGGTCATAAACCCCGGAGGTGGACACATTTTTTCTGGCGGTAATCCCGCCGTTTTGGCTAAGTGCAATATCCAATTTATGTTGAATAAAATTATGCTCTGCGGGATATAACGGCGTATTCTGGATCAAATAGGCATCATCTTTACAGATCAAAACGCGCCGCGCCTGATCATCTACCGGCAAATCGCCAAAGGAACAGGTTTCTGCGGTCGGGTCCATAAAAATCATTTTCTCTCCCAAAGCCACTATGGCGATACAGTGGTTAAAAAGCATGCCCGGGAAATCGTCCCTTAAGTTATAACAATCCCGGGTAGGGATAAGCACCGGCCAGCTATCGTTGATTGCGGCTTCTCTCAGCATGGTCACCAAAAGTATCGCCTGATCCTTGCAGTCTCCATATTTATTCTTGAAGATATCAGCGGCAAAATGCGGTTCATACCCTGCCTGCCCATATTCAACCGCGACATAACGGATATCCTTGGCGCAAAAATTATAGATCGCGCGGATCTTTTCCTCATCACTTTTCTTATCCCGGATCAATTCAGCTACTTTATTCTTTATTGCCGTATCCGCCGTTATCTTATCTTTCGCCAAACCCCACCACCAGGCATAAATCTCCTGCCAATTTGCAAATGTCGAGAACAAAAGAGAAGGATTGATCTCTGCATCTGGAGGCATATTAGGTTCCGGGATGATCTGCGGGATATCCCTGAATTCCCAGGAATAACTGATCTGTGTTGGAGACTCTTGTATTTTGGGATCGGGTTTGGCGGAAAAATCGTTAAATCTTTCATTGATATATTTCAGATGCAATGGTTTTTTTCTGGGAAGGACCAGCTTAAAATTAGCCGAGATCACCGGGTCATAATTCTGTAGAGGGTAACTAAAAACAAACTCTTTCTTGTTGATCAGTTCATTGCGAGTGATTTTCAGCTTGTATTCCAAAAATACCCCTTCGCTGATCTCCGGGAAAGAAATTATCCGGACCCTGGCGTTACTATAAAGCGGGAAATTCAGGTATTTTGAGACATCCCGAATATGCCGGGATCCCACATCCACTACAGTTCCATCTGGTTTGACTGTGCGGGCATACACTATCTCAACTTTTTCATAAGTAGAGTCGTACTCGATCCTGCTTTCGGAAAAATTCCCTTTTCCCCGCTCGTTGAGGATCTTTATCAGATAATGCATCGACGAAACCTGCCGGTTATCCTCGGTTACCTCGATCTTTTCATCGGCCAAAAGTATCAATGCCCCTGCCTGGGGATAGGCTTCTTCGGATGGGCTGTTCTTGATCAGATCATAAATATCCCTGTCTATCTCCTGTATTTTAAGAGGGCTGGCTTGTTTTTCTATTGAATTTATCCTTTCTAATGCCTGGATATTGAATGGTTCGTCTTTGATGGTGCGGTAAATAGCTAACGCCTGATCAAAAAGATTCAATTTTTCCATAACTAATGATTGATAATAACGCGCCTCGTCATCCTGGGGAGGATTTTTAGAGAATTGCTCTGCGGCACCAGCAAAGTCGGATAAACGGTAAGAAGCAATCGCCAGGAATTTCTTTGCCTGCGGCAGGCGGGAAGAATCGAATTCCTTGCGCGCCTTAATAAATTCTCCGTGATTAAAATACAACATCCCTAATTCAAAATGCGCCCGGTCCAAACCTGATCCCTGCCTGACCAGGGACTGATACTCTTTTTCTGCCTTATGATAATACTCCTGCGAAAGCTTTGCTTGGGTTTGTGCCTTTTGTAAATCCGTATTATCCCTGCATCCGGATAAAATCGTACATCCTATCCATAAGAATAACGGTAGTACGGACAGGGCATTACCCGAGGATACCCACCATTTATCTCTATGCCTTGTACACATCGCTATAGGCATGGCATACTCCTTCTACAAAGGCTTTTACACAACTATAATTCCTTATACGATCTCTATTTCTAAAATATTGTCGATACGAAAAGTTCTCTCATCATTCTTCAGGGAACAAAACCCCACTAAATAATTGTGCTGATTCTCCCGGCGGATCACTTTTGGTTTTACTTCCCTTAAGGTAACCTCTGCCGTGGATGAAGATAAATACCGGATTTTAAGACCAGCACCCAGATCAATTGCTTCTTGGATTTGAAACAACTTTTGGGCCAATTCGCCACCTAAAAAATGCTTATTCACGGAAAACAAACTGGCGTAATGTCGGTAATCCATAACGCCTTGGGATTTTAATTTATTTTTTAGCTTCTGAAATACCGCAAAGGTGAGCTCCACGTCAGAAAAAGCCCGATGCTCCTGTTTACATTTTATTCCCAGATGTTCGGCTACAAACCAAAGGGCATACCGATCCAATCCCGGCAACAACCTTCTGGCCATTTTCAGGACATCCAAAACCATTATCGTTTTATCCAGATCCTGATTGAGCAGTCTCAATTCATTCTGCAAAAACTCCAGATCAAACCCGGCGTTATACGAACACAAACAGCTGCCTTTAATGAACTCCATAAACTCTGCAGCCACTTTTCTCATCCCGGGTGCGTTTTTTAGCATTTCCTGGGATATCTGGTTAACCTTAAACGCTCCAGGAGATACCTCTCTGTCCGGATTGACCAATGTCTGGAAGGTATTGATCAAAGAAACGCCTTTAAACCGCATCCCGGCGATCTCTACGATCCGGTCTCCGGCTTGCGGTGAAAGCCCGGTGGTTTCGGTATCGAAGATCGTCAATTCTATTTCATCGATTTCCTTGTTCATATCAGCAATGTTTTCCTCTTAATAATGCCATTAAGAGTAATCGTGCCGCCGAAGTGGCAAGCGGCGACGCAGTCTCAAAAACAAGATTACTCCGCCCTTAGGGGCTCGCAATTACTGTTAAGACGGTCCCGGGAGGTTATTTTTTAACGATATACGCCGGAATCAGTTTTACCGGATGATAAGATAATTTTACCTGCTTTAAATTCTCCAGTCCGGAATCATCCATAACATTTATATATTTATACCCTTTAAGCTCGGAGCAAAAGGCCTGAAAAATAAACTGCGCCAGCCCTTTAATACTTAAATCGGTAATTTCATAGAGTATGCAGAAAGTATCTGCATTTATAGGGTACCCGAATGTAAACCCCTTTATTCGTCCGGACACCTCAACAACCCTGCCGATACAATCCAGTCTTTCATACCGGTCCAGCATAATCCCAAAAGCATTTTGGCTATCATCGATCAAGCCTTGATATACCGGATCATCGCTTTTAGGCAAACGCTGCTTTGCCCAGAGGCCAAAAAGGTCCCGGCATGCAGCGTCATCATTTTTTACAAAAGGCTTGAACTTATATGCATAGTGTTTGCAAAAATAATTACGGCTGGCGCGCTTGGATTTAAAAGCGTTGCCTTTTAGCCGTACCAAATCCGTCCGCAAGCAAATATAATCCGATGATTTTGGGAATGATTTATATCCTAACCTATGATAAAGATCCAGATCTTTTTTTTCAAGATTCTCGATGCGTGAGACTTCCGGATTGGGATTCAAATCATTCATTAATGCAAAAACCTTAACGATTGTTTCTTCTGTTATCCTTACCCCTAAGGGGGGCAGATACAGAAAAATCCCCATTTTATCCCTAAAGAAAACACAAAGACAGTCCTTGTCTATCGTCCAGTTTACTTCAAATAATCCCTTCCAGATATAAATATTAGCAAAGGCATAAACCGATAACTCGCGGCATGATATATTCAAGTATCGCTGAAAGATCTTACGGTCAGCAATAGATAGTTTCTTTAGTTTCATGCATTAAATCTTTAATTCCATGATATCCAGGACTTCTTCATATGCCTGAATAATGTGTGGATTGTCTTTTAATATGCTTAACTGTGCCGGTGAATTCAGGCAAGCACTTAAATATTCGACATACTCTTTAAACTCTTTATCTTTTATCTTTTTTTGTATATATGGACAGTTTAAGTCTACGGTAAGAATGACCTTCTTATTGCGCATACCGATAAGGAATGGATAAAGCTGGCATTCAAAGGGGCGCCGGGCATAAATCTTACACTTATTATCCTGTAAACTCAAAAGAGGGCAAAGGAAACCTTCTTGCGAAGGATCTTTGACCAGTCCAATCCGTTTGTCTAACGAGATCGTGACTGACGCCAAATCATTATCCAGTAATCCCTGGATCTCCTCATCCAGAAGACAAGGGGACCAGAGGGAATTCTCTTCTTTAAACCGGCAACATCCCCGGCATTCCAGGCAAACTTCCTGCGGAACAAACTGTTTTATCATTTAACCGTACTTCCTAATTTAATTTGTTTTACTGGGCTAACTATGGCAAGCCCAGTATCATCAGAAGCCGCCAAAAGCATACCCTGGCTTTCCACTCCTCGCAGCACTGCCGGTTCTAAATTATCCACCACTATTACTTGTTTACCGATCAAATCTTCTTTAGAATAAGCGCCTCTTATACCGGCCACGATCTGCTTGATTCTATCACCCAGATCAACCTTAATAACATACAGCCGATCTGCATTGGGATGTTCCGTAACTTCTTTTATTTCAGCAACTTTAAGCTCTATTTTCCTAAAATCATCGATGGTAATCATTACAAATGCCTCCTTTTAATATACGCTAATTTTACCATGCCCCGTCTTAAAAAACAAGGCAAAAAACAGGGAATGGTCTTCCTCCGCCAGAGAATAAATGTGTCACTCCTGCCAATTCCCACATTCAAGCCTAAAAAAGAATTTTGTTTTGAAACAACAGAATTCCAGTTTAACAAGCCCTAATCTAAAAACCTTAACGATATATTTGTTCTTTCCCGGAGTGTTTTTACCGATCATGGCTGTCATTTTCTCCCTCTGGCATAATTGAAAGGCCTTCTGCTTATTAAACGCATAGGCCGGAAAAAAGTTTCATAATTTTAGCCGGGACAAGAAACAAAAAAGCACTCCGTAAAGAGTGCTTTTAAAATACCGCATAATATAAACGGGGCCGACGAGATTTGAACTCGCGATCTTCGCCGTGACAGGGCGACGTGTTAAACCAGACTACACTACGACCCCAGGACTACAGATTCAAGATTAAAGGACCAAGACTCAAGAATGAAGTGATTTAATTATTGTACACAAAATTTTAATAACTTCAATGTTTTCTTTTTCTATTCCGAGCAAATCCGACTTATCAAAACAAATCACTTTTGAATCTTTTAATATCTGCAACCAATTGTCAAACTCATAACTTGAGTTTAACGCGATCTGAAAATATGTTTCTTTTTGTTTCGCGTTATGAGAATCGTTACCTTCTGCGACATTGGCCCCTACCGAAGTAGCTGCGCCGAAACATTGATCAATAATTCTCGAATATTTTGGATTGCTTTTATCCAGTAAATTTATGATTAAAAGCGCATTTTTATGTGCCTTTTGCCAAACGATAAGTCTTCTATAACTCGGCTCACCCATACCGCCTAAAATCGCAGGTCTTGCCCTCTGAATCTTGGATCTTTGATCTCGAATCTTGAATCTTTAATCTTGAATCTTGAATCTGCATTTATGGGCGGTAGAGGACTCGGACCCCTGACCTTCTCTGTGTAAGAGAGACGTTCTAACCAGCTGAACTAACCGCCCTGCGATCTAACTTCCGGATTCAAAAGATAAATTTACAGTTTGCCTAAGGTGCCTAAGGTAAAAGCCATGACAAATAAAGCTACGGTTTCGATAACACCCAAAACAACGATATAACTACCAAATCCCTTTCCGGTCTCTCCCATCGCATCACAAGCACTTGCCGCGGCCTTACCCTGCCAATAAGCAGAAAGCCCGATAGCCAATCCGGCAAACAGGCCGATACTCCACAAATATATACCTTTATTTACCATTTCGAGGATTTTATTCATTACGATCATCCCATACACTGTTTGAGTAAGCGGAGCGCCAACAAATGCGACCAGCATAAACGATGCCGGCTTGTTTTGAGAAAGATTCTTTTTCCAGGCGCCAATCGCGCTCATTCCGGCAATACCTGATCCTAAAGCCGAACCACACGCCGAAAGGGCTAAAGCCATAATTGCCCCTAAATCCTTAAATTGCCCCATTAACCCGTTATCCATAAAACCCCTCCCTTATAATGCCCTAATCTTCTTTAAACGGTTTATATTCTAAGCCGCTCCAAGTCACATTAGCATGCCCGGAAAACTCCAGCACATTGAGCCTGACCCCATGCACTAAAACCGACATCGGACCAAGAACAATATTTAAAGCATGCCCGGCTAAAAGAATTACTGCGCTCAATAAAAGCGCAATAAAATTAGCCTGTCCGACAGATCCCGCCATCGCATTAAATGTGTCTGCGATAGCAACCCCGGCCAAACCCACAGCAAAAAGGCGGACATAAGAAACCACGTCGGTGAAATTATTCATCAGGTTTAAAAGCAACGTCCCTATCCCTGCGCCAACCGCCTTAAACAGATTCCTTTGGGGGTTAGTAAAAAATACCACTAAGATAACTCCGAGAATTATCAAATAATTGCCAAAACTCGGGAAATTATCACCTAAGATCAAGGTTTTAGCCAATAAAAATGCTGTCCAGAGAACACAAACCCAACCTAAATCCGCTAATGCAGATAAAGATGGGATTTTTAAAACCGCTCTCCAGGCATGTGCAATAGTAAGATGTATCGCCCCCAACGAAAAGCAAAAAGCTTGCAAAGCCTTACTATCGCTTAAAGCCGGAAGCAAAGGCTTATAAATCCCGGCTAACCATGCCTGGCCAAAAAATGTCCCGGTCAAAAGCCCCCATATAATAGCGCAAAAACTTAATATGTAAAAGAGAAAAAATGGTGATTTATCCGCTGCTCTTTTCCCAGACTTAATATATGCCCAAAAGGTCAGCAATAAATAAATCAGGCCATACCCGGCGTCTCCAATAAGCATACCGAAGAAAATACTGAAAAAGAAAAGAAATGGTAAGCTGATATCCAATTCGTGATAGCCCGGGATAATCTCTAATAATTTAAAAACCGGCTTGATCAAAGAAACCCACCCGGGATTACGGATTAAAGTAGGAACGTTATCATCTTGCCGGGGATCATTGACCATTAACCCCCATTTTCTTTCTTTTGCCCAGAGAATTAACCTATCCAAGGCATCAACCGGGATAAATCCAGACAAGTAAGAGATCTTTTCGCTTTTACCCAGTCCATTCAAAACCCCGAGGAATTCTATTTCTTTCTCCAAATGCCGTTTTTTTTCCACAAAGTCATCGGCGTAACGAGTGGATCTGATGATTTCCTGTTTGATTGACTCCATTGTCTTCTGGTCCTCCAGGAGTTTGCTGTGCATCTGGCTTAATCCCTGTTTAGGGGGAATAATCTCTTTTAAATTACATTCGAATTCGCCCTGAAAGAAAACCGTGCAAAAAACTGTATTGCCTTGTGCAAAAATCTCTTTTACGACCGCACCGGAAGGGAAATTCTTTAATTCTTTCCGAGGCACCTGAAAAAATCTTACAGAAATACCTTTTTGCTTTAAATGGCGGATCTCTGCCGGATCAAAATCCCCCCAAGGGCACCAAACGCTGATTTGATAGCGCATATTGTTAGAATATACATCCAATTGATCATAACGTTTCCAAAGGTCGTTTATATGCCGGGCGCAAAACATCCAATCTCCGGGAACCTTAGCCGCAGGGATATTTAGTTCTGTCAATCCCTTAGCCCAGTTGAGGATCCCTAGGACTGTATTTACTGCAGATAGCTCTTCTTGCAGGACAGCGGTTTCTTTGCCATGCGGGGATAAGTCACGTTGGATATGCATAACCCCCAATTTAGCCAAATCCCTGACAGCCGTAGAGGCATCTTTATCCTGAATAATGATTGTGGCTTTTTTCATCTGCACAATCATAACATTACCTCCTCTAAAGCACTGGTTTCAATCTTACTTTTTGCCATTTTACTGCGGCCGACGGCATTGGCCATCTGGTCGCCGATATAGATCTTGATCACCCTGATCGTTTCTTCCGTGGCCGGGATCTTGACTTTCTCAAAAAGATTGACTCTTTGCGACGTAACCCTTAACTCCCGTTTTAAGACCGCTATACCCTTTTCGATCACCTTTATCTCTTCCTGCAAGGAAACTAACCCCCGTAACTGATCGATCGCCGCATCCATCCATAAGGGAACAAGGAACAGGTCATATTCGACAGGCGTAAAATCTAACTGATGAAAAACCGGAATATCCACGCCGGCAACATTCTTTACTCCGGAAATGACCTTGCTCGGATTAAGCCATGGCTTGAAATTTATCCCTGGCTCCGCCAACAACCCAGCCCAGGCCTGCGCCAAAACCTTTTTACCCTCCAGAGTTTTTTTCTGTTCGCTTAAAAGATTATACTGCCCAAGGATCTCTAACTGTAATTGTTGTTTTTTAAGCTGTAAAGTCGGCAGATACCGTGAATACTGCTTAAGTGCATCCCTCTGCTTCTTAAGTTCTCCCTTGGTTAATTTTACTTTCACACCTTGCCCCTTACCTCTGCATAGCTGGCTTTGTATACAGACATCCTCTATCCCTTGGGCCAATATTTTTCAACTAATGACTTTTTGATCCCGGTCTCTTGGGGAGAAAAACATTCCCACATCATCTGCCAGCCTAAATCCAAGGCCTTCTCCAGAGGAATATTTACTTTTAACGACATCATTTTTTCCTCAAAAATCTTTCCATAGCGCAAAAGTTTCATATCCCAGGCGCTCATCTGGAAACCCATAGCTTGCTTCTCCAGGGTTTCACGATAGCTGGCAAAAAGCTGGATCATTGTATCCATGATCGTACGATGGTCATCGCGTGTATTGCCGTTGACCTGTTGTTTCAACCGGCTCAATGATCCAAAAGGTTCGATCACAGAATTCTTCAAATAAAACTGGCCTTCTGTAATATAACCGGTGTTATCCGGGACCGGGTGGGTCACATCATCACCCGGCATAGTAGTTACCGCTAATATCGTAATTGACCCCGCCCCGTCAAAATCAATGGCCTTCTCATACCGTGCCGCCAGCTGGCTGTAAAGATCCCCCGGATAACCACGATTGGAAGGGATCTGTTCCATAGTGATAGCGATTTCTTTCAGGGAATCGCAGAAATTAGTCATATCGGTTAGCAATACTAAAACCCGTTTCCCTTGCAAAGCAAAATTTTCCGCTACCGCCAAACTGATATCCGGGACCAAAAGGCACTCTACCGTAGGATCGGAAGCGGTGTGCACAAACATGATCGATCTGGAAAGCGCACCATGTTCTTCAAGGGTGTCCCGAAAAAACAAGTAATCGTCATGTTTTAAACCCATCCCCCCTAAAATAATGATATCGACTTCCGCCTGTGTCGCAATCCTTGCTAAAAGTTCATTGTACGGCTCGCCGGCGATGGAAAAAATCGGCAATTTTTGCGATTCCACCAATGAATTGAAGATATCGATCATCGGGATCCCGGTACGGATCATCTTATCCGGAATAACCCTTTTAACCGGATTAGCTGATGGTCCTCCAATATCAATCATGTTTTCCGTCAATTCCGGGGCGTGATCCAAAGCCATCCCGCTTCCATTAAAGATCCTCCCCAAAAGATTAACCCCGCTGGAAATTTTCATCGAGTGCCCTAAAAACCTAACCTTGTCCCCCGTAGAAACCCCACGGCTGCCGGCAAAAACCTGTAAGAACACTTTTTTGCCATCCAGCCGGATCACCTGCGCCAAAGAAACTCCCCGCAAGGTAGAAACCTGCGCAATTTCAGAATAACCGACACCCTCGGCTTCTACGGTAATCACATCGCCGGCGATCTGGATAATGTTCGTGTATGTTTTTTGCACTTTAGCCCTTCCTTATTTTTTCTTTTACAATGCCATTAATTTCTTCTTCTATTGTCTTGAATTCATCGGTTTGCCAAGAGGCCGAGTTCCATCCCCTAAACAACTGCCTTAGCTTTTGAAAGAAACCCAAGGCGTCCTCTTTGGAAACAAACGAAAATTGCCCCAGTAAAATCTGTTGAATAAAACCAAAAATATAAATCTGGCGATCCCGCGGAGTAAACTCATCTACCGGGTCAAAGGCATTTTGCTGCAGATAAACAAAATCCAGGAATTCCCCCTTTAGATAATCGATATAATCTGACAACGATGTCCCCTCTTCTCCAATAACTTTCATCATCTGTGATACCTCATGGCTTTTACGTAAAAAACCGTGTGCGATTTCCATTTGTTTTGCATCAATAAAACTTTTATATTTGCTCCAACTGATCAGAGGATCGATTGCCGGATACCTCCTGGCATCCGACCGCTCCCGAGAAAGGCCATGAAACGCGCCGACAACTTTTAAAGTAGCCTGGGTCACCGGTTCTTCGAAATTCCCACCGGCAGGACTAACTGTCCCGCCAATCGTAACGGACCCGATACCGCCATCATAAAGCCTGACCACCCCGGCTCTTTCATAAAATGAGGCGATCCGTGACTCCAGATACGCCGGAAATGCCTCTTCTCCGGGGATCTCTTCCAATCTGCCGGACATCTCACGCATCGCTTGCGCCCAACGTGAAGTAGAATCTGCCAGCAATAAAACATTTAACCCCATCTGCCGGTAATATTCAGCAATGGTCACTGCAGTATAAACACTTGATTCACGGGAAGCTACAGGCATGGAACTGGTATTGCAGATAATAACCGTGCGATCGCTCAAAGGTTTACCCGTCCTGGGGTCATGCAGTTTGGGAAAAGTTTTCAAAGTTTCTACAACCTCGCCGGCACGTTCCCCACAGGCAGCAATAATAACTATATCCACCTCGGCATGCCGGCTGGTCAATTGCTGTAAGACAGTCTTACCGGCGCCAAACGGCCCGGGGATACAATAGGTCCCTCCCAGAGAGACCGGGAACAGAGAATCAATCAAACGTATCTTTGTCACCAGAGGCTCGCTGGGCTTTAATTTCTCCGCATAGGCCTGAATAGGGATTTTTACCGGCCACATCTGGCTTAAAAATACGGGATAAACCTTCCCTGAAGGATCCTTTATTTGTGCCACCGCTTGTTTTAAATTAAATTTGTCTTTGCCGACAATCTCTGCTACCTCAAAAACCCCCTGCAAATGAAAAGGGACCATTACGTAATGCTTAAAGATCTTTTCCTGTACGAAACCGATTTTTTGTCCGGGGCGCAATTTATCCCCGATTTTAACCTGCGGAGAAAATTCCCAGGACTGGTTATCAGATAGGGCCTTGAGATAAACCCCTCGCTGCAGGAAAAATCCCGACTTTTCTGCAAGCAGCGGAAGAGGATTTTGTAGACCATCAAATATCTGTCCCAACAGTCCCGGACCAAGTTCAACGGATAAAAGTTCAAGGCTAAATTCCACCTCATCCCCGACCTTTAACCCTCCGGTAGATTCATAAACCTGCATTTCAGCAAAATTCCCTCTAACACGGATGATCTCTGACTTCAGCCGCTCTTGGCCATGGATAATATAAGCGACTTCATTCTGCATTACTGTAGCATTAAATTTGACTGTAACCATATTGCCGTTGATCTTTACAATATTGCCAAGCCGTGTTTGCGTCATCTAATCTCCATTATTACCCCTTATTCAGGGTATTTTCTAACAGCGCGGTTTTATCAGCACCTTTTATCCTATCCCAGCGTTCTAATATCAATAATTTATAGGCATAAACAACGAGTGCCTCAAAGTTGAAATACTGGCCTTGCGATAGCTCTTCCAGCTTATTCCACCTGGCATAATCCAGCATTTTCTCTGCTTCAATGATCGAGGGGTTGCGATGCACGGCAGAAGCAAGATGTGTAACAGAAATATCCGAGGCGTAATCCATGCGCAAATATCTTGCCGCCTCCAAATGTTTTCGGCTGGCGCGGATTTTTGCTAGTTCATTCCTAAGCAAGCCATCGAATAAAACCCATTTTCTTAAAACAGGCGTTTTAGGTAACCCCTGATCGTAATTGTCCGCCTGCGGCAGATGGCTTATTAGTTTATAATCGCGTTCCGGGATAAATTGCCGGCATGACTCCAGGAATTTATCAAAAGCAAAAGGCATATTTCCGTCAAAATGCAACACGGGCAAACTGGACATAAAATATACATAGAAATCTATCATTTTATTTTCCCTGGCCGAGTAAAGCCTCGGACAAAATCTGTTTTAACTTGGGTTTTAATCCGTTCCCGATATACTCTGCCAGAGCCTTATCCGTGAACTCATACTGTGACCGCCCAGAATCATAACTAATTGTAAACCCTCCTGTAATCTCATTGGCTGATCTTAAGGTTATCCCGCGCCTGGTTTCTTCCTTCAGCCGGGCGAAAAAAGTTTTTTCCAAAACTTCCCGGTCCTCATCTTTTAGCCCGATAACAATATCCTGCCCGGCAGATACCCCAACATCTAAAACCAACCGGCTTAAAATATTCGATAAAACCTCCGGGGTTAATGCCATACGCACATCCATAGCGATAATCGCCTGGAATATAGACTCTATCTCTTTTCTTACACCCAAAAGCAAATCCCGTCCGGCCTGCGCCAGAAGTGCTTTTGCCCGCGACTCATCCCGGGCAATACCCTCTTTGGCGCTGTCCATCAACTCTTTCGCCTGGCTCTCGGCATGAGCCACGATCTCTTGCGCACGGTGTTTAGCTTGGACTTCCATCTCTTGGGCTTTTTTTTCGGCCGCCTGGAAACCTTCCTGATTAATCTTTTCAATCAAATCCTTGATCTCTTCTGCCATATGCCTCTCTCTTTCAAATTAAAGCGTCCACTGCCGCCAAAGGGTCCGCCGCCTCCAAAATAGGCCGGCCAACAACTAAAAAATTGCTACCCGCCTTAAGTGCTTCTTTGGCTGTTGCGACCCTTTTTTGATCATCTGTTTTTAAACTCTTGGCCCTGATCCCGGGTGTAACAATGATAAAATCAGGGCCAAATGATCTTCTGATCATTTCGGCTTCACTCACTGCACACACTACGCCATCTAACCCGGAGTCTTTGGCTAATTGTGCCGCCGATAAAACCTCCTGATTAATATTATCGCTTACGGCATCACTAGTCAAGCGGGTAACACCGACCATATAAGGCTTGGCGATTTTTAACTCTTCCGACCTTTCTTTAGCCGCTTTAGCGACCTGCAGAAGCATTTCCTTACCGCCTTTGGTATGCACCGTCATCATAAAAACAGGGGGTGCAATAATATTTTTCGGGTTACCGGTACTTTCTGATAATACCCCTTTACCTCCTAAAAACCCCGCTCCGGCAACCGTCCCGGATAACACCGCCCGATAAACGGTATTGGGAATATCGTGGTATTTTAAATCCAAAAAAACTTTTGCCCCCTTTAACCCGATCATCTTAACCGCTTCCGGACCACATGCCGTAAACAATTGCATGCCGACCTTAAACATAGTTACTTTAGGGTATAAGATATCCACAAAACGTTCTGCCTCTTCTAATGTGGGCAGATCTAAGGCAACAATGAGTTTTTCTTTTATATTCGTCATTGTAAAGACCCGGTTAATTGTCGGATCGAAGACATCTTGTTCTTTCTTAAATAATCCTTGATCCCGGATATAACTTCCATTGCTGTCCGGGGATCAATAAAATTTGCGGTGCCGATACTGACGGCGCTTGCACCGGCGATAAAAAACTCCAGCGCGCTTTGTGCATCCATGATCCCCCCCATGCCAATAACAGGGATTTTAACCTTTTGAAAAACCTCCCAAACCATCCGCACGGCTACCGGCCGGATGGCAGGGCCGCTTAAACCTGCAACACCCCGCGCAATCTTGGGTTTACGGGTATAAATATCGATGCTCATTCCGGTCAAGGTATTAACTAAAGACACCGCATCGCTACCGGCCGATTCTGCCGCCTGCGCGATTTCAGAAATATCCGCGACATTGGGAGAAAGCTTGGCGATCAAGGTTTTCTTTGTCGCCTTGCGGATATTCCTGACCACAGAGTATGTTTCCAATGGATCCTGTGACACTAACCTTGTTTTCTTAAGGTTCGGGCAGGAAAGGTTCAACTCTATTGCCGCTACCTCATTTATCCGTTCAAGCCTTTCCGCAAGGATCAAAAACTCCCCGGGATCCTTATCTGAAGAAATACTGATAATGACAGTGGTCCCGATCTTTTTCAGATAAGGCATTTTTTCCAAGAGGAATTTATCTATCCCGGGGTTTTCCAGACCAATGGAATTGAGCATCCCTGCGGGCGTCTCACAGGTACGCGGCATGGGATTGCCTTTGCGCGGATTGACCGTAATGGTTTTCGTGACCACGGCCCCCAAATCCTTCGGATCAAAAAAGTCTCTAAACTCATCGGCATAACCAAAAGTACCCGAAGATACCATTACCGGATTTTTTAATTTTAATCTGCCGATACAAACACTTAAATCAGCCATATTTATTTAGTAAAAATCATTTTTAAGGCAATGAATAATAAAAACATACCAAACCCTTTACGTAATATCGGATCGGATAGATTTTTCACGGCATGGGCGCCCAATAAGGCTCCGAGGGCAAAACCGATAGCGATGAACACCGCAATCCCTATTTTTACATTCCCGGCATAATAATATTGTATCGCCGCCAAAAGCCCAATCGGGGGGATCATCACAGCCAAGGTGGTCCCCTGGGCCTGATGTTGAGTTAAGCCAAAAATAAACACTAATGCCGGGATCAAAATAACCCCGCCGCCAATACCAAACAACCCGCTTAATATCCCGGCAGCTAATCCCAGAATTATATATAGCACTTGTGACATTCTTGCCTCCTATGGCAATAAAACTTTATCTTGATGGCTCCGGACAGGGATTAATCCCAAATCACCTGGTTAGCAGCAAATACCGGACCATCCTTACAGACCCTTTTATATTCAAAATCATCCTGGCGATTGTTATCCTCGACAAAACCCGGTATTTTTGGGGGCCTGTCTTCTGAATTTGCGATTTTAACTACACACCCCAGACAAGCACCTATTCCGCAGGCCATATGGGCCTCCAAAGAAATCTGTGCTGGGATTTCTTGCTCGGCGGCAATTTGAGATAACGCCTTAAGCATGGGTTTAGGCCCACAAGCGCATATAGATCTTTGCCCATGGCTCGTGGCTTTTAGCTCATGGCTTAATAGTTCAGTAACCCGGCCTTTGAAGCCTTTTGATCCATCATCGGTAGCAACCTTTACCTGATAACCTAAAGCTGCAAATTCTTTTTCGCACAATATATGGCTTTTGCTTTTTGCCCCAATTAATACCACCGGTTTGCTTCTGGCCTTGCAGCCTTGCCCTCTTTGAATCGGCTTTGTTTTGCTTAGCACTGCCTTTGCAACCAATGTCTCCGCCAAATAGACAAGAGGTGCCACTCCCATCCCCCCGGCAACAAGAATTAGCTCTTGGCTCACAGCCCCTGGCTCATAACTGAATCCATTTCCTAAAGGGCCAATTACGTCCACATATTCACCGGGCTTCTTCGCGGATAAGATACTGGTCGCCCGGCCAACTGCTTCGACCAATATATCAAAGGTGTCTTTTTTAACCCGATGAATGCCTATCGGGCGGCGTAATAGCGGATCATCCGAAACCGAAACCATTATTTCCACGAACTGTCCCGGCTTCGATACAGAAGTGATATTGGCAGAGCCCAGAGTAAGATGAAACTGGTTTTCGCCCACCTTTTGGTTTCTTAACACCTTGGCTTTTTCCTGAAAAATCTTTTTCTTCATCATTATCTTAAATATGACCGAATCAACGTCATCAGCATACCAGGCGGCAGATAATAACCCGATTATACAGTTTTATCTGAAATAGTTCCAAATGGTTATCCCGGTTAACACCGCTAAAACCGCTGATAACGACGGCAATTCCTTTTTTATCCACGGCCATTTCAACATTAAGTATTGCTCTGGCCTGGTTTTCAACAAAGCCGAAGGGGACGGGAAAAATTTAGGCGTGGTTAATTGGTAATTGCGGAACCTTTCGCCAAAATATCCCTTAAGGCGTTCTTCTTCCCGGCTGATTTGCGGGATATAAATCGATAGATAAATCACAAGGAATATCCCTCCAACCCAAATCCTGAATGCCGCCAGGACCACCCCTAATCCAATCAAGAGTGTGCCAAAATACATTGGATTACGCATCAGATTATAAGGCCCTTCACACACAAGAGTTTTTCCGTCCGGATTACGCTCGGCTTTAAACCCCCTGGCAGAAATACGCAACAAATAGCCTAACAATACCGCCAATAAACCTGCGACCGATCTTATATACCGGGTACCTTTGCCAACGGGATCAGGCAGCAAATATTTATAAAAAAAGATCAGCGCCACCACGCCCAGACAGATCAAAAATCCCTGCATTCTTATGCGCGCTTTCATTTTCTATTCCTTTTGCCCGTTCTTTACTTCTGGCAGTTCGGGCAAAAATAACTCCCCCTTCCGGCCAAACTGATCCTTTTGATCGGCTTTTTGCACACTAAACATGCCAAACCGTTACGCCCATAAACCTTGTGGTATTTTGCATAATTACCGCGCTTGCCATTAAGATGAACGTAATTATCCACCGAAGAACCTTTGTGCCGCGTCGCTTCGCGCAAAGTGTCCTTAATCTCTTTGAGCAATTTTTTTCTTTCATTAGCGGTTAAACTTTGCGCACTTCTTTCCGGGCTGATACCCGCACGGAACAATGCCTCCGCAGCATAAAGATTCCCTACCCCGGAAATAAAGGCCTGGTCCATCAATAACGGCTTGATCTTTGTCTTTTTGTTCTCGAGCATTTTATCAAATTTATCCGTATTAAGGCCAAACGGCTCCGGGCCTAATCTCTGAATAAATCGCAAGGCATGCCAATCCTCCACTAAACGCAGATCGGCAAATAGCCGCTGGTCATTAAAATCCAGCAGCTTGCCGTTGGAAAATTTAAAACTAACCCGGCTGGTTTTCCCGTTCCCTGGATATACTAATTGCCCGGTCATTTTAAGATGGATGGTCAAGGCACACCCGGAAGATAATTCCAAGATCAAAAGTTTGCCTTTTCTAAGGATATTTTTTATCGTGGCATTCTTTAAACCTTTTACAAAACCTTCTTGGCCGGGCTCGCGAATAACTTTGGGATTATTCACGAACACATCTATGATCTTTTTTCCCAAAAACTCTGACTTCAGCTCTCTTTTTATCGTTTCGACTTCAGGCAATTCTGGCATCCCGCATCCTTCCATTCCTTCATCATCAGCCTTACGCCCATCGATTGCATCATCATACCACTTTCACCCACACCTGCCTCGACCGGGGACCGTCATTTTCACAAAAAAATATCCCCTGCCACGCACCAAGCATCAACCTGGAATCTTCCACGAATACCTGCAAGGAAAAACCGAATAATGATGAGCGTATATGACTGTCCGAATTACCCTCGCTATGCAGGTAATCCCCCCGGGAAGGAATGAGCTCTCCCATGGTATTTTTTATGTCTTGGGGCACTGCCGGATCAGCAGCTTCATTAATGGTTAAACCCGCGGTAGTATGCGGACAAAACAAAAAACAAATCCCGTTTTTAGTCTTGCTCTTGGTCACAATCGCCTGCACCAAAGCGGTTATCTCAACCAGTTCTATACGGCTATTTGTTTTTACCTGTATTTTTTCCACCCTTACCTTTATGCTTTCGCGGTCTATTGAACTTTTTATGATAATCCTGCAGTGAATTAACTTCCAGATTTTTCTTTATCATCGCCTCAATCCCGCTTACCGTTGCCTGGGCCCCGGAGATCGTAGTAGTATAAGGTATATTATACATAATCACATGCGAGCGGATCTTTACTTCATCCTGGCGGGGGATCCTTCCGGTTGGGGTATTGATCACTAATTGTATACGCCCGTCTTTCATGAGATCTATTACATTGGGCCTTCCCTCGGCGATCTTCGGCACTTTTTTTACTTTGATATTATTCCTTTCCAGGGTCGCGGCAGTCCCGGAAGTAGCATAGATATTAAACCCTAAATCCTGCATTGTCTTAGCAATAAAAACCACTGCTCTTTTATCCTTATCCCTGACGGAAATGAACACATTTCCCTTCTTTGGCAGATTTTGCCCGGCGGCAAGCTGGCTTTTGATATAGGCTCGGCCAAAATCATGGTCTTGCCCCATCACTTCTCCTGTCGAACGCATTTCCGGGCCCAAGATCACATCCACTCCCGGGAAACGATTGAAAGGGAAAACCGATTCTTTGACCGAAAAATGTTCCGGGACCACTTCTTTGGTAAAACCGAGGTCTTTAAGCTTTTTACCAAGCATTACCTTAGTGGCTAATTTCGCCAGCGGCACCCCGATAGCTTTCGAAACAAAAGGTACAGTCCTTGAGGCGCGAGGGTTTACTTCCAGCACATAAACCTTTTCATCTTTAACCGCGTATTGCACATTCATTAATCCTATAACATGTAATTCCCGGGCCATTGCCTGGGTAGCTAAGCGGATATTATTCAATATATCCTGCGACAGTGTATATGCCGGTAAAGACATTGCCGAGTCCCCAGAATGGATACCGGCTTCCTCAATATGTTCTAAGATCCCGCCAACCACAAAAGTCTCTCCATCCCCGATCAGGTCCACATCTACCTCAATAGCATCCTCCAAAAACTTGTCGATTAGAACCGGATGCTCCCCAGACACACTGGCCGCTTCGATAATAAATTTCTCTAAAGTACCCTCGTCATAAACAATCTCCATGGCCCGGCCGCCTAAAACATAAGAAGGCCGCACTAAAACCGGATATCCGATTCTTTTGGCTACTTCTTTTGCCTCATCGAAATTAAACGCCGTCCCATTTGCCGGCTGTAATAAGCCTAATTTATGCAGCATTTGCTGGAAACGTTTCCGGTCTTCGGCAATATCAATACTGTCCGCGCTGGTCCCCAACAGGTTCACCCCCAATTTACGCAAAGGCACTGCCAGATTAAGCGGAGTCTGCCCGCCAAACTGGACGATCACCCCCATGGGATTTTCCAAATCGATTATATTCAAAATATCTTCCTGTGTCAGCGGTTCAAAATAGAGACGGTCTGATGTGTCATAATCCGTAGAAACAGTTTCCGGATTACAATTGACCATAATACTGTCGATCCCTTCTTCCTTTAAGGCATAAGCAGCATGGCAACAACAATAATCAAATTCGATCCCCTGTCCGATACGATTAGGACCTCCGCCAAGAATCATAACTTTTTTATTTTTGCTGGCTCTGCCCTCCTGGGTAGTTTCCTGGGTAGAATAAAAATACGGCCGTTTGGACTCGAATTCCCCGGCACAGGTATCTACCAATTTATACACCGCCTCCACCCTTTGTTTTTTACGAAACTCTCGCACGGTTTCCTCCTTAATATTCAATAAAAATGCCAGCTGACGGTCAGAGAACCCGTTTTCTTTGGCTTCTTTAAGCAATGACAACGGGATCTGTCCCCCCGGATTATTCTGGTCTTTTCTGTATTTTTTGATCTCCTCTTCCAGCTCAACTAATCTCTGCATATTATCTAAGAACCACCTGTCTATATGTGAAAGCTGATAAATCTCTTCGCAGGACATACCGGCCTTGAGTCCATACCGGATATAAAAAAGACGTTCGTCATTAGGCAGGCTGATTTTATCTTTAATCAAGCGCAACAACCCATTATCAGGATGCCGCAATTGTTCATCATTAATCTTATCTTTGCCGTCTGCACCAAATCCGAAGCGGGAAATTTCTATGGAACGGATCCCTTTTTGCATTGCTTCGTTAAAATTCCTGCCGATAGACATCGCCTCTCCCACCGCTTTCATTGAAGTATTCAATACGCGCTGGGCATGTGGGAATTTCTCAAAGGTAAACCGGCAGATCTTAAATACGCAATAATCCACCGTGGGCTCAAAAAAAGACCTGGTTTTGCCGGTCACTTGATTCATCACCTCGGGCAAAGTATATCCTACCGCTAGTTTTGTGGCAACCCGGGCAATAGGAAACCCTGTGGCTTTAGACGCCAAAGCCGAAGACCGGCTAAGCCGGGGATTAACCTCTATGATCACGATCTGCCCGTTTTCGGGGTTTTGACCAAACTGGATATTCACCCCGCCTCCGGAAACACCGATACGTCGAATGATCTTTTTGCATAAATACACGAAGTGTGCATACTCCTCGGCGGTTAAAGTTTGCGCGGGAGCAACAACAATGCTATCCCCAGTATGCACCCCCATAGGATCGACGTTTTCCATCGAAGTAACAATGACCACATTGTCGGCACAATCCCTCATCACCTCAAATTCGATTTCCTTCCAGCCCAACACAGATTGTTCAACTAAAACTTGATGTACAGGGCTGATCTCCAGCCCTTTAGTTAAAGATTGTTCCAGCTCCTCCTGATTATAAACGATCGCCCCGCCGCTTCCTCCCAGACAATATGCCGGACGCAGGATAAGCGGAAAACCGATACCAAGGCCAATCCGCATCCCTTCGGCAACGCTTGTAGCAATACCGCTTTTGGGTAATCCAACCCCTATCTCCTGCATAGCCTTTTTAAAAAGCTCCCGGTCTTCGGCACAAGAAATTGCACCTACAGAAGAACCTATAGATTCTATTTTGTATTTCTTTAAAATCCCCTGCTTCATCAAAAAAAATGCCAGGTTCAATCCCGTCTGCCCTCCCAAGGTAGGCAAAATCGCGTCGGGCCTTTCTTTGTCGATGATTTTCGTCACCATATCCACAGATAAAGGTTCTATATAAGTGACATCTGCCATCTCTGGATCCGTCATGATAGTGGCGGGATTAGAATTAACCAGGATCGTAAAATACCCTTCTTCCTTTAAGGCTTTACAGGCTTGCGAACCAGAATAATCAAATTCACAGGCCTGGCCAATAACTATCGGTCCGGAACCGATCATAAGGATTTTCTTTATATCCGTGCGTTTTGGCATTTTTACTCCTTATTCAATAAATGATTTAAAGAAATTCTCAAAGACCCCATTTGCTTCTTCCGGACCGGCCCAGGCCGGAAAATATTGTATCCCCATAAATCTTAATTGCCTGCTTTCCAGCCCTTCGATCGTTTGGTCATTTAAATTAAGCAAGGAGGCCTTGGCTTGTTTACTCCTGCTTAAAGATTCTTCATCGACTACCCAGGAGTGATTCTGTGCCGTGATCTCTCCCTTGAAACAACCCGGTTTATGCACCGGGTAATTCAGCCCGTGATGCCCGGATTTCATTTTATTTATTTTCACGCCTATGGCTTTAGCTAAAACCTGATGCCCGCAGCAAATCCCCAGCATCGGGACTTTTCCTAATAGAATCCTGATGTTTTCTACAACCGTATTTAATCCGGGGTCTTCTTCTAACCCTCCAGCAAGGATCAACCCGTCCGGGCGGTATCGCATGATTTCTTTTGGAGTGGTATCATGAGGCAAAAGAACCACCCGGGCTTTAAGCCTTTCGATCTGCCGGATCAAGCTGTTTTGCACTCCTAAATCAAGGACGGCGATCTTATATTTACCGTTAGCTTTTCCTAAACGCTGCACAGTATTCACAGAGATCTTCGCCAACAGGCTGTTTTTGTTTTTTCCTCGATAATCTCCTATTTTAAGCAACAGTTCTTTGGGGTCAAAACAAAGAGTGGAAATAATCCCTAACATTGAACCCTTGGCGCGTAAATGCACGGATAAAGAACGGGTGTCTACTTTTGAAATGGCCAACAGGTTATTTCCTTTAACAAAATCTTCCAGGCTTTCCTTAGCCTGCCAATTAGAATAAATCCGGCTTTTCTCTTTAACTACCAAGCCTTGCGCCCACACACCTTTAGATTCATTAAACTTTGGGGACACTCCATAATTACCGATCAAGGGGTAAGTCAATACCAGAATTTTACCGGCGTTGGCGGGATCGGTCAAGATCTCCTGATACCCTACCACGGAAGTATTACAAATCACTTCTGCAACTCTTTCATCCTGCGTCCCAAAAGATTCTCCCGTAAAAACTGTTCCGTCCTCCAACAGCAAAATCGCTTTCATCCATTACTCCTCTTTAGGATTTCCTTTGTTTTTACTATAACTTCATCTACTGTTTTAACATTGATAACGCCTGGGATATCCCAGGAATTCAAGCTGATCACCGGGATCTTGAATTGCAAAGCATAGGCTATTTCAGAAAGGGTTCCTTCTTTGCCTTGCAAAGCAATCACAACATCCGCACTTTTAACTACTAAAATATTCCTGGCAAATCCCAGACCTGTAGGAATTACGATATCAATGAATGGATTTGCTGCTTGCTTTTCATATCCTGGAATAATTCCTATGGTCTGTCCACCTCCGGACTTAAAACCGCTTGAAACCGCCTCCATTACTCCACTTAATCCCCCGGAAACGAGAATTTCAGCCACTTTAGCTAATTTTTTGCCTAATTCATGCCCTAATCGCTCCACTCCATCTGAACACTCATGCCCCCCAATAATACTTACTACTCGCTTTCTCACATCTCTCCCCATCATCTTTTATCTCGAATCTTCAATCTTAAATCTGTATTTTTGCGCCTGGACAGAATCGAACTGTCACAACTGGCTCCGGAGGCCAGTGCTCTATCCGTTGAGCTACAGGCGCATTAATTAAAATAAATTCAACTGTTTTTCTCCTTGAATGATTTCTTCATCTTTATTAAAAACCGAGATCGTGCCATATTCACCATCAAACCCCGGAGCAATATTTACTTTGCCTTGACGCACCCGTAAAACTCCGTCTGCAATTTTTCTCGGCAACTGTTTATACAAATCTTCTTTCGTGGCTTTCAACAATATTTCAAACTCTGTGCCAAACCGTAAAACCAAATTCTGGTATTCCCTTTCCACCGCCACCGAAGTTTTTGCCAGGCCTTTAGCATCAGCAATAATTTCCACCAAAGGGATAAGATTTTTGTATGGGATGCTGTTTTCCGGGGTATACCCTTCTGGCCGGTCAGATAATGCATCCACCCGGCTCATTACTCCGACTGTAACTGGCTTGGCACATTTGGGGCAAATGCCTTTATGCATCCTTGTTTCTTCCGGAGAAAATCTTACCCCGCAAAGCCGATGCCCATCATAATGGTATTTGCCTTCTTCCGGGAAGAATTCAATGGTGTAAAGAAACCGGTTTTTATCTTTTGTTCTTAATACATCCCGTATAACATCATAGCTTAGATCGCAATCAAAAACATTTGCTTCCCGGCCAATTTTGGCCGGAGAATGCGCATCGCTATTAGAAAGCAGCGTGTATCTGTCCAATGCGCTCAACCGCCAATTCATCGCCGGGTCGCTGGAAAGGCCAGTCTCCAGGGCAAAAATCCTGGGAGATTGTTTGCCAAAACAATCCTCGATCTTATCAAATCCCGACATCGAACCAAAAAGAGAAAACCACGGGGTCCAGGCGTGTGCCGGGATCAACATACATCTTTCATCGATATCAAAAATGATCTGTGCAAGGTCCTCTGCGTCTAACCCTAATATCGGCCGGCCATCAGCAGCCAAATTCCCGCATTTAGAAAGCGCTGTGTTTATTTTATCGGTACTCTTGAATGACGGGCTGAAAATCAAATTATGGATGCGATACCCCCGGCCATTCTTCGAATAAATACTGCTTATTTCCGCCGTAAGGATAAAATGCACCCCCTTATACCTGAATATTCCGTTGCCCAGGTCCTCCAGCTTACCTCTTAATTCTTCTATCCAGAGATGATGCGTAAAATCCCCGGTACCTATAAGAGCAATGCCTTTTAATTTCGCCCAGTCGGATAGATGCTCCACATCCATATCCCGGCTGGTAGCACGGGAATATTTGGAATGAATATGAAAATCGGCGATAAATTGCATATTTATTTTTTATGCCTGTCTTAAGGCAGTCATCCTGTTCACAGCTTATTCTCATAGGCGATCCTGCCGCCCAGAATAGTATATTCTACCACACCTTTTAATTTCCTGCCTAAAAAAGGAGAGTTTTTGGATTTGGAAACGATCGTTTCCTTGCTAAGCAAAAGTTCATGCTGGGGATCCACAATAATTATATCCGCATCTTTGCCAATCCCTAAAGATCCTTTATCGACCCCTAAAATCACCGCCGGATTAAAAGATAATCGCCTTACCAGGCCCGGCCAATCTAAAACCCCCTGCCCTATCAACTCCGTAATACTAACCGCTAATCCGCTTTCTAAACCGATCTTGCCGAACTCTGCACGGTCAAATTCTATGTCTTTCTCATTATCGGTGTGCGGGGCATGATCGGAAGCTATAACATCTATGACCTGTTTTCTTAACCCATCCTTGATCGCGGAGAGATCTTCTTTTGACCTTAAGGGCGGATTTATCTTCATGTTAGTATCATAATCTACTACATCCTCTTCCGACAATGCAAAATAATGCGGGGCTGTTTCTGCAGTAATCTTTAAGCCTTTTTTCTTGGCCCGGGCAACGGCCTCGACCGATTCCCGACAACTAACATGAGCAATATGCACCCGCGCGCCTGATTTGGCAGCCAGGCCAATATCACGCTCGACGCGCAGATATTCTGATTCTCTCGATATCCCCCGCAATCCGAGTTTCGTGGAAATAACCCCTAAATTAACCACCCCATTGTTGCTTAAATTCTTATCTTCACAATGGCAGATAACCAGGAGTTTCTCCTTTTTAGCGTGCCGCATTGCCGCTAACAGAACTTTTTCATCCTCAACCGATGAACCATCATCACTAATAGCGATTACCCCTGTTTTTTTTAAAGCCGGGATATCCACCACTTCCTTACCCAACCTGGCAATAGTGATAGCACCGCAAATAAAAACATTGCACTGGGCATCATGGGCTATAATCCCTTTTAGCAATTTCACGTTTTTGATAGAGTCTATTGCTGGTAAAGTATTAGGCATCGCTAAGACAGAGGTAATCCCCCCTTTTAAAGCCGCATGTGTGCCGGTAAACACCGTTTCCTTGTCCTCCCGGCCCGGTTCCCGCAGATGCACATGCATATCTACGGCACCCGGCATAACAATCTTGCCGCATGCATCAATTACTTGAGGGAAATGCCCCTGGATATTTTTGGAAACCAAAGCTATCCGGCCGTTGTCTACCAAAACATCTAATTGCTCGTCGATATTGTTTGCCGGATCTACAACACGGCCGTTCTTAATCAACAATTTCATATTTTGATATCCTCTATGCTGTCCCTGGCCTGTGACACCAAAAATAATACCGCCATCCTCACGGCAATCCCGTTGGTTACCTGATCTAAAATTACTGAATTCGTCCCATCCGCTACTTCACTGGACATTTCTATCCCGCGATTGATCGGCCCGGGATGCATCACAATAATATCCTTTTTTGCCTTTGCCAGGCGTTCTTTAGTAATTCCAAAATTCTTGAAATATTCCAGCTGCCTGGGAAAAGCATTTTGTTCATCCCTCTCAAATTGCATGCGCAAGACATTGACCGCATCGGCATTTTTTAATGCCGCATCGATATCATAAGTAACGGTAGCCCCTAATTGCTCGATCCCATAGGGAATAAGCATTTTTGGGGCGCACACCATAACCTTGGCTCCTAATTTTGTCAATCCCCAGATATTGGAACGCGCTACGCGGGAATGCGCAATATCCCCAACGATGCTTACCTGTAATCCCTCAATCTTGCCTAGATTTTCCTTGAGAGTAAAAATATCCAAAAGCGCTTGTGTCGGATGTTCATGCCACCCATCTCCAGCATTAACAATACTGATCTCCAAGTTGCGCGCCAGCATTTTAGCCGCTCCAGAATAATTGTGGCGCATCACAATAATATCCGCTTTTAACGCCTGGATGTTTTTACCGGTATCTATAAGTGTCTCCCCTTTACGCACACTTGAAGTTTCACTGGCAATGTTGATCACATCGGCAGACAATCGTTTCGCCGCCACCTCAAAAGAAACCCGGGTGCGGGTGGAAGGCTCATAAAACAAATTTACTACGGTTTTACCGCGAAGGGCGGGTACTTTTTTGATCTCTCTTGAAGAAACCTCTTTAAAAGACTCGGCTGTCGCTAAAATGAGTTCGATCTCCTGGCGGGATAAATCTTCTAAACCCAGCAAATCCTTACGTGTCCAAATCATTATTTCTCCACGATCACTACTTCATCTCTTCCATCTACTTGGGATAACCTGACTTCTACAGTCTCATTTTGCGCAGTAGGTATATTCTTTCCTACATAATCAGCCCGAATGGGCAACTCCCGATGCCCCCTGTCAATCAAAACTGCTAACTGGATCGATTTTGGCCGGCCTAGGTCAATTAAAGCATCCATGGCCGCGCGTATAGTCCTGCCGGTATAGAGGACATCGTCAACTAACACCAGATCTTTGTCAGTAATATCGAAATCTATCTCTGTCTTATGCACCACTGGTTGCTGGGAGATAAGCGTCAAATCATCCCGGTAAAGAGTAATATCCAAAATACCTACCGGTATCTTTTCTTTCTCGATCCGTTCAATACAATCCGCAAGCCTTTTGGCCAGGTATGCCCCGCGGTTACGAATGCCTATTAGACACAGGTTTTTCATCCCTTTGTGCTTCTCCAATATCTCATGGGCAATACGCACCAGGCTACGGTTTAATGTTTCAGCATCAAGTATTTTTGCTTTTTCTTCCATAATAAAAAACCCAACCGTCATAGAGGTTGGGTATATGATATACTGGTATTCTTTCCATTTTTACTTGATCCTTGCCGGTTTCTCTTGAACCAGCTTAAAGGTTATTTGTATTAGCAAGGAATATACCATATTTACCGAGGATCGTCAAGATTTTTTCCTGCAAAATCGCTAACGCCATAACACATACTCCCTCATTGACTGTGGAAATCTTGTGCATACAGGGGATAAATAAAATCGTAGGGATGCAGGGGATAGAATAAGCCACCCGGGCTTAACATAATGTGTGGCAGCCATTTACAGCATTAAAGCCGCGCAGCTAACTACAAATATTGACAGATCGGGCTTCTATACGGTTTTATTTCTTCAATCGCCTGCAAGCCTTATAATCTGCTATAAGTTATATAATAATTACAAATTCACCCCGGGGATCTTGTTGCTTAAATGCAGATAGGATTGTTGCGGCAGAGCCTCTTTTGACCTCTTCAAATTTTTTGGTCAGCTCTCTGGCTACAGCAATCTCTCTTTCTCCAAAAACTGTCTGTATGTCCTCTAAAGCGGCTGTGATCCGATGGCAAGATTCATAAAACACAACGGTGTATTCGGTTTCTTCTAATTTTCGCAGCCGATTTAAGCGGGATTGGCGTTTATTAGGTAAAAAGCCCTCAAAAATGAATTTATGCGCCGGTTTTCCGGATAACACTAAAGCATCAACAAAAGCAGACGGCCCGGGGATAACCGAAACCGCAATATTATGCTGGATCGCAAGATTAATTATATTATACCCGGGGTCTAAAATCCCGGGAGTCCCAGCATCCGAAACCAAGGCCACGGATTTACCCTCCTTAAGTAATTTCAACAGATACTCTGCTTTGGTAATCCGATTGTGCTGAAAGAAACTGGTCATCGGTTTTTTTATTCCATAATGGTCTAAAAGGATCCTGGTATGGCGGGTATCTTCGCAGGCAATTAAATCTACGCTTTTCAAGACTTCCAAAGCGCGCAAGGTAATATCTTTCAAATTGCCGATAGGCGTTGCAACTATGTACAACATACTGATTTATTCCACTGTAACCGATTTGGCCAGATTCCTCGGCTGGTCCACATCACAGCCTCTCCTGACCGCTATATAATAAGCCAACAACTGCAGTGGGATCACCGCCACAAGAGGAGAGAAGAATTCATTGGTTTTAGGGATATAAATGACTTCCCGGATCAAATCTTTTACCTTTTGATCCCCGCAGGTAGCGATAGCAATGATCACGCCTTTACGTGAACGGATCTCCTGTATATTGGAGATCATCTTCTCATAAACCCGGGAATCAGGTGCAACACAAACCACCGCACGATATTCATCGATCAGTGCGATCGGGCCATGCTTCATCTCGCCTGCAGAATACCCTTCCGCAGGAATATAAGAAATCTCTTTTAACTTCAGCGCCCCCTCTAAAGCCAGGGGATAATTGATATTCCTGGCTAAGAATAAAAATGACCCGAAATTATGGTGTTTCCGAGCCGCACTTTTAATGACATCCTGTTTCTTTAAAACCTGCTCCTGTATTTTTGGGATTAACTGCATCTCTCCCAGCAGCCGCAAGATTTTCTCATGAGGAAGTGTTTTCTTTATCTGCGATAAAAACAAGGCGAAAAGGTAAAGGATGCTTAATTGTGCGGTAAAAGCCTTTGTGGATGCGACCCCGATTTCAGGCCCGGCATGAGTATAAATCACCCCGTCGGATTCCCTGACCAGGGTTGAACCAAGAACATTACAAATGGTCAGGGACAACGCCCCTTTTCTCTTAGCCTCCCTTGCCGCAGCAATTGTATCAGCGGTTTCTCCGGACTGACTGATGGATATAACTAAATCGCTTTTATTCACAATCGGATTCCTGTATCTAAACTCGCTGGAAACATCTACGCTTACCGGCAAGGCGCAGATCTCTTCAAGGATATATTTACCGCAGAGCCCGGCATGATAAGCGGTCCCGCAGCCAATGATAATAATGTTTTTTACCGCCGCTATTTGTTCCGTGGGGACCTTTAATTCTTCAAAACAGATCTGCGCCGATGATCCCGCCAGCCTCTGCTTTAATATCCCTTCAAGCACTTTGGGCTGTTCATGGATCTCCTTAAGCATAAAATGCGGCCAACCTTGTTTCTGTGCTTGAGAGACATCCCAATTTATCTTCACAACCTCTCTTTTTACCTGTTCACCAGCAAGATTAGTGATTTTCACCCCTTGGCGGGTTAAAGACGCCAGTTCATTGTCTTCTAAAAATATCGCCTCTTTCGAAAAATCCAATAAGGCCGGTATATCCGAGGCAATAAAATTCTCCTCATCCCCTAACCCGACAACTAACGGACTTCCTTTTCTGGCACCGATCAATTTCCCGGGATCTTTTACGGAGATCACCCCGATGGCAAAAGAACCCTCTAATTTTAAAAGCGCCTTTCTCACTGCTTCTTCGAAAGACACCCTTGCGGAATAGAATTTCTCGATCAGATGAACAATGACCTCTGTATCGGTTTGGCTTAAAAACCTGTGCCCCTCTTGAATCAACTCTTTTTTTATTTTAGAATGGTTTTCTATAATTCCGTTGTGTACCAGGCCGATCGTGCCGTGGCAATCCAAATGGGGGTGGGCATTAATCTGATTAGGGGCTCCATGAGTAGCCCAACGGCAATGTCCTACGCCGATACTACCAGCAAGCGGTTTAGACTTAAGAAGTGTTTCTAATTTTTTAACTTTTCCGGGAAGTTTTCTTGAAGAAAGGGCTTTTTTTTTATCTATGTAGGTGACCATCCCGCAGGAATCATATCCGCGGTATTCCAATCTTTTTAACCCGTCCAAAAGAAGTCCTGCAGCTAAACGATGTCCGACATATCCGACGATTCCACACATGATTATCCTGCTCCATTCGCCAGAACACCAAAAACATGCTAATTATTTATGTCCCCACGGGGATTTTTAATGAGGCCATAACTTACGGAATGAGCGCAGCGAATGAACGTAAGTTATTTGGCCGAATTAATCCCGCGCTTTAGGCGGGAGAACCCCGGTCGAGAGCTTGTCCCGCATCCCGCTGCTTAAATACCTGATGCGGGATCCCGCTCATCTCCTCAAAACTGCCGGAGCGGGAAAAAGCTCTTGTCCTACCTTATTTATGTCCCCACGGGGATTTGAACCCCGGTCGAGAGCTTGAAAAGCTCTTGTCCTAGACCAGGCTAGACGATGGGGACGGATCTATTCTTCCTCGGCGATCACCGGGGCGACACAAGAAACCCTGTCTTTGTCCTGCAGCTTTATCAACCGCACCCCTTGAGCAGACCTGCCGGTTGTACGTATATCTTTGATCGCACAGCGCAAGAACATACCGTTTTGCGTAATAACCATCAATTCATCATTATCGCTTACCGCTTTGAGATTAACCGCTGCCCCGTTTTTCTCGGTAACTTTTATATTAATGATTCCTTTACCGCCGCGGCTGGTCAAGCGATACTCTTCTATCGGGGTCCTTTTAGCAAAACCAAGCTCGGTGACCGTCAATATAGACGCTTCTTTTTTAGCCAGCACCATATCGATCACAGCGTCTTTTTTATCCAAGGAAATGGCGCGCACTCCGTGTGCCGCCCGCCCCATATCCCTCACCTTCATCTCCGGGAAATGAATCGCTTTTCCCTGCCTGGTGGCAATTAATAACTCCAGGCTACCGTCGGTAAGCTCAACGCCGATCAATTCATCCCCTTTATCCAAAGTGATCCCGATAATTCCTGCCTTGCGCGGGTTACCGTAAGCATCCAGCCGGGTCTTCTTAATCTGGCCTTGACGCGTTACCATCACCAAATACTTGTCCGGGGAAAATTCTTTAACCGGGATGGTAGAGCTTATTTTAGCTCCGGATTCCATTTCTATCAAGTTAATTATTGCCTTGCCTTTAGAAATACGGCTGGCCTGCGGGATCTCATAAACTTTAAGCCAATGCACCTGGCCTTTATCCGTAAAAATTAACAGGTAATCCTTGGTAGAAGCGACAAACAGGTGTTCTATAAAGTCCTCATCTTTCACCTCCGCCCCGCTGGATCCGGTACCTCCGCGTTTTTGTTTACGATAGGCGCTTACCGGCAGGCGCTTGATATATCCTGCGTGGCTGATAGTTACCACCACATCTTCTTCGGCGATCAGATCCTCAACCTCTAACTCCTCAACCTCTGCAACAATATCCGTACGTCGAGGATCACCATATTTCTCTTTGATCAGCGTCAATTCATCTTTTATGATCCCCTCGATCTTTTTTTCGGAAGCCAGTATTGCCCGGCAGGCTTCGATCTTTTTCAAAAGCTCGAGATATTCGGCTTCGATTTTATCTCTTTCCAGCGCGGTCAACCGCTGCAGTTGCATCTCCAATATCGCCTGCGCCTGGATCTCTGAAAGTTCGAATTCTTTCATCAACCGCTCTTTGGCATTCTCGGTATTCTTGGAGGTTTTGATCACTTTGATGATCTGATCGATAAATTTCAAAGCGATCTTCAATCCTTCCAGGATATGCGCCCGCTTAAGAGCTTTATCTAATTCGAATTGAGTCCTTCTGCGAATGATCACCTTGCGGTGCATAATATAGGCATCGAGGATCTGCCGCAAATTCAAAACCCGGGGGCGGTTTTCTACCAGGGCCAGCATAATGATCCCAAAGGTGCTTTCCAGCTGGGTGTGCTTGAAAAGCTGGTTTAAAATGATCTGTGATTCCACATCCCGTTTCAGCTCAACAACAATCCGCATCCCGTCTTTATCCGATTCATCCCGGACATCAGAAATGCCTTCGATCTTTTTTTCATCTACCAGACTGGCGATGTTTTCAATGATCCCGGATTTCTGCACCTGATAAGGGATTTCCGTGATCACAATAAGATCTTTATTGTTTTTTTGCCGCTCTACCGTTGCCTTGGCCCGTACCGTAAGCTTGCCCCTGCCCGTCATATAGGCGTCTTTGATCCCACCTTTACCGCAAATTACTCCCCCTGTGGGAAAATCCGGACCCTTGATGTGCTTGATCAAATCCTTGATCTCTGCGGCAGAATTATCTAAAAGATAAATTATCGCATCCGCCACCTCATTTAAATTGTGCGGGGGGATATTTGTTGCCATGCCTACGGCAATACCACTGGAGCCATTGACTAAAAGATTTGGCAAGGCCGCCGGTAAAAGCAACGGTTCCTGTAAAGAAGAATCAAAATTAGGCCCGAAGTTTACAGTCTCTTTATCTATATCTGTCAGCATTTCATTGGCGATGGCAGAAAGCCTTGCTTCGGTATAACGCATGGCTGCGGCAGAATCCCCGTCGACCGAACCAAAATTACCCTGGCCGTCGACTAAGGGATACCGCAATGAGAAATCCTGCGCCATTCTGACCAAAGTATCATATACCGCTACATCCCCATGGGGGTGGTACTTACCCAGAACCTCCCCTACGATACGGGCACATTTTTTATAAGGCTTGGAGTGGTCAAGATTTAATTCCTGCATCGCATAAAGTATCCTGCGATGCACGGGTTTTAAACCGTCCCGCACATCAGGCAGGGCCCGGCCAACAATGACGCTCATCGCATAATTAAGATATGCGTCTTTGACCTCATCCTCTATATATATCGGCATGATCTTTTCGTTTCGCGTATACATTTTTATCTCTTTTTCTGAAAGGTTAAAACCAAACCCTTAAACATCCAAATTCTTCACCTGATGGGCATAATTCTCAATGAATTCCCGGCGCGGTTCAACCTGATCCCCCATCAGCACCGTAAACATTTTATCCGCCTCTACCGCATCCTCCAACATTACCTGCAAAGTCGTTCGTCTCTCCGGGTCCATAGTGGTCTCCCAAAGCTGGTGAGGATTCATTTCCCCCAAACCTTTATACCTCTGCAAATGCATCCCCTTAATAGAAGATTTTTGGATATGCTCCAAGACTTCTTTGAGGCTGAAAAAATCAATATTCTCTTTTTCATTGCTTATACGAAAAAGGGGCTTGCTCTTTTTGCTTTCTGCGGAAGGCTGAACTATAGCCTCTTCGGTACTATAATTTGAGATGCTCAAGCCTTGTTTTTCCAATTTACCAGCTATTTGCTCGATCTCTTGGGCTTCAAATAACTCTAAAACATCGGCATTTTCCTCTTTATCGGTAAAATCGGCCAACTCCTTATCAGAAGAAAGAAAATGCTCTTTTCCATCCACTTTAACCCTATAAACCGGCATCTTTTTGGTCTTAGGGTTTGAAAAACTAAGATATTTTATAAAATTCACTCCCTTTTTCTCTAGATTCTTCCCGATCCTCGCCAATTCTACCAATAAAGTCAATACCTCTTTAAACTGATTATCTGTAAAAACCTCTTTGTCTTTCAGCCTGGTAAATTTATTCCCCTCCCGGCCTAAATCCAATAACAAAGCATTCATCTGTTGTTCGGTTTGAATATACTCTTCTCTTTGCCCTCGTTTGATCTTATACAAAGGTGGTTGGGCAATATAGATATGCCCTCCTTCCACTAATTTAGGCAGTTGCCGATATAATAACGTTAACAGTAACGTACGTATATGGGAACCATCGATATCAGCATCTGCCATCAAGATCAATTTATTATAGCGCAGTTTAGAAATATCGAATTCCTCTCCTACTCCCGTACCCAAGGCAGTAATAATAGTACGTATTTCTTCATTGGACAATATTTTATCCAGGCGGGCTTTTTCTACATTTAGAATCTTACCTTTGATCGGTAAAATTGCCTGGAACCGACGATCTCTGCCCTGCTTAGCGGAACCACCGGCTGAATCACCCTCCACAATATATAACTCGCATAATGCAGCGTCCCTTTCCGAACAGTCGGCCAATTTCCCCGGCAACCCTGCACCTTCCAGGGCTCCTTTCCTCCGGGTCAACTCCCTAGCCTTACGTGCAGCCTCCCGTGCCCGAGAGGCAACAATAACCTTGTCGATAATTTTATTGGCAACCGAAGGCGTTTCCTCAAAATATTCATTTAAAGCGTCCAAGGTAGAGGACGCTGCCCATCCTTCGACCTCGGAATTGCCTAATTTGGTTTTGGTCTGGCCTTCAAATTGCGGATTGGGGATTTTCACGCTGATAACACAAGTCAATCCTTCACGAACATCCTCCCCGCTAATATTAATTTCTCCTTTTAACAAATTCTTGGCTTTAGCGTACTGGTTAATCGCGCGAGTCAAGCCGGATTTAAAACCGGAAAGATGTGTCCCGCCTTCAACGGTATTAATATTATTAGCGAAGGAAAACAAGGTCTCGGCATAACCGTCATTATATTGTAATGCTACCTCTAAAATCACGTTGTCAAGGGTTTTTTCGAAATGCACCACTTTATTGTGCAGAGGTGTTTTGTTTTTGTTCAAGTGCTCCACAAAAGAAACAATCCCGCCATTGAATTCAAATACCGCCTCTTTTTCTGTACGCTCATCAGCGATCTTTATCTTCAGCCCCTTATTTAAAAAAGCCAGCTCCCTAAGGCGCTGTGAAAGAGTATCGTAAGAAAATTCTACGGTGCTAAAAATTGTCTTGTCCGGTTTAAAAGTGACCTTGGTCCCGGTAGCGCTGCTTTTACCGATCACCGCCAGTTTAGAAACCGTCCGGCCTCGCTCATACCTTTGATGATGGATCTTGCCTTCTCTTTTAACCTCGACTTCCAGCCAATCGGAAAGGGCATTGACCACGCTGACACCCACACCATGCAACCCGCCGGAAACTTTATATACCCGGTGATCGAATTTCCCGCCGGCATGCAGCGTAGTCAAAGCTACCTCGACAGCCGGTTTTTTTTCCGTCTTGTGGATATCCACAGGGATACCCCGGCCGTTATCGATAACACTGACACTACCGTCTGAATTTATCACAACAGCAATCGTGTCGCAATGCCCGGCCAAGGCTTCATCTACGCTGTTATCGACCACTTCATAAACCAGATGATGCAATCCGCGTACACCGGTATCCCCGATATACATCGCCGGACGTTTTCTTACTGCTTCTACTCCTTCTAAAACCTGGATAGTCGTTGCATCATACGGGCGGTCTTTTAACACCTGTTCGTTTTTTGGATTTTGCGCTTTTTCTGTATCGGCTTTTTTCTCTAACACCTTTATTCCCCCAAAGAAAAACGGATATCTCTTACCTTATCGGTTAATCCGTGCATCTTTTTCAACAACTCTTTTTTTTGCAGGCTTAAATAATACAACCAGGTAGAAGAATCTACCGCAATATTTAAAATGCCATTCCTAAAAGTATACAATTTTATATGCTCAAAGGCTTGTTTGGCAAGAACTTTTTTTAATAAATTTTCTGGATCGTCGGTAAATAACCCTGTATTTTTTGCTTTTAAATCTCCCAACAGTTTTTTAACCGTTTCTTTGATCTCTTCCATATTAACCAAGCCGCATCGGCAGAACAATATAAGTATAATCATCCACACGGATAACGCCGGGTTTTTCACTATCCGTCAATTCAAAATTAATCTTTTCTTCCGATAGATTTTTTAAGACATCAATCAGATAATTCGGATTAAAACCAATAATCATCTCCTTGCCACGGTATTCCACTTTAACCTCTTCCCGTGATTCTCCTATATCCGGAGTGGATTTAGAAACCACCAATTTATCCTTAAATACTTCCAACTTAACCGCCTGATAATCCGGAGTAGAAAGAAGAGCCGCGCGCTTTACCGCCAAAAGGAATTGTTCCCTCTCAATACTGAATTTATTCTCTGAAACTGCGGGAATAACCTGCCTAAAATCCGGGAATTCCCCCTCAATCAGCCGGGAGATCACCACTACTTGACCTAAATCAAAAAGTGCCTGGTTACTACCCAACAATATTGATAATTCCCCGGAATCTTTTAAGTTCCGGTTTAACTCTTGAATAGTCTTAATAGGTATAATAATATTAACTGCTTTCTCAAAACCTTGCTGGATTTTTCTCTCTACAACTGCCAACCTTTTACCATCAGTAGCAACCAGGGTTAAAGTATTTTTTTCGATTTTAAAAAGGATCCCGTTTAAAATATACCTAGTCTCATCAAAAGAAACAGCAAAGGCTGTTAACCCTAGCATGGTTTTTAATACCCCTTGGTCCAACTTAATAATTTCTTTATCTTTAAATTCTGGGAGTTTGGGAAACTCTTCTTTTCCTAACCCCATAATTTTAAATTGACATAATTCTGTTTCAATATTTACCTGATTATTTTTCTTTGTATTAACCACTATCTCATTACTGGGTAATTCACGGATAATATCGCTAAACCTTTTAGCGGGAATGGTTATCGCTCCTGTCTCCAGGATATTAACAGGGATTAAACAGGTTATACCTATATCTAAATCCGTTGCGGTTAACCTTAATTTATCTTGAAAAGTTTCAATTAATATGTTAGAAAGTATTGGTAATGCTGATTTTGGAGTAATGACATTTTGTACTATTTGTATTCCGCCAACTAAAATTTCTTTATCTGCTTTAAACTTCATTTTCCCTCCCTATTATTATTAATTAAATGGTATAAAAAAACTATATAGTATTGGTAGTAATAGTGGTTTTGTTTCTGTTTAAAAGTTTTTAACCTGTTTAAATAACTATATTTACTTAAGTATTTATTTGTGGATATCTTTGGTATTACTGCCGAAGTCCTTGAATAACCCGGGTAATCCGGTTTTTTAAAACCTCGTCTTTTTCCAAACCCTCTTTTATTTTATTATATGCGTGTAAAACAGTTGTGTGGTCCTTTCCTCCAAAAAAAGCCCCTATTTCCGGCAAAGAAAGATCGGTTAATTCCCGGCTGATATACATGGCTATCTGTCTGGGAAAAACCACTGTTTTATTGCGGCGTTTGTTTTTCAGGTCCTGTAAGGATATTCCAAATTCTTCCGCAATACAACGCTGTATAAAATCAACCGTGATTAATTTTTTTGGTTCTCGCAACAGGTCTTTTAACACATCTTTCGCCAGATCTAAATTAATAACCTTTTCTTCTAATAAGGAATACGCGATAATACGGACTAATGCCCCTTCCAGTTCCCGGATATTGGTTTTGATCAATTGCGCGATAAAATAAATGACATCTTCCGGCACAGTCACCGGTTCGCGTTCAATTTTTTTCTTTAGTATTGCGATCCTGGTTTCAAAATCCGGAGGCTGTATATCTGTGCTTAACCCCCAGCTGAATCTCGATACCAACCTATCCTGCAGGTTGGAGATTTCACGTGGCGGCCGGTCGGAACAAAGGATAATTTGTTTATGGGCATCATGCAGGGCGTTGAATGTGTGGAAGAATTCTTCTTGGGTTGATTCTTTGCCGGCAATAAAATGGATATCGTCGATCACTAAAACATCCATGTTCCGGTATCTTTGACGGAATTTGGATGTGGAGTGGTGCTGGATGGCCTCGATTAACTCGGTAGTGAATCTTTCCGAAGGCATATAACAGATTTTGACCGGCTGATTGTGGCTCTTAATCTTATGGCAGATCGCCTGCATTAAATGGGTTTTCCCTAAACCCGCGGCGCCATAGATAAATAAAGGATTGTATGTTTTAGCCGGCGACTCCGCAACCGCCAGTGAATACGCATGTGCATGCCGGTTCGATGCACCAACAACAAAGTTTTCAAAAGTATACCGGGGGTTCAGATTAGAGCAAAAATTGGTTTCGGAAGCTGGCCCAGGAAGATGCACGGAGGTATTTTCTATCGAAACGTTCTTATCCTGATCCGCGGACCCCAGGGTTACAATAACCGCCTTTTTAGTTAAATTTCTGACGGTTTCCTGAATAAGCTGTTTATAATGTTTTTCTACCCAGTCTCTGAAGAAAGCATCCGGCGCTTCCACGATCAAGCTGGTTTCATTCTCCAGCGTAGGCTTTAAAGGCAGAATCCAGGTCTCAAAGGGTGTTTTGCCGATATTTTCTTTTATCTGGGCACTGACTTTTTCCCATAAGGTATGTATGTCCACAAAATGTCCTTCCCGGAAAGATATCCACAGATTATCTTACCCCGGTATAAAGGTTTTTCAAGTTGATTTTGCCACAAATTCCAGGTCTCGCCAAGACATATCCACAAATTATGCACATCGGGGATAACTCTGTGGAAACATTATAGCAGGCAATAAATTCCTTGCAAGCAAAAAAGTTAAGCGCCATTAATTATACAAGATTTTTGGTTAGAGTCAAGGAAAACCAGGGGCGGCTTAATTATTGCTATCGCATTGTCAGCCAGCCAGGACTCTTGAAGGAAAAAGTTAAATTGTTGTATTGACTATATTTAAGTTTGTGTTATAATTACAACCTATTATACATTAATGTCGCCAGAACTCTTTTTCTCTTCGACAATAGGGGTGTGTTTTTTTGGCGGACAAACAGATCAAGGAGCTAAAGAAATGAAAAAGCATCTTACGACACCAACCAATATCGCTGGTAAACGCAAGCATGGATTCTTAGTCAAAATGGCCACTAAGGCGGGCCGGGCAACTTTATCCCGCCGACGACAAAAGGGCAGAAAAAAACTTTGCGGTTAATGTTGAAAAAAGCATCGATAAAGGCCATTTGTTTCTATCGAAAATATATTCGCCCGGTTATGCCTGATTGCTGCCGGTTTTCGCCCACCTGCTCGGAATACGCCATGGAGGCGCTATCCAGATATGGCTTTTTGAAAGGCTGGGGTAAGGCGTTGATGCGCCTGCTGAAATGCCATCCTTTTTCAGGCAAATCAGGGTATGATCCGGTGATATAGCTGATAAGTATCTTAAACATCTTAGAACGGAGTAAAAATCATGGAAAAACGGTTAATTTTAGCCATAGCATTTTCAATGTTAATTCTGGTTATTTGGTCGGCTATGGTTCCTAAACCGCCAGCACCCACAATCAGTGTGCCTCAAGAATCCTTGGTAACGCCGAAGCCCGTTTTAGCAGATAGCGAGCTTGCGCCGGAGGAAACATCCCTGCCCACAGTTTCGTATTTGCAGAAGAATTTCGAGGTTATTTTTGTCGCACCACGTGCCGCTATAAAAGAAATCATTTTCAAACCATATCTCTCGCATAGGTTTACACTAAAGAACGGCTATGGCTTAATAGACAAAAGCCTTGTTTTTACGCCAGAAAATATAACTTCTAAAGGAATTAATTTTGTTTATAAAGATAAAACTAAAGAGATTAAGAAAGAGTTTATTTTTCATAACTCTAATTATTCCATAGACTTGAACATTTTAATCCGGAACGTATCATCTTCGCCGATAATTATCGACTATCCTTTGATTTTAGGGAGTGTCGACTTTAAAAGTGATCCGGTTGAGGCGCGGTTTAAAGACATTGTGGTAGCTTCTGACGGCAAAACATCACGAATAGCTACAAATAAAGACGCCAAATATGTCCAAACTGAATATGTCGGATTGAGGGATCGATATTTCTGTAATATTGTCCAAACTGACTTAGACAATGCTACAGTAATGATTAGAAAAACAACGGATAAAGAAGCCGAAGTAATATTAAATATGGATAAAAGCACATTGGACCCCGGAGCAGTTTTACAGCATAAATTTCATATCTATCTGGGGCCACAAGATTTAAAGGTAATTCGTTCCGCTAATCCCGCCTGGGTGGGGATTATTAATTACGGTTTTTTTGATTTAATTTCCCAAATTCTTTTACAATTATTAGGTTTATTTTATAATATTGTACATAATTGGGGTGTAGCAATTATAATTCTTAGCATCGCTATTTATTTCCTACTCTTTCCATTAAGCCTTAAGCAGATGCGATCTATGAAAGAAATGCAAGCTTTACAGCCCCGCATAGAAGCTTTGAAAAAAACCTATAAAGACAATCCGCAGAGAATGCACAAAGAAACACTCGCCCTTTATAAGGAACATAAAGTAAATCCTTTAGGAGGATGCTTGCCGCTGTTATTGCAAATGCCTGTATTTTTTGCGCTTTATCAAGCCTTGATGCGTTCCGTTGCCCTTAAAGGCGCCGATTTCCTTTGGATTAAGGATTTATCCGAACCAGATAGATTGATCGTTTTCTCCAAATCACTGCCTCTAATTGGCAATGCTTTTAATATTCTTCCTATATTAATGGCCATTATTATGTTTTTACAGCAGAAATTTTCTATGGCTGCTACCAACAGTGAATATGCCGAACAACAAAAGATGATGTTGATTATTATGCCGATAATGTTCGGGTTTATCTTTTATCAAATGCCATCAGGATTAGTTTTATATTGGATGGTTAATAGCTTATTGATGGCGATATTCCAAGTGCGAACCAATAAGGCAAAATGACAAAAAAAATACGGATCGAGGTCGAAGATAAAACAGTAGAGGCGGCTATTAAAAAAGCCCTCCATGAATTAAAGCTACCCAGAGAAAAGGTAAAAGTCGAAGTTCTTTCTGAAGAAGAAAAAGGGTTATTTGGAATGGCTGGGGCTAAGCCCGCAAAAATCAGGGTAAGCAGCTTGTAATTCTTTTCTGCGGCCATTTTATATGGTATCATAGGCTTCAGGGATATAATTATACAATGTTCCACGTGAAACATGGTGAAAAAACATGACCAGCGATGTTCCACGTGAAACATTATGTTAATAAAATAATGGGTAAAACTATCGCAATTTGCAATCAAAAAGGCGGTACCGGTAAAACCACATCCGCAATTAACCTGGCATCGTATTTTGCGGCGGCAGGTAAAAAGTCTTTGCTAATAGATTTAGATCCCCAAGGGAATGCTACTAGCGGTTCTGGAATTAATAAGCATAATATTAAAAAAAGCACCTACCATATACTCTTAGAAGACTTTGACGTTCGAGATACTTTACAACCTACCGATATAAAGGGTTTTTTTGTCTCTCCGGCTAATTTAGATCTCACTGGAGCAGAAGTAGAGTTAGTTAGTGTCATGGGTAGAGAATACCGATTGAAAAAGGCTTTAGCGAAGATAAAAGAAGAATTCGATTTTATAATAATTGACTCGCCGCCATCATTGGGACTTTTAACCGTCAATGCTCTTTGTGCCGCGGATTCAGTGTTAGTCCCGGTTCAATGTGAGTATTATGCATTAGAAGGTGTTACTCAATTGATGAATACAGTAAAGCTAATAAGAGATAATCTAAATGCGGGTTTAGAAATAGAAGGCGTATTGTTGACTATGGCCGATTTTCGTACGAATTTAACTAAAGAAGTTGTCCAAGAAGTAAGTAATTTTTTTAAAGAAAAAGTTTATAAAACTGTTATTCCTCGTAATATACGCCTGACAGAGGCTCCGAGTTATGGTAGGCCGATATTGCTATATGATAAAGATTCTATCGGGGCAAAGAAGTATGAAGAATTGGTTGGAGAGATTCTTGGGATTAGTTTGGACATTTCCAGTTTGGACATTTTATCTAAGAGAAATCAGGAGATAGAACCTGGGTTAGGAGATAAATAATGGAGAGAAAAGCTTTGGGTAAAGGCATTAATGCTTTGATCCCAGAAAAAGGCGAAATTGTTGGAGAGAATATAGTGTTTCTCAAGATCAATCAGGTTAAACCAAATCCTTTCCAGCCCAGAGAAGATTTTGATCCACAAGGTTTAGAGGATCTAACCCAATCTATAAAGGAAAAAGGCGTAATTCAGCCAATATTAGTGCGAAGAAAAGGGGAAGATTATGAATTGATCGCTGGAGAGCGTAGGCTTCGCGCAGCCACAACCTTAAATATCGAGGAGATCCCGGCTATTGTAAAAAATGTAGAAGACCAAGATTCTCTAGAAATAGCTTTAATTGAGAATATTCAAAGGCAAGAGCTCAATGCCATTGAAGAAGCACGGGCGTATCAGTATTTGATCGATAAATTTAATTTAACCCAGGATAGAGTAAGCGAGGTATTAGGGAAGTCGCGTTCTTTGGTAGCAAATACATTGCGTCTGCTTAAACTTCCTCAGGAGATCCAAGATGATGTGCGCAGCGGCAGGATATCCTTTGGCCATGGTCGCGCTTTATTGGAAGTCGCCGACCCTAATGAGCAGAGAAGATTAGCACATGAAAGTGTGTCTAAAGGATTGTCGGTAAGAGAGTTAGAGAATTTAATCAAAATGCAAAGGCCAAAGGTCGTGAAGCATAGGGCATCTCAATCATCGGTGGATCCGTATGTTGCTGTTATCGAAGAGGAATTACAGCATATTTTGGCAACCAAGGTGCGTATTAGTAAAAATAAAAAGCGGGGGAATATCCAGATCGAATTCTTTTCAAAAGAAGATTTAGAGAGAGTCTTAAATATACTTAGAGGAGGCGCAAAAACATGAACCAGGCAGTGTTGATTTTGATCAAGCCCGATGGATTAAAGAAATCTTTGACCGGCAATATCCTTACCAGGCTTTCGGAAACAAAACTGGAGATAGTAGCTGCAAGCATGAACCGGGTAAGCAGGGATTTGGCCGTGGAACATTACAAGCACCTTAAAGACAAGCCGTTTTTTGAAGATATTATAAAATATATTCGCGGAGAATTACACGACCGGCGTAAAGTAATGGCGTTAGTGTATTATGGAGAAGACGCGATTAAAAAGTGCCGAGAGCTTGCCGGAGCGACTAATCCCGAAGAAGCAGAATCAACAACTATCCGCGGGTCCTACGGCAGGATCACCACCGCAGGGGTTTATGAGAATGTGATCCATGTTTCTTCTGATCCAACAGAGGCGGAGCGGGAGATAAAATTATGGTTTACTCCCGAGGAGATCATCATTGATTTATATCCGCACAAAGATATCGTGGAAGAGAAAAGGAAAATCAAGGTTTGGGCGTAGTGAAAGGATTTGTATGATAAAAAGTATGACTGGGTTTGGCGGCAGGCATGAGAAAGATAGCCGTGCCGGCAAGATCAGTGTGGAGTTAAAGAGCACCAACCATAAATTCTTAGAAGCGGTTTTACATTTGCCGGATGGATTTTTATCTATAGAGGATAAGATCCGTAAAGAGATCGAAGCGCGGCTGAAGAGAGGCAGGGTAACCTGCGTGGTGAATATTTCCGCCCCGCAAAAGGAAAATATTTCCATTAATGAATCGGTTTTAAGGAAGTATATTTTTTCTCTGAAGGGGGTGCAAAAGAAATTCCGTATGGAGAATACGGTTACGCTGGATACCTTGATTCGGCTGCCCGGAGTATTAATCGTTTCCGAGGCCGAGGCGGATAAAGCGGCTGTTTGGCCGCGGATAAAGAATTTATTGCTGGCGGCGTTAGATGATTTGGTAAAGATGCGGCAGAAAGAAGGCCGGGCGCTTGAAGTAATTTTAAAAAAGCGCGCGCAGGAGTTGAGTCGAGAGTTAACCGCGCTAAAGGCACGGTTTAAAAAGGTAATGCAGACAAAATCCGCGGAGATTATTTCGGACGAGGAACGAGCAAGCTTTTTAAAAAACGCCGATATTACAGAAGAGATCGATCGCCTGGAGTATCACATTAAAAATTTGTTGCATAAACTTTCGCAAAAAGCGCCGGTCGGCAAGGAGCTGGATTTTATTGCCCAGGAGATGCAGCGGGAGGCAAATACTATCGGGGCTAAGTCATGCGATACCCTAATCTCCGCTCGAGGGGTGCAAATGAAAAGCCATATTGAAAAGATCCGGGAACAGGCGCAGAACATAGAGTAGCAGGCAGGCCAGTATTTATCGAGGGATTTTAGTTTAGCCGGGAGCAAAGGGTGACAGCCAAATGCCGAGATGGGAAAAAAGAGGTTTTGCCTGGGAAGATTTTTGTGATTTCCGGGCCTTCAGGGTCAGGAAAGACCACTTTGGTTAAACGCCTCTTACGCGATAGATCTTTGCGCAAGATATTGGTGCATTCCATTTCATTGACCACCAGGCATAAAAGGTCGAAGGAGCGGAATAAAAAGGATTATTTTTTTATCACCGAAAAACAGTTTAACGAAGAACGAAAAGCAAAAAAAATTCTTGAATGGACCAGGTATTTAGGGTATTATTACGCCACGCCCAAGGATTTTGTTGAGAATCAACTAAAATACGGCGGGAATGTAATCCTGTGCCTGGATCTGGCGGGAGCCAGGAAGATAAAAAAGCTGTACCCCAGAAATACCCGGACGATTTTTGTCGAGCCGCCGTCTATAGATGTTTTGCATAGCCGTATCAGGAATCGTTGCCATAAGACCGCCCATGAAGAGATATCGCAGCGTTTAGGTTTAGCGCAGCAGGAAATTTCTTCTGCGCGGCAATATGATTATTCTCTAGTTAATCAGGATTTAGACTTAGGGGTGCAGGAACTCAAGCGTATCATCGTTGAAAATATCAAAAAGGAAGGTAAGCATGGGCTATGTGCCAATCGAAAAATTATTGGATAAGAGCGGATACTCGGTTTATAAGTTAGTTATTTTGTCGTCTAAAAGGGCCCTGGAAATTGCCGAAGGCCAGCCTAAAATGGTTAATGTGGATGCATCGATGAAACCCTCAACCATAGCTCTTTATGAGATAGCCGCGGGTTTTGTGACGGCCAAAAAACTAAAGGCTTCTTAAAAGAGGATAGATGGCGAAAGAAAAAACGGTTATTTTAGGTTTAACTGCAAGCATTGCGATTTACAAATCCTGCGATATTATCCGCAAGCTCCGGAAAGAAGGGGTTCAAGTGATCGCGGTTGAAACTGCTTCTGCCGAAGAGTTGATCCGTCCGATAGTTTTTCAGAGCCTTACAGGGAACAAGGTGTATCGGGGGATGTTCGATTCGCCGGATCCTTGGCAGATAGAGCATATTTCCTTGGCAGAAAAAGCCGATTTGGTTTTAGTGGCTCCGGCGACCGCTAATATTATCGGCAAAGTCGCTAACGGCATATGCGATGACCTTTTGACTTGCCTTATCAGTGCGACTACTGCGCCGGTTTTGTTTTGTCCGGCAATGAATGCGAACATGTATAAAAATAAAATTACGCAGGCGAATATAAGAAAACTCGAAGGGGCAGGGTATAAATTTTGCGCTCCAGTGGAAGGCGCGCTTGTTTGTGGTAAGCAAGGAATAGGCTGCTTGGCTCCGATAGATGTGATTGTAAAAGAAGTAAAAAAGTATCTATAGCTTATAGGTTTGGCGACGTAGCCAAGTGGCAAGGCAGTTGTCTGCAAAACAACTATACAGCGGTTCGAATCCGCTCGTCGCCTTGAATATTTCACGCGCGATTTTCTGCCGCCTCTCAAATCGCCGGCGGCAGATTTTAAAATTGCGGTTTCGCCGGAGCAAGATCATTGTGCTCGAGGGCAAGTGGTGGAATGGCATACACGAAGGACTTAAAATCCTTTGGCCGTAAGGTCGTGAGGGTTCAACTCCCTCCTTGCCCATGAATTGGCTCATGGCTTATAGTAAAGTTTTTACTATGAGCTATGAGCTAAGAACCAAAACTCTATATTTTAAAGTTTGGGCTCATAGCTCAGTTGGTTAGAGCGTTGCGTTGACATCGCAAAGGTCTGAGGTTCAAGTCCTCATGGGCCCACCAGAATATATGAAAGGCGTGCAGTATGGATAAGGTGAACGATTTGGGGCCGTTACAAAAATTAATGGATGATCCGGAGATATCCGAGATCACGGTCAATGGCCCGAAAAAAGTTTTTGCCGAGAAAAACGGGAAAAAGGAGCTTACAGGCGTTTCTTTTTCCAGTGACGAAGAAATTATGAAAATGGTGGCAAAGATGTATGAGCCGCGCGGTAAAAGGATAGATAAGGATGTTGCTTATGCCGATGTCTGCCTTGAAGACGGGACCCGTGTTAATACCATCATCCCCCCTATGTCAAGATTCGGGGTGTCGGTCACTTTCCGAAAATTCTCTAAGACGATCACGAGCCTGGAAGATCTGGTTAAATTGGGTACGCTTAATGCTAAGGCTGCCGAGTTGTTGATCGCCTGCATTAAAGGCAAGATAAATATTCTTTTTTCCGGAGGCACCGGTGTAGGTAAAACCACAGCCTTGCAAATGCTCTCTGCTTATTTCGCGCCGAATGAAAGAGTGATTACGGTAGAGGATGCCGCGGAATTAAAAATGCAACAGGAAAACGTGATATCCCTGGAGACCCGTACGGCTGACCGTGATGGCAAAGGAGGCGTTAGTTTGAGGGATCTGATCCGCAACGCCTTGCGTATGGCCCCTGATCGCTTGGTCGTAGGGGAGGTTAGAGGCGCCGAGGCTATTGATATGATTCAGGCCATGGCGACCGGCCATACCGGGACCATTGGCATTATTCATGGCAATTCTCCCAGAGAGGTTATTTCTCGCCTGGAAACGATGATCCTTATGTCGGGGATAAATCTGCCGCTTTGGGATGTAAGAAAATTGATCGCTTCCACCATACATTTGATCGTCCATTTGGACCGTATGCAGGATGGTTCTCGCAAAATCACCTATATGACGGAGATTCGCGGATTGGACCGGGAAGAGATCGCCTTTAATGACCTGTTCCTTTTCCGGCTTGATAAAATCGATGAACAGGGTAAGGTAATCGGCCAGTTGAAACCATCTATCCGCTACTACCCGCTATTTTTTCATAAGTTACAAAAACAAAACCTTATTTCGGATAAGATCTTTGTGAGTGAGCTATGATGGATATGGAAACTTTAAGGCACTCGTGTTCGCACATCATGGCTAAGGCGGTAAAGGCGCTTTGGCCGGAGGTAAAACTCGGGATCGGTCCTTCTATAGAAGACGGTTTTTATTACGATTTTGATAAGAAAGAGCCTTTTACGGATGCGGATCTGGCCAGAATTGAGCAGAAGATGCGCCAGATTATTGACCGCGACGAGATTTTTGTCCGTAAAGAATTGAATAAAAAAGAGGCCCTGGCTTTGTTCGACGGCTTAAATGAAACATATAAAATAGATCTCATTAATTCACTGGCAGATGAGACCGTATCTATTTATACGACCGGTTCTGATTTTACCGATCTCTGCCGGGGTCCGCATGTAAAATCCACATCCCAGATCAAGGCCTTTAAATTATTATCTGTTGCCGGGGCTTATTGGCATGGGATCGAAACTAACCCGATGCTGCAGAGGATATACGGAACATGTTTTGATACGCAAAAAGAGCTGGATGAGTATTTAAATAACCTGGAAGAAGCTAAAAAAAGGGATCATCGTAAATTAGGCCCTCAATTGGGACTTTTTGATATCTATCATGAAGAGGCAGGCGCCGGGCTTGTGTTTTATCAACCCAAGGGGGCGTTCTTGCGCACCTTGATCGAGGATTACGAAAAGCAAGAGCATCTAAAAAGGGGTTATCAGATAGTAGTCACTCCGCATATTATGCAGGCTGGGCTTTGGAAGACATCTGGGCATTACGATTATTATCGGGATAATATGTATACCTTGAAGATCGAGGAGAAAGAGTTTGTCTTGAAGCCGATGAATTGCCCGGGGCATATCTTGATCTATAAATCAAAAACCAGGAGCTACAAGGAATTTCCTTTAAGGTTCTTCGAGTTGGGCACGGTTTATCGCCATGAAAAAGCCGGGGTTTTACACGGGCTTTTGCGGGTAAGGGGCTTTACCCAGGATGACGCGCATATCTTTTGTCTTCCGGAACAACTTAAAGACGAGATTAAGGGGGTAATCGATTTTGTTTTTGATACGATGAAGGTGTTCGGCTTTACTGATGTTGGCATTGAATTAAGTACCCGCCCGGAAAAATATATTGGCTCGGATGATGATTGGCAAAAGGCCACTTCAAGCCTGGAGGAAGCCCTTAATGAAAAAGGGCTTACTTATGAAATAAATGCCGGTGACGGCGCCTTTTACGGTCCCAAGATCGATATTAAATTAAAGGATGCCTTAAAAAGAAAATGGCAGTGCGCTACTATTCAATGCGATTTTGCCCTGCCTAAGCGTTTTAATCTGGAATATGTGGGGCCAGACGGACTTTCTAAACAGCCGATCATGTTACACCGTGTGATTTTTGGCAGTTTAGAGAGGTTTGTTGGGGCTTTAACCGAACATTATGCCGGGGCATTTCCCTTATGGCTTTCTCCGGTACAGGTTATGATTGTCCCGGTGAATGCTAATCTGAAAGAGTATGTAGAGTCGTTAAAAAATAAATTAATCGCACGATCTATCCGGACCGCGGTAGAAGATACGACAGAGACCCTGAATAAGCGTATCCGCCAGGCAGAAGTGGAAAAGACGCCATATATCCTGGTGGTGGGTGACCGTGAGGCCAAACAGAATACCTTGTCGGTCAGGAAAAGGGGCAAAGGGGAGACAGGGGTAATTTCGGTCGAGGATTTTATAAAGCAAGTTCGAGAGGAAATAGATAATAAACAGTAATTTTACGCAAAAAAAATGATTATTAATTTAAAAAGAAGAGGAGGTGGTTACGATAAACAAATTTATCCGAATTAACGAAAAGATCCGTGTTCCACAAGTAAGGTTGATCGGCCCTGATGGCAACCAGCTGGGAGTGATGGCGGTTTCCCGTGCGCAGGAACTGGCAATGCAGCACGATTTGGATCTGGTGGAGGTGGCTCCGACCGCAAACCCTCCGGTGTGCCGTATCATTGATTTCAGCAAGTTTAAATATGACCAGGAAAAAAAAGAACGCGAGGCAAAAAAGCACCAGAAGCTGACGCATTTAAAAGAGATTCGCGTCAAGCCCAATATCGACGAGCATGACTATCAAACGAAATTGAAGCAGGTGCTGGCGTTTTTAGAGAAAAAAGATAAAGTAAAAATCAATCTTTTCTTCCGCGGCAGGCAAATGGAGCATTTGGATCTGGGCAGAAAGATCATTGATAAATTCATTTTAGATACACAAAGTTTTGGGCAGATAGAAAAGAATCCCGTATTGGAAGGAAGGGTGATATCTTTAGTGGTCGGCCCGAAATAAAACATCCGGTTCAGGAGGAGAAATGCCAAAACTAAAAACTAAAAAAGGCGTTGCAAAACGATTCAAGATAAGCAAAAAGGGTAAAATAAAATTCCATTCCGGAGGGAAAAGTCATCTTTCGACGAGCAAAAAGACCAAAAAGAACCGACGTTTAAGGCATTCCGGTATCCTTGGCGGCGCGAAAGAAATAAAATATTTAAAAAGGGTCATGCCTTACGGATAGGATGAAAGAATAACAATAAGGAGAAGAAATGGCAAAGATTAAACATAGCGTAGCAACGCGCAGACGCAAGAAAAGGGTTTTAAAAAAAGCGAAAGGTTTCTGGGGAGATCGCAGTAAACAGTTTCAGCAAGCCAAACGTGCATTGCAGCATGCTGAAGTATACGCCTATCGTGACCGCCGGGTCAAGAAACGCGATTTTCGCGCTCTCTGGATAGTCCGGATCAACGCTGCATGCCGCCAATTGGATATTACCTATAGCAAGTTCATGAGTGGTTTGAAAAAAGCCAAAGTAGAACTGGACCGAAAGGTATTAGCCGATTTGGCAGTGAACAATATAAAGGCATTTGAAAAGTTAGTGGAAATAGCAAAGGGTAAATAGCCCGGATACCTGTAGATATAAAAGGACAATGTATGTATGTAATAATTGTTGGATGCGGCAGGGTTGGTTCGGAGTTAGCCAAACTTTTATCCAATGAAGGGCATAATGTTGTGGTTGTGGATAAGAACCCGTCTTCTTTTGACCGATTAAGCGGTTCCTTTAACGGGATCACCTTGGTAGGAAATGGGTTCGGCCTGGAGTTATTAAAACAAGCCGGGATTGAAAAGGCAGATGCCTTTTGTGCTGTCACAAACGGGGATAATACGAACCTGATAGCCGCGCAGGTAGCAAAAAAGATCTTTAAGGTGCCTAAGGTTTTTGCCAGGGTCTATGACCCACAGCGGGCGCATATTTATTCATCCTTGGGCCTGGATATTATAAGCGGTACTATTTTATTTGCGGCAATGCTTAGGGATAAGATCATCGAAAGGCGGTTTTCAAGTTACCTTATCGAAACCAAGGATCTTGGGGTGATCGAGATCGAAGCCAAAGGCAGCCTTATTGGCAAACAGATACGGCAGATAAATCTTGAGGGCGAGTTCTTAGTAGTGGCGATAAGGCGGATTGACGGGGTATTTATCCCGGAGCCGCACACGGTCCTTAAGCCCAAGGATGTTTTTATGGGAATATTAAAAGTAGAGAGTCTGAAGAAAATAAAAGATCGGTTTAGCTTGGAAGAATAAGGGAAGGCATTATGTATGTAGTAATTGTAGGAGCCGGCAAGGTTGGGTATTTTTTGGCAAAGCGGTTACATGCCAATAAACATACGGTTAGTATAGTCGATAAGGATAAGGCGGTTTGCGAAGATCTTGCAAGGCAACAGGATATTTTGGTTATCCACGGAGATGCCTGCGATCCGCATATCCTCGAGGAGGCCGGCCTTGCGCGCGCCGATGTAGTTGCTTCCGTGACCGGGGAAGATGAGGATAATTTAATCATTTGTCAACTGGCCAAAGAAAAGTTTAATGTCGGGCGTACGGTGGCCAGGGTCAATAACCCGGACAATGAGCACACATTTTTTGAGCTGGGAATAGATATCCCGATTGATTCCACCAAAATTATCGCCAAAATCATAGAAGAAGAGGTTTCATTCTCCGATTTTGTTAATTTATTGAGTTTTAAGCGTGGCAAACTTTCTATTGTGCGCGTTGACCTGCCAACGGATTCTCCTGTGATCAATAAACAGATCTTAGAGATCCATTTGCCGAAAGATTCGGTGCTGGTTTCCATTGTCAGAGGGGAAGAGGTGATTGTCCCTAAGGGGGACACCCGGCTTTTGCCCGGGGATGATATTATCGCCTTAACGCTTATTGGCAATGAACCCCAGCTTTTGAATTTATTAGTCGGTAAACTATAATAACAAGAAGATGAAAACCAAAGTTTTTCTAAACGCGGTCTTAGGTATTGGCACAGAGATCCTTTATACCGGGCTGGTCATGCTGGCTGCTTTATTGGTTTGTATATTCTTCGACCTAAAATGATATTACGCCCCGTTAAAGAAGATTTTAAGAATATCGGTTATTATCTGGGCAAGATCATTATTGGTTTGGGCTTAATGATGTTTCTCCCCGCGGTCGTCGGAGTGATCTTCGGGGAGACAAATCCGGCATTGGATTATCTAATCGGTGCAGAGACTGCGCTTATTTGCGGTTTGATTTTAATGAGGCTTTGTTATACCGAGCGCGATCTAAGCTGGATGCAGGGGATGATCGTGGTTTCTCTTGCCTGGTTAGGGGCAACGTTATTTGGTTCGATCCCTCTTTATTTAAGCGGGCACTGGAATTCGTTTTTAGACGCCTGTTTTGACACGATGTCCGGTTTTACCACTACCGGATTGGCCTTAGTGCAAAACTTAGACCATATGGCGTATGCTCATAATTTTTGGCGCCACCTGACCATGTTCATTGGCGGCCAAGGTATTGTAATCGTTGCGCTTTCCTTCTTTGTCAAAGGGGCCAGCGGGGCGTTTAAAATGTATGTTGGCGAGGCGCGTGATGAAAAGATCATGCCCAACGTCATCAGTACCAGCAGGTTCATCTGGCTGGTCAGTTTCATATATTTGATCCTGGGTACCTTGTCCCTGGCCCTTACCGGCATCTTGAATGGAATGAAGCCGGAGAATGCTTTTTTTCATGGCGCATGCATATTCATGACCGCCTTTGATACCGGAGGTTTTGCTCCCCAATCCCAAAGTATCCTGTATTACCACAGCCTGTGGTTTGAGGTCATAACAATTATCATTATGTTCCTTGGTGCATTAAATTTTAAATTGCATTACCATCTTTGGATAGGTAAACGTAATGAGATACTTAAGAATATCGAAACCCAGACTTTTTTTATCACCATTATGGTGCTTTTTACCATTACCGCTACCGGCTTATCCCAGGTAGGGGCTTATCCTAAAGCGATTATGCTGTTTAGAAAAGGTTTTTTTCAGTTAGTCTCCGGGCACACCGGGACGGGATTTCAGACGATTTATCCGGATCAATTCGTGGATGATTGGAATGCGCTGGCTTCTTTAGGCGTGATTTGCGCCATGACTTTAGGTGGAGCGGTTTGCTCTACGACCGGCGCAATAAAGATGTTACGGATAGGGATTATCTTTAAGGCCATGGTAGAGGATATCAAGAGGATTATCCTTCCAGAGAACGCGATTATCGTACAGAGATTCCATCATATCAAAGAAATGTTCTTGGAGGATAAACAGGTCCGGTCTGCTTTATTGATCACTATGGCTTATTTAATTCTCTATGCCATAGGCGCGGTTGCAGGTATGTTCTTTGGCTATCCTTTTTTAAGCGCTTTATTCGAATCCACCTCTGCTGCGGCCAATGTCGGGTTATCGTGCGGTCTGACCAGTCCCGAGATGCCGAATACCTTGAAGGTAATCTATATGTTCCAAATGTGGGCCGGCAGGTTAGAGTTTATGTCGGTATTCACCTTGTTTGGGTTTTTACTGGCGGTAATGAAAGGAAAGTAAATTGAAATACGATGTTTTTTGCGGCAAGGCCTTAAGCTTTTTTCTCAACCGTTCGTTTCGATTATCCGTATGCTGTTTTTTGGGGATGTTTATTGTGAGCTCATATGGTTTTGTCCAGGCCACCGATAGCCGCGAGCTTATTGACCATGCGGACCGATATGACGGCACAACCCTTAGCTATACAGGAGAAATAGTTGGTGATATAATGAAACGCGGAGAGTTTGCCTGGATTAACGTCAGCGATGGCAAAAACAGTATCGGCGTTTGGCTTCATCAGGATTTGCTCAAAGGCGTAGTTTATACCGGCAGTTATAAGGTACAAGGAGCGGTAGTCGAGGTGTCTGGGGTTTTTCATCGTGCCTGCCCGGAACACGGCGGCGATTTGGACCTGCACGCACAGGATTTGCGCATATTGAGTAAAGGGTCGGTTTTACAACGGCCGGTTAATTTAGAAAAAAAGAAGTTAAGCCTGGGTCTATTAGGAGTGACATGTCTGGTATTACTATTGAATCGTTACAAGAGAGTATCAAAAAAGAATCGGAAGGGATAATTTCCGCACAGGATTTGGAATCGTTGCGCATTAAATACCTGGGTAGAAAAGGCTTATTGGCAGAATTGATGAGCGTGATCCCTTCTTTGCCCAAAGAAGAACGCGGGGTTTTTGGACAGAAAGCCAACGCCCTGAAAAATCAGATCCTGCTTATTTTATCGGCGAAAGAAAAGGAAATTAATGCCAAGCCCTGCGGATATTGCGAAAGCAGTTTTGATATCGGCATGCCCGGGATCGCGCAGGATTATGGCCGCCGGCATCCGATCACCCAGGTAGTCGAAGAAATTTGCCGGATTTTTGTCCGGATGGGATTTTCCCTGTTAGAGGGGCCGGAGATCGAGACCGAATATAATAATTTCAGCGGTTTGAACATTCCTCTGGACCATCCTTCCCGGGATGCCTTTGATACCTTTTATTTGAAGGGCACTCCGCATTTATTACTGCGCAGCCATACATCGCCTATGCAGGTGCGTGCGATGAAAAAATATAAGCCTCCGCTTGCCATCGTCGTCCCGGGCAGGGTTTACCGGCCGGATGCCACAGATGCATCGCACTTATTCATGTTTCATCAGATCGAAGGGTTTTTGGTGGATGAAGAAGTGAGGTTCTCTGATTTAAAGGGGATGCTGGAGGTTTTTGCCAAGGAGGTGTTTGGCCCCACGATCAAGATGCGCCTTAGGCCGCATTTTTTCCCTTTTACCGAACCTTCCGCGGAAGTGGATATTTCATGCGTGATCTGTCAGGGCAAAGGTTGTTCTTCATGCGGGAAAAAAGGTTGGCTGGAGATCTTAGGGGCAGGGATGATTCACCCCAATGTTTTTAAAAATGTGGGATATGATCCGTCAAGGGTTTCCGGGTTTGCTTTTGGCATGGGGATCGAACGTATTGCTATGCTCAAATACGGGATTAAGGATATCCGGATGTTTTGTGAGAATGATCTTAGGTTCTTGAAGCAGTTTTAAGATTTTTTCCTATATGAGGAAAATGTAAAAAATGAAATTTACTTATAATTGGCTCAAGGATTTTGTAGAAATAAATATTCCTCCCTCTCGATTAGCGGATAAATTGACCATGGCCGGGATCGAGGTCGGCTCGATCCAAGAAAAGGAGGGGGATTTTGTTTTTGAAATAGAGATCACCTCTAACCGTCCGGACTGGTTGAGCGTGATCGGCATTGCCCGGGAAATCGCTGCACTCACGGGGAATAAAATAAAAGTATCCGGGTCACAAAGCCAGAAGATCACAAAGGCTCAAGGGCCGAATGGCCGAATGGCAAAGAGCAACCACCTGTTAGAGATTAAAATAGAGGATAAAGAAGATTGCCCTTTATATACCGCTAAGATCATTCGTGATGTAAAAATAGGGCCTTCTCCGGACTGGATGAGAAAAAGGCTGGAATTAGTTGACTGCCGCAGTATCAATAACGCGGTAGATATCACCAACTATATCCTGTTTACGTATGGTGAACCTTTGCATGCCTTTGATTTGGATAAATTATTTATGTGCCAGGGGGTTAGAGTTCCGCCGGATCAAGGGCAGATTATCGTCCGAAGAGCCAAGGGCGGAGAGAAAATAGTTACTATTGACGGGCAAGAAAAACAGTTAGACAAGGACATTTTAGTGATCGCTAATTCCTGCGGGCCGGTCGCGATTGCCGGGGTGATGGGGGGTAAAGACAGTGAAGTTACGGTCAATACAAGAAATATCCTTTTAGAAGCGGCCATATTCAATCCGGTAGTTATACGTCAGGGAAGGCAAAAATTAGGGATGCAATCGGATGCCTCTTACCGCTTTGAAAGGGGAGTAGATACCGAAACTGTCAGGGTATCATCGTATTTGGCGGCAAATCAGCTCGAAGAATTGGCCGGAGGAAAGATTATTTTATCCAAGGATGCCGGCGGCATAAAAGCGGGATCCAGGAGTATAAGATTAAATACGGACTCGGCGGCTAAAGTCCTGGGGGTAAATATCCCTTCGGCAAAAATCAGATCCATTTTGCACGGCCTGGGATTTAAGGCGGTAAAGAAAGGGAAAACCGGTTTTATGGTTGGCGTGCCGGCTTACCGGCAGGATGTATCCGGTGAGATTGATTTGATCGAGGAGGTAGCCCGTATCTATGGATATGACCAGGTACCTTCTACTATCCCAGCGGTAAAACCGCAATTGAATATTTCCGGCAATAGCCACAAGATATCACTGATAAAAGATATTCTTCTTGGTCTTGGTTTGAATGAAACGATCACTTATACCTTAATCGACCGGGGATCCCTCAAGGATTTTGCATTGTCGTTCCCGTCTCTTATTGAAGTGCAAAACCCGCAAAGCAAAGAACAGGAGGTTTTAAGGCCGAGTATAATCCCTTCTCTCGCCAGGTGTGTAGCTTTTAACCTTAACCAGAAACAGAATTATATTAATATTTTTGAGGTTGCCAAAATATTCAGAGGAGTTTCCGCTGGTGTTCCTGAAGAAACACTGGTTTTAGGGCTTGCTTTATGCGGAGAGAAAGATACGCTTCTGGAAAACGGTTTGGTAAAAGATAAAATGGGCGTTTTGCATGTAAAAGGCATAATAGAAACACTTTTTTTGCGGCTGGGAATTAATGGGTTCTCCTTCTTGCTGGATAATCCTCAACAGGCAAGGTTGATTTTAGGAGGTGAGGACATGGGGGGTATCCTGAAATTAAATAAGAATATCCTCGCCTCTTTGGATATAAAGAACAAGGATGTAGTGGTAGCGGAGTTTTTCTTGGATAAAATAATACCCAAAATAAACTTAAATAAGAAGTTTATCCCTTTGCCGATTTACCCGGGAATAGCCAGGGATATTAGTTTGCTGCTTAAGAGCGAAGTTCAAGTGGAGGATGTGTTAAAGATAATCAAAGAAAACGCCGTATCATTATTGCAGCAGGTAAACGTGGTAGATATTTATAAGGGCAAGCAAATTCCTTCCGGGTTCAAGAATTTGACGGTTTCCTGCCTGTATCGTTCAGACGACCGCACTTTAACTGAAGAGGAGATAACTCCCGTACACGCCAAGGTCTCGGCTTCATTGGTCGAGAGATTAGGGGCTCAAATCCGGTAAAGTATCTCCGGGTTGGTTGACAACCGTTTGAGATGTGCTATACTTTTTTAGCAAGGAAAAAGCACTTTGTAAAATATTCCCTGCCGTGTTCGTGAGGAGTTTGATGATTGGTGATCCAACACCAATATCTTGGAAGCCCGACTTCCTCGGCGCTTCGGCGTCCTGGAGAAGCTTCCACCTGAAACCAAATCGGTTCAGCCAATCATCTCTAACGGCACAGCGCGGGGAATTTTTTTTGTCCCATGGACCTTTTTAGCGAAAAAAACAATCCCGGTAACAAATCATTTCCGCTTGCGGTGCGGATGCGTCCCGCCACTCTCGATGAGTATGTTGGGCAGGAACATATTATCGGCAAAGGCAAACTTCTTCGCCGGGCAATTGATGCCGACCGGGTCAGCTCGCTTATTTTATTTGGTCCTCCGGGAGTAGGTAAGACCTCTTTGGCGGTTACCATAGCTCAAGTCAGCCAGGCCAATTACGTTTCTATCAATGCCACTACCTCCAACGTAGAAGAGATAAGAAAAGTTATTGCCCAGGCAAAACATATTAAATCCTCCGCGAATACTAAAACCATACTTTTTATAGACGAAATCCATCGTTTTAATAAAGCCCAGCAGGATGTGCTCTTGCCGGATATAGAAGACGGAAACCCTGTTTTGATAGGGGCTACTGTACACAACCCGTATTTTGTCCTGGTATCTCCTTTATTGTCCCGGTCTTTGGTGTGTGAATTAAAAGCTTTGAAGGAAGAAGAAATACTTATTATCTTGAACAGGGCCTTAAAAGATAAAGATAGGGGTTTAGGCAATCTAAAGATAAAAGCGGATTATCAGGCGCTTCTTTTCTTGGCAAAGACCTGTGAAGGAGATGCCCGCAGGGCGCTCAATGCCTTAGAGGTCGGGGTTTTGACTACCCAGGCCCAGGAAAACGGGGTAATTAAATTCGATGTTAATGCCGCCGAGGAATCAATCCAGAAGAAGGCCGTGGTGTATGACAGGGATGAAGATGCGCATTATGATACGGCCTCTGCATTCATCAAGTCTATGCGCGGCTCGGATCCGGATGCTGCGGTATACTGGATGGCCAAGATGCTTTATGCCGGAGAAGATCCCCGTTTTATTGCCCGCAGGATTTGTATTTTAGCTGCCGAGGATGTAGGTAATGCCGATCCTTTGGCACTCGTTTTGGCTAATGCGGCTTTACAGGTTGCAGAATTTGTGGGGATGCCGGAAGCGCGCATTCCTTTGGCGCAGGCATGTATTTATGTGGCCTGTGCTCCTAAATCCAATGCGAGTTATCTGGCGATTGACAAGGCTTATGCGGATATTGAAAATGGCCGGGTCCAGGAAGTGCCGGATCATTTAAAGGATGCCAACTACTCTGGCGCAAAGAAATTAGGCCATGGCGAGGGGTATAAATACGCCCATGATTTCCCCGGCCATTATGTAAAACAGAAATATACCCGTAAAGCCGTCCGTTACTATGAGCCTACAGATGTTGGCCATGAAGCAAAGATCAAACAACGATTAAGCGCCATACGCAAAACCCCCTGACCCCGCATTTTATATAAATACCTGCTATCCAGGCAATGGCAACATTGATGTTTAGGCGAAGAATTTTTCCCTTGAGCCCAACATTAAATCGTGTTAAAATTTATCATGATTATCACAGAGCAAAAAACCATTGGGGAAATTAAGGATAGCTTAAAAAACTATGCCAAAATATTTTTGGTGGGTTGCGGAGAATGTTCCACGGTTTGCAAGACCGGAGGCGAACCGGAATTAATTAAAATGCGCCAGGAGTTAGAGTCAGCCGGAAAACAGATTATAGGCATATGCATTCCTGGAGCGCCTTGTTTAGCCAGCCAGGCGAAGATGGAATTAGCTAAAAATACCCGGTATTTACGCCAGGCGGAGGCGGTTTTGGTGTTGGCCTGCGGCTTAGGAGTTCAATCCGTAAAAAACAACAATCGCCTGGACTTGCCGGTCATTCCTGCCTGCAATACCCTTTTTGGCGCGACCATGGATGCCGAAGGCAATTTTTATGAGAAATGCTCCATGTGTGCGGAGTGTGTTTTGGCTTTAACCGGAGGTGTTTGTCCGGTAACCAGTTGTGCAAAAGGATTGATGAATGGGCCTTGCGGGGGGATGAATAAAGGAAAATGCGAAGTGGACAACCAGAAAGATTGTGCCTGGGTTTTGATCTATAAGGAATTAGAGAGGAAAAATAATATCGGTGAATTTCGGACAATACACGCGCCCAGGGATTTTAAGAAAAGTTTGAGGCCGCGTAAACTATTAGGAGCAAGCCGTGGGTGATTTGAATTACAGCGATAAGGTTATGGATCATTTCTTGCATCCGCGTAATGTCGGGGAAATATCGGATGCCAGCGGAGTAGGTACGGTGGGGAACCCCATTTGTGGCGATGTGATGAAAATGTACCTGAAAGTAGATAAAGATATTATTATAGACGCGAAGTTTAAAACTTTTGGCTGTGGCGCGGCAATCAGCACAAGTTCCATGGTTACTGAAATGGTAAAGGGGAAAACCATTGAGGAAGCTTTGCAGATCACCAATAAAGCTGTGGCGGAAGCCTTAGGTGGTTTGCCGGCAGTCAAGCTGCATTGTTCTGTTCTGGCAGAGCAGGCATTACGTTCTGCCCTGGCAGATTTCTACAGGAAAACTGGACGTGACCCCAGTTTATTCGAACCCAAAAATGATGTTTGCGGGCATTAAAACATATGACTCAAGGTGCAGGATTGACAAAAGCCATGATTCGTAGTAAAATTTTGGAAAGGTTAAAATCACATAAGGAGGAAGACCGAAAGACCAAAAGTAGAAATATTAAGAACAAGCTTTTCCGGACTTCGATTTTTAAAAAGGCCAAAAGAGTGATGTTTTATATCTCTTTTGGTGGCGAGGTTTATACGCAAGAGATGATAAAAGCAGCAAGAAAATTAGGTAAGATTGTGACAGTTCCTGTTTGCCAGCACAATAGAATAATTATTAAACCCTGTATTTTCACCCCTGAAGGTAAGCTTATGAAAGGGCCTTATGGGGTATGTGAGCCTGCGGTAAAGAAATTTCTGGATCCGCGTGATCTGGATTTAGTGATCGTGCCCGGATTAGCTTTTGATAAAAAGGGCAACCGTCTTGGCCGAGGCAAGGGTTGTTATGACCGGTTCTTGAAAAATCTTGGCGAAAATGTTCATTCTATTGGGCTGGCTTATGGTTTCCAGATCTTACCTTCTCTTCCCGTCACCAAAAACGATATAGGCGTGGATAAATTAATTTACGCTTAAAAACTCCGCATTATCTTAGGCCCTTTAGCACTAAAAAATCCGTATTAACACTTTATTGGGATGAATATATTGTTATATTAACATCCCGATAATGTAAAAGGAGGGCTACTAATACCATGTCAAGCTTAGTGATAATATCCATTGTAGTGGCTGTAATTTCGCTGGTTGCCGGGTATATTTTACGTAAATTCATCGCGGAAAAGAAACTGCAGGACGCGGACACACAAGCAAAGAATATTCTGGAGCAGGCAAAAAAAGAGGCTCAAGATAAACGCCGAGAGGCAGAATTGGAAGGAAAGGACCTTCTGTATCGTATGCGCCAGGATTTTGAACGGCAAACCCAGGAGCGTAGGCAGGAGATTGCCAATTCCGAGAAAAGGTTGACTCAAAAAGAGGAGAATATTGACCGCAGGTTGGATCTTTTGGAACGCAAAGAGAAGGAAATAGAACAAAGGCAATCGGAGGCCAAAAGGCAGGAGGATGTTTTAAAATCCAAAGATGCCCAGATGAACGCGTTGTTAGCCGAAGAAAAGGAGAGGCTGCAGAAAATATCGTCTTTATCCGCAGAAGAGGCTAAACAAATCCTCTTGAATCGGTTAAATGAAGAGTTGAGCAACGAGAAGGCCGTGGTGATCAAGAAGCAGGAAGAGGATTTGCGCCTGACGTCCGAGAAAAAAGCCCGGGAGATCATTAGCCTGGCTATTCAAAGGTGTGCCGCCGATCATTCGGTGGAAACCACCGTCAGCGTAGTAATGCTGCCGAGTGATGAAATGAAAGGCCGGGTAATCGGCAGAGAAGGCAGGAATATCCGGGCTTTTGAAATGGCCACGGGGGTAGATGTTATTATTGACGATACCCCGGAGGCGGTTACGCTTTCATGTTTTGATACCGTGCGACGTGAGATCGCCCGCATGGCTTTAGAAAAACTCATCTCTGACGGCAGGATCCACCCTGGGCGCATCGAAGAGGTGGTAGAAAAGGCTAAGAAGGAGATGGATGAGAAAATACGGGAAGAAGGTGAACGGGCGGCATTCGATTCCACAGTGAATGGATTGCACCCGGAGATCATTAAATTGTTAGGACGGCTTAAATATCGTACCAGTTTTGGACAAAATGCCTTACAGCATTCAAAGGAAGTATCTTTTCTTATGGGGGTAATGGCTTCCGAGATGGGATTGGATTTTAAGCTTTCTCGGCGTATCGGGCTTTTGCATGACTTGGGCAAGGCAATCGATCATCAAGTCGAAGGTACCCATGCCAAGATCGGAGCAGAATTAGCGAAGAAATTCAATGAATCCGCTGAAGTGTTGGAGGCGATCGAGGCGCATCACGAAGAGATCGAAGCCAAAACCTTTTATTCGGTTCTTACGGTTGCTGCTGACGCCATTAGTGCCGCCAGGCCCGGGGCTAGACGAGAAACACTGGAAACTTATATTAAAAGGCTGGAAAACCTGGAGTCAATTGCCAATCAGTTCAAAGGCGTAGAGAAAACTTACGCCATTCAGGCTGGCCGTGAGATCCGAGTGATTGTCCAGCCAGAAAAGATCTCTGACCCAGACGCCATTAACCTGGCCAGGGATATCCGTAAGAAGATCGAAGAAGGGATGGAGTATCCGGGTCAGATCAAAGTCACCGTGATCAGGGAAACGCGGGCGATAGAGTACGCCAAATAAATCGACTATTACATAGTTGATATGTGAAGCCCGGAATATACCTGCACTTTTTTAGGAATGGGGGTTGTAAATAAATGAAGGTCCTGTTTATTGGCGATATCGTGGGTACTCCCGGCCGCGAGGCGGTAAAGCATCTTGTGCCTCGGTTAAGGCAGGAGCATCATCTTGATTTTGTAGTCGCCAATGCCGAGAATGCTGCCGGCGGTTCAGGGATTGTCCCCCGCATAGCCGATGAACTTTTTGATTCAGGGGTGGATGTTTTGACCTCCGGAGACCATATTTGGAAGAAAAAAGATATTTTTGACAGGATCCAGTCAGACAATCGCATCCTCCGTCCGGTTAATTTTCCGCTGGGCGCACCTGGAAAAGGTTCCGGGGTTTTTAAATCCGATAGCGGCGTTAAAATCGCGGTATTAAACGTTCAGGGCAGGGTTTTTATGGAAGCATTAGAATGCCCCTTTTTGTCTGCCCGTAAAGAGATCGAAGGTATCCTTGAAGAAACCAAGGTAGTCATTGTAGATATCCATGCTGAAGCGACCTCGGAAAAAGTAGCGTTGGGCTGGTATTTAGACGCAAAGGCAAGTGCGATTTTTGGCACGCATACCCATATTCAGACTGCCGATGAAAAGATACTGCCCGGCGGCACCGCATATATTACCGATGTAGGTATGACCGGTCCATACTGTTCAGTAATCGGGCGCAGAGTGGAGGATGTCCTGCAAAGGTTCATTACCGCTGTCCCGGTGCGTTTTGAAGTGGCATCTGCAGATATACAACTGCATGGCGCAATAGTCGATATAGATGAAGCGACGGGTAAAGCGCGTTCAATTACAAGAATACAAGAAAAATTCAATGGATAAAACCAAGATCCGTAATTTAGTAGTCGCTATTTTCTTCGTTTTCATTGTTTCTCCTGTTTTCGCCCAAGAGGGCGATATTGATTTTACGCTTGATGTGAATTCTGCCAAAGTAAACCTGCCGAATATATTCAAGCCCAATATCGATCTTAGCGGCCGGGGATTTAATCCCCAGGCTTCATGGCCTCAATCTTTGGCCGGAGGCGAAACCATCGATTTTTGGCAAAAAGAGATGGGGTTATCCGGCATATATCGTATACAGTATAATCTTTGGGATATTTACGAGCTGGCGAAAGACCCGGAATCCCAGGCGAAGCTACTGGCTAATTATGATGAAGTGATTCGGCGCGTATCTGATGCTGGAGGTACGGTAATTTTGAATTTGTTTGGTACCCCGGCTGGTTTAGGCAAGGTGCTGGATAAAAAAAGCCCCATGGTAGATGCCCGGGAATTTAAAGAGCTAGTTAAGAGTCATATTCGCAATTTAAGCTGTGAGAAAAGATATAATATCTGGTATGAGGTTTGGAGCGCTCCGGATTTAGACGACTTTTTCCTGGGGCGTAAACAGGAATACCTTAATCTTTATCGCGCAGTCGCTACTGCGGTAAAGGAGTTGGAAGCGGAAACCAAGATCCAAATCCCGATAGGAGGGCCGAGCGTCAGCTGGTGGTTTCAAAACCTGGAAGGTAATACAATCGTGACACCGGAAAAAAGCCTGATCTATGAATTAATCAAGTTTTGTTATGGATACCGGCTGCCCTTGGATTTTATCAGTTGGCACGCTTATTCTTCGGATCCCCGGGCCGAACAGGATACCACCCGTTATCATAAAAGTACAGTGGCGCTAATAAGAGATTGGTTGACCTATTTCCGGTTTGACCGGAATACGCCTTTAATTATTGATGAGTGGAACTATGACTCCGGAGCCAATGTTATTCCGGAACGATCAGAAAAAGCTTTTATCGGAGCAAGTTATATCTTAAGCCGGATCAAAAAGATGTATGATGCCGGGCTTGATTATCAGCTTTATTTTTCAGCGGAGGATTTCTTTAATCAAAAAGATAATGTTGTGCGCAATGTAGGGATTTTTTCTTTTGATCCGTCATCTGCAAAGAATAAGCCCGCCCCCAAGTCCATATATAATGTCTTTAAAATCATGAGCGCGTTAGGCAAAAAGAAATTTATTAGCCTGAAGAATGACGATGAGTTTGTGGGCATGATCGCCACCAAAAGCCAGGATGGTTTTGTCGTTGCCATTTATAATTATATTGATCCTGCGATCGCCGTCAATTATCTTTCCCGCAATATAGCTGGCCTTAATGAAAAGGAAAGAAGATGGCTGCTGGGCATGGTAAAATCGGACGTGTTGGGTAAGATATTGCGTTATGAAAAAGAAATTACCCCTTTGCGTGTTACGCGCCGATTGAAATCTTTGCTAAGAAAGGCGCAGGTTTTGCATGACCGCGCAGAGAAATTCAAAAGTCTGCCGCGGAATATCAAATTAAGCCTTAAAGGATTGAAAGGCACGTATGTCTATGAGCGATTTCTTGTCGATGATAGTTGTTTGGCGGAGTGCGGTTTTCTCCCGGTTGAGGTAAAAGAAATCCCGGCGAATGATATCTTCCAGGAAATATTGAAGGTTAAACCTTATTCGGTACAGATGCTTGTTTTAAAAAGAAAGGCCGATGAGCCAAAGAGCGCGGAGATCAAAACGATCCCTGTAATTCCGGTAGCGGTTGATGTTAATGATACTGTTCCGGCTCAAGAAAAACCCCAATAGAGTATGCCTAAAGAAACCCCGGATTTATTTGCCATGCTGTCCCCGGAGAATGATCCCCGGCACATTTTTACGGTATCGGAAATTACAGAGGGGATTAAATTGATCCTGGAAGATAATTTCGCGCAGGTATGGGTGGAAGGGGAGATCTCCAATTTTAAAGCCGCTACGTCCGGGCATTTTTATTTTTCCCTAAAAGATAAGAATGCCATGCTTGCCGGGGCGATGTTTGCCCGGGCCAATAAAGAGCTTAAATTTAAACTGGAAGATGGTTTATCGGTCATTTGTTTCGGCAAGATAGATGTTTATGCTCCCCGAGGCCAGTATCAGTTAATTGTAGAAAAAATCGAACCCAAAGGGATCGGTGCCCAACAACTGGCTTTTGAACAGCTTAAAAATAAATTATTCAAAGAGGGTCTGTTCGATCCGGCCCATAAACGGCCACTTCCCTTTATGCCGTTTTGTATTGGCCTGGTTACTTCCAGCGCCGGGGCAGCGGTGAGGGATATCTTGCAAATATTAAAGAAAGGCGCGCCTTGTATTGATATAGTGATCCGTTCGGTGCGGGTGCAGGGTGAGCAGGCACACGGAGAGATTGCCGCGGCGATCGAAGATTTGAATCGATTTAACGGTATAGATTTAATTATTGTCAGCCGGGGAGGAGGAAGTATCGAAGATCTTTGGGCTTTCAATGAAGAGATAGTTGCCCGCGCCGTGTATAACTCCCGGATACCAGTTATTTCTGCTGTAGGACACCAGATCAATACTACACTTTCAGATCTGGCAGCGGATGTTTTTGTAGAGACCCCTTCTGCTGCGGCTAAGATCCTGGTCGATAAGAAGAATGCCTTATTGGCCGAGCTGGATGGGGCAAGACATGAACTGGGATTTTCTATTTCGCAAACACTCGGCCAGTTAAAACATAATCTGATTGCCCTTAGCCATATGCTTAAGAGCCCCCTGGATCGTCTATTGGAAAAACAGCAGCAATTAGACGAGATACTCGGCAGTTTAAATAACAATATTCAGCACGTTTTAAGTATATTGGGCGAAAGAATGTCGTCTTTAACCGAACACCTGGGTGCATTGAATCCGTTATCTGTTCTGGCGAGAGGTTATAGTTTAAGCATGCTTATGCCCAAAGATATCTTGGTGCAAGACGCTTCAAAGCTTAAGCCCGGGGATAAAATAAAGACAATATTGGCAAACGGCGCTTTTATCAGTCAAGTGCAGGAGGTATTACAAGATGAAGGAAAAGGTATCGTTTGAGGATGATATGAAACGTCTTCAAAAAATCGTTGAAGAATTGTCCAGCGGAAAGCTTACTTTAGGCGAGTCATTGAAAAAATACGAAGAAGGGGTAAAATTGGCGCAAAGTTGTTCGGCAGTTTTAAATGATTCCCAGCGCAAGGTGGAGTTGCTGATGAAGAAAGACGGCAAGTTCTCCCTTGAAGATTTTTCCGAAGGGCCAGAGGCGGAAGGCAAATAATGATCTTAGACCGGATACATTCTCCCGAGGATTTAAAAAAACTGACCCTTGAGCAATTAGTGGCATTGTCCGCTGAAGTACGCCAAAGGATCACCGAGGTAGTTTCGGTGACAGGCGGCCACTTGGCGTCTAGCCTGGGAGCGGTTGAGATAACGATTGCTTTACACTACTGTTTAAACACTCCGCAAGATAAGATTGTCTGGGATGTCGGACATCAGTGTTATACCCATAAGATTTTGACCGGCAGAAACAAGGATTTTCCCTCCCTGCGCCAATATGGCGGATTGACAGGGTTTCCCTGTAAGGATGAATCGGTTTATGATATGTTCACTACAGGGCATAGTTCAACCGCGGTGTCTTTGGCTTTGGGACTGGTTTGTGCCAGAGATTTATCTGTAGAAAAGAAATTCAAAGTTGCGGCAGTGATCGGAGATGGTTCCTTGAGCGGCGGGTTATGTTTTGAAGGATTGAATAACGCGGGGCATTTAAAAAAGGACCTTTTGGTGATCTTAAACACCAATGAGCTTAGTATTGCCCCGAATGTCGGGGCGATCAGTACATATTTGAACAAGATCATCTCACTGCCGGTGTATAACCGGTTTCGCAGCTCCCTGGAGAGTTTTGTCAAGTCGCGTATGCCTAAAGGCAGCCATATTATTAAACTGGCTAATAAGTTCGAAGAGGGGCTCAAAGGCCTTTTTGTCCCGGGGATGTTATTTGAAGAGATGGGGTTCCGTTATTTTGGCCCATTTAATGGGCATGATTTAGGCCTTTTGATCCGGACATTAAAGAATATCCAAAGCTTTAAAGGCCCGATATTAATGCATGTGGTTACTAAAAAAGGAAAAGGTTATGCGCCGGCAGAAAATGATCCGGTAAGGTTCCACGGCACAGGGGCTTTTGATATCTCAACCGGCGGGATTGTATCTAAAAACAGTGATTCCACAGCTACTTATACAGAAGTTTTTGGCGAGAAACTGGTGGCATTGTCTCGAGAAGATGAGAAAATCGTCGCGATTACCGCAGCTATGCCGGAAGGAACCGGTGTTGATAAATTCAGGGATGTCTTTAGAGACAGGTTCTTTGATGTAGGTATCGCTGAAGAACATGCGGTATGTTTTGCCGCCGGTTTGGCCCGAGAAGGGTTAAAGCCGGTTGTTGCGGTGTATTCTACTTTTGTTCAGCGTTCTTATGATCAGATCATGGAAACAGTGGCTTTACAGCATTTGCCGGTAATATTTGCTCTTGACCGTGCAGGTATTGTCGGGGAAGATGGAGCGACCCACCAGGGTATTTTTGATCTGGCTTTTTTAAGGAGTATCCCGGGGTTGGTGATGATGGCGCCAAAAGACGGCTGGGAATTGGAGGCAATGCTTGATTTTGCGGTTAATTTGCATCAGCCGGTGGTGATCCGTTATCCTCGCAGCAAAGTCCCGGTTCATGAGCGGCAAAGGTCTTTTTACGATATTAGTTTAGGAAAAGCCGAGGTGTTAAAAGGGACCAAGGGTAGCCGGGTGTTGATTATTGCCTTGGGTAGCATGGTCATTCCGTCTATTCAAGCGGCGGATATTCTGGAAAAAGAAGGCATTTCTGTCTGTCTGATAAACAGCCGTTTCTTAAAACCCTTGGATACAGAATTATTTAAGCGTTTAAGCAGAGAATCGGAATTTATTTTTACTGTAGAAGAAGGTATCATAAGCGGAGGATTTGGCAGTGCGGTAATGGAAGTTTTGGGTGGGGATATTGAAGTGATCGGCTTACCGGATGAATTCATCCCATGCGGCAGGAGGGATTTTCTGTTAGAAAAGTATGGTCTCAATGCCCAGGGTATTGCCATGCAGGTCAAGCAAAAAATCTCCAGGGTTAAATAAAGATGGCAAAAATAACTATTTCTCGGCAAAGGTGTAAAGGGTGTCTTTTATGCATCAGTGTTTGCCCGAAAAAACTGATCGGTTTAGAGATGAAATTAAACCGATACGGAGTTAAGCCGGCAGTTTTTACAGATAATGCGGAATGCCTGGGGTGCAAGATGTGTGCGTTGGTCTGTCCGGATTGTTGTATCGAGGTTTATAAATAATATGGCCGTTAAAAAGGTATTAATGAGCGGGAACGAGGCAATTGCCGAAGGCGCGATCCGCGCCGGGTGCAGTTTTTATGCCGGATATCCGATTACTCCGCAAAATGAACTTACCGCATATATGTCGGTGCATCTGCCGCTGGCACACGGTGTTTTTATACAGGCCGAGTCGGAGATCGCCGCGATAAATATGGTTTACGGTGCATCTGCCGCCGGAGTGCGGGCATTGACTTCATCTTCTAGCCCCGGGATCAGCCTTAAGCAAGAAGGGATTTCTTATCTTGCCGGAGCGGAATTGCCGGCAGTGATAGTTAATATGATGCGCGGCGGTCCGGGTTTAGGAAACATTGCTCCTGCCCAGTCGGATTATTTTCAAGCTACCCGAGGTGGAGGGCATGGAGATTATCATTCTGTCGTTTTAGCTCCGGCGTCCGTACAGGAGGCGTTTGATTTGATGCCGTTAGCTTTTGATTTAGCCGATGATTACCGAAACCCGGTCATGATCTTGGGCGATGGGATGCTTGGCCAAATGATGGAGCCAATAAAGGTCACAAAGTCACAAGTCCACAAGGCCAGAGGTAAAAAGCCGTGGGCGCTCACCGGTTGCAAAGGCAGGGCGCCGAATGTAGTGAAATCTTTTTATCTCCATGAAGGGGAGCTTGAAATTGCCAATTTAGCTTTACAGAAGAAATATCAGATTATTCAACGCAATGAACAGCGCTGGGAGAGCTTATTTTTAGATGGCGCAGAAGTTGTTATTGTTGCGTATGGCGCAATGGCAAGGATTGCCCGAGGGGTAGTAAAGGCAATGCGCGAAACAGGGGAGAATATCGGACTTATCAGGCCGGTAACCCTTTGGCCTTTTCCGAAAAAATGTTTTCAGCGTTTGGCTAAAGCCAGTCCCCGGGCCAAGATCCTGGTTCTGGAGATGTCTTATGGCCAGATGATCGAGGATGTAAAATTGGCTTTGGAATGCAAGCTGGAGATTGAATTCCTGGGCCGTTCCGGTGGAGGGATTTTAAGCCAAGAAGAGATCATACATAAACTGCATAAACTATAAATGAAGAAAATATATAAACACCCGGATTCACTAAGGCAGGTCTCGACTCACTATTGCCCAGGCTGTGGGCATGGTATTGCGCATCGGATAGTCGCGGAGGTGGTCGATGAATTAAAGATTCGCCAGGAGGTTATCGCCGTTGCTCCGGTTGGTTGTGCTGTTGTAGCCTACGACTATTGGGATTTTGATTGTTCTGAAGCGGCGCATGGCCGGGCTTTGGCTGTGGCAACCGCAATAAAACGTGTGCGGCCAGACAAGGTCGTATTTACTTATCAGGGGGATGGAGATTTGGCGGCGATAGGCGGCAATGAAACTATCCATGCCGCTAACCGGGGAGAGAACCTGACCGTGATTTTTATCAATAACGCCATTTATGGTATGACCGGAGGCCAGTTAGCACCGACTACCTTGATAGGACAAAAGACCGCGACAACCCCTCTTGGCCGGCAGGCAAAGCTGCAAGGGTATCCTTTGAAAATATCGGAAATGCTGGCGATTTTGCCCGCGGTCAAATATATCGAAAGAGTTTCTTTGCATTCTCCGCAGGAGATCATAAAAACAAAACAGGCAATCCGGCAGGCTTTTCAAAATCAGATTGACCATATTGGGTTTTCTTTGGTAGAGGTTTTGTCGTCTTGTCCTACTTACTGGGGGCTATCTCCGCAAAAGTCCTTGGAATGGATAAAAGAAGTTCTTTCCAGGGAATTCCCATTAGGGAGAATTAAATAATGGTCGAAAAAATTATTATTGCCGGGGCTGGGGGGCAGGGGATCATGCTTTTAGGCAAGATCCTTTCGGCGGCGGCGATGGAAGAAGGCAAATATGTGACCTGGTTGCCGGCTTATGGGGCAGAGGTGCGCGGAGGCGCGGCTTATTGTATGGTGGTAGTTTCGGATGAAGAGGTCGGTTCCCCGTATATCGATAAAGCCGATACTTTGATAATTATGAATGCCCCGTCTTTTGTCAAGTTCAAGAACAGGATAAAACATAACGGCCTTTTACTTTTAAATAGCTCATTAATAGATATACAAAACAAAAAAAATGTTTTAGAATATCCGTTTACCGACATTGCCGAAAGCCTGGGTAATGGCAAGATCGCCAATATGATAGCCTTGGGCTGTTATTTATCCGGGCGCGGAACGGTCAAAGTCAAAAGTGCGCTTGCAGCAATCAAAGAAAACGCCCCTGCCGATAAAAAAGGTTTGGTAGGTATTAATCAGCAGGCGCTTATGAGAGGAGTGGGTTTAACGAATGGTAAGAGTTAGATTTGCCCCCAGCCCTACGGGGTATTTGCATATCGGGGGCGGCCGTACCGCGCTTTTTAATTGGCTGTATGCCCAATCCAAGCAGGGGAAAATGATCCTAAGGATCGAGGATACGGATCAGCAGCGTTCCAGGCAGGAATATGTCGACGAAATTTTGTATAGTTTAAAATGGCTGGGGTTTAATTGGGACGAGATCTATTATCAAAGCCAGCGTTTTAAGATTTACCGGGAATACGCGGATAAGCTGCTTAAAGAAGGCAAGGCCTATATTGAAAAATCACCCGAAGGCAAAGAGGCGGTGATCTTTAAGGTTACGCCGCAGAAGATTTTAGTTCAAGATCTGATCCGCGGGGAGATCGCGTTTGACTCTTCGGTGATCAAAGACCAGGTTTTGATTAAATCCGACGGCACCGCAACTTACAATTTTGCCTGTGTCGTAGATGATGCGACCATGGATATTACGCATATTATCCGCGGGGATGACCATATTTCCAATACTCCAAAACAAGTGCTTTTATATGAGGCGATGGGTTTTAAGCTTCCGGAGTTTGCTCACCTGCCGCTTATTATGGGGGTTGACGGAGGGCGCCTTTCCAAGAGGACAGGGGCTACGGCGATATCCGATTACCGAAAGATGGGTTTTCTTGCAGAGGCATTAGTGAACTATTTATTGCTTTTAAGCTGGGCCCCGGGTGGCAACCGGGAGGTAATTGATATCCAGGAGGCAATCAAGATCTTCGATATTAAGAATATCAATAAAACCTCCGCGGCATTTGATCTGAAGAAATTAGAATGGATGAATAACCAGTATTTAAAGAAAACCGATGCGGAAAAATTACTCGAAGAAGTTATCCCTTTGTTAGAGGCGAAGCAATATATCGCGCGGGATAATTTTGATAGAGATTATTTAATTTCTCTGGTAAAATTATTCCAAGGCAGGCTGACGACCATAAACGATTTCCCGGATTGGGCAGATTTCTTTTTCTTAAAGGATATTTCCATAGACCCGGCGGCTGCGCAGAAACATTTAAGCGGAGATCTCTCTAAAGAATTCGGACTTTTTATTCAAAGGCTGGAGCAATTGGAAAAATTCGATATTGTAACTATTGAAGAAGCCTTTAGGGAAATGGTAAAACAGCTGAATTTAGAAGCCAAGGTCTTGATCCATCCTATCCGTGTGGCTTTAACCGGTAAAACCATTGGCCCGGGCCTGTTTGAGGTGATATACTATTTAGGAAAAGAACGCACCATTGAGAGGTTAAGGAAGGTCATTAAAAACTAAGGAGCAGACATGGTAAAAACAGTTGTGTTATGCGTTATGCTGGGTTTTTTAGTCTGTTTATCCGGTTGTGAAACTACAGCTGGCGCCGCCTCCGGCCTGGCCTATACAATTGAAGGCGCAGGGAAAGACACAGTCAACATTTTCGGGGCTCTCTCTGGGATAGATAGCTGGATGCGCAAGAACCTCTGGTAAATCAATTACTTTATTGCCCTGTCGTCTAATCGGTAGGACTTCAGATTCTGCCGTGAACCAAACAAACCACTTCGTTGTTGGTTCACGGCAGCCATGAACCGAACGAGCAGGCGAAAAAGGCAAAGCGAGTTCTGGTTCATGGCTGGACTACCAAGCAAGATGTATTTCACATACATTTTATGGAGTAAGCAGAGTAAGAAGTTTTATATTGGATTTACAGCGGACCTGATAAGAAGAGTTGATGAACATAAGAGAGGATGTGTATATTCTACTCAACGGGTGATTAATCCGGAACTTGTTTTTTACGAAGCGTTTCTTTCGGAAAGCGATGCGAGAAGGCGCGAAGGATATTTTAAGACAAGCAAGGGAAAGAAGGCGTTGAGAATAATGTTACGGGATACCCTATTTGAATAATTTTGCCCTGTCGTCTAATCGGTAGGACTTCAGATTCTGCCGTGAACCAAACAAACCACTTCGTTGTTGGTTCACGGCAGCCATGAACCGAACGAGCAGGCGAAAAAGGCAAAGCGAGTTCTGGTTCATGGCTGGACTACCAAGCAAGATGTATTTCACATACATTTTATGGAGTAAGCAGAGTAAGAAGTTTTATATTGGATTTACAGCGGACCTGATAAGAAGAGTTGATGAACATAAGAGAGGATGTGTATATTCTACTCAACGGGTGATTAATCCGGAACTTGTTTTTTACGAAGCGTTTCTTTCGGAAAGCGATGCGAGAAGGCGCGAAGGATATTTTAAGACAAGCAAGGGAAAGAAGGCGTTGAGAATAATGTTACGGGATACCCTATTTGAATAATTTTGCCCTGTCGTCTAATCGGTAGGACTTCAGATTCTGGATCTGACTATCATGGTTCGAGTCCATGCGGGGCAGCCATTGTTGACAACTATCCGAAACTCCGGATAGTGATGCAGTGGGAACAAGCGCCTTACAGTCTTCTGTAGGGCGCTTTTCCTTTGTAGAGGCTATTTCGCTAGGGAGGATGCCTTCAAGCGGCTCTTCGATATACATATTGATTACCAGCCTGTCGCTATAGACGTAAATGTCCTTGATCAGGGCATGTATAAGGCTTTTCTGGGCTTCCGGAGGGGCGTCTTCAAGGTGCTGTATGGCAAAGTTCATGCTGCGGTATACGAGCTCGCCGGAACAGGCGTTTATGCTGGCAACTCTCTTTTGCGCCTGCAGCTTGTCTATTTCGTCTTCCAGTTTTGCAATCTCCATTTCCAACTCATTCATTTTGTCTTTATAAGTGGAGCCTTTGGTGACTGTGTTGCCCATGGCTAATTCCAGCAGTTTATTGGCTTGGAAGCGGAAGCCGTTTAGCTTTGTCTCTCTTTCTTTTAAGTCGGTCTCTATCTTTTCAAGCTTTGCCTGCGACTCAAGCATGGCGTCTCCCAGGGCCTTTATGATAATGCCCTTGTCCTCAGATGCCCGCCTAAAATAGTCGATTATAGCTTTGTCAAAAGTAGTTGCGGAGATGCGTGTTGCTTTGCATCCCAGAGCCTGCTTGGAGCGGCTGCACTCATAATAAAAAAACTTTCTTCTGTCTCTACCGCCTGAAAAATTGCAGACCATATGGCTTCCGCAGTCGCCGCATCGGAGAATACCGGCGAGGAGGTATTCATAGAATCTTTCTTTCTGCACAAAGTTGTGGCCGGGAAGCTTGGCGCTCAATATTTTGTTGGCCCGCTCCCAGAGCTTCTCATCGACAATCGCCGGGTGATTGCCTTTGTGGTATTCTCCGCTGTATTGAATATAGCCTTTGTAAAAAGGATTTTTTAATATCCTTGAAATAACCTGCCTGCGCCATTCCTTGCCGTTTAGAGTTTTTAGCCCGCGCCTGTGAAGCTCAAGGCCTACCTGCGTAAGCGACCGGTTATCCGCGGCCATCTCCCAGATGATTTTAAGATGCGTAGTTATTTTTTCATCAGGAACAATTTTATGCGGCTGGCGGCCGTTAGGAAGCGGCTCTCCGTCTGGTATAAGCTTATATCCATAAGGCAGCATCCCGCCGACCCATTTGCCCTGGCGCACTCTGGCAATAGCGGATGCTTTCACGCGCTCGCCGGTGAGCTCCCGCTCAAAGGCTGACAAAATCCCAAGTATGCCAATTACTACTCTACCTATGGCGGTTGAGCTGTCCAAGTTTTCTCTTACCGAGACGAAATCGATTTCCTTTTCTCTGAATAGATCAATAAGCCAGTAGAGGTCCCGGGTATTGCGGGTCAAGCGGTCAAGGCGGAAGAAGATTATTCCGTCAAATGGGGCGGTTTCTCTACGCACGCGGTCGATAATCATCTGGATGCCGGGCCGGTTGAGATCCTTGCCGGAATATCCGTCATCGTCTATTCGGCCTTTTTTGCCTATCTTGGCAAGGTCATATCCAAAAGCGTCCAGCAGATTCTTGCAGTGATAGGCCTGGGAATCCAGGGTGGTAAAATCTCCCTGGGCCTGGTCATCAGTAGAGCAGCGGGTATAGATTACATAGCGTTTTTTGTTATTTGCATTATTTGTTTTGGCATTCATAATCATAGAATTCCTACCACATTTTAATGCAGGCATACGCCAGGCAGAAGATCTCCTTCTGCCTGGCGGCGCTAAAACAGTTATGCCTGGGCCTTCTGCTTTTTGCCTTTTCCCCAGCCAGCCTTCCATCTGGCCACTGCCCCGGAGACGATCTCGTTGATGCGCTCCTGGGTTGTGCCTTCCTTGAGGATCTCAACAAGCTCTTCTTTGTTGATTACCCGGAAGTTTTTGATGCCGCGCTCTTTGGCTTTAAGCATCAGCTCATGGCGCGACGACTCTTTGGCGGCTGATTTGCCGGCTTCAGGCTCTTTTGTAGCTTCTACCGGCGCGCTGGCTTTTTGAGTTTTTGATTTTTTCTTGCCGTAATGCTTGGCGTGGAGCTTGCTCAAAAACTCTCTGTCTTTCTTTTTCTGCTCAGCAGTCATGTGGTAGTCACCCCCTTTCAGTTTTTTGGACACCCCAACCCTATAACAAAACCCCTACAAGTCAAGAGGAATCGACGATAAGAACTCCTATATGTGTATATCGGATTTTCTCGTCTTTTGTCGCATCGCTCTGCGACATTTTGCAGAAAAAACCGATATACATCTGTAGGGAGCAGATATGGCACGCGGGATAAAAGGAGATTTTAATAAACGATTTGGAGACCGGATTCAGGTGGTTTATGCGCAGAAGCTTTCGCCCTCAGAAAGAGAGCTGCGCAATAAAAGACTCTGCGAGGCAGTGATAAAAGTCTTAACCGGCATCCTGGGCAGGGAGCCTACGCAAAGGGAATTGTTCGGCATCGACGAGCTTGTAAAGCCAAAAAGACATAAATAGCGATATCTCCATAAATATTTATGAGCCCTCCGTGATTTACTTCATATTTTTAAAGGCATATCGTTAGTTGGGACGCATTTGAGACACCTCAAGAAATAAAAAAGGAGGTGTCTCATGAGTTCCAATTACGGAGGCTTATTTGAGAGCTGGGAGATCGCAGTTGCCAAGAAGATTGTCAGTGATTACCGAAAAGAGCACGCATACCTGGCGCGGGAGGGATTAGATGATTTATTGCAGGAATGTCTCATACGCTGGCTTGAGGTCCGCGACCGCTATGATCCTGCACGCGGCGCTTCAGAAAAGACCTATATGGCAAAGGTTATCGCAAGCGTGCTTCGCAAGCTTATTGAGAAAGCAAATACTGATAAGCGCAAGGCGATTTATGAAAGCTCGTCTTTGGAAGAACCGCTTAATGATGATGAAGATGAGCTTACCCTAAAAGGCAAGCTCGCAAAAGACGAAGATATTCCTCCGCAAACTAAGGCAGAATTAAAAATAGATATTTCCCGGGTATTGCAAAAACTTACGCCGGAAGAGCAAAAGCTGTGCAAGCTTTTAGGCGAAGAGGGATTAAGCATAAATGAGGCCTGCAAATATTTCAATAAGCATAGAAGCGTTGTGTATCGGGATGTGCTTCGCATCAGGAAGCTTTTTGAGGAAGAGGGGCTCAAAGATTATTTGAAATGATTTTTTAAGGGATGCGACATTTTGCATAAAAAACTGATATACATACAGTGGAGGCAGGAAAGATGACTGACGTATGCAAGTTTAAATTTCGCGAAAAAGTAGGCAAGAAAATCATTGAGAAAGAGATTGCCCGCGCTATTGAGACTGCTGAATACGCCTTTGGCCAGGCCAAGGTAAGACTTCATGCAGCATATCTGGCTACCCACGACAAAGTGGTCATTGATGCCTCGAGCGAAGTCGGCGAATATATCGCCCAGATATTTATTGGGATAATGACCCGCAAGCTCGGCGAGGATAAATTCACTGTGGAAAGGATAAAAAGGAGCGAAGAGCTATGAAAGTTACAAAAGGCTTAAAGAAAGTTTACAAAGGGCTTAGCTGGTATAACCGGCAGAAGCTTATTGAAGCAAACCGTCCTTGCGGGAAAAAGAAAAGAAAGCCCAAAAAGTAATAAGCAGGTTTTTCCATGGGCAATGAAAAGATTGATATCAGGGATCTGCGTGATGGCAAATTCCTTTGGATAGATAAGGCAGCATTAAGGCTTATCAGCGAAAGCGCTGGTACGATGGGTGTCGCTGTTTATTCCTGGCTTTGTTATTACGCTAATTTTAAGGCACAGGACTGCTTTCCGTCTATTACTACACTTGCGTATCATTGCGGAGTATCCCGACGCACAATTATGCGCGCTATTAAACAGCTTGAGCAGTTGAGATCTATTTCTATTGAAAGAAAGAAGGGCAAGCCGAATATTTATAAGCTGCTTAACATGCCCGGGCCGAGAAGTTATCCACAGCCAAGTAGTGACACTGATGTCACCGGTGACAGGGCTGTCACTGGAGTGGTGACACCTGTGTCACTAGAAGTAGTGACGCCCTTGTCACCCGAACAAGAGATATTAAACAAGAGATAACTAACAAAAGATAGTAGTAAAGGCTGTGAATTTTGTGAATAACTGTGATTAGTTCTTAAAAGAAAGTCATGGGTCCTTCCATGGGCGGTTTGGGCGCGGGTCGGGCGAGGCGCGGGGAGGGAGTGATACAAATTTGAAAAAGGGATGTCGTGGTCATTTTAGGGTATTTTTGGGGAGTTTTGGCAGAGGAAGTTTAGCAAACGATAAGTAATTTAACTTATTACAGATTATTAAGTTATAACAAAAAACGAAAGGAGTTTTTGCATGCCGAAGATTAACGTAAAACCGGACATCCGCGACATCGCCATGTCCGAGATAAAGCCTGCGCCTTATAACCCAAGAGAGATTTCTGAGCAGGCGCTGATGGGCCTAAGGCACTCTCTGGAAAAGTTCGGGCTGGTGGATTTATTAGTGGTCAATAAGCGCACGATGCATATCATTTCAGGACATCAGCGCTATAAGGTCCTGCAGGCTGACGGCGCAAAGACTGTAACTGCGATTATGGTTGACTTAGATGAGGCTTCGGAAATGGCCATGAATGTGACTCTAAACTCCCAGCAGATAGTAGGAGCCTGGACAGCTGCCCTAATTCCTATTTTAGAAAAGCTGCGCAAGGATATGCCGGAGGATTATTTGTCTTTAAGGCTTAAGGAGCTGCGGGAAGAGGTTTCTAAACTTGAGATGGAAAGCTTAGGAGCTGGCAAAACCCTGCCGGATGATCTGCCTGAACCGCCTCCTGAAACAATTACTAAAAAAGGCGACCTTTGGATCTTGGGCGAGCATAGGCTTTTGTGCGGAGATTCAACCAAGGAAGAGGATGTTTCAAGATTAATGGACGGTAAAACTGCCAAGCTCTTTGCGACTGATCCGCCGTATCTAGTGGACTACACCGGAACCGGCAGGCCGAAAGGCGACCACGGCCAAGGAGGCAAAGACTGGTCCGGGGTTTATCATGAGATTGACATTGAGGATGCAGAAAGCTTTTTAAGGGATTTCCTAACCCGCGGCTTAAAGGTCATTGAAGCCAACACGCCGATTTATCTTTGGCACGCTTCAGCACGTATAGTTCTAATCAGAAAAATCTGCGACGAATTAAATATCCTGGTGCATCAGCAGGTGATCTGGGTCAAGCCCTGCGCAGTCCTATCTTTTGCCTATTATCCCTGGAGGCATGAGCCGTGTTTACTATGCTGGCAGAAAGGCCATAAGCCGAATTACCGGCCTCTTGATAAGGCAATAGGCACGGTCTGGACAATAGATTTCCTAAGAACAGGAGATCCTTCAAATCCCGAATACCACTCGGATGTCTGGGAGCTGGACTGGGAAGGCAAAAAAAGAAACACCGGGCTTTATCATCCCACAGTCAAGCCTACTGAAGTTTTTGCTATCCCAATGCGCGTGCATACTTCAGTGGGTGATATTTGCTTTGAGCCATTTTCAGGATCAGGTTCTCAAATTATCGCAGCTGAACGCTTAAACCGTAGGTGCTTTGCTATGGAGATTGAGCCGGTGTTTGTTGACGTAGCCATACAAAGATGGACAGATTTTAGCGGCAAGGAAGCGGTCCGGGAAAGCGACGGTAAAACTTGGAGCGAACTTAAATGACCGAACAAAGCCAGAACTTAGCCGAGCTTGCCCGCAAGAAACGCCACCTGCATTTGATTGAGAAGATTCAGGCAGGCAAGGCCTTAACCAAGCAGGAGATTAGCGAGCTTGAGCAGTTTGAGGCAGAGCCTCTTCCGGCTACCATTGTTAAAACAATTGAAGAGGTAGCTAAGGTTATGGGCGTTACCTACCGAACTGTGCAGCGCTGGAAATTAGACGGCATGCCATCAACCAAGGAAGGTTTTTATGATCTTGAAGAAGTTAAAAGCTGGCATGTGCAAAAAAGCCAGCGTTTTAAGGAGCAGGACGGCCGGGCCTACTGGGATGAGAAGATCAGCCAGTATAAGGCAGAGCTTTTAAGGCTGGAAGTTAAAAAGGCAACCAGCGAAGTCATTCCTTACCGCGAGCATGTGGAAGTCGTGAGAGAGCAGGTAAGAGGAATTAAGATGGGTTTTTTAAGGCTTCCGCGCTACATCGCGCCAAAGTTATACCAGCAGGAGCCCAAGGTTATCTGCGAAATCTTAGACAATGAAATCAGGTCTATCATTAATCAATTTGCCGGAGCTTACAATGCCGATAAGATTGACAAAGGAAAATCTAAAGACCATTAAGCCCTACGCAGCTACAGAGTGGGCTTTGCCGGATAAGATAACTGTGAGCACCTGGGCAGACAGGTTCAGGCGCCTGGATCCCAAGACTTCAGCTGAACCCGGGCAGTGGTCAACAAACAGAACGCCGTATCTAAAGGGGATTATGGATGCCTTTACGGATCCGCTGGTGGATGAAATAACGGTCATGTCTGCTTCACAAGTGGGCAAAACCGAGGCAATTCTTAATATGCTGGGTTATATCATTGACCAGGACCCGGGGCCGACACTGATGGTCCTGCCAAGGGCAGATGATGCCAAGAGTGTATCCTCAAACCGCATAAAACCTATGATTGAAGCTTCTCCTGCGCTTTCCAGATATATCCCGCAAAATGCGGATGAGATTACCAAGCTTGAATACCACTTTGACCGGATGATTCTTTATTTTGCCGGATCCAACTCGCCGGCTGATTTAGCATCACGGCCTATCCGGTATTTATTCATGGATGAGGTGGATAAATATCCTAAGTTTTCAGGCAGGGAAGCAGATCCGATAAAGCTTGCTTCCGAGCGCCAAAAGACCTTCTGGAATAAAAAGACAGTCAAGGTCTCAACACCGACAACCCGCGAAGGTTATATTTCCCGCGAATACGAGAAATCAGACCAAAGGAGATTTTTTGTGCCCTGCCCGCACTGCGGAAAAATGCAGATTTTAGTCTTCGGCCAGATCCGCTGGCCCGCAGGAGAATCATCTCCTGAAAAAATCAAGAATGACCGGCTTGCCTGGTATGAATGCCTGCATTGCAAGCAGCACATTGAAGATTCCCAGAAGCCTAAGATGATGCTGGGAGGGGAGTGGGTGCCTGACAGGAAAGAGCCGAATAAGAACCGAGGTTTTTGCATCAGTTCTCTATACTCGCCTTGGCTTACCTGGAGCGATATCGCTTCAGAGTTCTTAAAGTCAAAGGATTACATTGAGCTTTTGATGAACTTTGTTAATTCCTGGCTGGCGCAGGTCTGGGAGGAAAAAATTGAGGAAACCACAGTTGATAAGGTGAGGAATCTTGCCCGGGATTATGACGAAGGGTTTGTGCCGGATGAGGTTTTGGTTTTAACTGCCGGAGTGGATGTGCAAAAGGATCACTTCAATTTTGTTATCCGCGGCTGGGGTTATTACGAAGAGTCCTGGCTTATCCGCGCAGCAGAAGTTGAATATTGGGAAGATATAATTGATGTCCTCTTCAAAACCGAATATAAACGCTTAACCTCGGCAGAAACCCTTCCGGTTTATATGTCCTGCATAGACTCAGGATTTAAGACTGATGAAGTGTACCGCTTTTGCCGGCAGTGGCAGGATAAAACAAAGGCAATCAAAGGTGTTGAGGAGATAACCGGAGGCAGGTTTTACCGGGCAAATAAAATTGACATTAATTCCCGCACAGGCGCGGTTATCCCGCAAGGCTTAGTCCTTTGGCATTTAAATGTTTCGCAGTATAAAGACAAAATCAACCGGTTGATTCATTCCAAGGATCCGGTCAAATGGCATATCTTTAAGAACCCAAGCGATGACTACCTGAATCAATTTGCCTCAGAGCATAAAGTCCTGCACAGAAACCGCACCACAGGAAAAGCAAAAGAAGTCTGGGAGAAGAAAAAAGAAGCAGCAGCGAATCATTTCCTGGATGCGGAGGTTTATGCCCTGGCAGCAGCGGATATCATCCGCGCCTTAAATATGCGCAAAGACGAAACAGCTGCGAAAGTTTATCAGCCTAAGGCCGAACCTTTTCTGCATTCAAGAGCGGGCTGGCTGCGGAAAAGGGAAAGGTCCTGGCTGTAATGGGAAGATGGCTGGAGAGAAGACCAAATTGGCTGAACAATGAATACAATTCAGAAAACATTACGCTTAACAAAAAAGGAGCAGGCCGGCCCGAGAACACGGGAAGCGACTATGCGGTTAAGTTTATTCCGCTTCGCTGCCCCAGGTGCGGGTCAAAGAAAATCCGCTGGTATGTGAGCAATCCGCCGGTGCGCTACCACCGCTGCAAAATGTGCGGGCATAATTTTAAGTCTATTGAAGAGGAATGAGTGAAAAATAATTATTACTATAACAGCATAACGACCCTATTGCCAAAAATCTAATTCTTTTATAGTATTGGGTTAGAAAATAACAGCGGGAGCAGCTGATCACTGTTTTCTCGCGCCCAATAGCAGCAAAAACCCGATTCCGATGCATCGGTTGGAATCGGGTTTTTTATTGGGATAGCCGAAAGGGGATTTTATGAGCGCGCCTACAAAACAGGAGATGCTTGATACTATCGAGACTGCTATCAACGGATTATCTTCAGGCGTGAAGTCATACACCATAGGCGCCAGGACTGTGACATACCGCGATATCGCAGAGCTCAGGCAAATGCGCGAGCAGCTTAAAAAAGAATTGTCGCCGCATACTGACAGAACGACATTTGCTAAATTCGGGAATCCGTTATGAAGAATAATTTAGCGGAAAAAATAGCCGATGGTTTAGACGGCATTATTTCGTTCTTTTCTCCTAGACGAGGCTTTAGGCGCAGGATCTACCGCCAGGCGATAAAGATTTCGCAGAGCTTTACTGCGTATAAGGGCGCATCGCGCGATAGATTACGCTCATCCTGGCTGCCGGGAGGCGGTTCTGCTGATGAAAACATCCTGCCGGAGTTAAAGGACATCCGCGAGCGCAGCCGGGATTTAAACCGCAACGACGCGCATGCCTCAGGCATTACCGGTACCATGACCTGCAATGTGGTTGGCTCAGGTATCCGTCCGCAGTCCAGGATTGACCGGGATGTCCTGGGTATCACCGAAGAACAGGCAAATACTTTTCAAAAAGACGCAGAGCGGGCATGGAAACAGTGGCTGCCTTCTGCAGATATAGGCAACCGCATGGACTTTTATGAGATCCAGCAGCTCATTGACCGCCAGATCTTAGAAAACGGCGAAGCAATCATCATTCCGAGAATGATTAAAGAAAGGCTGCCTTACGGACTCTGTCTGCAAGTAGTTGAGTCTGACCGTTTGGATACGCCGTCGGACAAGCGCGGGGATAAATCAATAAGGTCAGGCGTAAGAATAGGAGAAAACGGCGAGCCGGTTTCCTACTTTATTCAAAAGACGCATCCAGGAGATATTCGCTATGCTGAAAACAAAGAAAAGAAATTTATTGAAATACCGGCAGTTAACGATTACGGCCGGCCGGGCATATTCCATCTCTATTTTGTGCAGCGCTCAGGCCAGACAAGGGGAGTGCCGTTTTTTGCTCCGGTTTTAAATTACTTTAAGGACCTTTCCGAATACGCAGAAGCAGAGCTGGTGGCAGCGCGTATTGCTGCCTGTTTTGCGCTCTTTATAACTAGCGAGGCCTCAATGGATGTTTCAGCAAACGGAGGATATGAACGCAATCCTGCAGGGCAGCTGATTGAGAGCTTAGAGCCGGGAATGATTAAGCATCTTCTGCCCGGGGAAGATATCACTACCTTTAATCCGCAAAGGCCGGGAGCAACCTTTGAGCCGTTTGTGGAGAGGATCTTAAAGGCAATATCCGCGGCATTAGGCCTGCCGTATGAGCTGGTGGCCAAGGATTTTTCAAAGACGAATTATTCCAGCGCCCGGGCAGCGCTTTTAGAGGCACGGCGGTATTTTAAGATGCGCCAGGAGTGGCTTTCAAATAAACTCTGCCAGCCGGTCTGGGAGATGCTTTTAGAAGAGGCTTATTTAAAGCGGGAGCTGAAGGCAGAAACATTCTTAGAGGCCAAGCGCTACTGGACAACTGCTTCCTGGCTTGCTCCCGGCTGGGAGTGGGTGGATCCGCTGAAAGAGGCTCAAGCAGTTGAAATAGGCTTACGAACTGGCACTTTAACTTATGCGGACATCTTCGCAGACAAGGGCAAAGACTGGGAAGAGGAATTTGAGCAGGCCAAGCGCGAGAAAACAAAACTAAAAGAACTAGGGCTTGAGGTGAGCTATGGAGCAGGCGCAAAACCAGGGCAGGAACCAGCCGGAGAAGAAACGCCGCAGGATCAGGCTGCAGGTAAAACAGCAGATGTCAATGCCGGTTGAGGCAGATATTGCTGTAGAAAAGGTGAAAGATGGCAAATAAGGACATTCTTTTTCGCACGGATGTAGTGAGGGCCGGGGGTGTGCGGGTAAGCCGGGCTAACGAAGTTATCGAAGGTTTTGCAGTGGTCACCAAAGGTGTCACGCATGACGAAAGGGGGGAATTCGATGATCAGGCATTAGACAAAATCGTTGAATTGGGCAGAAAGGCGAAACTTGGGATTAAGTCAAGGTTCGGGCATCCGAATATGTCAAATACTGCTCTCGGCACATTTTTAGGGAGGGTTAAGAATTTTAGGCGGGAGGCAGATATAGTGCGGGCGGATCTGCACATTGACCCTACTGCGCACCAGACGCCTGACGGCGATTTAGCCAGTTATGTTATGGATCTTGCGCAAAGCGACCCGGCGGCATTCGGCTCATCTATGGTTATTCATTGGGATGAGGAGTACCGGCAGGAAAAAGACGGCTCATTAACCAAAGATGAAAAAGGCAATGTCTTACCGCCTCTTATCCGGGTGAAGAAGCTGCAGTCAGTGGATATTGTTGATGACCCTGCAGCAAACAACGGGCTTTTCGGAGAAACGTTCTTTTCGGAAAGCGTTAAGCCGTCTGCTGAGATGACGGCTTTTTTGGATAGATTCTTGAATCAGCCGGAAGCTGTTGAGAAGGTGATCGCCTTTTTGGAGCGATACAGCTTTAACAAAAAAACAGAAAGGGAGGATAGAACAATGTTTGAAGATCTGACATTGGAGAAACTAAAAGCAGAAAGAAGCGACCTTTACAACTCTGTTCACGCGCTCGGGGTTGAAGAGGGAACGAAGAAGGAGCGCGAGAGGGCAGTATTGATCCTGAAAAAATCCAAAGCCTTCAAGGATATGGCGGATCTGGCAGTTGAATCAATAGAGACCGGCGCATCTTTTGATCAGGCAGTGATTAAGTTTCAGGACAAGCAGCTGGAGGGACTGCAGAAAGCTTCAGCTCCAGGAGTCGGGCCGGATAAGGATGAGGATCCGGCAAAGAAACAAAAGACGCACTTAGAGCGCGCCAGGGCTTATAAGCAGGAGCACAACTGCTCTATGACCGAGGCACTAAGAGCAACAGCAGAAAAAAAGCAGCAATAAACTTACGAGAGGAGGACGAAAATGTCACAGTTTAATATCGGCTCAAAGGCATTTACCGCAGGAGAGGATTTAGAGGCTTACCGCAGGGTAAAGCTTGCAGCAGGAAGCGGAACGCAGGTCGTTTACGCGGATGCAGGCGAGGCCTTTATCGGCTTTACCGCTGCCAAGGCAGTTGCAGGCGAGATGGTCAGCGTAGATTTAAAGTTTACCGGCAGGACCTTTAAGGTTACAGCAGCCGGCGCAATCGCTGTAGGCGGGAGTTTCTACGGCGCAGCTGACGGAAAAGTTTCAGCCACAGTCAGCGGCTCGATTCAGGGAACGGTCCTTGAGCAGGCAGCTTCAGACGGGGAAATCATCGAAGGGTTGTTAGTGTAATTAACTTTTTCTAAAAGAGGAGGAAATCAAATGGGAGTTGATTATCAGGGTTCACGAGCAGTGCCAAGGATGGAGTTAGGCGAGGCTGCCCTGGAATTTATCCAGCAGCAGAACGAATTTATCGGCACGCAGGTTCTGCCGATATTCTCCACCAAGAAGAAGGCAAGTATCTTTCCGGCCATCACCCGGGAAAGCATTACCAGAGAAGCGGACACAAAGCGCGCGCCAAGAGGCAACTACAACCGGGACGGCTTCTCTGCCAAGGACAGGCAGTATAACTGCGAGGAGTTCGGTTTGGAAGGGCCTTTAGATGACGGAGAGAGGGCTCTTTACGCTTCAGACTTCGACGCTGAGCTGACCACAGTTCAGATCGTCACCCGCAGAGTCCTGCAGGCGCAGGAAAGGCGCGTCGCCGGTATTGCGTTCAACACAACGACCTTTTCCGGAGCAGCGCTTTTTACCGATTATTCAGCTGCGCCCTGGGACAACGCCTCAACTGATGTTGTGGCGCAGGTTCGGGCAGCCAGGGAAAAGGTGCGCCAGAACAGCGGACTTGAGCCGAACACCCTGGTTATCAGCAAGGCCAACATTGACCGGCTGCTGATGAATACCGGGATAAAGGACGCGATTAAATATGTGGCGCGTCTTACCGAGGCAGAGATTTTAAACGCCTTGGCAGATATCCTGGGCATCCGCAGGATTATCGTCGGCAGGGGCATTTACAATTCCGCCAAAGAGGGAAAGCCGTTTGTCTCAGCGGACATCTGGAGCGATGATTTTGCGCTTGTGGCGGTAATCGACGCCTCAGAAAGGCTCTCTATTCCCAGCGTGGGCAGGACTTTCTTGTGGACTGCGGACAGTCCTGAGAATGCTACGGTTGAACAGTACCGCGATGACGCTGCAAGAAGCGACATCTTCCGGGTCAGGCAGCATGTGGATGAGATGATTATTGACCCGTATTTTGCGCATCTATTGAAGGTCGACGCTTAAGGTTTAGAACTTTAAGCAAAGCAAATAATCCGGGAGGCCTTTTTGGGCCTCCCGGAAACAAAAAAAGGAATGACTATGACCTTCAAGAGCCGAATAAAAGAAGATGCCCTTAACTGTTTATTAAACACAGATGAATTCGCCGAAGAAATAACCTACACTCCCGCAGGAGGCCAAAGCCGGATTATCAAAGCCCTTGTCGACAGGGACCGGAAAACTCCTGACAGGCAGGACGATTCCCGCACCCTCCAAAATCAGGCAGAGATTTTTGTCTTAAACGACGAGACTCTGGGTATCTCCCAAATCAACGAAATAGACGACAGGATTATTTTATCTGACTCTGGAGGTAGCTCTAAAGTTTGCCGTATTGTCGAGGTCTTAGCCAAAGACGACGCTTTATGGCATTTGTTAGCACAGTGGTAAAAATGAGCGATTTTATTGACGTAAAAATTGACAAGGAAAAATTAGACCGGGCAATCAGGATTATCCCGCAGGCCTTAAAGTTTGAATTAGGGGATGCCTTTGACCATATCGGCAGGAGTTTCTTAGGCACATTTAGAAAGGAACGCCTGCAGGGTCCGCCTGGAGTTTACGGCGACGGTAGATATGGGCTTTATGGAACATTCAGAAGGGCAAGCCTTGTGTCAAAGACGATTGAAGGCATGGGATTGGAGATCTTCTCGGAGTCAAAGGTTTCTAAAAGGCATGAGTTCGGGGAAAGGGTTCTGCCTGCGGAAAATGCCCTGGCAGTGCCGATTAAGTCATTAAGCGGGGATGTGATGTATACCGCAGGCCACCGCTTAAAAAAGCAGTATAAATATCCGGCACAGCTGAAGAAAACTTTTGTGATTACCTCGCGCGGAAAGTCTTTTTTAGCCAAATGGATGGCAGACAGGTTAAGGTTCTTGTATGTGTTTAAACCTTTTGTGGATATCCGAGAGCGTCTGGAATTTTATCACACTTGGGATGCGATGCAGGGAAAGATTTTTACATACATTAATCAGGGAGTGGATAAGGCCTTGGCCAAGGTTTAAAGATGGAAACAGTCAGAGAAAGAATTTTAGCCGATATTAAAACTACTCTTGAAGGCATTACCCAGGCCAACGGATACAACTTTGATTTTACGCCCCAAACCGTGCAGCGCTGGTCAATGCACGGCAATACACCCGTTGACATTCCGATGATTATTATTACTCCCGGCGATGAAACAGAAGAGTCGTCTGTGCATCCGTTTACCGAATGTTCTTTAAGCGTTTTCTTAAGCGTCTTTTATATCAATGACAAAAATGACACCACGCCGACGGATATCTACTTAAACCGCCTGCAGGCAGATATCAAAAAGGCAGTGCTTTTGGATCACACAAGAGGAGGCGAGGCAGTTGATACTGAGATTGTTTCTACCAGTCCTTTTGTCACAACCGAAGGACAGCACTATGCAGGCTTAGTTATAGAATTGAAAATTAAATACCGGCATTTAAGGAATGATCCTACAAGGAGGTCATAAAGATGAGCAAGCTATCGAGGATTAGGCAGTTAGTAGCCAGGCCTGAGGCGCAGGAAGGCGTGGCGGAAAATTTAGCGTCTAGCGATGCAGGGTTTTTGGTGGATTATGTCCCCAAGGTCAGTTTTGAGCCGGAGATGTACCAGCGGGATCCGGTGCGGGAAAGCTTAACCAAGCTGGGCAAAATAACCGGCAAGCGTCCGGCAGGTTTTGATTTCAGCATCAAGTTAAGAGGCTGGGGAATAGGTTTTATGCCCCGGGAAACTCCTCTGCTTCTTGCCTGCGGCCATCAAGTCAATACTTTAAAGAAAATCTCAATCGGCGCAGTTACAGCAGGGCCTTTTAAGCACGGCGAAACAATCACCGGTGCAACATCCAGCGCGCAAGGCAGGGTGGTAATTGATACCCCCAACGGCATAACTACGCTTTATTACGTTGCCATAAGCGGAGTGTTTCAAAGCGGAGAGGATATTGACGGCCAGACTTCAGACGCAAGCGCTCAAGCTTCTTCCGCGCCTGTAAACGCAGGATATGAAATCAAGCCCTTGAGCAGAAACGCGCCGTCCTTAACCATGGCCTCTTATGAAGACGGAGTGCGCAAACTCTTACGAGGCTGCCGGGGTTCGGTAAAGTTCAATATGAAGCTGGGTCAGCCTCTTAGCATGGACTTTAAGTTCATGGGGGTTGAGGCAGGGGTAATTGACGCGGCTGTGTTAACCGGCATTGATTACGGCACTACGGTTGAGCCGGTTATACTCGGGGCAGGCTTTTCTGTTGCCGGAGTTTCGCTGAATGTCGGCTCAATTGATATCGATCTTGCCAATAAGCTTTCGCCCAGGGACAAGATTGACGACCCCAGCGGCATTCTTTCTTACATGATCACCGACCGCCAGCCCGCAGGGAATATGGATCCTGAAATGCTTTCAGTTGCCGAGCATGATTTCCACGGCAATTGGCTGAATAACGCAAAGCTGCCTCTAGATTTTTCCTACGGCACAGCCGAGGGCAACAAGTTCCGCTTCTACTGCCCGGCAATCCAATACACAAAGGTTGAGGACACGGACAAAGAAGGCATCCAGATTGCCCAGGTTGCTTTTGATTTAACCGGATCGTTCAGTCCGGGTGATGATGAGTATTGTATTTTGTGTCTTTAACCTTTATCCAGGAGGAGGACTATGTTTACCGGAATTGATATTAACGCAACGCGAAAATTTATCTCAAAGCTTGACCCAGATCCGAATAATCCCACGGTATTTCATATTGGAGTATTGGATCCGGTACTGCGCGCCGAGGTCGATGATGAAAGCTCGACTTTTAAAGTAAGCTCTCCACGGCCGAATGACAAAGGAGACATCCAGTTTAAATGGAGCAGACGCCAGCTGGCTGCTATAAAGTTCGGACTGAAAGGTCTTGAGAACTTCCTTGATCCGCAGACAAATAAGCCGGTGGAGTTAGCATTTGACACCATTCAATATGCCGGGAAAATGCGCCAGGCTGTGCCTGACAGAATTATTGCTATGCTGCCGAGCGAGCTGCGTCAGGAGCTGGCTGAGGCGATTCTAAATGAGTCAAAGCTGTCCGAGGAAGAAGCAAAAAACTGATCCTGGCGGTCCGCATACTTGAGTTAACGGCGGGCTGCCACGGCTGTTTGGCAGGCAGGAAGACGTCTTGTGAGTTTGAGGTTATAGGGCAGGAGTTTTGGAAGTTTGAAGGAAAGCAGTACCAGGGCTGCCCCTTTAAGCAGATAACGGAGTTATCCGCCAATTTTATAAGGGCCTACAATTTCTATAAGAGCGGATTCCTGCCGAATCAGGGCAGCTGGCTGGAACAGCCGGCAAAGTTTATTGAGGCAGTTGAGGTAATAGAAAATGAGCTTGCGCAGATGCGCCAGGAACAGATGAGGAAATACAGGAATGCCTACAAATAGGGAACTCTCCATAATCATGCGCCTCAAGGATGAGGTGACAAAAAAGCTTCAGGGTGTTGAAGCCGGCATCCAGAAATTCGCCAACTCAACGCATAAGCTGGGCATGAATATGCGCCAGGTCGGAAGAGAGATTACGCAGGTAGGATCAACCTTGACCTTTATGGGCGCTGCCTTAACCGGTCCTTTGGCTTTGGCCTTTAAATCTTCGGAGAAATATTCTCAATCCGTATCAAACGAGCTCAAACGTCTGGACAATGCTTTTATTGCTTTGCGCGTGAGCATTGCCGAGGCCTTGGTTCCTGTAGTGCATAAGCTGGCCAATGTCTTTGGAAATCTTCTTGCCCTCTGGAACAGCATCCCGCCGGCAACCCAGCAGATGATTATTCAGGGTATTGCTATAACCGGAATATTTCTAACCTTAAGCGGAGTGGTAGTTAATCTCGGAGGCAGGCTAATTAGATTAGGCGGGATAATCCTGGATTTAGTGAGCAAGTTTGCCTTATTTGCCCTGGCCAACCCCTGGCTGGTAGGCATAGCTGCGGTTGTGACAGGACTGATTATTGTTTTTCTTAAATTCCGGGATGTGGCTGTGCCGGTTTTAAACGCAATTGAGATCGCTGCGCAAATGGTCTATATCGGCTTTGTCAAGCTTATCAAGTATCTCTTAGTTGGCTTTGACCAGCTGAGCTTAGGCCTGCAGAAGTTCTACGAGCTTTTAGGCAAGATCCCGGGCAAATTAGGCGAGCCTTACAGAGAAGCATCAGAGCATATCAAAAAATTCAGGGAGAATTTAGACGGATTAATCAAAGCCTCAGATATGGAGATGGACCGTGTCGGCAGTAAGATTTCAAATATTCTGGTAACCGGCGAGGGCAGCTTAGTCAAAGGTTATGACAAAGCCAGAGCTGCAATAGAAAATTTTATCAACTCGCTTAAGAATTTAGGCAAGGATATAAAAATTGACGAGGTGGCGCAGAAGTTTGACGCCATAAAGTCAATAGGCGAAGGAACGGCCAAGTCCTTGGGCAGCGTGTTTAAACATTTCTTTACTGATTTATTCAAAGGCCAGATTGATGATGTCAGGGATTATTTTGCGGAATTCGGCAATATGATGCTGGAGGTCTTAGCCGAGGTCCTGGCTAAGATGATCCTGGTTAAGACCATAGGCGCAGTATTTCCCGGGATGATTCCGTTCTTTCATAGAGGAGGCATGGTTTATCACGCAGGAGGGCCGGTTCATGCAGTATACGCGCATGCAGGCCTTGAGCCCGATGAGGTGCCGATTATTGCGCAGAGCGGAGAAGGGGTTTTATCCAGGCGGGGAATACGGGCTTTAGGCGGAGCAGCCAGCCTGCGCAGGCTGAATGAAGGAGAATCCTTAAAGCCCGGCATCACCATAAATGTAAACCAGGTAATCCAGGCCTGGGACGCGCAGGATGTCTGGCGTAACCGCAAGATGTTATCTAATGCCATTGCCGATGACATTTATAACAACGGCAAGATCCGTTCGGTAATCAGGAGCTATACATGAGCGACTTTACTTATCTGCCGGATTTTTTAATTGATGAGACAGTGGAATATAAGACGCTTGTATCCGAGTTTGAAAACGGCGCAGAGCAGAGACGGCGCAAGTGGCAGAATCCTTTAAGTAAATGGACGCTCAGGTTTAATAACCGCGCGCTTGCAGAAATGGAAGCGGTGCGGGATTTCTTTAAGAATAAGTTCGGCGCCTTTATGAGCTTTACTTGGACAAACCCGAATGATTCAGTGGAATACCCTGTTAGGTTTGTCGAGGACAGTTTTCAATTCAGCCGTAAGGCATACGGAGTGTATGACTTTGAGTTTGAATTTATCGAGGTGAAGTAATGCCGCGCGAAACAGACAGCACATTTAAGCAGGAGAAGGCAAGGCGCGAAAATGCGCCTATATTTTTATATACCCTTGAGAAATACGACGGCATTAATGATCTTCGCTTAGCGGGTTTTGACGAAGATATCGTATACAATGGCGTTACTTATTCGCGCTTTCCTATAACTCATGAGTTTGTCGGCGAGAATAACCAAGGTCAGATTGACCAGGTCAAAATTAGGCTGAGTAATGTCTCAAGGCTGATTCAGCTTTATTTAGAGCAGTTTGATTTTAGGGGCAAAAAGGTCACGATACGCATGGTCTGGCTGGATCAGCTGTCTGATCCGGATGCCTTTATGGATGACATTTTCTATATTGATAACTACAGCGCAGACCAGAACAATGTGGAGTTTACTCTGACAGGCAAGTTTGATGTCTTGGGAGTGGATCTTCCGGCAAGGAGATATTCCCGGAATTACTGCAGCTGGAAATTTAAGTCTCTTGAGTGCGGGTATGCAGGGGTTGAGACAACGTGCAATAAGACAAAACAAAGATGCAAACAATTGAACAATTATCAGAGGTTCGGGGCTTTCCCTTCGGTGCCGACACGGCGCATCTACGTGATGTAGAAAGACGCATTATCGGGAAATATCTCGGCATCCCTTATCAGCACAGGGCCCGGTCCTTAGCAGGTCTTGACTGCTGGGGATTTTTAAAGTTTGTCTATGCTGATCTAGGCGTACGGCTGTTTGATATTGAGGACTTAGAATACTCAAAGGTCTGGGGCATGGAAGGCAGAGATTATTTTAAGGAACATTACTTTCATGACTGGTTTCAGGTTAAAGAGCCGCAAGTTTTAGATGGGATATTGTTTGTGAATTCGAGAAGAATCGCCAATCACGCAGGCATTGTTTTAAGCAACAAAAGATTTATTCACTGCTGCAGGCAGGGAGTGATTATTTCTAGGATAAACGATCCTTCCTGGCTGCCAAGGATAGAGGGTTTTTACCGGCTAAAGGCGAAAGTATGATTATCATACGCAATATAACCAATCCTTTTAAACCAGAAGACGCAGAGCTTAAAAGGATAGATTATTCCCGGCATAAGACTCTGCAGGAAGTTTTAATTGAATCCGGATTTGATTACCAAGATAAGCGCGTTATTGTCAGCGGCAAGCGTATTGAGAACCTGTCTGCTTATCTTGATAACGAAGATGAGATTACCATTATCCCTGAAGTCAAAGCGCCGGTAGTGGCAATTATCTCTGCCATAGTGTCAGCAGTCTGGGCTGTGGCCGTAGCGCATCCGTTCTTATTTGCCTTCTTTGTGCTCTCCATGGGCTATGCCATTTACCAGAATATGAACCAGCCTAAGATGCCGGATTTTAACCTCGGAGGCGCAGCCGGACTTGATGAGGGCTCGCCTACCTACGGCTGGGACGGTGTGCAAACTATCCAGGAAGTAGGAGTGCCGGTAGCAATTGTTTACGGCGAGCATAGAATCGGCGGCAATATTATTAATCAATTCCTTTGGGAAGACGGAGATAACCATTATTTAAATGTCCTGCTTGCGCTTTGCGAAGGAGAGATTGAGTCAATAGAAGCAATAGAGATTAACAATAACCCCATTGATAACTTCGGCGGAGTGACGGTTTCAAAGCGCTTTGGCACAAACTATCAGAACCTTATCAGCAATTTTGAGGATCTGCATAATCTTTATCCGGTTAACGCCAATCTGGTTAAAAATAATCCTTATGTCTACACCACAGTGGATTCGGATGTGGAAGGCTTTGAGATCCACTTAAGGCTGAATAACGGCCTTTACCAGCAAAGCTCTGGCTCAGGTGATATCCAGAGCTGGAGTGTGACTTATAAGGTTGAATACAAACTGCATTCAGAAGGTGCCTATATTGATTTAGGCGAAACTACCATTTCGGAAAAATCCCGCTCAACCGTGCGCCGGGTGTTTCGCAAAGCTGGGTTAACTCCTGGACAATACGATATCAGGATCACCCGCACCTCAGATGACAGTTCGCTTTCGCCTTTAAAGCAGGGCGATTTAACCTTATTTCAGATAGATGAGCTGAAGACTGACGACTTAAGTTATCCAAATACTGCGCTTTTGGGCCTGCAGCTTTTAGCCACAGACCAGCTTAACGGCGGAACGCCGAATATTACCGCGGTTGTAAAGGGCAAAAAAGTGTTAGTCCCGGATATCCGTAACAGCGGAGTGCCGGTTAACTGGGAAAACTACTACTGGGACGGCAGTAATTATCGGCTCTTATCTGATGATACCTTACTTGAATGGGACGGCTCAACTTATGTTGAGGCATACTCGGCTAATCCGGTTTGGTGCCTAAGGGACTTTATTGTTAATCACCGTTACGGGCTGGGTGAGTTTATTTTAACGCAGCATCTGGACAACGCCTCACTCTTGGAGATGTCGCAGTATTGCGAGGAAAAGGTTGCCGACGGAAAAGGCGGTTTTGAGAAACGCTTTAGATTAGATGTAGTTATCGACTCCAATCATAAGGCCCTGGATATCCTCATTCAGTTAAGCGCTGTATTTAATGCTATGCCTGTATACAGCGCAGGAGGGATTACCTTTAAGATAGACAAACAGACTTTGCCTACTCAGCTTTTCGGCATGGGTAATATCATCAAGGACAGTTTTGTGCAAAGCTGGAAGACGATTAAGGAAGTGCCGAATGTGATTGAGGTGCAGTTTACAGATAAAGAGAAAAACTACCGCCAGGAGACCATTGCTTATATTGATGAGCAAGCCTTAGCTAACGGCGAGCCGATGCGCAAAAGCCAGGTGCGTCTATTTACTACCGGCGCAAGTTATGCAATACGGGCAGCGCGCTATGCCTTAAAAGTAGCAAAGTATATCAACCGTTCAATTGTTTTTAAGGCAGGCATTGACGCGGTTGCCTGCCAGGCAGGAGATATTATTTCTCTTTCGCATGATGTGCCGCAGTGGGGTTTCTCAGGCAGGGTAAAAGCAGGTTCTACTGCGACCTTAGTTAAGCTGGATCGTGCAATGACCATTGAGGACGGTAAGTCCTACAAGATACAAATCAGATTTTCCGACGACTCCATTGAGGAAAGCACGATTACCTCGCCAGCCGGAACCTATACCGAGCTTGAATGTTTGGCATTTAGTAAAGCACCGCAGGATTTTGATGTTTATGCCATAGGCGAGACAAATAAAGTCAAAAAGGATTTTCGGGTGGTAGCCATTCAACGAGAAGGCAAGAACGAGGTGCAGATTCAGGCTCTGGAGTATAACGAGGCAGCTTACGATGATTCTGATATTATCCTGCCTCAGAATAATTATTCGGCGCTTTCCGGCGAGATTCCGCTGGTGACAAATCTTACCTTAACCGAATCCCTGGTGAAGAAAACCGACGGCACCATTGAGAATGCCATTGATGTCTGGTTTGACCGGCCGGTATTTGTTGATCACTATGTCAAATCATTTGCCAAGGCAAAGATCTATTTGAGCGATGATAACGGTTTAAGCTGGGGAGCCAGGGGTGAAACTGCCGGCTCTTATTTTAGAATTATCGGCGATATCGTAGACAGACACACCTATAAGGTCAAGGTTACATCATTGACCGATATGGATGAGGAAAGCTCTTTAGCTGCAGCGCCCGAAGCCTCAATCACAGTCGTGGGCAAGTCTGCGCCTCCAAGCGATGTCTCGACCTTCCTGGTTAACCAGAACAGGGATCAGCTTTATTTCGGCTGGAGCGAGATTCCGGATGTGGATGTCTGGGGATATGAAATCAGACGCGGGGTAGACTGGGAAAGCGGGGAGGTAATAACATTCCAGCAGGGGACGCATTACCTGGCCACCGGCCTTAAAAAAGGCATTGACCAGAAGTTCTGGATTAAGGCCATTGATACCTCAGGCAACTATTCTGCAAACCCCATAGAGTCGGTCCTTACTGTAGGGGAAATCCCCTTTAGGAATGTTATCGCCGAGTTTCAGGAGCACCCCTTATGGCAGGGTATAAAGACGAATCTTGAAATCAGTGTTGAAACATTGATAATTTCCGACGGGTTTTTATCCGGCGAATACGAAATGCTGGTGCGGGACTTAGGCTATGTGGCAGCAGCTTTCATTGAGATAGAGGCAATTGTTTCCTTGTCAACCGGCAGAAGATTTGACAGCGATCCCAATGCCAGGTTTAACGACAGTTTGTCTTACCGCTTTACCGGCCAGGAAACCCAGCGTCAGGCAAGTTTTAAGATTCGCCTCTCAGAAGACAATATCAACTGGTCAGAGTGGCTGGATTATCAGCCCGGAGATTATTACTGCAGATACTTCCAACTAAAGATGATCTTAGCCAGAGAAAACTTAGGCGATTATGTGACCTGCTCAACCCTGCAGTACCTGGCTGACCTTCCGGACGTGGATGACTTCGGCAGGGATGAAGTCACAGATGCAAACGAGGGCAAAGAGGTATTTTTTACCAAGACGTTTCATGAGGAGCCGAATGTGCATATTGAGATAACTTCCGGAGCAGGCGTTTATATACAGTTTGTGCATAAGACCACAACCAGCTTTAAGGCCAAATTATTTAATGCTCAAGGCGCTGCGCAGACCGGCCATTTTGACTGGCACGGCCATGGAGTATAGCAAATGGGAAAGAATCTTATACCGGCAAAGGTAATTATTGAATTCGATAACGGCGCTTTTTCAAGCGGCGTTATTATTTATAAAGTCAATGACAACGGCGCCATAAGCCGGGTTAAAACTATTGGCATAAAGAATGCTGATTTCAGCAGACCGATGCTGAACGGCCTGCTGCAGAAATTTATTCAGCATGCGCAAAGCGCAGAAGGAATTCAAGAATGATCTGCTCAAGATGCAAGCAGGAGATTCCTAAAGACATGGCTTATGTGTTGATAAAGGGAAACATTATTCTGCGCGCTCCTAAAAAGCGGCCTTTGGTGTTTACCTGTATTGAGCAGGCATTTAATTACGCGCAGGCTCTTTTTATGCACGATGTCTGCTGGATTGAAACCTTAAGAGAGCACGGCGTTGAGCTTTACGATATGAATAAGGTAGCAGAGCAATACAAGAACAAGGAGGTTTCCGATGGCTTGGGACAAGACAAAGCCGGAAAATGACATGCTTTTGATTAACTTCCCGGCTGCCTGCAGGGCAAACTGGGAAGCCTTGGAGCTAGGCACAGATCCGAATCTTTTAATAACGAATGCTAAAGTAGCGCCCGGTGCCGGCATAGAAGACACTAAACTTGCGCAGATAGTTACGCCGAATAAGGTAAGCGGCGCAGCTTTAACCGGCCTGGCAAATATTCCTTCTGCAGCAGGGGTCCTGCCGGAGGTAAACTCGCCGAATAAACTCAAGGCTGATGTCAGCGATACAACCCCGGAGTATTTAGAATCTCTTGTTGATGCAGGGGTATTTCAAATATCAGCCGGCGACCAGCTGCAGTTAAAAGACGGCGGCGTTCAGACCCAGAAATTAGAAGGCGGAGCTGCTTCGCCCGGCAATAAAAAATACTACGGCACAAACGCTTCCGGCACAAAAGGTTTTTTTGATATCGGAGGAGGCACAGCAGTTTACGCGCCTTAAATTATGGCACATTTATTACCGCCAAAACAATGCTCGTCAAATTTACCCAGTTGGACTGATCCTACGCTTACGGACTTGACCACTGAGATCCGTAAAGTCCACATGGATGAGCTGCGCTCATTTTTAAATAATGAATTTACGCGCAGAGGCAAATCTCAGGGCAGTTACACAGACCCTGCGATTACCGCCCTGGTCACTGAAATCCGTAAAGTCCACATGGATGAGCTAAGGTCGGAATTGTCAGCCTGTAAATCCGGCAGGGGCGAGTCAGGCTACTGCCCGCAGGATAATTCCGGCTGCATGGATTTTACAGACCCGGTAATTACTGCTCTCGTAACAGAAATTAGAGGAGTGCATTTCCGCCAGGCAAGAAGCAAGGTTGAGGTTTTAATGACCAGCTGCATCTGCGAGACCGAACAGTGCCAGTACTGCGCAGACTGCGGCTATTACTACCAGACCTGCTCGCATGCAGGCGTAGCCTGCGATAACCATAAATACAACGAATGCATGCATTCTATAAATAATTATTGGATCTGCGCCAGTATCAATCTGCCCTCGGGGGCAGCGCATCCTTACAAGGCAGCTTCAGGGGATCCGCTTTCAACAACGCCCTGGGACGGCTACGTGCCCTGGGATTGGTGCGTATATGCTCCGCCCGGGTCTAACTGGGGATCCTGCGAATATCAGGGCGGGCATGACCATACTGCCTGGAACTGCAAATGCAACCCATACACATGGTAAACGACAAATTTTTAACGAAGAAGATTTCAGAACAGGAAAAAGAAAGCAGCGTCAGCGAGCTGCTCCACTGGGTTAAAGACAATCTTAAAGATGAAGATGCAGCTGAGTTTACCCGGAATAAGTTTAGTACTCTCAGAGCGTTTACAGCAGCGGTGCAGGAAACCTATCAGGCATTAGGGGTAAGGGGAGAAAAAGGCCTTGAGTCTGATTTTATGCTCGTTATTGCCGGAGGCCGTAAAGCTAAGATTTACGTTTCCTGCTGCATTCCGCTTACCCGGGCGCACAAAGATATATTCCTGCAGAAGCTGGGCGCCGAGCTGGAAGAGATAGACCAGAATTTAAGCAAATTGACTTGGAGGTAAGATGGCGGTATTTGAATTGGCCAGGACAAATATAACAGGCAGTCTTCCGGAGCAGTGCCGGGATGTAATTAAGAAATACAAATCAGACGGCATGTTTGATATCTGCTCGATTACCAGCGGCAGGCAGGACTATACCACAGTCTATTTTTTGATGACCCAGGACTGCAATTTAAACTGCGCATACTGCTATCAGCCGAAGGAATTCCGCAGCAAAGAAGCAGTGATTACTAAACAAATTATTGACGATACCATGACTTGGGCTCTAAAGACATTTGATGAGGCTAAGATTAAATTCAGTATCTTTGGCGGCGAGCCGTTTCTAAATACCACGATGATTAAATATCTCTGTGGTACTTACTGCATGTACCGCTATGTGGTTACTACTAACGGCCTTGTGCTGCTAAAGGACGCTGCCTTGCGCGAATGGGTCTTAAAACATAAATATCATCTGAATTTAAGCGTGAGCATTACCGCGCTTCGCCAGGTCCTTGGCCAAAGATATTTAGATGAGGCAGGGCCGGTGCTGGATCTGATAAAAGCTAACGGCGGAGATGCGCATTATGTGATTGACGATCCTGACCGCCCGGGCATTTATGAAGAGATTGTCCGACTCTATGAATACGGCATTCCTGTGGTAAGGGTTTCCTCAGCCAGGCATTGGGATCTGATCAAAGAGAAGAATGAGGCATACAAGTCATTATTCAAAAGAATAGCAGACTACATTTATTTTACCGGAGAGCCTAAGTTTGGAAGGAGCCAGTGGGATATTGCCTTAAAGAATAACCTTTATAGAAAACTCAAAGGCGTGCCTTTAAAGCAGGTACCGCCCACGTTCTGCGGTTGCGGTTATTTGTATCTGGCGGTTAATCATAAAGGCGAGATTTATCCCTGCGACTTCTTTGCCAATTTCCCGGAGTTTAAGATCGGCGATATCTACTCAGGATTTAACGAGACAGCTTATTTCTTCAAGAAGATGGGCGACTGGATAGATGAGCTTTATGAGGACTGCCGGAACTGCACGGTATGCGAAGGCTGCGATATCCGGCTCTGCCCGCGGGCAATGTGCCTGGCAGAAAATTATATCGTAAACGGCAGCCCTTTAAAGCCGGCAGCAAACCACTGCTGGGCGAATAAGGCTGAGTACGCCAACTTTGAATACATTGCTAAGAAGGCAATTGCTCTGGGCATCGATGAGCTTTATTACAGGGGAAAATGAAGATACCGTTTTATAAAACAGTTTACCTTTATCTTACACATGCCTGCAATTCAGGGTGCAGCTTCTGCTACCGCCGGGGATTATTTACCCGAAACAAACCCGAAAGCCTTGGCCCCCGGTTTATGAGCGAGGAGACAGCTTTCAGGATCCTGGAGTTTGTATTCTCAGAGCTTAAGCTGGATCCTAAATTTGCCGTCTACTTCTGGGGAGGGGAGCCGTTATTAAACTTTACGGTGATAAAAGCTGTGGTTGAAAAACTTCCGCAGTTTTTATACCACACCAACACTAACGGCGCGCCCATAAATCAGGGTATGTATGACTGGCTGAGCAGGCACAAGAATTTAAGCTTTACCTGGTCCCTGGGCAATGCCTATGAAAAATACGGAAGCTTAAAAGCAAAAGTTTATGCAGAGCCCTGGGGCTTAAAGCTGGTAAAAGAAAACCCGCAGCATAATGTCAACTTCATGGTCACGCAGTACGGCAGGCTGGCTGAGGATTTTGATTTTTTAATTAATAACGTGACCCGCAATGTCACCATAGACCTGGCTACAAGGTTTGAGCATAAAGAGGAGGATCTGGAAGAGTTTGCTGAGCAGTATCTTAAGCTGCTTTTGAAATACAGAGATGATAAAGAGCTGTATCGGGAAATTAATCCGGCAATACACTCCAACCTTTATTTTAAGGAGTTCGGGTTTAAGGCGCAGGTAGAGGATTTTCATTACTGCCGGTCTGGCTTAGAAAGGATTTTTATTGATACCCAGGGCGGTATCTGGCAGTGCGACAACATGTATATCTGCCAGCATAATAAATTAGGGGATATCGAGAAAGGCATTGATTATTCAAAGCTTGACCTTGCCTGGGAGATCGACGCCAACAGGGAAAAGTATCTTGGGCAGTACTGCCGGGATTGCGAGCTTTACCGCTTGTGCCCGCGTAATAAATGCTTAGGTCTAAACCTGGAATGGATGGGGGATATGTTTAAGCCGGAGCCGTCATTCTGTAAGATGTGCAAAGTCTTATTCAAAATAACCAAACGCTACATTGAGCTTGAAAAGGAGGCGAGATTATGCAGCTGAAGGAAAACGAAATCAAAAGCATCGATTTATTCATTACCGAGCAGTGCAACATGAAATGTGACTACTGCTTTCATAATCAAACTGATGCGGTGTTGTCAGTTGAGCAGGGCAGGAAGATCCTGGAGCGAATGAAGGCATTAAGCCCGGGTAATCTGCAGATTACCTTTTTTGGCGGCGAGCCACTGTTGTATCCGCAGACCGTATTGCAGCTGGCTGAATACGCCAGAACGCTTTGGCAGCCCGACAAAGAAGGAAGGCATACATCGACATTTTCTATTTCAACGAACGGCATGTTCTTTGATGAGGACGTCTTTAAGAAATTTGCCGAGCTTGGCATGGCCATTCAGGTCAGCTGCGACGGAGATAAAATTACCCAGGAAGAATACCGGCACGGAGACCACGCGCTTATCATTGAAAATATGAAGAAGATTTTAAAGCTAAAGCCGGATATGAGCGTGCGCATGACTTTCACACCTAAGACAGTAGGCAGGCTGGCTATTAATATCCAGTATCTTCATGAGCTTGGCGTTGCCAAGATTACACACCATGCGGTGATGGAAGAGGACTGGACAGAAGAAGCAGTCCAGCAGTACCAGTATCAATTAGCTCAGGTTTATCATTACCGCAGGTACTGCAAAAGGCAGGATATCCCTCTTGAGATCGCTTTCATTGATAAGCCCCTCAAAGTCCTTAACGATGAAATCCCTGCAGAGAAGGAATACTGCCAGGCAGGCAAAAGCTACATTGCCGTATTAGACAACGGAGATGTTTACCCCTGCCACCGTGCAGCAAGCGCCAGGCTCTTTAAGCTGGGAAGTATCTTTGACGAGATTCCTTTTATCAGGGGAATCTTTTTAAATATAGACAAGGAATACACCGGCTGCTGGAAAAACTGCAGGCACTCCAGAACCTGCCACAGCTGCATTATTACGCACTTTAAGGTCAACCAGGAATTAAACGCGCCTTTAGCAAAATACTGCAAGCTCTGCGCTGTGGAAAACAATCAGGCATTAGGATATCTGCCGGTTGAGTTAGCTGACCGCAGGGAGCGGATGCTTTATAAAATAGGCAATGTCCTGGTGGATGTTGCCAGGCAGAATGAGGAAATCTTAAGACTGCTCAAGATAAAAGGAGGGGTTTAACCATGGGCAAAGTTATAAATCACGAGGAGATAACGGTTGAGGATATAGTAAAGAGCTTAAATCCGGCAGTATACAATCCGGGCAGCGGCGAGTCAGCTTCTTTTGCGCTTATCCATGCCGAAGGCGGGCCGATGAGATATTTTGTCAACGGCCAAAACCCTACGCCGTCATCCGGAGCGCTTTTAGAAGATGGAGACATTGTGGAGCTGCCGTCAATTTATCATATTAAGGATTTTAGGGTGGTTAAGTCAGGAGACGACCCGGGCAAACTCACCGTAACTTACGAGGCTTGAAAGGAGGCGTTAAATATGCAGCTGCATCTTAAACACAGAAAGGCAAGCAGAATACTTAAAAGGGTCTATGAGATAAATTCCGACGGAGGCCTTCCTAAGACCGGCCAGAGCATGATTTATCAGCCCGGAGACGACGGCTCATACCAGATGGGCTATCCTCTCGGCGGAGAAGCAAGGTTTATTGACAACGCAGATGGTACGGTAGTCGATTTGGCCACGGGTCTTATGTGGATAAAAAATCCGCAGGAGGCAGGATTAGGTTCTCCTATGTACTGGTATGACGCAATCAATGCCTGCGAGAATCTTGACTTTGCCGGACACAACGACTGGAGGCTTCCGAATATAAACGAGCTGATGTCTATTGTGGATCACTCCAGATATGACCCGGCATTTGACCCGCTCTTTTTTACGCCGTTTTCGGATACCTGGACTCCTTGCTGGTCCTCAACTTCAAGCGCGTCTTGGATAGACGGCGCGTGGGCAATGTATCCCTATGACGGCTATAAGACTACCTGGGGAAAACCCTGGGATATGTGTTATGTCAGACCTGTAAGAGGCGGGCAGGCTTAAGAAACGGAGGATATAAAAATGGCAGGCGAAAAAATTACTGTTGAATTCAAAGACGGAAAGAAAATAACCAAATACCCCGGAGGGAAGGTTTCCGAGCAGACCCAGGAGGACCTGGAAAGATACAAAGATTTTCTTACAAGGGAGAGGCAGCGGATTGACCGGCATATCTCTTTAATTGACGATGACCTCAGTCAAATAACGGCAAGCAAGAAGGCAAAGTGAGCGATGGAAAATAATAAAGGCTGGACAAAATTCATAACGCCGGTACTAGTTACGATTGCCATCTTTATGCTGGGCAATATCACTATGCAGCTCAGCCGGCTTGAAGATAGAGTATTCCAGCATCTGGCCAACGACCAGATTCATGCTCCGAGATCTCAATTCGTCTCTAAGGCAGAATTTGACTTGCACTGCAAATTCTCTGAAAAAGAAAACGGTCAAATCTTGAAGGCAATCGATGACTTGAGAAACGATTTAAAGGTAAAAAGCCGAGATGAAAGAAATCAGTAAAGTAAGGCTTGAATTTGACCTGCATGAGTATCGGCAGCTTGCTTTAGTTATTCGGGATCACAAGAGTCTGCTTTATAAGTTAAAAATGAATGAGCTGATTAAGCAGGGCCTTATAAAAGATCTGAATATTATTGTTGGCATACTGGAAAGAGCCGAGCTTAAATAGCTAAAAGGGGAGGTGAAAACATGAAGGTGCTTATAGCTTTTACTCTGGGGAATATCGTCGGCGGATTGGGAATGTTTTTCTATCTTTGGCTGAAAGGCAAGGTGCAGGATGGCGGAAAGCGAAAAATTTAGCCTACTTAAATTCGCTGAGAGCTTTTTTCAGTTTTTGCCGTGGGTTAAGACTTTACGCTACGCAGCCGGTATTGCGCTGATAAGTTTTGTGGGCCTTACGATTTATCGGGCATTCTTTATGCCTACGCAGACTACCAAGCAGGTCACTCATATTATTGCTCAGCCTGGCGCCCAGGTGACGGTAGATCAGAAAAAAGAGGAAAAGAAATCTAAGATTGAAGTCAGACCGTTCGCAGAGGGATATGGTTTTGCTGAATCTGACGACCGCAAGGGTGTAGGCGCTAAGGCCGGTATAAGGGTAGATTTCTAAAGAAATACCCTGTTAGCTATTTCTGCGATCCCCTTGACTCTTTAAAACACTAAAATAAAAACCCTCCGGTTAATTTAACCGGCGGGTTTTTTATTTTTAAATGGCATTACACTAAAAAAAATGGTATAATGGCAAAAAATAACTGTAAATATGGGAATATGGTTTCTTAACATCTTTTGAAGCCCCGAGGAGTTATTCTATGGCTAAAAAAATGAAGAAAACTACCATTGAGATTACCGAAGGCCAATATTTCTATTTAAAAGAAAAATCTCTTCAATTGCAGAAACAAAAGAAGCGTTACTCAATTGTTTCCATTATCAGGGATTTAATTGAGAATGATCGCAGAAAGCCTGTATTGTAGCTGGAATCAAAAAATATAAAATAAACAGTCATAAGGAGTAGGTTTATTATGGAGCTTGAGATTATTTTATTATGGGTTGCGGTGTTGATATTCGTGAGCGCTGTCTCAAGCAAGCTTTCGGACAGGTTCGCTATACCTGCTTTGTTGCTATTCTTGGTAATCGGGATTCTCGCCGGATCGGAAGGGATCGGCAGGATTTATTTTGATAATGCGCGGTTAGCTAAATCCATCGGAGTCATCGCCCTTATTTTTATCATTTTTTCCGGCGGCCTTGATACTAACTGGAAAGATACTAAGCCGATAGTTTGGCCGGGAATTATTCTTTCCACCCTAGGAGTTTTGCTGACCGCAGTCATAACAGGTTTTTTTGCCGTATATATCTTTAAATTTTCTCTGCTTCAAGGAATGCTTCTCGGCTCCATTGTTTCCTCCACTGATGCCGCAGCAGTATTTAGTATCTTAAGGTCAAAACGAATAAGCTTAAAACAGCCCCTGAAGCCATTACTTGAATTTGAATCCGGCAGCAATGATCCGATGGCGGTATTTTTGACTGTTGGTTTTCTTACTATCCTGATTGCCAAGAATATGGGTATCGCTGCTTTGATTCCTAGGTTTTTTCTGGACATGGGCATGGGCGCGGTTATAGGATATTTGATGGCCAAAGTCATCGTATTTTCCATTAACCGCCTGAAATTGTACTACGAAGGGCTGTATCCGGCCGTGGTTATTTCTTTGGTCCTTTTGACTTATGTAATCGCTGTTTTCCTGAAAGGTAATGGGATACTGGCGGTGTATGTTGCGGGCCTGATGCTTGGCCAGGCAGACTTTCCGAATAAGAGGATGATTATAAGATTTCATGACGGCCTGGCATGGCTGATGCAAATCGCGATGTTTATAACATTGGGCCTGCTCGTTTTTCCTTCTCATATCATTCCGTTGATAGGACAGGGATTGTTATTGACGTTTCTTCTTATGGCGATTGCCCGGCCTGTCAGTGTATTACTTTGTCTGTTACCGTTTAAAATGAATATGCGCAAAAAAGCCATGGTCGCATGGGTTGGCCTAAGGGGTTCGGTTCCGATTATCTTGGCGACATTTCCTTTTATGGCGGGCATCGCGCAGGCGGACATTATTTTTAATATTGTCTTCTTTATTGTTATCGCCTCGGTTCTTATCCAGGGGACATCTATTCCGATTGTCGCTAAAATATTGAAACTGGACCTTCCCTGGCCTAATAAAACGCGTTATCCTATTGAATTTGAAAAAACAGAAGGCATTGATGCTGAATTGACGGATATAATTGTCCCGTATAATTCAGGGGCAGTAGGTAAGATGATCCGTGATTTGAATGTTCCCGAAAAGTGTCTCATTATGCTTATTTCCAGAAACGATAAATTCATTATTCCTGCCGGACCTACGATTATAGAAGGCGGTGATGTTTTGCTTGTGCTTGCAAACACAGGAGATCTTTTGGCCTTTCAACAGGAGTTGGCATAGTTTAAGAGCAGTAAAAAAGCGTAAGATGTTCTTAAAAGGTTGAAAAAAATGATAAAAATAAAAAGAATTTACAACATGCCAGCAGGAGACGATGGTTTTAGAATCCTCGTGGATAGACTGTGGCCTAGGGGCGTGAGTAAAGAAAAGGCAAAAATTAACCTTTGGCTGAAAGACATTGCCCCAAGCGACAGCTTAAGAAAATGGTTTGCCCATGATACAGCAAAATGGGCTGTATTTAAACAGAAGTATTTTCTTGAACTCAAGAATAAAAAAGCCCTTATTGGTGAAATTAAGAAGAGAGCGAAAGGCGACGTGACGCTATTATACGCCGCTAAGGACGAACAACATAATAATGCACAGGCATTAAAAGAATATGTTGAAACGCAATAGTAAAGGAGCATGCTATGCCGGAAATGTTTAAGGCGGCAGAGATTTTAAAGACAGCTATACGCATTGAAGAAAACGGTATAATTTTTTACCGCGGGATGATCAAAAGATTCAGAATTCAAGAACTGCAGGATATCTTTAGCTTTCTGGCGGACGAAGACGAACGGCACCGTAAAACCTTCGAAGAAATGCTTTCTAAATCCGAACAATACGAAATGGTAGACAGTTATCCCGGGGAATACGAGGCGTATTTACACGCCTTTGCCGATGAGCATGTTTTTAGCAAGGAGAAAACAGGCGAACTTATGTCAAAGAAGGTAAAAAACACAAAAGAAGCCATTCAGTTTGGCATAGAAGTCGAACTTGACTCCATCAATTACTATCAAGAAATCAAGCGCTTCATTCCAGATTATCAAAAAGATACGCTAGAGAAAATAATTGAAGAAGAGAGAGGCCATTTTTTAAAGCTGACGGATATCAAGAAAACACAAAAGTGAGCAAGGAGACAAAATGAAGCCAACGGAACAGTTAAAAACAGAGCATAGAGGCGTAAAACTAATGTTAGTGATTTTGGATAAAGTTTGTGTTGAACCCGATGAAATAAATCGGGAGCATTTTACCAGGATATTAGAATTTTTGAAAGTCTTCGTAGATAAATGCCATCATGGCAAAGAGGAAGATTTGCTTTTGCCTGCAATGGTAGAAGCAGGAGTTCCGAAAGAAGAAGGTGCCATTAAATTCACACTTCTTGAACACGTGGAAGGCCGAGGGTATATTAAAGGCATGAGCGAAGCGTTCGATAAGCTGAAAAGATGCGATCGTCAAGCCTCAGCCAGGATTGCAGAGAATGCAAAAAAATATATTGCGCTCCTCGTAAAGCATATCGAAAAAGAAGATAATATACTCTTTCCCCTAGCGGATAAAGTATTATTACAAGCAAAGCAGGCCGAGCTTGAAGAAGAATTTGAGAAATTAGAAGTTGAGCGAATCGGTCTCGGTAAGCACGAAGAATTTCACGTATTGCTGCATCAGCTTAAAGAAATCTATTTAGATTGAAAAAGGAGGACTATTCATATGGATAAATATCAATGCCGAGCCTGCCCATATATTTATGACCCAGCTGTTGGCGACCCCACACAAGGGATTAAGCCGGGGACAAAATTCGAGGATTTGCCGGATGATTGGATTTGTCCTGAATGCGGCGTACCTAAGAGCATGTTTGATAAAATTTAAAAGGAGATGACAGCGTGAAGAACATAAAGATAAATATATTTTTCTTATTTCTGCTTACCGCAGCAACGGTCATGTTTATAGGACAAGGTAAACTATTTGCTCACTGCGACACTTTGGATGGCCCTGTGATTCAGGATGCGCGCACAGCTTTAGAGAAAGGCGATGTTACGCCGGTGCTAAAATGGGTCAAAAAAGACGCTGAGCAAGAGATACGCGTTGTTTTCGATAAGACGTTAGCCGAGCGCAAGTCTAATAAAGATGCCGCTGATATAAAATTCTTCGAGACGCTGGTGCGTATTCATCGCGCAGGGGAAGGCGCGTCTTTTACCGGACTTAAGCCAAGCGGTACTGTTGAAGCTATTATCGCCGGAGCGGATAAAGCATTGGAAACCGGCTCAATTGATGCTTTGACCCAAGAAATGGCAACACATCTTACGAGCGGCGTTAAGGAACGCTTCGAGCGTGCGTTTGAATTGAGGAAACATAAAGATGAAAGCGTCGAGGCAGGGCGTGAATATGTGGAAGCCTATGTCGAATACGTGCATTACGTAGAAGGATTGCACGATATGATAGGGGGCAAGGAAGGCCATAATCATGAAGAATAACTTCCGTTTCTTCCTAGCGAACAAAAATATTTAGTCTTTCTGCAAGCATTAGTATAGTCTTGGAAATAACGCCCTATTTATTCAAAAACAATTAAAATTTTTAAAGAGGAGCAGAAGTTGAGAATTTTATTAGTAGAAGACGAAATTAAGATGGCCAGTTTTATCCAGCGTGGCCTGAAAGAAGAGGATTATGTGGTTGACGTAGCCAACGACGGAGAGAAGGCTTTATTTCAGGCTGAAATTAACCCATACGATCTCATAATCCTTGACGTCATTTTGCCGGTTAAAGACGGTATTACTGTATGCAGAGAACTCAGAAGCAAAAAAATAAATGTGCCTATTTTGATGCTTACCTCAAAAGACAAGGTAAGGGATAAGGTTTTAGGATTGAATTCCGGCGCCGATGATTATCTGGCTAAGCCGTTTGCTTTTGAAGAGCTGTTAGCCAGAATTAGCGCGTTATTACGAAGAAATAAGCAGGATAAAACCGGCATTCTTAAGATTGCCGACCTGGAAATGGATCAGCTCAGGCATAAAGTTACCAGGGCAGGAAAAGAAATCCAGTTAACCAGCAAAGAGTTTGTTCTTTTGGAATACCTTATGCTTAATGCCACTCACGTAGTCACCAGGACTATGATTTCTGAGCACGTATGGCATGAGGATTTTGACAGTTTCACGAATGTAATTGATGTGTATATGAATTTTTTGCGCAATAAGATTGATAAAGGGCAGAAAAAACAGCTTATCCATACCATTCATGGAAAAGGGTATGTCTTAAAGGAATAGGAATGCGCGCTAAAACCATTAAATTAAAAATCAGCATATTATACGCATCCATATTGGGGGTTTTATTATCTTTATATATTACTTTCTTATTTATTATTCCTTCGGCTGCGCTAAAAGGCAATAAACTGCTTTATATATTAATCCCTATCCCAATAACTTTATTATTCGGGTATTTTATCGGCCGGGTGATTGTTGTAAGGATTTTAAGGCCAATTAAAGAAATTACCGATACGGCCAACAACATTACCCATGAAGATTTAAGCTTGAGGGTTAAAGCAGAGAATGTTGATGAAGAGTTGCGCTTATTAATAGAGGCCTTTAACGGAATGGTTTCGCGCCTGGGAGAATCATTTGAGTATATAACAGATTCGAGTTCATATATCGCCCATGAACTAAAGACCCCCATCGCCATCATTAGAGGAGAGTCGGAGTTTGCCTTAAAAAAGGAGAGAGATAAAGAAGAATATAAAAGAGTCATCAGCGTAAGCCTGGAAGAGACCAAGAGAATGCTTAAAATTATTGAAGATTTACTGCTGTTGACCAAAATGAATTACCAGCCTGATGTTTTGAAATTCGAGCGGATTGATTTAACCCAATTTATTCGAATAATATACGAACAGGCAAAGATTTTGTCCTCCCAAAAGAAGATAACGGTAAATGCTGATATTCCGGAAGAAGCAGGCATGGTGAGTGCGGATGAGCTACACTTGAGGCGTTTATTTTTAAATCTAATAGATAATGCGATAAAATTTACCCCCGATAACGGCAGCATCGGTATAACTTTAAAATACGAAAACCAAAAAGCCATTGTTTCTATCGTGGATACAGGAATTGGCATTGAAGAAGAGAATATGCCAAAACTTTTTGAAAAGTTTTTCCGTATCGAAGGAAAGACTAAAGACAATTCTCCCAGCAGCGGATTAGGTTTGAGCATCGCCCAATCAATAGCCGAACTGCATGGAGGTGAGATTTCAGTAACCAGCCGTGCGGGGCAAGGCTCTAATTTTTCCGTTTCCATCCCTCTTCTTAATTAACAAATCTTAAATTCTTCCCCCATTTCTCGAACAGCTAATTATTAAAAATTTTAATTTCTTTTTAACGTTTTTTTAATCCGTCATAAGTTATACTTATGGCGGGATAAAAAGAAAAAAAGAAAATTTGGGTGGCTGTGGAGGTTTATTAAGAAATGTAGTTTAACTCTGCAGCCGCCCGCTCATTTAAAGGAGCGAAAATGACAAAAATTCTTATTGTTGAGGATGAAGAGAAAGTAAGGCGGATGTATAACACAATGCTTAAAAATGAAGGCTTTGAGGTTATTGAGGCTCCTGATGCCACGCAGGCATCTTGTATATTAAATAAAGAACCCGTAGATATAATGCTCCTGGATATAAAAATGCCGCAGGTTTACGGCAGTATTTTTTACGATATGATGCAGAGATCTTATAAGAAAGTTAAAGTAATCGTTGCAAGCGTATATCCTATTGACGAGCAGAAGAAAATGATTGAGGGCGCTGCGGATTACTATGATAAATCGCAAGGGCTGGATTTGCTGCTGGAAAAAGTCAAGAAGGCCGAACGTGCCATAAAACAGCAAAAAAGCATACTGGTGATTGATGATGAGCCTCGTATCAGGAAGATATACCGCCACTATTTAGAGGAATACGGCTACCGCATCATTGAAGCCCATGACGGCAATGCCGGTTTAGATATATTAAGGAAAAGCAATGAGATTGCCTTGGTGATTCTTGATCTTGCCATGCCCAGGCAAAGCGGGTTTGAAGTCTATGAGCAGATGAAAAAAGAATTTCCGGGCATAAAAATATTAGTCGCCAGCGTTTTTAATCAAAATGACCAACAATTTTTCCTTCCTAATGCCGATGAATATTACGATAAATCAGAAGACGCAGCAGGGCTGGTCAAGAAAATCGAAAAACTAATATATACAGATTCTCCTGCGTAAGTAATAAAAGGGCCTTAGGTTAAACAAGAGGGCAAGGAGGTTCATTATGTGTCCATATTTTATTAATTCAAAACTCCAGAGTTTATGCGCTTGTTATCCAGGAAGGTTATTTTGCCCGAGCCTTCAAAGAAGGCACGATTTTTGTTTCAGCAGGTTCAGGGATTGTCCGTATTTTAAAATAGAGGCATTTACTGACACAAGCTTAAACCAGGAAGGAGGTGCATATGGCAGAGAAACAGATGTCTCTTCAGCAGCTGAAAGAAGCGCTTGAACAGGCCAGTATCGCAGTAGGAGATGTTATTACGATAATCGAAGAAGCGAGCGAAAATAAAGAAGCGCCCGCTCAATAACAAAAATAATAGGCTGTTTAAGCAAATCCAGGGTTAGCATCTGCTAACCCTGGATTTTAAAAGGAGGCGGCATGTGGTTGACATCTGCTTGAGTTAAAAACGCAGACCGTATGCAGTTGTCATCCTGAAGGTGCCTTTTGCCCTAGCGAAGAGTTAATGAAGAAGTCTTGCTTGGGGAATTTTAAGGATTGTTCTTATTTTAAGGCAAAAACATCCCCTGAAGGGCCGCAGGCGCCGGCAGATAGTTCTTTTGGCAATAAAGAATAAAAGTCTTAAAGGAGAATATTTGATATGCAGTTTTATATACCGCAAAACATTTTTGTTCAAATAGCTATCCCCCTTTTGATTTTTCTGGCCCGCGCAGCGGATGTAAGCATGGCGGCAATGAGGATTATTTTTGTGACCCGGGGGATAAGGGCGCTTGCTGCAATTATAGGGTTTTTTGAAATGCTGATTTGGCTTGTAGGCGTCACCCAAATAATGCAGAATTTAAATAACCCCATAAATTATATTGCTTTTGCGGCCGGATTCAGCATGGGGACTTTTGTCGGCATCACCATAGAAAAAAGGATAGCTATAGGGAATTTAGCGGTTCAATTCATAACAGGCAAGGATCCGGCTGGCTTATTAACGTATTTCCGCGCAAATGGTTACGGCGCAACTACAATCGACGCACAGGGGACATCCGGCCCTGTAAAGATTATTTTTATAATTGTGCGGCGCAAGTTATTGGACCGGACATTAGATATTATAAAGAAATTTGACCCCGATGCATTTTATACCATAGGGGATGTAAGGACGGCAGCGCGTCTTAGCCCTGCAATATAAGAGGAAATGAGTCATGTGCCCTTATTTTGTTGCTACAAGGCCGATTGGTTATTGCGGATGTTACGGAGACGGATTATTCCGCCCCAGCATCAAACGCAAAAAGCAGTATTGTGTGGGGAAATTTATGGATTGCCCATTCTATCAATTAGAAATGAGGCCTATTATTATCAAGTCAGTGCGGGGATCGAAAAGTAATGAGGCATGAATATTTTAGCCTGGTTATTGCAAAAGCATTGGATGGTTATGAGGGATATTTCAATAATGGACATTGAAAGAGATCTTAAGAAATTAAATGATGACTTGCTTAAAAGCTGCCGTTTAACGCAGGAAGCCATAAGCAAAACATCCAGCATCCTGATGCGTTTTGATGCCCGCAAGATTCAGGAGATAATAGACAATAACAAAAAAATAGGGGTTCATTGTGTCGCCTCTCAAGAATATCTTACCGATATCATTAAACAGTATCAGCCCGAAGGCAGCGTCTTAACATTCATCTCTTCAAGCATAAGCGTTAATATTGAATTAAAACAAATTGGAGACTTAACCGCTGGTATTGCGGAAAGCCTATTAAGTTTAAATACAGATATCCCCGAGAGGTATAAAATCAATATTTCTCAATTTGCTAAAATTTTTCAAAATATTGTCTGGGATTCGGTTATTGCTTTTTTAAAACAAGACGCAGGGTTAGCTAAGAAGACTATTTTAGCAAGCCTGGAGTTAAAAAAGATATGCAGCCGCATGCAGGACGATTTAATAGAAACAAATAAAAAAGCAGAAACAACGGAAAGAGGCGAAACCATTTTATTATTTATTATCCAGAGTGTAGGTGATATCGCTGCGCACACAGTCAATATTGCGGAAATTAGCGCATAAGGATTAAGAATGAGTTAAGCTAAATGTGTATAATTAAAAAAAGCGACTACAGGAGAATGAAGGAGTTAATAATTGGCTATGAGGCCGGGGGTTTTCCTGATCGACAAACAAAAAAACACATTTTATTTGTTAAAGAAAAGTTAAATAAAGCAAAAAAAGTTGATGATACTTATCCCGGACTCACTGATATCGTATACCTTAATTCTGCAGTAAGGTTTAAAAATATATCAACTGCGGAGGAAAAGGAATATTTATTTGTCATTCCAAAAATTGAGTGCAAAGAACTGGGCAGAGTTTCTGTGCTTTCTAATTTAGGAATTGCTTTGCTGGGGCATAAGAAAGGAGATACCGTAGAAGTAAAAGAATCCGACGGATCAAAATACAGTGTTCAAGTATTAAAGATACAACCCACATCAGAGTTATGGATTAAAAAGCTCGAGCAATATAAAGAATAGAAAGCTAATCTAAAATAATATAGAGAAGGAGCAGCAATGAAAGACAAACAAATTTATATAACAAAGCCGGATTTTGACCGCCTCACAGAAATAACCAAAAATATAAGGTCTAGGCAGGAGATTGACAGGCGCTCTCTTGATGAGCTGGAGCACAGCTTCAGCTCGCGGGATGAATTAGGATTAATTAAAGAAGTAAGAAAAATAAAAAGCTCAAGGAACGATACGGAGTGGGCGCGGATTGAAGAGCTTGAAGCCGAGTTAAACAGGGCAATTGTAGTTGATGCCGACAAAATTCCGCCTGATATCGTTACGATGAACTCAAAGGTTTGCCTTAGGGATGCCGATACAGGCAAAGACGAAATTTATCAATTAGTATACCCCGAAGACGCAGATATTGAGCAAAACAAAATCTCTATTTTAGCTCCCATTGGCACAGCAATATTGGGATATAAAGTAGGAGATATTATTGAATGGAAAGTCCCGGCAGGTTTAAGAAAACTTAAAATTAAGAAAATAGTATATCAGCCGGAAGCGGCCAAAGAATACCAACTCTAAACTCAGGCGATATGAATAAGAAAATTATTAAAAAAGCAGAAGAACTGATAGCGCAAAGAAAACTTTCCGAATTAAAGGAGATTATTCCGCAGCATCCGGAAGACATAGCGTATTTTATCTCTCATCTTTTTAATCCATCCTGGAAAATGATCGTATTCCGCATGATTCCTCCCGAGACCGCCGTGGAAGTCTTTATGAGTTTTCCTGTAGAGGAGCAGGAAAAAATGCTCGAGGATTTAACCACATCTGAAATCAGGACAATCTTAAATGAAATGTCGGTTGACGACAGGACTGGATTATTTGAAGAAATGCCCGCGGAGCTGGTTAAAAAATTTATGAGCTATCTTTATTATGAGGAAAGAGAGATAGCACAGCAGATACTTAATTATCCCGATAATTCCGTGGGAAGGCTGATGACTCCGGACTTTGTGCAGCTTTATGAAGACATGACTGTTGAAGCCGCCCTGGAGCACATAAAACAAATCGGCTTAAAAACAGAAACAATTTATCACGCTTATGTATTAAACGCCGAAAGGAAATTAATAGGCGTGGTATCGCTTAAAAAAATAGTTTTAGCCCAGGCTGGCGCGCTGATAAAAGACATTATGTTTAGAGATGTGAAGAAGATTAACGTATACCGGGATCAAGAAGAGGCTTTAGGCATTTTTAAAAAATATGACCTTTTGGCCCTGCCGGTTATAGATAATAACGAGAAGTTATTAGGGATAATAACCTTTGATGATCTGGTAGATGTTATTGATGAGGAGGCCACAGAAGACTTCCAAAGAATTGCCGCAGTTGTCCCTATAGAAGAGCCTTATCTTGAGACGGGCCTATTTAATATACTTTGGAAAAGAAGTTTTTGGCTTATCTTATTGGTGATTTTGGGATCTGCGTCGGGCTTTATTCTTCAAAAGTTCCAGCTGACTATACAAAAATGGATTGCATTAAGTTTTTTTCTCCCCATGCTTGTTGATACAGCCGGTAACGCAGGCACCCAATCCTCGACGATAGTTATCAGGAGTTTGGCGGTGGGAGAGATAAAAATAAACGATTTTCTCAGGGTAGCTTTAAGAGAGTCAATGCTGGGGATTTTATTAGGCGGCATTTTGGCCTTAGCGTGCATATTAAGGGTGTTTTTTCAAGAATATAACTGGGGTTTGAGCTTTTCTGTGGGGCTTTCTATGGGATTAACGGTTATCATTTCCGCAGTGATAGGCGCCAGCCTCCCCATTATATTAAAAAAGATTAAATTAGACCCCGCTCTGATGAGCGGGCCTTTACTTACAACAATAATTGATATCTTGGGCATTACAATATATTTCTGGATTGCAAATAAGTTCTTGTTTTTGCTGAGAATCTAAAAATAAGATTAAAGGCCAGCTTAGAAAGCTTAAAAAGTTAAGGAGGATGCCAAATGAGCCGGAATGTGATATTAAACATAGGAGACACGATAAAATATTCCGGAGAGTGTACCGGCATTATTGAGAAAATCAGGATAATTTCAACGGGGAATTATATTGAGCAGTATGAATATAACGGCAATGGCGAAGATATAGTTTTAACCTTAAGAAATGATCACGGCATAACAAATCTTTGGCTTAAAGATACGTCTATTTCTAAAATATTCTAAAAATGGGCTGCAAACGTAAAGGAAGGATTTCTGACAGATTACTGGAGGTTAAAGTAAAGAGCGTAGATAATAATGCCAAGAGATTAGTTACGGAGGAAATAAGGGTTAGCGGAAACAGGGCGAAGCATATAAAGACAATTTTTACTGTAGACACCCAAACACTGATTATAGGAAATGGCAATAAAAACGCTGGCCTTCACGATATAAAAGCCGGAAATAAGATCAATATAGATTTTATAAAGACCCAAGATAAAAAATTGCTGGCCAAGGGTATTGCTTTATTAGATTAAGTCTTATTGAAAGGAGGTGAGCGAAAAGCATTTCAGGCATAGCGGTTAATAGTAATTACATAACAGAAAGGAGCGTCTAATGGCTGCAAAAATAAAGAAAATTACAACCGATAAGAAAGAAACCTCCGTTGGATCTGAAAAGTTCTTTGTTGAGGTGCAGAAGAAAGCATATTATCTTTGGGAAAAAGAAGGAAAACCTCAAGGCAAGGATTGGGATATATGGCTTAAAGCGGAAAAAGAGGTTTTGGGCAGATAAAAATATTAAAGCAGTATGGGCAAATAACCCGCGGCCTGTATTTTAGGCCTTATAATAGGCTGTCTACGCAATAGCAGAGTTGCCATTATCCGGGTTTAAATGTAAAGGAGCGGAGGCCATGGCAATAACCGTATTTGTTAGTTTTAACCACGCTGACC
>CAZRVK010000003.1:0-280782 GCA_964603585.1 uncultured Planctomycetales bacterium
ACACAACACATCAGAGATGATGCTGCAACTCAGCTGCAGACCAGTGGGGTGAGGACTAAACTAAAGAAAGTAACAAAAGAAACCATTAGGGAGTTATTGGGATCATTTAAAAAGGATAGAGAAGATAATCCTCTCGGGACGCTTTCGATCATTGGGCTTAAAGGCGGAAATAATGGGGGATTGCATCCGGTCATTAAACGAATGATATTATCGCGGTTACAGAAAGATTTTGATATTCGTGTTTATCCGGTTGCCCGTATCGATTACACAAATATGTTGATACGCTGGTTTGCTGGAGAACAGGCGGGGCCGAGAAGTTTATTAACCAACATGATTAAGGAAGATGGTATTGATCCGGCGTTTGTTAAAAAAGGTATCGAGGCGATAGATTCTATTGATACAAATGCTTTTTCGGGGTGGCTTAATTCAGCGATGGTGGAATATGAGTATATTGATCGAATAAGACATTTTTACCTCCTTGTAGTTTACCTGTTAGATGATTTTCAGCCTTTGGTTTTACGAAGAATTAGTTCAAGAGAAGAGATATTATCTCGCAATAATATATCATTAGAGCAGGCAAGAGATCTTTTGGGTGGGGAAAACCCGTTTGAAGTAGATGAACAGGAATTTGTAAAACAGATTATTGTGGGGCCAACTAATCCTAAGAAAGTGGAAGAATGTCCGTGGTCTATTAGATATCAAGTATTCCAAGAGCTTAAAGTTGGCGGGGCCTTAGAACATGCATTTAAAAAGGCCATGGATTTAGAACTAAATGAGGCAAGAGCTAGGTTTGTTTTTACTACAGTCCATGCTCCGGCCAACTCAAAAGGTAAAAGGGAATTAAAGAGAGAAATAGAACTCTTGGGTAAATTATATGGGTTGGAAGAGACATTACAAACCTCGGGGATTAGAAAAGAATCTAGGAAGTTTCCTGAAATGCAGTTAGGCGAGAATATCCATGGACTTTATCATGATGAAGAACTCGAAATTATTAACTCGATGAGAGAAATGCACAATATTGAAGTGAACGGTTTTGGATTAGAAGATCCAAATGATGGTCGATTTAGTCGCGAAAATATAGAGTCAGTGAACAGACGAAAAACAGATTTTATTTATGCTGGGTTACCAGTTCGTCATTCTCATACTAATTACGATGGTGACGATGGAGTTTTGTCCCCCGAACAATTGGTGGACCATGCAATAGCAAATGGCGTAACCGTACTTTATATTACGGGACACAACAGCATGGAAGGTAGTTTACGCGCTATGGAATATGCGCGGAATTTACCATATATAATAGATATTAGGCCAGGGGTAGAGATCGATGCTCCTGTTATTGATTCGCGCGGCAAACCGGTTTTTATGCATTGGAGAACTATTGGTCGAGATAATAATGAAGTAATTCAAAAGATGAGAGCGTTAACTAAAGAGATAGATGAAAGATTAGAGCGCGCTTTATCATTACGTTTTGAGAAGGTTTTAGGATTAGCTAACTACGAAGAGTTTAGCGGGAAAGTAAGTGATAAAATTCTGCAAGAATTAGCCAAAGATAAATCGGCCGATGAATATATCCGCAATGTCGCAGGTTTATCGTGGGCGGATGCACAGGCAGTAAGGCAGCATCTTTATGGCTTATTTGTCTCTATTAAAGAGTACAACGATGCAAAAGGAGGCCGCAAGAGCTATATGCCGCGCTTCCTTAATACATTGAATATAATCGGAGCCTGGACTAATGATATCCCCGCATTTGGAGGAAAAGAAAACGCAGCAAAGATCAGGCGAAGCCTGCGTCCTCTAGTGGATCTTATTTATGGAGATGAGTTCAATCAAGCTGATAAAGCTTACCCGATGACTGCGCAAGAAGCTTTGTCTAGATATGCAGAACTTGGTTGTTATAATATTGTGGCGCATCCGGGTTTAGAAGTTATTCGTTTTAAACTTATCCCCATGGCAGACTTTGAGTCTCAGATTACGGTTATGGCTAAAAATGGTATTTTACATGGTGCTGGCCGCGGCTGGATTAATGAACGTAATGAAATAGACGCTTTAATTGAACGAGTAAGGCAAACAGAAGGCGTTAAAATATTCCATGCCGATGGAAGTAATCCGGATTTTCATGATGCAGATAAGGCAGACATTATAAGAGGCGATAAGATAGTTGATGCTAAAACAAAGCAAGTGATCGGTTATCAGCAAGATGGCGAAGTACCATATCGAGAAGGTTATCTTAGGGATGAAGAGTTTTTGAATCCGCAAGTTAGGCCACTTCAAACCTCCTCTTTACGTAAATCTCGTACTACAGAAACAGACGCAGCCTTAACTGAACTATTAAGCCTGCAGACTAAGATGCAAGAGTATGACGAACTTGCTAGAGCCGAACAGGAATCATTATCAGCCGCGCATGCCGCAATCGAATCGCGAGCTCCTCCTGTAACTATAGCTGAATCCACATTTGAATACTTCACATCAACTGCCTCAGCATATCCTCAATCACACAAAGATGAATTAACCAGACTTTATCAATACGCCATTTCGAGCTACAGCTATGGTTTTATGAAAGAGCTCTTCAATAATAATGAAGAGTCATTAAATCAAGCGATTTGGCAGACCGCAGATTCAACCACAAGGACCTTCTCCCAGGTAGTCTTAGGATCATTAGGGGAAGATTCCTTACCGAGCCCTCAGGAATTAGGAATAATCCGTTCCCAGCCGACAGCCGGATCTGATTCAGAATCCTTTATCGTAGACCATCTATTCATGGGCGGCGGCGGATTCAACACTTCCGGGCCAGCCAGGTCAATGATCGATCATTACAGAAGGTTACCTATAGAAGAGCAGAATGAATTTAAAGGAAGACTGCTGGTAGCCGCCGCCACCGCCAGTTTTGATGACGGCGGCCATTCCAGATTAGTGCAGGATCTGATTTATGAGTTATTCGGTATCTATATTCCGGCCTTAGGTGACCCGGCGAGTTTAACCAGCTTCTTATGCCTGGATAAATGGTTTAAGGATTACGGTCAGTACACAGATCATCCTGATTACGCCCCCACCCTAAAGCAGGCAAAGACTCAGTTAGTGCTGGTTAACAAGAACAGATTCAAGTTAGATGACACCACCTGTGAAGCAGTAATGAGGAAGCGCCTGAGTGATCTTCATCATAATGCTTCAATCGACAAATCCAAAGACTGGTTAGTTTTTGTCTCAAATATGCTAGCCGTAGCCAGGATCTTAGATGAAGTATTCTTAAGCAAAGGCTACTTAAAGGAAACCAAGCCCGCATCAGTAGGCAACCTGGTCAGTATCGCAGCCTTAGTAGACAGCGGAACTATTCAAAAAGGAGTAAGAGGGCCACTTACCTATAATAAGGTAATGGACATTTTAGGCGGATTTGACGACACCTACGCCTGCCTGGCAAGTTTTGATGAAGGGACTTTAATCGGCCATTTTGATAATGGAGAAGTAGTCGTTGAGCAGACACATATAACTGATGACGAGCATAAAGGCTTACTTACACATTTAAGCGTTAAGAGAGTAAAAAGAGATGCCCAGGGCAAGATCATTACCGCCAAAGACCCAGCAACCGGCAAAGAAAAACCAGTATACGAAGACTTAGCAGTAGAATCCCGGCCAGCAGCAGCTGTAGAGCTGATAAATCTGATTGATCACGCCCAGAAGTCAATTATCGTAGGCGCAGGGAGTATGTTTACTTCAATAGCTCCTGTACTTATCTTAAGAGGAGTGCCAGAAGCCTTAGCCCGAGCCAAGCAAAGAGGTATAACAGTGATCATGGTGTTAAAGCCGGCATATGATCTTGAGACCTCAACCCTTGAAGGAGGGTTCAGAGCCTTAACGCCGGTACTATTAGCCAAGGCATTTGAAAGAAGCATACAGGAGATCACCGGAACAGCATTGAAACTACAGGACTTCTTTACTCATGTATACTTACCCAGATCGCCTAAACAGTATCATCCGCAGGTAGTTAAAGTAAAGGAAAAGAGCAAGACATATAAAGTCAGCGGTAAACAGGGAGAAGTAGACCTGTTTAATGAACAGGGCAAAGCTGCAATAGATGCGATATCAGATACAGTTGCTTATACCGAAGCCGCAGCAGTTATTGCAAAACTGGTCAATGACAATACCAATCTCACGCAAGAAGGCATAGATGCAAAACTCGGGAAGACTTTGAAACTTTCGAAGTTCCTGCCGATGCCGGTGGTCGAGACAACGGAAGAAGAAGCGGCATATTTCGCATCGTTAGGCATTACTCCCAGGATTCTTGACCAGGATAATGATTTTATGATGTGGACAGGCAAGGTACATTTTAACCCGGACACCTTAACACAACACATCAGAGATGATGCTGCAACTCAGCTGCAGACCAGTGGGGTGAGGAAATCAGAAATTGGTAAAACTAACTGGGGATATATTACTGAGAATATCGGCCAAGGCCAAGCGATAAAAATGGTATTGCTTAATGTTGTTTCTCCTGAACATACTGCTAGAGACCAAGGGCCATTCCCTGTAGAGACTTTAATCGCTCATCTTCGTAGAAATATGCGAGATTCTTCTTGTGCTGTGCAAATTTATCTTATTGATATGCAGAAGATATTGAAGCGTCTGGAATATGAAGATAAAATCCCTGGGCAGGCAAGAAGATTCGAATTATGTTATCAAGAAATGGCAAATCTTATAGCAGATATAGAGCCTTCCGTTGTTGGTTTATCTATGAAATGGGGGTCGGTGGAACCTGCGACTACAATACTTAATAATGTGAGAGAAAGATTGCAGGCAGGTAAATATATTATACTCTTAGGAAATACTATACCAACCTTTTGCTATTATGAGCTTCTTGCAAAACCGGAATTCAAGGATGCATTTATGGTGGTAGGGGAAGGAGAAGTCCCTTCGCAAAATATTATTGAAATAGTCTGTGCAAATCGTGATACATTCGCTTTGGAAGGTCGAAGAGATATTTATAAGAGCATATCCGGTTTGGCATTTATGGCAAACGGCCAGATGATTGGGCCGCGTAGGGAATGTATGGATTTAGCCAAATTTACAATGCCACAAGGGAATGATATTAAGGATCTGTTTGAGGGTGGTGCTAGTATCCCTATAGAAGGCAGTAGGGGTTGTGCTTGGGGACATTGTACTTATTGTGCAATCCAAGGATTATTTGGCGACCCTGTCTGGAGGCCTTATAGTGTGGAAGAACTTTTAGCTAGAATAAGGTATTTTGTCAGCCGGGGGCAAAATAGATTTTATTTTATTGATGCGGAGTTTGTAGGCCCGGTTAAAACCGAAGAAGAATTTGAATCTTCAATGGAGCGGTTGGAAGAAATAGCAGATGGCCTAGAGGCGATCAATGCGGAGTTGCGGCAGCAGAAAAGAGAAGAGGTGGTTATTACCAGCATTAATGCCCGCGCAAAGGTGTTTTATAATGAGCGTGCTCCCGAAAGAAGGTCGCGCAGCAAAGCAGTATTTGAGAAACTTAAGAGAGCTCATTTTATGAAGGTGTTTATAGGCATCGAATCGGGATCTTCGGAGCAATTAAGGCGTTATGGCAAAGGTGCTACTGTCAAAGAAAACGAAGAAGCAATTAGAATGTTAAGGGATGAGATCGGTTTGGATATGGAGCCTGGTTTTATATTCTTTGACCCCGCTGCAACATTAGAAGAATTATTAGAGAATCTGGCATTTATAAAAAGAATGAGACTGTATGAACTTGATTCACGACTATTAGGGGCTTTGCGTATTCAAGAGGGTGGATCAGCGGTGCGGCTTTATAAGGATTTGATTACAGGGAATAAAGATTTGGAAACTGTAAGTTATCCATATCGATTTAAACATCCTGAGGTAGCATATATTGAAACGGTTTTCTCGATTTGGGAAAGACAAGCGCGATATTTAGTTAAAAAACTGCATAATTTGGAGCGGGAGCATTTTGATCCTAATGCTAAGGCATTTCTTAAAGGATTTATTACTGAATTAAGAAGTATCGACTTCGAATTTATTGAAGTTTTGATTAATGCGAAGCTGTCGGGTAATAACACGGAAGACGTAGCTAGGATTTATTTGGCTAAAATGAAAGATATCTTCGATAGATTAGGAACTGCTCTTACTGTCAATGTGGCAGGCTTTTCACTAGCTGTGATTAATACGCTAATAGAAGAAGATTTGCCGAAAGCATATGCTGAGAACACTGTTTTTATGCAAAATATAAAAGATGTACCCCCGGAAAATGATAAGGCAGCTGAGTTGCAGACCTCCTCCTTACGTAAATCTCGCACCACAGAAACCGACGCAGCGTTAACCGAGCTATTAAGCCTGCAGACTAAGATGCAAGAGTATGATGAACTCGCCAGAGCCGAGCAGGAATCTTTATCAGCCGCGCACGCCGCAATCGAATCGCGTGCATCGCCTGTAACTATTTCCGAAGCCACTTTTGAATATTTCACTGGCTCCGCATCGAATTATCCACAAGCTTTAAAAGATGAGCTAACTAGTCTTCAGTTCCAGTCAAGAAATCATTGGCATTACCAGTTTTTATTACAGCTTTTTGCTGGCAATCAAGATTTGTTAGATGCAGCTATTTGGCAAGAAGCTACTAATACGAACAGGACTTTTGTCCAGGTAGTTTTAGGATGTGTGGGCGTTGGTTCTCTGCCCACTCCCCAGGAATTAGGCGTTATCCGTAGGCAACCGACTGCCGGATCAGCCGCAGAGGAGTTCATCAATGAATATCTTGTAATGGGCGGCGGTGGTTTTAATACTTCCGGACCAGCCAGGTCAATGATTGATTATTATAGAAGGTTACCTGCCGATCAGCAAGAGGAGTTCAAAGGGAGATTATTGGTTGCCGCAGCAACAGCAAGTTTTGATGATGGAGGGAATTCATTATTTATCCAAAAGACTATTTTTGAGATGTTCGGTATTTACATGCCTGCAGTGGGAGATATGGCTAGCTTAGCATCGTTCCTTTGTTTGGATAAATGGTTTAAGGATTATGGGCAGTATACGGATCATCCGGATTATGCCCCGACCTTAAGGCAGGCTAAGACGCAACTGATCCTTGTTAATGCAAATAGGATGGAACTAAATGGTACTTCTAGTTGTGAATCATTAATGAGAGTAAGACTTGCAGATATACATACTAAGCAGAATTTTGACAAGCCATCTAACTGGCTGACATTTTGTTCTAACATGCTTTCAGCGGCGCGGTTAATAGATGAAACATTCTTAAGTAAAGGTAAGCTTATATCCGGTAGCGCTGCATCGGTAGGAAATATTGTTGTTTTAGCTTCGCAGTTAGCCGCAGGCACAATTCAGCATAAGGCAAGAGGGCCGTTAAATTGTAATAAACTCATGGATGCTATCGGCGGATTTGATGATATGTATGCTTGTTTAGCTTCATTTGATGAAGGGACAATTGTTTCAGTATTTGAAGACGGTACATTAGTTTATACACAAACCCATACCACTGACGATGAGCATCCGGCTTTAATAGATCATCTCATGCTTTATAAGCAGCGCAGAGACGCGGTAACCGGAATCCCTGTGCTTGATGAAAAAGGAAAAGAGATTTACGATCCGATGCCGCTTGAAGAGAGGCCTCAGGCCAGTCAAGAGTTGATCAATTTAATCGATCATACCCAAAAAGCTATCTATGTAGGCGCAGGCAGCATGTTTACTTCCATTGCTCCTGTTTTAATTTTAAGAGGGGTTGCAGAAGCATTAGCTAGAGCCAAGGCAAGGGGAGTATCAGTGATATTCGTATTCAAACCATCTTATGACCTTGAGACATCTACATTGAGTGAAAATGGGGAATTCAGGTATTTATCTCCTAAGCCTCTTGCTCAGGCAGTAGAGAAGAGCATTAAAATAATCACCGGCACCACGCTTTCATTATCGGACATGTTTAGTCACGTGTATTTACCAAGAGTCCCTAAGAAGTTTCATCCACAAACTAAGAATGTCAAGGCCAAGAGTATCGGTTTTAAGGTAGCGGCAGGAAAGGATCCGGTAACTGGAGAAAAGAGAGAAGCATATCTGTTTAGTGAACAAGGCAAAGCAGAGATTGCGAAGATTGAAGATTCTTTGCCTTGTACAGTCACGGCTGCTAAGTTGATGGCTATTGTCAAAGTTAAAGAAAATCTCACGCCAGAAGGACTTGCCGCAAAAGAAGGCAAGAACTTAAAGGCCAGCAAGTTCATCGCCCTTCCCGCGGTAGAGACTACCGATGCAGAAGTTGAATATTTCAGGACTCTTGGGATTATCCCCAGGATTCTTGATAAAGATGGAGATTACTTTATCTGGACCGGTAAGGCGCACTTCATACCGGATACTATCACTGGATATGTTAGGGAAGATGCGAATAGCTTAGGCTTGCAGACTAGTGGGGTAAGGAAGGATGCGGATAGTGCATTGATATCTTCGAAACAAGGGATCATGGATCTGGAGAAGAAGAATAATTTATGGAGAGGACATGGTCTTTTGTTAAGGAATAAACATACCAATACAGGGTTGGTTATTTTGGCCGAGTCTAAGACCGGGAAATCTAATATTGCAAACCAGGTTCTTAATCTTGATCCTAACGGGTGGGAAATAATCGCGAATGACTTTATAGAATGGACCTTCGATGGCGATACTAATTCTCTTTATGCCGGGCTGAGATTTTCAAACAAGCCATCCATTTTTTGGTTTAGAAACGAAAGCAAAAGAAAGTATGTAAGACCCAACCATATTGATAAGAGAGAATGGGTTTTAGTTACAAAAGTATATTGTTTGGTTAAAGAAGGGCAGAGTATCGAGGATGTGTTGCGCTATAACCAGGCAGGAGGAGAAACGAGAAAACCGTTAGCAGAATTCCCAGGCATAATGGATATTGCGATTAAGATTGATGTTCCACCCCAGTTAAGCAGCGCATATTTTATTTCTGCTGCAAAAGAAATAATCACTACTTTCCCCAAAGTATTTAGCGCGAATGGTTTTGCTGAAGAGAAGATTAAAGGACTAAACCAGCTTTATAAACGCGTAGATTTTCATAAGGTTGCGGCTTTCTTATTTAAGAGGGATGGTAAGGCAGCGGTTGTAATGTTAGGTTCTGATGTTGAAAAAGATGCATTATGGGATGATAAGAATGGGATTCTTAAGGGTAATGTTGATGAGTTAACCCTTTGGATAAATCACGTTTTTGGGTTAGATCTTCGCGGATGGGAATTGATAAGGGATATAAGGAATCCACCGATTATTTTCCGTAATAGCGCAGTTTTTACAAGCTTTAACGATGATGAGCTCGGAGATGAGCTGGAAGTCGAACATTATGTATTCGCCGGCATATTTTACATTGGTGATGAAAAAATGATAGCCAAACGGGTAAAAGCGGTACAGCGGCCAGCTTTTAAAACATACGAGTACCCGGTTGACAGAGTTGATGAATTTTCCAGAGAATTGAGGTCGCGAATTTTCCCTTGCCCCAGAATAAGTACTCCTTCTGGGGAGGTTTTAGGGGTTAAGGAAGTAATATTGCGAGAGCTAGATAGTGTAAAAAAAGAGCAATTTAGCAGCCCGCAGAAGCTCAAAGAATTAATATCCCGCTACGTAAAAGATACTCCTGGTATAAGCGATAATAATTTGCATAGTAGCGTGGAACAAATATATGCACAGTACTCCTTTGTCACAAAAGCCTTTAAAGAAAGACCAGATTTTGACCAGGAGATGTTGTTTAATATGGCTTTTGTATTTATGCTGTATCTGCATAGCGGTCAGCCGCGTTACCATATTGTTAAGCCTTATGCCGTGCATCCCATGGCCGTTGTTTCTAATTTAGTAATAAATTACCTATTGCCAGTGCATCCCAGCTCTGATGAAGTCGATTATTACAGTGATTTAAACATTAGGTCAAAGGTATTTGCCGTTATTGCGGGATTTTTACATGATACTGTGGAAGATATTGCGAAGACATCGTTAGGCAGGCAGTTTGCACCAGATAAAGAAGAATCACAGGTTGAAGAGCTTCAAGAAGAGGTTTTGGAAGCGATTGAATCCGTGTTTGGGCCTGAAATTTGCTGGCTAGTACGGATTCTTTCCAAAGAATATCGTAAGGGAATAACGCCAGGAGAAAAGTTACAACGGCAGGAGCGATATGTAGAAGGTTTAATGGAAGGCCCGGTAGAGGCTCAGTTAACAAAGCTAGCGGATTGGTATAGTAATTTTGCAGAGATTGTTTCTAATCCCGCTGATAGCTATGTGTTCTCATTTGTAGAAAAAGAGTTGCCTTCAGTTTGCAACCTTATGGATGGAAATCTTGTGCTTCCCAATAGAATACAAACACGCTTTTTAAATGATTTGCTTGGTTTAAGCAGCGCTAGAAGATTAGATTTACCCGGGAAAGGCTTATTTACTGAAGAAGAATGTGGTAGAATCTTAGATATAATTTATAGTAAGCTGGGTTCAAGAAATCCTCTTCAGACTAGCGGAGTGAGGAAGGGTTTGTTGTTAGAAAAAGTATATATATCCAAGAAACTTGCGGATATTGATTTAAATACGCTTAAGAAAGAAATCCAGGCTGGTTTTACTGCAATCTGTGATATCAAGCGCATATTTGCTGGGGTACAGACGGTTTTAGTAAAACCAAGTTTAGCAACATTAAAGAATGCACAGGATAAAACTACGACCAATCCACTTTTAGTCGAAGCGATGATTGCGGTTTTACAGGAGTATGGCATACCGAGGATTATTTTAGGTGAAGGATGTGTGGTTGGCAATGATATGCATGCTATCTTTTCACAGACCCAAATGTACGAGATAGCGCAACGTTATGGAGTCGAACTGGTTAATTTAAATGAAGCTTCGCAAACAACATTGACGGTTCCTGGTGGGCTTATTAGCAAAGAAATAAAGGTGGCAGAAATAGCTGCTCAATGTGATTTGATTATTAATATGCCAATAATGAAAACGCACGCGGAATCGGTTATTTCGATTGCGATGAAGAATCTCAAAGGCGTATTATCCTGGGCAGTAAAGAGAAGATTTCACATGAAAGGTGTTTTTAAGAGCGTAGTTGATTTAAATAAAACATTGCCTAACCAATTAGTAGTTGTGGATGCTATAAGGGCTATGGAAGGGTTTGGTCCTGCCCATGGAGAAGTGGTAGAAGTCGGCAGGATCGTAATTGCGGGGGATGCTTTGGCCGCAGATATTGTATGCGCGCATATCATGGGAATTCCTTGTATTGAAATACCGACTATCCAATTAGCTACTGCAGATGGATGGGGGATACAAAATCCACAGGTAGTAGGCGATGATATTGAAAACGTAAGGCATTCAATCGGCAGGCCATTTAATAGGCCGTCATATAAAGACGCTATACGTATGCCGTATGCGCATGTTGTATATGGCCAGAAAACATGTAGTGGTTGTTATGGTACTTCTTCAAATGTCTTCCAGTATCTCGATATGACAAATGGCCCTGTAGATTGGGCGAAGAGGCTAGGGGAAGATTGGAAGATCGAATTGGATTTTTATGTAGGTGATGTTATCCCTGCACATATTGAGGAGGGGCATTTAGCGGTATTGGTCGGAAATTGCGCTATCCAAAAAGCAAAACGGCTTGGTTTGATAGAAGAGAAAGGTATTGTATTTGTGGAAGGATGTCCTCCCGATGGGCGTTCCATATTCGAAGCGATAAAAAGAGGAAAAGATATGATGCAGGATTTCCCACTTCAGACCAGTGGAATTAGGAAGAAGCTGTTCTTCGATATTCATGCCGTTCGCCGATCTTGCCTTGAATTAAGCCACCCTGATCTTACCGGTACCGGCCAGAGGATTCGCAGTAATGCTGCAAAGCTTCTACGATTTGAAAGTAGTGAAACAGGCGGGATAATCATCTTAGAAAATATCATTTCTGAGGAAGATGCAAAGATAAAATCTGATCAGCAGCCGGATTGGGATGTATTGTTTGGCGCAGTAGTCTCCAGAAATATTCTGGGTGAGAGCGAGAATTCCACAGTCCAAGAATATCAGAGAGATTTAAAATGGCTGCCGGATGATAAAGGCAGAAGAGATTTTCATGTGCATAGCAGTCTTTCGGATGGAGCAAGGACCATCGAGGGGGTAATTAGGGAAGCCGTAAGAACAGGCACTAAGTGGATAGCAATCTCTGACCATAATACTGTTATCGGTATGGATAAGAAACTTGAATTAGGCAGTAAATACGGTGTAAATGTTATCCCTGCATGTGAGTTTGAAAGTTCCGTAACAGTCAATTCTCTCACACGGGGGACTTTATTCGGGACAAATCATATTTTAGGATATTACTTAGATTGGAATAATCCGCAAATAATTGAATTATGCAAGAATCAGCATTCTATACAGCAATTCCGTGATTTATGGCAGGCGTATATATTGCAAAGATTTATTCGTCAAATAGGCCTTCCTCTTAAGCATTTTGATACAAAGATGCCTAATGGTGAAACAGTAACGATAAATCCCTTTGACGTTGCGACATTGATACCGGTGGCGATTCAAAGAAGGATTATCGCATTTGAAGAAAATGGTTTTACAGAAGAAGCAGATAAGGCAAGGATAGTGCTTGACGGATTAACAGAGGTAGGAGCCACAAGACGTTTAAAAGGAGAATACGTTCAAGGATTGATAAGTTTAATTGAAAAAGCGCTCCAGAATGAAGGGCAGTATCAATTATCAGCCGAAGAGAGAGCTCTTATATATAAGCTTTTTGAGTATGCTGATCTTAGCGTTTTATGGCAGGCAAAAAGTGTTTTAGCTTCGTATCTTAGAGAGACTAATAAATTAGACACGACAGATATTTATGTTCAAGATATCGCAGGTATTTTTGGGGCTGAAGAAAGATGTAATGTTACTTATGCTACAGCAGAAGAAGTGGTAGGGAATATAAGAAAATCTGGAGGCGTTGCGGTTTATGCGCATCCAGGTTGGTACTTTGCCAATATTTTCCGTGAGCTCGGAATTCAAGAGACCTTGGATGGTGTCGCAGGCTTGATTGAAGGAATCAATCATAATACCCAGGGAGGTATTTCGGGAATAGAGGTTTATTATCCTTTTCAAGACCGGCTTAAGGGCGTTGATGATATTGCTGGAGAAAAGCAAGAATCGACAAAAGTAAAGTATTTTAGAGAAGTCGCCGAGAAATTAGGAATGTTTAGTACTTCCGGAGTAGATTGGCATAAAGGTAATAATGAGTTTGAGCATATGTCTACAGGGAGGAATTATAATCTTCATGCTTCTTACAGAATGGTCCTGGATATTCAGTGGGCTGCTAAGAATAGCCAGGTTATTCTTCAAACTTCATCGCTTCGCAAATCGCCCATTTTACAAAACAGTGTTCATATAGGCGGGCATGGTGAAGGATTAGGTTCTGTTTTTATTTTGCCCGAGAAGAAAACGCTTTCAGGATTTAGTCTTGATAACGGTGGATTTTTTAAGACATTTTTCCGAAATAGTCGAGGGGATGAATTTCGTAAGCAGCGTGCTAAAGCGCAGGAAGTCTTTGGATTTGTTCCTTACGGCAGTGTCCCGGTATCTTTGCTTGGCCGTGCTCCTCCCAGATTACGCATTATTCCTGTTTCTTCAAGACCAGCGAATATCAGAGTTGTCGCAGGACTTGTGGCAAAGATCGCGGCTGGCTTAAAACAAAGTTTGCCTACCGGAATAAAAATAGAGATAGCTGAACCCGCGTTATGCGACGATCTGTTCACAGCAATATCTGTCCCTTATTTAGTTTATCGGCATCAATATGCTTTACCGTATAGCATAGAATCAGTATCTGCCGAAATCCCCACTTTAATTATTACTGATTCCGATCTGACTGGTTTCGGTCCTCAGGGGGAGATAAAAAATTATCTTTTTGGCAGGACATATCCCGCCAATAATATTACTATTACATCGCTTTTTAGATTTCAGCATCATGATAAAAAAGTTCTTCTTGGCAGGAATATTAAGAACGCGCTTCATGAAATTGGACATTTGTTTGGATTAGGAACCAGCCGTGCGCGCCTAAGCGCTATGCAACATTGCGCTGATTTGAGGTGCGCGATGCACTTTACTGTTAATGTAGAAGAGCTCGATAAGGTTAACACTCGTTTTTGTAAAGCATGCAGCGCAGCTCTTGAACAACTGGGTGTAGTCCGTTCAGGCCGTTCTCTTGACAATGGCGGCACCGAGGAGAATGCGCTTACTTTCCCCAGGGTTAACCCGACAACAGCTAAGTCTTGGAATAAGCTAAAGGCACTTTTTGAGCGGATGAAGAAGGTACATATGCTTGATATGTTTAACGCTGACCCAGAGCGCTTTAAGAAGTTTTCCATTCGTTTCGAAGATATGCTGGTAGATTTCTCAAAGAACATAATTGATGAAGAAGTTTTAACTGAACTTCTTAATTTAGCCCAAGAGGTTGGGCTTGGCGATGCCATTGAGGCAATGTTTACCGGCGCCAAGATCAATGGGACGGAAGGCAGAGCGGTTCTTCATACAGCTTTAAGGAATCTTTCGAATACTCCGGTTTATGTGGATGGCGAAGATGTAATGCCTAAGGTCAACCGTGTTTTAGCTCAGATGGAAGAGTTCTCTGGAAAAGTTATATCCGGGGAGTGGGTGGGCTATACCGGGAAAGCAATTACAGATATTGTCAATATCGGTATCGGCGGCTCAGACTTAGGGCCGGTGATGGTAAAAGAAGCTTTAAAACAATATTCTGCGCGTAAAGGTTTAAGAGTGCATTTTGTGTCTAATGTGGACGGAACGCATATCGCAGAAATCCTCGCAGGCCTTGATCCCCAGACAACCCTGGTTATTATTGCTTCAAAGACCTTTACCACCCAAGAGACTATGAAAAATGCCAATACGGCTAAGGCATGGTTCTTAGAAGAAGCAAAAGATAAAGAGCATATTAAGAAGCATTTTGTGGCAGTTTCTACAGCCAAAGAAGAAGTCCAGAAGTTTGGTATTGATACCGCGAATATGTTTGAGTTCTGGGATTGGGTGGGAGGAAGGTATTCTGTCTGGTCGGCAATCGGGCTTTCCGTGGCATGTTATATCGGTTTCGATAATTTTAAGCAGTTGCTTGCTGGCGCGCATGCTATGGATAAGCATTTCAGGAATACACCGTTTAACCGGAATATTCCTGTGATCTTGGCTTTATTAGGTGTCTGGTACAATAATTTCTTTGAAGCCCAGACCCAGGCGATTCTTCCTTACGATCAACACTTACACCGTTTTGCCGCTTATTTCCAGCAGGGAGATATGGAGTCAAACGGCAAATATGTCGACCGTAACGGGAATCCGGTCGATTATCAAACTGGTCAGATTATTTGGGGTGAACCAGGAACAAATGGCCAGCATGCTTTTTATCAATTAATCCATCAGGGGACAAAAATAATACCCGCTGATTTTATTGCTTTTGCTCAAAGAAGCAATCAAGATTTTGATAAAGACCCAGAACTGAAGGCGTGTTTAGACGAACATCATAGAATATTCCTTTCCAATTTCTTTGCCCAGACCGAAGCTTTGATGAAAGGCAAATCTGCCGAAGAAGTCAGAGAAGATTTTAAGAAGGAAAATGCCAAAAGAAAAGCTAAAGGCCAAAAAGAGTTAACCGAAGAGGAGATCGTTCGGCTTACTCCTTTCAAAGTTTTTAAAGGCAACCGGCCAACTAACTCGATCATGGCTAAGAAGCTTACACCTTATACACTTGGCGCATTGGTAGCGATGTATGAACACAAGATCTTTGTGCAAGGCCTGATCTGGAATATCTATAGCTTTGACCAATGGGGGGTAGAGCTTGGTAAGAAACTTGCGGAAGGGATCTTGCCTCAGCTTGATCCTGAAGCTGAAGTAACCGGGCATGATTCATCGACAACAGGTCTAATTGGTACTTATAAAGAAATGGCGGAAAAAGATAACGGGTCTATCGATAATGGCGGTTCTTATGCAAACAATATCCCCTTAGCATCTCAATCTTCGATTAAAGCTGTGATCTTTGACTGGGGTAATGTGATAACGAGATTTGACTACGCGCGCGCAGCACAAATGCTGGCAGATCGATATGCCGTGCCTTTTGATACGGCGGTGCGGTTTCTGGAAGGACGTAATAATGATCCGGCAAATCCGCTTTATCAGCACGAGAGATGGATGATAAATGATATACAGCTTACGCGCGCGGTGCGGGATTGGATCAAGGCACACGGCGTCTTAAGGGATTCGGAGCATTTTGATTTGCGGCAAGTTAGTGATATCTTTAACAGTATTTGGGATTCTGATATCCCAGGAGTTGTTCCTTTTATGGCTCAATTAAAAGCAAAAGGGTATCTGGTCCGTATTTTATCCAATACAACCTCAATACATCATCGCTGGTTTGGAGAACATTCCCAGGCCGCTCAAATCCTTGATTCAAAAGAGCATTTCTATGCCTCATATCGGTTAAGGCTCGCTAAGCCGGATGCAGATATTTATCGTGCGGCTATTGGGCATTTAAGGTTAAAACCGGAACAATGTTTGTTTATTGATGACACGAAGGTGAATGTCGATGGTGCAAAACGGGTTGGGATAGAAGCGGTACAGTTTAATCCGGATGAACCCGTAGCTTCTCTTGATACAATAGTCAATACTTTGATGCGTTTGTCCTCAAAAGAAGATTCTTTAGATAACGGTGGTACAGCTATCCCGCTCGATCAAGCCCGCTCTGCCTATCGATATATTGGTATCTCGATGGGGGGTAATAAACTTGCGGTATCCATTAATGACGGCAATAACAAGATGCTTGCTGGGCCTGCAGAATTGCGTTGGGATAGCGATCATAGGTTTGATAATGAGCAGGTAAAAGATGTATCCCGGGCTGATGAGCTGATGAATACTTTGGTGGATATGATTGCCCGTCTTGCCGATGCTAATAAGATTGCCAGAAGTAGTTTAAAAGCCATAGGCGCTGGTTTGGCAGGCCCGCTGGATAAAGCTACAGGTATTTTCGGCTCAGATTTTAAAACACCCAACCTTCCTTTTAATAAGTATCCTTTCCGCGCAGAATTACAGAAACGGCTTCTTGTCCAAGGCATAGACATTAAACTGGAAAATATTGATATGTATAACGACGGTGAAGCAGCCTTAAGAGGAGAAAGTTTTTCTCCGGAAGGCGCTTTAGCGGATAAAGACGGCGGGATTGTTATTATCGGTGGAGGTATTAATATCGCAGTAAATAAAAAAGGGCATGGGTTTATCTATTTTGGCCCGGTTCAGGATAAAGGAGAGATTAAGGAGTGCGGGCATAACCTTTATCAGGTAAAAGCCGCTCAAGGTAGAATTCATTATTTTTGGTCTGGAGATAGAACTTTTGGCGGGCATCCTATTGAATTGGGCAACTCTTCCGAGGCAATTAAAGCAAAATGCGGCAATATGGGTGAAGAATACGTTAGGTTGGGAGAGGAAGCGTTTAGAAAAGTATATCCTGATTATCCGTTTATCGCTAAAGGCCTGAAAGATTTTGAGGATAGATCTTCCGGCCCGAATATCCGCAAAAGGATCGCGCAAACGATTGCCAGGGCGAAACAAAGGCATTCGCCAAGGTTAGATGAATATCTGGCGATCGAAGCAACTGCCGGCCGGCAGAAACGCGCGAATGAACTTGAGCGGGCGATTACTCCCGAGGCGGAAAGCGGTAATAGAACAGCGCTTCGGCTGATCAGGATTTTTGCCGCAGAGATCGGACAGGCATTGGCTGCTTTTATTGCACACTACCAGGAAGAAGAATTTGTGCGGCACCTGGTATTGGTTTCGGGTGTAAATGAGAATATGGGTAAGGATGTCTATGAGACTGATGCCGACAGGATTAGCGGAATAGATGCATTTATCAAACATATCCGTATGAGCGCGCGCCGTGAGCTGATCGAGCACTTTGGTGTTGAAGCAGACCGTGCAGAGGATATGGCTTCAGGCATTGTTCGCTCCAAGATGGATTACACCCGTGAACTGTTATCGTATCAGCCGACAGATACGGAAGTAATGGACGCGTATAAACAAACTAAAACTTCAGAAGCATCTTTAGATAATGGAGGATCGAGGCAAAACTTTACGGTTCTTGTGGCAGAGGATTCTCCGGTAGAACAAGACGAGTATATTGCTAAGCTGACCGCTAAAGGATATAAAGTGGTTCTTGCCAAAGATGGTATAGCGGCTTTGAGTTTGCTTGAAAATGGTTTGGATCCGGATCTTGTGCTGACTGATTACAAAATGCCCGGGATGCGGGGAGTTATGCTGGCAAAACGTATCCGCCAAATGCAAGCTACCATGCCGATCGTACTGCACACCAAGGAAGATGAGGTTATCGGAACAACTTATGAGATCGCGCCAGGTGAGAAGATCACTGGTTTAAGTAAATATGCGCAGGAGGGTTTAGATGAAGTAGACAGAATATGGGCCAAGCTTAATAGCAACCAGAATAATACGACAGAAGGATCTTTGGATAATGCAGGAGAATATGACAATGCTTATCCTGCCTCAATGGAGTTGACATCTGAAGAAATGACATTGCCCAATATGATGTTAGAAGAAGTTCAAACAGCCTTTGGGAAAATTGCTCCTTATAGCATGGGCGCGCGGATGTTCGCTTCTGCTTTAGCGGACAGTGTGGTGATCTCTATTCTGCCTTTTGATGCCCAGCAGGCAAGAAACCGGATCGGTTTTAGGGCGCAAGAAGCAATCGCGGTTTATGATGGCCAGATACTTTGGTTCTCCTGGGCGCTTCTAAGGCGTTTTCATAGGATACATGAAGTTGATATTCATGTGGATAGCGCGGTATTAAAATATTTCCTTGAAGGGATTTTCTATCTCTATTTTGTTGCTGATCAGTCTTATCCTAAGCTGATGCAGGAATGTTTATCGCTAAAAAAACATATTCTGGTTTCTACTTTATATGTCGCACAACACCCGGAATTATTCCATGTAAACGTTGCGCCAGCCTTTGTTTCTGAAATTAAAGCGAATACTCCCGAGGCATTGCAAGAATACCCCTCTTCCCAGATCAAATGGATTGCATTCGATCTTTATGGTGTTTTGCTTAATGACATAAATGAACAGCCGATCGAAGCGGTGGCCGGGCTGTTGTCTGGATTGAAGGAATTAGGGTATGGGATCGATATCCTTTCTAATGCCACAGCAAAAGAATATAAAGAAGCAAGTAAAATGCCCTTTATACGCTATGTCGATCGATTTTTCCCCGCATTTCATACTGAAACGAAAAAACCCGGGATCAGCGCCTTTGGTTTATTGCTTAGGGGGCTGGCGATGCCTGATCCCCGCCAGGCTGTGCTTGTTATCGATGATTCCCAGAAGAACATCTCTGGGGCATCTGAACTCTTTGATCATGTTATTTTTTACCAGGAGGGAGCCGATATTAAAGCAGCGTTACTTAAAAAAGGCGTATTTTTGCATGATGAAACTTCTTTTGATAACGGTGGAGAAGTAAATCCCGGTATAGACATGCCATTTACCGAGTTATTATTTTTATTGTTGAAAGAAAACGTTTACGGAATAAGCCCGTCGACCTTTAAACTGGTTGCCTCACTTTTGGGCGTAGGCCAAGAGATCACTCCGGAAGTTATCGAAGTAATGAGAAAAGAATTGCCTCCGGAGTCATTATGGATGCTCCAAAGGGCGTATCGGGATATCGCTCAAAGATTCAATGCCCAGGGTATTGACGTAGCACAGTTTCGCAACAATCCATTTTTCTGGGGGAAGAATGCCGATGGGCAGGCATATCTTTTAACCGGGCAGAATCTTTCTGCCGATGCCGTAGTAACAAAATGCGCGGGGTCAGAAGGATTCACCTCTAAGGTCAGCGAGATCGTAATTAAAGGGATACACGATATTTTTGCCGCCGAAGGGATTAAGACCGAAGATTTTATTAAATTCGCTGATGCAGGGTCATGGCATGTAAGTATTGCTGCGCTTAAACCCAAACTCGATACCGATGTTACGGATGCGCAGGTCAGACAAGCAAGCGCCGATATTAAGCAGTTAACGCGTAATATGCGGTCCTTCTCTATCATTTTCGATAGGGTGATCATTGCACCAAACGGCACGGTAATGGTGGTTGGCTATGATAACAACGGCCAGGCAACGCAGTTGCGGGACGGATTGGCAAAAAGTTACCGGGATTACGAATATAGCCGGATGAATATCTTCCATATTACTATTGGACGATTCATTGAGAATCCGCCTCAACAGGTTGTAGAAACTTTAAAGAAGTGGGTTATGGCCTTTGCCTGGGAACGATTGGGGACGATTAAGGTGGATAGTATTGTTTTGGCAAGCCAGAAGGGCCCGATTATTCAGCCGACGTTTAAGGAGTGGGAAAGATTCGAATTAGCAGGAAAACCGGTAATAAGTTTGAGCCTGGTTAACGAATATTCTCGGCCATCGGATATAAGTTTTATTAAACGCCAATTATTTATGTCCGGCGTCTATGGTGCGCTTTTCTTTGCACCGATCGGGTTACTCGCGACACTTTATATCGCTCCATTTTCGCTTTTATGGATAGCGGTAGTCCCTGTTATTTCCGGATTACTTGGCGGGGTTTTTCTTGCCGGGCTACATTTAATCGAATTACATCTATCAAACCCAACTCCCAGGGCTATTCTTGATGCCGAATGGCTTGCGGATATGGCGGTAAGGCATGAAAAGAAGGTTCTTCAAGGGCAGGTTGCAGAAGAGTCATTCGATAACGGGGGAGTATTTTCGGAAGGCACAACTCGAGACGATCCAGCCAAGAAACGTTTCCTGCACGTGGCTGTTGGCGTTATCGGTTTTGTTATTGTTGTAATAATCCTGAATAAGTTAGTTGTTACCCTCGGCCTATTCTCCGGGCAGAGCCTGTTTGCGCTTTATATCAGTGCCTACGCGCGGTATCCGTTTTGGGTCGCGGGCTTAACTGCTTCATTAGAAGGCGCCGGAGCGGAATTGATCGGGTATTACCTGGCGCGCAATAATAAAGAAAAAATAAGAACGTGGATTTCTATATCCAGGTTTACCGGGATATTTTTATTCAGGTTATTGATATTAGGCCCTACAGCCGGATTAGTCGATAGGTTCATTGAATATCTCCTTCCAAAATCCGCCGCCGTAGGGACATCCGATCTTATTTTGCGCGTAACATTATCTTTGATCCACGGGGTCATTTTAAGCAGTTTAGTTAATTTCCTGGCGCCTTATTTCTGTTTTAGGCTGGAAGCAAGAGCCAGGCTAAAAGAAGGAAAGTTAGCGGAGGCAGATGATCTAAGAGAAAAGTATACTGCGGCCAAACAACTCAAAAGGACATGGCATTCAATCATCTTACGCATCGGCCCGGTTATTATACAGCATGATATTATCCAGAACATTTTCGGTTATGAATTAGCGTATAAGATATTATCACGGTTTGGCATTGGTTTTATAAATTCAATATACCGGAGCTGGATAACTAACCTTAGCCATAAGGTAAATATAACTTCCACGAATATCCTTGCGGTTACTTCTACGGTCGCATTGATCAGTTTTATCTGGGGGTCAAAGCTAACGGCTATTTCTGCAATCGCATTAGAGTTATTAATCGTGCTTTGCGAAAAGATAAAGGCCTTCAAAATAAAGCAAGCGCTTAATGATAGGGAGAAATCTTTGGATAACGGAGGGGGAAAACAGGCGTGGGATTACAGTGTTATTCAACGCGCGAAAGTCGGCAAGGAAATACCCCGCGTTTGGCAGGATTATTTGCCTGTCTTAGAGCATGTAATTAGTGAAGACGATCAATTTATTAGTGACGCATTTCAGAATATATTCGGTTTAGAAATAACCCGTGCAGATATATCAGGCATAAATATCGAGTATCTGGTCTCTGGTGGCATAAAACACGTTTTTGTTACAACCGTTACGCTTGTGACCGGTAAAAGATATGTGTTTGCACTAAAGCCCACAATTGTCGGTTTAAGCTCGGAGGACAGGGAAGATATCATGTCTACTATGTGGACTTGGAACGGATTTTGCAAGCGGGGCATCAAAGGGATCGCTAAATTCGGAGCAGACGCGACAGTTTATTTCAGAGATTTTCATCATTCCAGCATGATCATTGCCCAGGAGTTTGTCCCCGGCAAAACACTGAAAGAAATTATTGATGATACGGATCTTCCTTACTGGGCGAAGACCCAGGCGGTACGTAATGCCTACCGGGCATACATTACTTTACGCAAAGATAATCTCATTGCCATTACCGATCCGAAACCGGCCAATATCGTCGCCCTTAATGGTTCTATTTTCGACTGGATAATCATTGATATGGATAAACTGCGCACCGGCAGTGACCCCTTGCAGAGGGGGATGTCTGTCGAAGAATATGAGCAAATACTCGATAACTATTATATCGATGAAATTCAAAAGCCTGTTTCAGCTGAAGCCTTGCCTGGAGTTAAGATCTTAGGCCATGGCAATTTCTTCCCGGCTGATAAAATAATCCATTTTCCTGCTGGCCAACCGTTTCCGGTATTCTTTACGCTTGACACTACCTCACATATCCGAACAGCAAAAGTTCAGATACAGGCCAAGGTATGGTATGAGGATAAACTTACTGGGGGATGGGAAGAAGCATTTATGACGATGGTAAATGATTATGAAAATGGCTCATATAGGTTCGGGGCGTATCTTCCAAGTGATTTTGAAGGCAAGTTTACCTTTAAGGCTTCAGTGGATGGCGGGATAAACTGGCATTGGGCAAATAACGGGCCTTTCGATAACAGAGTGCTTGTGCGTATCGGTAAAGAGGCTCCTTTAGATAACGGGGGAGAAATCAAGACCGGCAAAGAATTTTTAAATTACGAACCCGTAGAGTTAGGATCCGGGACAAGCGGGATAAGAGGCTTGGTTGTAAACATGTCTGATCTGGAATGTTATATCAATACAGTGGGCTTTTTGGATTATTTGAAAGGAATAGGCCTGCACGAAGGAGGTTTGCAGGGAGGGGAATATATTTGTGTTGCCGGAGATTTGCGCTCCAGTACTCCCAGGATAATGCGGGCAGTAGCTCAAGCTGTAGTTGATTCTGGATACCGTGTCGATAATTGCGGATTCATTCCTACTCCGGCATTGGCGTATTATGCCATGCAAAACCGGCGTGTTAGTATTATGGTCACCGGAAGCCATATCCCGGATAACCGTAATGGGATAAAATTTTACAAATCAAACGGCGAGGTACTAAAATCCGATGAGGCAAAGATCAAAGAGCAGGTAACGTATGCAAGGGGAAATATTTATGCCAAGTTAGGCATGCCGGACTCATTGTTCAATGAGGAGGGGATGTTGATAACTGTGCCGCAATTGCCCCCGGTAAATCCTGCGGCAAGAGAAATGTATATTTTTAGATATTTGTCCTTGTTCCCGAAAGAATGCCTTGCCGGTAAGAGGATCGTTCTTTATGAGCACTCTTCGGTAGGCAGGGATATTTTAGCTGAAATTTTCTCTGGATTAGGCGCAGAGGTTATAAGGGAAGGGAGGAGCGACGGTGTATTTATACCCGTTGATACGGAAGCCATACGTCAACAGGATTTGGATTGTATAAAAGAGTGGGCAGGTATTTATAAACCATTCGCGCTTATTTCTGCTGATGGAGATGCTGACCGTCCATGGTTATCAGATGAAAATGGTGTATTACTGCGGGGTGATTTGTTAGGTGTTTTCGCGGCAAAATACCTCAAGGCGGATTTTGCGGCTGTTCCGATAAGCACTAATGACGCGGTTGATATCGCGCTTTCCGGAGAGGTAGCAATAGAAAAGACGAAAATAGGTTCTCCTTATGTTATCGCTGGCATGTTGGATGCGGTTAAAAAAGGTTTTCGCAGGGTTGTAGCCTGGGAAGCAAACGGAGGTTTTCTTTCGCAGACGGACATCGAAATAAATAATAAGCTGCTCAAGGCTTTGCCTACCAGAGATGCGGTTTTGCCTGTTATCTGCGCGTTGCTTCTGGCTGTTGATTCTGGCAGGCCGTTATCTGATCTTATAAGTGAACTGCCTAAGCGGTTTACTCATTCCGGACTGGTCAAGGATTTTCCCGTTCCCGCATCACAATCGGTCATTAAGAGGATCTCTCCCGGGATCACTGATGTTGATGAGGTGTGTTTTAATGATTCTGTTCCGGTATTATTCCGGGATGGCGCAGTCTTGAGGCTTTTAAATGACAGCGATATATCGAGAAAGCTGTTGGCTTATAAGGCAATGGTTGAAAAGAGATATTTCCGTACTCATGGCCTTCCGGCGATTGCGAATATTAATTTAGTTGATGGAGTAAGGATCCGGTTTAAAAATAATGACATCATTCACTTCCGGCCTTCGGGCAATGCGCCTGAATTGAGATGTTATTCTAATGCGGGGTCTACCGATCGCGCTATGGGGTTAGTTGATATAGGATTAATGAATATAATCCCGCTGTTGGCCTCACCATCTCTGGATAATGGAGGGGAAATAGATAATGGCGGAGATATTGTTAATACTGATGGTGATTTGCATATAGTTTGGTATGGCGATGATTATCCGCAAGAACAGGCCGCTGTTTATGAAGGCCGAAAGTTTGTACGGGTATACAGATCAATCAGGATGAATAAAAAGGTTAATTCTCCAGATCAGCAATTACTTCTGCGCCTGTGGTGCAGCCGCGCGGATAATCCGGATAAATGGTTTGAAATCCCGGCACAGATAATAAATGATTATGGCGATGGGAGTTACCGTTTTAAAGCGGACTTACCGCTATTTTTCTCCGGAACATATACATATGTATTTTCAGCTGACCGAGGCAAGCATTGGTCCTGGTTAAACAATGGCCTGAAAGATAACAGGCGGATTTACAATTATGTTTCTCTATTGCCTGATTTGCGTGAACGGGAAATATCTGTTTCTTTCGATAAGAAGGCGTTGTCAATGAAGAAGATCATTGATGGATCCCCTGATATAGAAACGTTTTTCCGTTCACGTCAAGGGCAAAGAGGGGTGGCAAAACTCGAGTATTACCGGGATGAAAAACCAGTCGGGTTTGTTTACTATTTCGCCAGGACTGAAGTAACCAAATTAACGGCAGAAGATTATAAGGTGATCTTTGCTGATTATATAGATAGTGCGGATGAAAAGCTGGGCGGGGCAGTTGCGATATATTTCAGCAGAAAAGATATGGCGGTTGTGGTTGATCTATATGGGAACATGCAGGAGGAAGTGATCTTCGGTAACATTGAAGAAAGATCCCGGGGTGAATTAAGCTGGGATAAGGCCAGGATCGTTATTGAACTTGATAATGACCTTAATGTCCGCAAGGTCAGGCATGAAAGAAGCTTTATGGGGTTATCGCGAATGGGGATATCCATACTAATTTCTTCTGCCGGTATCCCCGAATCTTTTCCTGAATTGTATGAAACACTTAAATATAATCTGGGTTTGTGCGATGCCAATGAGATGGTCAGGCATGTGGAGAGGACAGATAATACTGTGGTTCCCTTAAGTTTGATCTCCAGGATTAATAAAGACCCGCAAACCGCCAAGATCGAGGATATTGAGAGGATCAAAGACTTGATTTATTGTAAAAGCTGGGCTATCCGCAGGCTTGTTTTGGGTTGTTTAAAGCAGCTTGTCCAAGTGAACAAGTTCTCTATGGAAGAGCTTGATGAATTCAGGGGATTTGCAGAACGCTGCGAGATAACCGAGGATCTGCATCTTTTGCGCAGGCAGGCGCTTGAAAGGCCGGAGGATATTACGAGCGCTTTAGCGGTGCTTTTTGGCATACAGGTGGGAGTAGATGACCTTTCCGGGATGTACGCATATTGGTTTGGCGCTGGCCAAAATAAGAATATTTACCGCCTGATAATTTCTTTGCGCGATTCCAGAGAATTTACTATGGCCGCTTCTACTATACGGCATGACGCGATAGGGCAAGGGTTCAGCAAAACAAGAATTGATGAATCTACGCGGTTATGGCAGGAATTGTCCGAGGCCGGCTGCCCCTATGTGTGCAAGCTCGGCAAATCCGTATGGGTTGAAGATTACCGTCCGCGTGCTGCAGATAGAAGTGTCACGCCTTCTTTAAAACCCTGGGTATATTATGATCCGGCATGCCTTATACATAATGATATTAATCTTGTATACAGGGAGTTTGTAGAAGGCGATGATTTAGAGGATATACTGGGTGCGGAAGGATTTGCTGACAAGGAGAAAGAAGAAGCGCTCGCCGCCTGCATCAATGTTTATGATAAGCTATGGAGATTTAACGACGGGGGATATTATATCGGTGATTATAAGCCATCCAATATAATCTTGAGTAAAGACGTAAACGGCCGGTTTATCGGTAAGATAACCGATTTGGATGCTTTACGCGCAAATGGTCGTCTTGAGGTGGTTTTTAATGCGGTTAAGGTTCATGCCTGTTATTTACCGCATTTAGCGGGGCTCCTGGCTAAGGAGAGAGTTTCTCAAATAACCGGTTCATATGTTGAGGATTTAGCCGATTCTTTAGGAGAGAACATAGTGTTTAGCCAGGAATTATATCCTTTGCCTTCTTGCGCGGGGATAAGTATGGCCATTGAGCAATTCTTGAGTGGATTACATGCAAAATTACAATTGTTTGGGCTTGCAGGTGTCATAAACTTCAGCGTGCCGCTGGTGGAATTAGTGGCGAATACGATCCAGCATGGATTAGGGGGAAAGATAGCCGTTGTCGTAAAGACCGATACTGACTGTAATCCTACAGATATCAAGGTATATTGCCAGGATTACGGATTAGGCATGGTTAGCCCGGATAAGTTGCTCAAACAAAGCTATGAGGCGCATAAATTAAAGAAACAAAGCGAAACAGAAGCTTTGGAGCGCGATGGGCTGCAAGGTGCGCCGGTACAAAAATGGCACGGCCTCGGGATGCTTAATATGTGCGTTTACCCTGATGAAGTAGAGATCAGGACTCCCGGAGGTGTATGGATAAAAGAAAATACCGGAGACGTTGGACAGCCAATATTAGTAAAGAAAGGAGAATCAAAATTTTCTTTCGGCACTATGACAGTATTGACCTGGCATGTCAAAGATTGGGATCTTAAGAAGGAGGCGGTTTCAGAGGTTCAATCCGGTTCTGCCGCGTTTGGAATAATTCCTGTAAGCGTATTATTCATTTTAGTCTGGGCCGTAATTTATGGTTTATTTATTAAAGGCGGATGGGTCTCTAAAAAAGAGGAGGTGACGAGATGTCAAGATTTGAACAGCTCGAGTTCACCCGCGTCATGTCGCGAGAAGCAGGGATATTTATCTTTGCAAAATATCCTGGCTGGTATTATGAGTACAATTTTCTCATTCAGCCCAATGGTAAAGTCCAGGGGAAGACAAGTTTTAACAATTGGGTTGAACTTAGCCGTGAATTGTCTGATATGGTTACTGCCAGGGTTAAAACCGTGTTTATTAGCCAAAAAGAACGGATTTCTTCGTAAGGAAAATGGAGGTATATTTTTATCGCCGGAAAAGAAAACGATTACAAGCCATAGCTTATCTTTGGATAATGGAGGAGAGGTCCAGAAGAAAGCAAAGATCTCTATGTTTGCCAATGTAGTGCGCCAGATCAATACCGCGGCGCGCGCTATGGGGCTTCATCCGGAGATCCTGGATCGCCTGGTCAATCCTAAGCATTTCAAAGAAGTGCGCATGGATATACCGGTTGCGGTCGAAGGCAAGACTGTAAATCTGATTGGATTCCGGATCGTGCATAATGATGCCCGCGGCGCAGGTAAAGGCGGGATCCGTTTTGATAATGTGAAGTCGCTGGATGATCTAAGCGCAGAAGAACTCTTAGAGGTGATTGCCCATATTCTCGATGAGGATCGGGCGCTGGCCAGTTGGATGAGCTTAAAGAATGCCGTGGCGCTTATCCCTTACGGCGGAGGCAAGGGGTGTGTGGCGGTGCCTCTGGATATTGTTCCGAAAAACGCCAAAGGGGAGGAAGTCGTCGGTTATGTGCATTCTGCGGTGATCCGCCAGTATGTTTTAAAGGCTTATGAACAGGGTAAATACCTTTTTGGGCCATATATAGATGTGCCGGCCCCGGATATGCGTACTAAAGGCCAGATCATGGGGTGGTTCCTGGATGAACATTTAAAATTAAAGACCAGGCTTAACCTTTTAGAACAGCATTTTATAGACAGGTTACTTCCATTATTAGACACTGAATATGATATCCTTAAAACTCCTTTTTATGATTTGTACTTGTCCCTGGGAGGCACAGTTGAACTCGGTACTATTACAGGAAAACAGGTTTCAAGGGATGATCCTGAAACCGGCTCAAAAATAATGATCGGCGGGTCCTTGGGCCGTGAAGCGGCAACCGGCCGCGGTGTGGTTTATGCGACGATCGAGGCGCTCAAGGAGTTTGGTGAAAGGTTAGGTATTGGCACAGAGTTGAGAGGAAAGACCGTTGCGGTGCAGGCGATCGGTAATGTCGGCGGGCATGCCGCGAGGATTTTCTTTGAAGAAGGGGCAATTGTTACCGAAGTTAGCGATTTTCCGGGAAAAATCACTGATCCCCGGGGGATCGATATGGCGGATCTTTTCGCACGGATAAAACGCGATGGGATGCTTAAGGCTTTCCAAGAAACCCATGGTTTTGAGCCGTCGGATAAGGCAGTATCAATTTTAGAAGCCGATGTGGATATTTTAGTGTTGGCATATCGGGAAAATCAGCTTACCAAAGATAATGCCGGCAGGGTGAGAGCCAAGATCGTTGTTGAAGGCGCTAACGGCCCGACTACTCCGGAAGCAGACGCGATCTTAGAGGCTAAAGGGATTATTGTGGTGACCGATATTTTAGCTAATATCGGCGGTGTGGTAGTTTCATATTTTGAATGGCTGCAGAACTTAAAAGGCGAGCATTGGACGGAGATCGCAGTAAATAAGATGTTGGAACAAAGAATGGCGGTTTCCTTCCGCGATGTTGTCGCCTCTTCCCGGCAATACAATGTCAGTTTGAGGATCGGGGCGACTATTTTAGCGATAAAACGGATTGCTTCGGCAATGGTGGCAAATGATAAGGATTTAAGGCAGAAGATTTCCGCAGAAAACGTACTTCCCTATAAAGGTTACGATATCCTTGAGTGTTACGAAACTCAAGAAGAGCTCAACCTCATTTATGAATCCGGACGTTATCAGGAATTTGTAGATTTGCGTGAAGGGCAAATTGACCGTGAGATCGAGCTGATTGCCGAACGTCTCTTAAAAGAACTGCCGCAAAACAGCAAGAATTTCGTCTTGGTTTCTGGGCCTAGCGCAGTCGGTAAACCTTATTTTGTCATACGTCTTGCGGAAGCGGTCAGGCGTATTGATAGAAAGATACGTACTTGTTGTTTTGCCTTAGATACTAACGGTGCAGCTTTATTCGATGTTATAAAGAGTTTGGATAAGAACAGCATAATATTTATTCACGGCGATAATGCCCTGGATAAATATTTTGTCAGGGCATTTAACCCCAGAAATACGATCACTATCTTTGAAAATACCGCACCCAGCCTGAAATTATCCGGCAATAAGCCTTTTACCTCGTCAGATCTTAGGCTGTTGAGACTTATCCTGGAAAAGGCCGCTGAAGGGTATTCGGCAATCGATGTGATAAGGGATTGGCATGATTTACGCGCCCAGCAGATCGAAAATATCTATCCGAACTGGGGGAATGCCCGCATTACATTTAATGGCCAGGTCGGTTATGAATTACCGTTTTTAAGGAATGCCTTAGAGGGGATATTAAAACAGGCTTTAGTGCAAGCCCAAGCCGCGGATGCCCCGCATTCTTTGCAGATCATCTCTGGCCTCTTGGATTTATTCCAGGGTTTTGTGGCCATGCCTTTATTAAGGGTGGAAGATTTGCCTTTGCGCTCTACCCCGCGCCAGTTTATCCGCAAGACAGAGGATGTTTTATCTGCGCTTAATTCTACGGCAAAAATTAATGGGCAAACTCCTTCAGGCAAAGTTAATAATTATCCTCTACCCGTATCGGCCCAGATCCATGAGGGTATGCTTGAAAGCGGGGCTTCCTGTTCGGGAAAGGCCGAGGCAGTATTGCGCGACGGAAAATATATTTTTGAATGGAAAGAAAACGCTTCCGAGAACCTGTGGCGGGAGATATTGGAAAGCCTGGCAAACGAGCAGGCGGTATTTGCCCGCGGGCCGCCGAGTTTCATTGTCGAGATCACTCTTGATAAGGAAAAACTCGGGGTACATCCGGCAAGCGGATTGGTTTATATCGCTGCCTGCGATATCGATACGAAAGTCATTTATCTGCACCCGTACTTCTTCGAACAAAATCCATTAAAGCAAAAAGTAATTTTATACCATGAATTGATCAGCCATATCTCTATGGCAATTAAAAACGAAGAGCAGGCTATGACAGATACCTTGGTTTTTTCCGATAAACATCTGGGTAAAGACCTGGAGAAAGATTCTGTCGACGGTATTTTTATTATCCCTGCCAGTGCCCGAAACCAGGCGTTTGCTAAGCGTCTGGTTGCTCTAAATGAACAATCCCGGAAACAGGGAACGGACAGTGTCATTCAGGCAGTGCTGGAAGATGATGAGTTAAGAACCAGGGTTTGTTCACTGATCCGCACCCAGGATAGATTGGGCAATACCCGGGGTTATTATGTTGATCAAAGCTGGGCGGAAGAATTAAAGAAAGAGTCTTTACGCCGTGCGGCAGGCGAGATCAAGAACCGTGATATCTTTATCCTTCAGATGGAATATGAGTTGTCTTTTAAGTTCCTGCAGGAGTTTTGTGAATACCTGGTCAAGGTAAAAGGGTGTTCTTTATCTGATGCAGTCTATAACACTGGAGAGGTAGCAAAGATCCTGATGGCCGGTGGTTTAGGCAGTTTTAAACCGGATCTTGTCCGGGGCTGGTATAAATCTTTAGCTCTGCATTGGGGAGGGATCGAGGCCAGAAAGCGGTTGAATGTGTTCGGGATATTATACTCCGAAGCGATTAAGGGCCAGGGGGTGATCCATCCGCGCGGGGCAATATCAAAAGATGATATCAACGATATATTAAGAGGGGCATTATTTAAGGTAAAGACTTACGCTGATATTGAGCTTAATATGAACGGTATCGGTAAGGTCAGTGTGGATATTTATATGAACCCTTATTCGGAATTAAATGAGTATTGGCTGTATTGCCCCCAGGTGTTCCATGAGGCGTATTGTGGCGGCTCGGATGATGATTTCAGGGCATTACAGACATTGCTTTATCGCAAAGTGCTGTTACGGTTCATTAAGGATGGGATCCATGACGGGGTTTTCAGCCGGGATCTAATATTTTCTACCAGTGAGGTAAACACGACGCTGGCGGTTCCCAGGGCCGTTAATGACGAATACAGGGATGATCCTTGTTTTAGCCGGCTTTTAGTCCATCATTATAACCATACTATCGTTCCCGCCGGGATGCCTTGTTATAATTCTTACATGTTTGACGCCTTGAGTATCGCGGATGAGTTTAGAGATGCTATATATGAAGGAAAAGTTGACCTGGTAAAAATAACCGGCCGGGTAAGCGATGTGATCACCGGATGCTCTACCTCTCATACCGAGATCTTGCGCGATCAGATATTTAAGGAATTCGCGGATAAAGTTACCGAGAATGATCTGTTCGGTAACAGCGAAGGTTCGGATATTGAAAGATGGCAGGGTAAAGCGGTTCAGGGCCTGATTGCACAGCTTATGAGGGTAGTTAAGGCAAAAGATTATGTTGAGTTATTCGAAAAACTGGACAGTAACTCCAGGATGAAGGCAATGTTCGTGAGAAAGCTATTGGCGATTAAAAAACAGCAGAAAAAGGTTTTAGTTTCTGATCTTTTCGCTGGGTTATTCGGCCAGATAGACGTGACAGAAAGCGACCTTGCTTCTGTCGGCACTAATTTTATCGACCGGCCCATATTTACTTTTGTCAGGCGCTTTGTGGATTATAAGTGCGGTGATCTTATCGTGGATATCCTTTATGACCCGGGTTATCGTCAGAGGATTGTTGATTCCGGGGCAGTGCTTTTTATTGGAGGAAGAAAATTCGGGTTGTTTGCCGATGTCCAGCATAACCGGATAAAAGAATTGATCAAGATCGATCCGCGCATGAAATACCATATTGTTTTTGTCTCAAACCACAATGTATTTACCTCCTGGGAAATCCAGCAGGGTACGGATTTTGGCGGTATGTTGTCATGGAAAGGCAAAGAGGCCGGTCCGACAAGTTTTGGGAACGCCCAACAAAACGGCGCGCCCAGTTTCGCTTCTCCGGACGGGGTGATTTCAGAAAGGGTAAGGCCAGCTAAACGCGATGCAAAAGGTAAAGTTATCGGCGGCACAGGTTATATCGTTAAATATGGCCAGGAACGTTCTTTTTCCGGTGATATAAAACCGGACCGCGAGTCTTTTGTTAAGAACCTGGAGCAGGCCTGCGCAGATTATTTCGATGTAGAAAATTATGGGACTCTGGCGTATAACGCTTTGCGCATGAGTTTGACCCAAGGGGATATTTGCAATCAGGCTAAAGGTTTGATCATGGTTTGGGCAGATATGGTCAAGGCAAGAAAAAAAGAAACAGCGCCTGTTGCAGATCAAGCTTCTTCCATGGGCTTATTATTTGATCCGGTATTGCTTTCTTATTTAGCCGCAAATTATCTGGTTATATTTACGGCATTCTTCTTGATCTTGTGGTTGTTAGAAAAAGGCATTCTTCCTTCCGTATTTGCCCGCTGCAGTGCCGAAACAGATTGTTCTACCTTCCGTGGCTGGTGGGGAACAATAACCCTTTTATCAAGGGCGTTTCGGCACGCAGCCGGGCTTAATAAAGGGGACGTTTCTATTTTCGCAGCGCTTAAGACTATGGCGAAAATAGAAACGTCCCCTTTATTCAAGTATTGGCTATTATTAAAGACTTTAAAAAAGAGTTTATTAACCTTGCCAGGACAAACTGGGTTTAACCGTATTCGCTGGGCTCATTTAATAGCCGCTGGGTTATTTGTGATTGCTCCTATGGTTGGTTGTGCATCCCATGGGGAAAAGCGCGTGGATATGCATTATATCGGCCAGTCAGCAAATCAGGTAGTGATAAATGTCCAAGGGAGTATGCCGGTTATGCCAAGAATAAAAGCCGAAGGCTTGGCTATCGGGTTTGAAGGGTTTGCCGCCGGGAATATGCGGGCATTCTTAAAGAGTTTGGGTATGGCTAAAATTACCTCTAAAATGCGTTTTTATATGGCCGCAGATAATCCGGATTTAGCTAAAGAACTGGCAGTCGAAGCCAGCCAAAACGAAAAGATCCTGGTAGTTTTAGGATATAGTTCAAGTAACAGTATTGCCGGAAATGGCGGAAGATATGCTTTTGTAGAGGAGTTATCCCGTTTAGGCGTTGGTGTAGATCTCTTAGTTGTATTTGATGATACCTGGAGAAAAGATATTCCCGCAAACGTCCGGGCAGTGATAAATATCCATACAAGCAGTATTTTTAACGGCACATTATTGACGCGTAAGAAAATAAAAGGCAGTGATACCTGGGCGGTAGATATGCGTTTCTTTGATCTGCATCATGTCCGGATGCCTTTAGCTAAAGGCAAGGCCCGTACCGATTATGAAGAATGGACCAGGCAATTATATACGGCGATAATTATCGAAGCGATGAATTATATCTGGCAAGAGAAACATCCTGATATAAAAACAGTTCATACGACACAGCCTGTTGCTAAAGAACCCGCACCGGCGTTACCAACCCCGAAACGTCCAATAAACAGACTGCCTGCTGATCATAAAAACAGTTTGTGCCTGCCTTTAGCTTCAGGGAATATTTCTCTAATAATGATGATCTTATTCGTTGGTGTATTTGTAGTTGTGCAGAATGTGTCGAGGCCTGGTAATTATAAAGGAAGGCCTAAGAAATGGAATTTAGATACTCTAACTGCAGAATTAAGTAGGATGTATCGCACGGGCAGGGATTCTCGCGGGAAAAAATATTATCCTGAAGACCTGGTATATTCAAAGAAACGCGGCTGGCCTTCAGGGATCCAAAGGTCTTATCAGGGGATGTTCAAGTCCGCGCATTACCTGATCAATAAGAAATGCAAGGAGATCGATCCTTCGTTTAAAGGGTTTCTTGCGCGTGATGCCTGGATCACGCTTTGCACCTTAGCCGATATTGATTATTTTAATCTTGAACGAACCGCCAAAGCGAGAGTAGCGCGCAGGCAAGAAGCAGAAGGTGTAAAGTTTTATCCGCATTCTGCCACAAGTTTGAATGCCGATCTGGATGATATTGTCTCGCCGGAAAAAGGATCGATCATGTCCTTCGCTGAAATACTTGGTTTGGCTGATCTGCGCGATAGAGAAAGGCAGGTATTATATTTATATTATGAAAAAGGCTTTATCGATGAACAGATCGGCGAGATGCTTGGCCCGAAACAATTAACAAAGGCTGGTGTACAAATAATAAGAAAGCACGCTATAGATAAGATAAGAGTTGCTTTGTTAGGAGAAGACTTAAAGGCGGATAGGGAATCTGGTTTGAGGATCATCATCGAAGATGATTTGGCTGCGGCAAGAAAAGCTCTGGGAGTCGTTCGGTCAGTAAAGAGAGGCAATTGTTTTAGTGCTGTGAGTTATTCGCAGCCCGTTCGGTACCGTTCTGGTTGTTTGGGGATAAATTACGCAAGGCTTAATGATATGGGAAGGCTGATTGTTGATCTGCCGGGGAAAGACCAATACCGTGCTTTATTTAGTACTTATGGCGGGCAAAGTGTAAGGTATACAGTTGTCCGTGATGCAGAAGGCCAATTGCTGGTTGATGAATCCTCGATCATGCTTTTGGATGTAAGTGATAATCCTCTTGTTGGAGATGGATTGACATATATAGTAGACCCCGTAACGAATATGATCCGCGGGCATTTGCCGAGGCAAAATTTGAGCGTTTCTTCGCGCAAAATGCTGAATGGATTAGTGATAAAGAATTATCCTTTAACTTCTCAAGGATACCTTTGTTTCGGCAGGACAGATTTAGGTGATATTTGTACGATCACCAGGTTTAAAGATGCTTCTTCAGGGGATACTGTTGATTTTACGATAAAAGAAGGCGCGATAGAACGCGTTTATTTTAAAGGCAGAGAGTGTGCTGCTTGTATGGCAATAGGCGAAGACGGGCTGCCGGTAGATTCATTTATCTTTAATGAGAAATTCCCGGAAAGGATCTCTAAGCTTATACGATCAGGCAGGATAAGTGCCATTGATCTTGTAGTAAATAAGAAGAACTGTTTTGTTTTAAGTAAATCACTGGCATGCTCTTTTCTTGGCTGGGGGGATTTTAGAGGCAGGAAGATAAGGGTATTTTTTGCTCCAGGTAGTGACAAGATCGAACGTGTTGTTGTAACCGGAAAGAATGATGAAGAACTTGTTATCACAGCAGAGCAACTAAGGCGAAGACATTTGGAATATTTCAGTTTGTTTTTAGAAAATATACGGTCTTTAAGATCAGTAAGAAAGAGAGGATTAGGCAGGCTTGCAGGATTAACCGGCAGAGAGATCATTTCTCGGATAAAGAGAGATCTTTATCGCTACTGCCCGTTAGTATATGTACTCGCAGAGCGGCAGACGAAAGAAGGCACTGCTCAAATAAGTGCATCTCTTCCGGATAGCCATAGTTTTTGGCGCCAGGTTTATGAAAGAAGATCTCAAATCGTTAAGTGTGTGCTTGATGGTATTGTCGATGGAGAGCCTCTGGTAGAGATCTCCCGGAAAATAGAAACTACTCTTGAAGAAGTCTCTGCGATCTTTGAATCCTTGGCATTTGTGGAAGAGATAACCAGTTTCTACGGAAAAACCATTGAGAAAAAAGAATCGGCAAGAAGAGAGAGGATCCATAAGGTTACCCCAAAATACCGGATGAAGTTTATGCATGCCCCGAGGAATAAATATTTAATAGATAACGAGATACTATTGGTTGGATGTATGACTTGGAAGGATGATGTGGTTTTGGCGGAGATCGATAATTACGTCCAGAATATGGCCGGGGTGATCTTGGCTGCGGCTAGGATTTATAAATGGAGAACAGGGAATCCAGCGGTGATCGCCCTGCTTTCGGATCATACGGCAAATGATAAAGCCGGGATTGATCCACTTGTAGGTGAGCGGTTTGAGAATGTTTATGGCGGAATCATCGAGCGTGCTCAAAGGTTAGCTGAACAATTAGCGGTAGATGAAGGGGTGACTTTAGTTTTTGCCGGAAGAGGTAATATTCAGGTAGATGCCGCTATAACCCCGGACCGCTATGAGAAGAAAACCGGGCTTAAGCCGGAAGCCGGCAGTTTTCCGGCGAATGTTTTTATATTCCCTAATTTGCACGCTTTTCAGTTTTGCCGTGATGCTGCGAAATTAGGGTGGTATTTAGAAACAAGCAATAACGGCGGCGGGATCTTTGATGTGATTTACCGCCGCCTGTCTAATGCCCCGGCAAATGCTTTGCCGCAGGTGATCTTTACGGAAACGCTTAATTCTCAAGACGGCGGTTTAAGTTTCAGGGTTATTAATGCCGCTTTAGCAGTAGCCGAAGCAGGGTTGGCAAAGGCGGTTTTAGTTTCCCATGAGCCGGAAATAATCAAGGAAACATTCCCGCAAGCCATTGATCTGGTCAATGCCGGCAGGATAGAGATCGTTGACCCGCGCAGCATTACGCAAGAAAATGAGACTGGACTAAAAGCTAATTTATATGCCGCACGCAGGTTATTGCAGGATAAATTAAGTGCAGGTATCCCGGCGGCAATTCTTGCCGGAGAAGAATTTAGTGCCGCAGATGTAGAGATGTTCTCAATGCACTTTAAAGAGAATGATGTTGCGCGTATTTCTGATTATTTCTTAATGATTTTTGCCGACCATAATGTCGGAGAGAATGGTTTGGTCATGTATGTCAATACTTCAATGCAGAAATGCCCCGATGCTAAAGGTATTGCGGAAATGGCGGATAGTGCCGCTAGAACCTTCCGTGACCTTACCGGCGAAAAACCAAAAATCGCCTTAGCTACTTCCAGCCAGAAGCAAGCATATAAAATGCGCCAGGCAGAGCAATTACTCAAAGACAAATATCCTTCAGCTGAAGCGGTAAACTTCAAAAAGGCCTTAAGAAAAGGTTTTAATATAATAATTTTCCCGGATGTTGTTTCCGGTAATACTTGTTACCAGTGGACAGAGAGGATCTTAGGCGCCCGGGCATTAGGTCCATTTATCCTGGGGACAACTGTTCCGGTCAGTGGTTTATCCCGAAGCGCAGATGAGCAGGATATTAAAGACACGGCGGTCGCCTTATCAAGCACTGTTTTAAGGATGCCGGTGTTAGTTTTAAATAATAAGGGGACTTCTATTAAATACCAGTTGATCGAGATGAAAGATGAACAGTTGATCCAAGAAGGGGAATTTGGTTTAGCAGGGCAAAATGATAATGAGACTTTTGCACAGACGGCAGTAATATCAGCAGTCATTGAATCACTTCAGGTCCAGCCCATTGCGATTGGGTACCGTCTGCCTCAAGGCTTAGGTAATGATATGCGTGATTTGGAACGGGCGGTTGGGATCAATTTAGCCCAAGACAATAGAGGGGGAGTTCCGGATACCATAGAGGGAGCTATTGTTAAAATCGATAACGCCGCCAGCCAAAACAAGGATGAATTATCTAAGTCGTGTGCCTTGGCCTTAAAGGCCTTTGTTTCTCAAATGGCAAAATGTGTTCAGGCTTACGGGGGTATTGTAAGCAACTCCCTTGGCAGGACGCGTTCGGTTATTTTTGCCGGGGGGAGTGGTGAGCATAATGCGATCTTACGAGAAATGGCAGTAAACATGTTGCCGGAGAATATAAGAAGGGATATTAAGCTTTTACCGATGCAGGCTGATGAAATGCTTGTGATTGCCCGGGATACTTTAGTAGCCATTACCAAGGATGATCAGTCTTCGCAGCAATCAGCATGTTTTATGCCGCTGGCTATAATGGGCAACATATCTTTTGTGCCATTACTTTTGCTCTTGGTTATTTCGGTCATGGTTTTGCCGGCGTTTGATTTTGGTAAAATGTTTGGTTTTGGCAAAAAAGAAGATCCTCTAAGTCAGCCTAAACCTGCTGCTCCAAAGATCGATGCGGACAAAAGCGAGATAGCCAAACCCAAGGATAATTTACCTGCCCCTACCCCGAAGGCGCAAGAGGCGAAAAAAGATATTTTACCTGCTAAAGATGTGGAGTTTGCTCCGGCGGTAAATAATTTCATTGCCGCTTTGGATAAGATGCCGCTTAAGCTTGCCAAGCGGATCGAGGTCATTCTTTTGTTCATTCACGAAGGCAATGCGCATTGTTTTAATGAAGATTTTGATGATCCTAAGATGCTTGAGGCTTTGGCTTGCCTGGACCTTGATCCTTTTCAGATCGAAGAGTTCCTGGAGATGCCTGAAGAGGAGTGGTTGCCGTTAGTTGAGGAAAAGCTTAAAGAGTTAGGCAAAGAGGGAAGATACCGCCCGGCCCTGAAAGAGCTAAGAAAATTATTCCAACAGTTTAAAGCGGGTGATATAGAAGAACCTGTAAGCGAGGCGGGACCTGCCGTAAAACCGGATAATTCAGTGCCTAACGGGCCTGTAGATCATGAGGTGAAAGATGTTGCGGCAAGAACCATCGCGGCAACTAATCCGCAATTCACTAAATCAGCAGAAGTAGCAGCCTATATCAATGCGCACGTAGAAAAAATGCCGATGATCAGGTTGGTCAAGACTGCTTTAGCGAGGGATCCCATGCTTTTAATAGATCCGGCCGCAGATGAGGCTGAACTAACCCAGGATGATATCAGAAGATTGATCTCCGATCACGGCGGAGTTAAACATCAGGTGGCTTTTCTTAAAGAAACGCTTGAAAAGATGCCGAAACTGCAAAACAAGCCGATTTATCTGCATGCCTTTTCCACATTAGTAGCGGTTTTAAAGAATTATTTGGAACATCTTAAGGCCAAGCAATCTCCGCAGCATATTCTTGTTCCCTTGCCTATGATTATAGGTAATCTGGCGGTCACTGATTTTGAGCTGGAATTCAGTGCCTGGTGGAATGCATTTATTACACACGGGTATCTTTATATTTTCATTCCGGCGTTGGTTATTATTATTCTTTCTGCCTTTATCTCTTATAAGAAGAAAATAAGCAACAATATCACAAATATGCTTAATCTGGATGCTCAATCAGAACAGTTCGCTGGAGTCGGTAAGAGAGAGCGTGAAACAAACAGCAAATTATCGACTTTAAGAAATAAAATCGATGCATTATTCCATTATGCTGGGCGCTTTCCGCGTTACTTCTGCTTATGGCAGGCCGGTTTTATCCGTGAGGAAGTGATAAAGCAATTAGTCCTGGTTTTATCCAAAGCCGCAAAACGCATGGTTGAAGTAGCTGAAGAACAGCTCTATTGGTTTGAAGTGTTTGCCGGGATAGTTGAGAAAAACAGCAAGGCAGGTTTTCAGAACAATTGGATGCGCCGTTTAGTATTAGCACAAACCTTAGGGAATGGGATAATTTTGAAACAAAGCCAGTCTTTAGTGGAGGGTCTCCTTTTTGAGTTTACCCGGGCTTTTGCCCAGAAATATCCCCAGCGCGCTTTTCCCTGCCAGGATAAACAGCAGCTTTTTTATCTTTTAGGAGTAAGAAATTTTAGACAGCTTCAACAAAGGATCCGTGCCCGCCGGCTGGTAACCCGCGAGATCATTCTTTTATTAAGAGGGTTCATGTTTACCCGGTTTAAGATGCTGGGGAGGATGGTCAGGATGCCGGAAAATGCCGCCAGCAAAGCAATGAAAGCGGTATGCCTTCAGGCGTTATGCCAGATAAATAAGTTTGATCCGGCATCTTTTTCTAAGGCGTTGTTCGAACTTGACCAGAGTGATGGGGAGCAATTACGAAAAGCAAAGGTTTCAATAAACCTGTTGCCGATGATACGGGAAGCGGTTGAGGCAACCGAAGCCGTAACCACTGGCTCGCATGGGATCAGTGCTTTTAGCCAGTCGCAAGGCGCCGCGCTTTATCCGGGCCTGGCTAAAGAGTTCAGGTTTATGCGCCGGGCGATATTTACTATCGCTGCCGAATATATTAAAGTTTCGGGAAAGATCCTGGGCCCGCCGAGCAGGATGGCGATCGCCAGGAATATAAAAGGCAATATTTGGAATATTAAGGGAAAAGAAAAATATGCCAGAATAGTTTTAAGGAATGCCGGTTACAGCAATCGCGAAATCGCATTTATTATTACGCAGATCAAAATCCACGAATCTTATCCTACCGAAGAAAAAGCCCTTCGCGCCCAGGCAGTTTACTTTATCCTTCTACGCTTGAATTATCCTAAACCAGCCATCCAGCGCATTAGTACAGAATTCATGAAGACCATGAGTATCCTGGATTTTGAGTATTGCCGCAGAAAAATAAATTCAAGGAACATGCCAAAGTCAAAGAACGCTTTATTGGCGCTTATGGGATTATTGCGCGATTTAGGGTTTCATAATAGCCGGCACCCCCGGCCATTGATCAAGATGCTTGTTACTGCCCTTAATCACCGGGATATATTTAAACTGCTGGATAAATCCAGTATCCCCTCCAGGGATATTATAAGAACAAAGAGGATGCTTGTATCTTGTGCTGCGTTATCGCAGTTGGCATATATACTTTTGGTGCTTTTCGGAATGAATGTGCGCGGAGCGCATGTGTATAATCCTTTGCGTCTGACTTCGGATCACGCTTTAACTGTTATACCGTTAAAGGGTAAAAGAATGTTGTTTGCCGATTTCTCCCTGGGGGTGGCCAGAGAGATCGATATGGAGAAGTATTACCGTAAGGAAGGTAAATACTGGGTGATAAAGAAGGAATTACGATATAAGAAACCGCAGTTAAAAGAGATAAAAAAAGCGTACCGTAAAAAAGCCGCCAATTCAATGCCCGATCAAGATCTGCTCAATCTTTATTATTTTGCCGTGCAGGTCACAAATGGTCGTGCTTTGACCCCGGTGATGCATGTTAATCTCGGAGTTGCTTATTTAGAAGCCTCTGCAGGTGATAAGTCTAAAGCCAGGTCCCAGAGGATGATATTAAGCGCTATTCGGCATTTTAACCTATCGCGCGCTATGGAGCCGTCAAATGCGATCCCATCCAATCTTTTAGGGCTGTCTTATAATTATCTGCGCTGGTATAAAGAAGCCGCCGCTGCATATAAGACCGCCATTCGGCAATACCCCAGTTTTTCCTCGGCTTTATTTGGCCTGGCTTTTGTTTGCAGTAAAATGAACCTCCCGGCTAACAGGGTCATGGGCTTTCTGATCAAGGCGGTGCGCAATAATCCGGTTTATTTGAATGGGTTGACTAAAAACTTAAGGAAATTCATCAGGGGGCGGATTGCTTCTACCGGAGGATTTTCCGCTATAAGGCCGTTTCCCGGGTATATGTTCGATCCTCGCGGCCAAAGGACCAGGATCAAGCAGGCGGCAGTTTTACCTGCGAAATATGTCTCTTCCAGAGGTGAATTGTCCTATGAGGGGGAAATAGCGCTAAGAGGTGATTTGAAGAAATCAGGATATACCAAGGATAAAAGGGATGCGTTCATCGCAAATTTCCGCAGATTTAATAAATTTTATGCTTTAGCTTGCAGTAAATCCCAGGGGCAGATCCCCAACATCAGCAGTCATCTGGTATTTTATACCGGGCTTACCTTTGGCCTTTATTTTGGGATGCAAAAGGTTGGGCTGCATGCCTGGTTCTTTGACGGGACATTGGAGAATAAAGGCGTAACGCCGGCAGGGGTAAATTTAACCGCTTTAATGACCCGGGCACACGAAGAATGGGAGGCGCAGGATTTTGACCATGCCGAGATCATTATAAAACAGGCGGCATTATTCCTGGCCTGGCCGGCTAAGTGGCAGCAGGAATTTTTAGGCGCTTTGGAGATCATTGAGCCCAGAAGACAATGCCAGTATAATCTCTTCTTTTTCTCAAGGCTAAAACAATCTTTTGACCTCCAGCGTAACGAACTCAAAAAACATTCTTTAGGGTATCGCCTGGAGGTTATTTTAAAAAATGGAGAAGTCAGGTATGGATATAATCTTTTGCTTGATTTTGCTGACCAGATCCCGCGTTACTTGAGCTCGCAGGTTTATAGCGGTACTCCCAGGAAAATAGATTATTGTGATTTAGAAAGATTTTATGGCGCGGGATTGATCCATGATGTGCTGGCGATAAGAGAAACTTTACCCGATGAGAATTTACGCTATGTTTTAGGATATATCCTGGATACGGCAAGGCTTGCCTGGACCAAAGAACAGATCATGCACATCGCATCACTGCTTGTAAGATATCGCTCTCTTGCGGGATTCAGGCAGGCGATGGGAGTTTTAACGAATGAAGTAGAGCCAGGGGTAATGGGAGTGCTAAGGGAGTTGGTTTATTATTCCCAGGCGGTCCAAAAGATAAAAAGGATGACCGGCGGCGACGTCCAGGATATTGCTATGCGGGCAACGGTTAATGATGATCTTGGGATCTGCACGGATATTGATTTTGTCTTTCGCCTGCGTAACAGCGCTTTGCGCCAGTTCCGGGATGGCATTTATTGGTTCCAGGCGTCTTTGCATCCGCAAAACGGAAAAGGGGTCATGGGAATCCGGACAATGGACCGGGCAATGCAGGCTTTACGCAGTAATGGTACTATAACGCCTCAAGAGATCGATATGAATTCGATTGTTTCAGGAAAGAGTAAATTTATCCGGGGTATTATTTTTGCCTATGACCAAGTCCGGGTAAGAGGCCGTAATGTCGAGTTAGAAGAAGTTTATGCCAAGGAGATCGCCCAAACTAATGCACTTGTGAAAGTTAAGCCGCATTGTTTTGGCATAGATGAATCCAAATATCTGCCTAAGCCGGTATTAAACGAGGAAATTGCCGCGCAGGAAGATGGTGGCGAGATTATTAGTGGTAATGTATCCGGTTTTTCCCCGCAAGGTTCAGGGGTATTGATCTTGGCAGCAGTTATTATTGCCGTAGTGTTTATAACACTGCCCAGGATATTAAAACGTAGAAATAATGACCATGTCGTTACTAAGCCTTCTGCATTAGATGGTATTCTGGATGATTTGTTTGTTGCTCCAGTAAGAAGGCAATTTGAGCAGATCAAAAGGGAAGTTGAACAGAAAGATACAGGTAAGGATAAGAATGATCATACCCCGCATGCGTTAGGGTTAGGCATTTATGCGCCAGGCGGAGAAATGGATCCTGCTGCGGAGTCCCGCACCGTAAGTGTTTTAAAACAGATCCAGGAGCAAAAAAGAGTTGTTTCGTATTCGGCTTTACCCGCAGAACTCATCAGTTGGATAGAGGAAAAACCGGAGATTGCGCGCTTGTTGCAGAATGAGAGGGTCGGTATCATTTTACCGGATAAAAATATGCAGCAGAGAGCCCCGCCTTTTATCTGGTATGAATCACGTACGCGCTTTTTAGCCGCGGTTACTCTCGAGGGCAATATTTATATACCTTTTCAGCTTTTAATCCTACTTCTTCTTAATTCCCAATACCGCCTGTTAGTAAATGTTATTGAGCATGAGTTCAGGCATTTGTCCGCATGCCCGGAAGATATCGATGCGGCTGTAGAATTATCCCGTGCTTTGCGTAAATTCACGTTTCAGCATAGGGTGTACGGAAGAAGATTATACCTGGGGAATGTTTTTTCGGCAAAAGAAAAGGTGTGGATCGAACATGCCTCTGGGGATTCTTTCACTATTTTTACTCAATCGCAGTTGGATGCATATATTAAAGAAGTCGAACAGGATATTTATAACAGTAATGATGAAGATACTAAACTCGAATCCGAGATCTTATTTTATGCTTCTCTTTTTGAAGCTGAGGTTAATCAAAAAGGGGAAGTTCTACTGCCGGAAGCATGGAGTAATTATTTCGGCAACAGGAGGCGGTTTTTATTTTGTACGTACTCGTATGGGATAGAGGCCACGGCCTTAAGGGATTTTAACTATGACCTGGAGGCCAAGGCGTTTTACCTGCAGGTTTATCGGGCAAATGGTTTGTCCGGGGATATTACCGGTCTGCTTGAACATATTCGCCGAGGAGGGATCACGGCATCCAGGATCTCCGACAAGTTAGGATTAAGTTATGCGGAAAAAGAAAAATTGGCATTGGCTTTTGCCCTGCATGATCTGGGAAAGATGCATAATAATGAGTTGTGGCAGATCATTAATTCCGACAGGGTGATCCCCCGTGATCCGGAAAACCCGGAAAGGAAATTGCTTAGCCGGCATGCGGATTTTTCCGTTGAGATCGTGCAGGAATTAGGGTTGGGGGTTTGTGAAGATGTTTTAACTCTGGTTAAATATCACCATCATCCGGAAGCTATAGGGGATGAAAGGCTGCGGTATCTCGCCGAGATCATTTATTGGGCGGATGTTACCGATGCCCTGGTTGCAGTAAGGCCATATCAGAATCCGGAGTGGGAGGTTGAGTCCAGACAGGATTTTCATGAAACTATTTTACGCATGCATAAAAATGCTTTTAGCATGGGGATATGCCATACTCAAGATGTTTTTGACGCTTTATGCGGTTTTGCATTTAGCTCTGAATATCCCGGACTTTATCCGGAAATACCTCATTTATCCGCGATAGGCGGTTTTGCCTTTGCTCCGGAGGCAATAGCCATAATGCTGGTTTTGTCGGCTGTCTTCGTAGCGGTGCGGATCATTTCTGGGAAAAGCCGTATGCGCGCAAGTGCCGTTAATAGTGCGGGTAGCCCTGTTCTGGCCTCAAGTGCCGCTTTAGATGATCTTATACAGATGGGGTTGTATCCAGAAAAGGTTAATAGCCCGGGGAATATTCATGTAGATGTAGAAACGGCTGGGGTATCCGGGGATGAAACTTTACGTAGTTATCTTGGTGAAGTTGTAAAGCCCGGGATGCTTGTAGCTGATGTCGGTGCAGCGCGCGGCGCAAGGGCGCTTGTTTCGGCGCGCCTTGGAGCTGAAGTTGATGCGATTGAGATACATTATTCGACCCTGGAAGAAGCCAGGTTACGCATCTCGAAAGAACCTCCCGAGACAGCAAAACGGATCAATCTGGTTTTGAGTGATTTATTTGCTAACCCTGTTCTTTCCGAAAAGCGTTATGACATAATTGTATTTTCTCCCCAGGTTGTCAACGAAAGAGAGCCGGCGACTGATCCGGATCTGCTGCGGATCATCGAAGACCCAGGGTTCAGGCTTATTTCCAGGTTCTTAGAGGCAAGCCGGGATCATTTAAGGCCCGGAGGGAAATTGATCGTCGGTTATGGCTGGCAGGATTATTCTTACGATGACGGTTTTGTTTTTGGCGGAGGCCTTCAGACATTAGAAAGAGTGGGAGGCGCCTGGTGGAATATACAGCGCGTAGTTTCAAGGGAAAGTTTGCTTTTTGCGGTCTATGAATTAACGCTGAAAGAAACACAGCCTGCGGACAACTCGGTTGTAAGCTTTAAGAATGTTTTTCCATTTACATACGATCGGGATGGGAAGCATCGTCAGCGTATTTTAGATTCGGATAGGATTGTGAGTTTAGACGTTGAATTTAGCCTGCCCGTAGAAAAAGAGTTGGTACGGGTAAACCTGCATTACGGCAGGCCGGATGCAAGCGGCGCATGGCAGGATTTAGGGGATTTAGAAGGGAGATGTTTTGCCATAAATGCAAAAGAATACTGGGTTTGCTTTGATCTGCCATGCGGGTTTGAAGGCAATGCCTATACGATTTGTGCATCCTGGGATGCCGGACGGTCTTGGCAATGGATGGGATGGCAGCAGGATATATTTACCGACGTTAAAGCGGATCTGGATGGAAGAAATTGTGATTTAGTGCTTTTGCCCCATAAAGAAATAGATATCACTAAGATTGAAGCAGTAGTAAGAAGTTTCGGTTTTTCGACATGCCTGGCGAATGCCAGTATGCTTATTTATTTATTGCGTCAAAAAGGTGAAAAGGCCTGCTTAGGAGGGATGTTCCGTAAGGGTGAGGATCAGCCGTTTCAATATATTGCCTTAACAGAAAAATGGGGGGAAAGGGATATCAGCCCTTATGATGAGGATTGCGATGATTATGAACGCACAGAGGAAGTATTAAATGATGATTATCAAAGAGGGGTATCGTATTTAGCAGATAATGGTTTTCTCCGCCAGGCAGAAGAAAGACTGGCTATGCAGGAAGAGCCGGGACAGCTGTTTGTTTCGGGGATACAGATGGATTTAGCTACTACCAGCCTGATGTTGGGGTTATTTATAGCCTTACTTTTGGCCCTCCGCTTTGAATATTTCCGTCAGTACGTTTTAATAATTATCGCACGGGAGCATTTCAAGAGGGCCGTAGCTTTGATCCGTAAAGCCCAAGGCGATGAGAAAGTCGCTTATGACCTGATCGATAAGCTTCTAGAGGTGATAAGAATAAACAGAGCTGCCGATGCATACGTTTATCAAGAAGGCAGAAGGCTGGTTAATTTGGCCAGAAGGTATATCAGGGAACGTGATATAGCGGTAAGTAAGGCGCTGGGACTTATGAGGGAAGATTATTATATGAGCCTGGAAGATGTTGTTTTTGGGCGTAATGTCCCTGATGAGGTGTGCCTGCAATTTGAGCGTTTATCGAAGATAAGCAAGGATCGCTGCCTTTGTTTATCACAGGTCGAAGAAGAGATGTGCCAAATCAAAGATGGTATCCTTTTTCTTGCCTACTCCTTATCTCAACCAAAAGGCGGCCCGGAAGATAATCCCAGCTGCCTGGCTTTTTCCCTGCCGGTATTTATTCCAGGTATATTGCTATTTTCGGTAATGGCATTTTTACTAATGGCTGGGTTTGTGTTCTGTTTAGGTTCTACAACTTCGGCTGTGGCAAATCGGCTACGCCTTTCTAAGAATGAGATATCCGTCAGTGATTGGCGCATGATCATTCAAAGCATTGAGCAGACTACCCCTATCATGCAGGAGAAGATCCGGACAGGGTATTGGGCAGATTTTTCCGGCACTTATAATATTGCAGAGTTCAATCACCTGGAAAATGTTTTAGTAAGGATCCTGCGCCCATGGTTAAGGATAAATCCTGCCGCAAGGATAATCGACGTTGCTTCCGGTAAAGGCGAATGGAGTGCTTTGCTTAAATCAGTGTTTTTCCCCGATATCCAGGTGCAGAATGTAGATAGCGTTGTGCTTGATAAGACAGCGGAGGGTTTTATCCAGGCTGATGCGGAGAGGTTAACGGATATTTTCCCGCCAGGCGCATTTGATATAGTTATGATTATCTGCGGATTGGAATATATGGATCGTGATCGCCTGATGCAGCAGTTTTTGAGGATTGTGCGCCCCGGAGGGCACATAATCTTGGTTCTACACCACCCTGCGTCATTTATCATCAGCGAAATGAAGGATTTCTATGCGGAAAATGAAACCGGGATCAGGCTTATTGGGAATGCACTTAGGTTGCTGAATAAAAAGCCTGGGGAATTACCCTTTGGGCCTGCATGGTTAGAGGAATACGAGCAATATGTGCGCCGGTTGCACTCTATGACCGAAAACGGGCCGCATAATATCTACCTGGGAATGCTCTCTAAGGCATTAGGCCAAATATATGACGGCCGCGTTCCTTATCAAGATCTTGGGATGAGTGAATCCGAGCTCCTTAAAGTTATTTCTAATTGGTTTCGGCTCGGTAAAAAGCTTTATGAGGAAGCACAAAAAGAGGTTTACAAGCTTTTGAGGGATGGCGCGGTCTTTCAATCAGAAGAAGAGATCCGTGATTTTATTGCCAAACATGACAAAAGGGTCATAACCCGCACTTCTATTCTGCAATGTGCAGGTAGTCCACTTGTTTATGTGGTTGAAATGGATATCCCTTCTTCAGTGCAGGTTTCTATGAATTCAGCGCTTACTATTCCTATATTCAGTATTTTACCAGAGCCATTTTTTGTGCTTACGGTCATAATTATTTATTTATTGCTTAAAATACCAGGCAGGCATGCATTCTCTGAAGATAAAATACTTGCACCATCAAAACCAGTGGATATTGATCGAGCACCTCTTGGGAGGCTGGAGGAAAGATTAAAACGCGGTAAGAAAACCATTACCTTTGAACTGCTTGCGCCTCGTAAAGATAATATCCCGGACCGGCAGCGCTTCCAGGAACAAAAAGAGCTTTATAACAGGTTGTACGCAGAAGGCCTGATCGATGGGGTAACTATACCTGATGCGCCTAATCCAGGAGTTTTTGGGGTGTGGTTTATTAATCTGATTTGTAAGTTATTCCCCAATAGGTTCAAGACCATGAAAGTAATAAATAAACATATCGGCCGTTTCCAGGATCCTCTGGAAACAGGGTTTTCTGATATTTCCGGGTATTTTGCTACTATCGCGGCACAGTTGCGGAGCCGCGGCCAAATAGAGAAACGCATAAAAAGTTTCTCCGATCAGGGGGTAAAGGTAATCTTATTTGTTTCAGGCAGCCATCCATTACGCCTTTTACCCGGGGCTTCATGGAGTATTGCGCGAATGAATGCCTTTAAGATGCTTGAATTGGCTACCAGGATGCAAAGACAGGGCAAGATCCCCAGCGATATCCAATTATGCGTAGCGGCCAATCCTCATGGCGAACCATTAAGGCATGATACGATCCTTAATTGCCTGGATAAAGAATCGCGGGGAGCAACGAATGTTTTCTTACAGCCGAGGCTGCTTGAGAAACGCACGGATCTGATTGTAAAGCAAATTGCGGAAACAGGATTACAGGTGATCGTGGGCATGCCGCTTATTACTTCGTTACTGAACTTAGAATTCTGGTTTTGGCTTGTAGGCAGGCCTAAGGAGGCCTTAGCAGAGAACAGCGCTTTAAAAGACTGGTCAGAAAAAGAGGCTGGCCATGGTATCAATGATTTTATAGTGCAATGGAATTTAACGCAGATGGCGAATGCCTGGAGAAAGCACAGTGTTCATTGTATGCCTTTATCCGGATGGAAATATGTGGAGCCTGTTTTAAGGGGTTCAGGTATTTCGATGCCGGCACGTATTTCAGAGGATAAAGCCGCTGCCGATAAGGATTTACCGGCTTTGGCTAAGGTGGAAGATGTTTCAGGAGTTTCTGATACGGTCCGGTTAAGTGGTTTTGCCCAGGAGTATGTGCGGGAAGCGATCTGCCAGGCAGCTAAATTAATACCGCAAAATGATCCTATGCTTCGGCGTGTTCTCGAAGAGATGACGGCAATTGAAATCAGGGCAGGGCCTTTATCCGAGCCGGGAAATATGATTTGCGGCCAAACCCTTTATTTGCATGACTCCCTCCTTGATGCGGCAAATCGCAGTGAATTATTCCGTTTTTTAATCATCCAGGCTCATCGGCTGGCGGATCCTCTTCTTAGCGAAGAAGGGCACCGGTCATTTGCGCAGGCCTGTATTACTCCTTTAGAAGATCAATTAAAAGCAAATTTCATTGGTGCATCCAGCGGCAGTGCGTTTATTGTCAGGAAATCCGGTATGGTCATAGACCATCTTTATGCCATGCTTTATGCCAGAAGGGGGTTAATTGAACGTGTCAGAACGCAAAAAGGCAACGCCGGCCGCGTATATTCTGGCGCGGTAGTTGTCCGGTATGGTGCATTTCAGGTCACGCCGGCTAAGGTAATAAGAGACCTTATTGGATTTGCAGGAATTGGTGTAAACACGCGGTTATTTGATTTCGGCTGCGGGGATGGCTGGACATCTTTGCGCCTGGCGGCGTATGGCGCGATAGTTAATGCCGCAGAAGTCGAATTAGACTGGAGCGCAATGGCTATAGACGCTGTAGAAACCTTGAGAGTATGGAGCAGGTTAATACAGGATCCCGCTTTACGCACTGCGTTAGAAAATGTTTGTAATACTGTTTCGATACAGCGCCAGGATCTACTGCTGCAACAAGTGGATTATTCCGGGTATGATATTGTCTATATTTATTATCCGGAACCGTCTGTTCAGCAAGAAGATTTTCTCCGCGGGGTGAGCCGGGTGCTTACCCATCCTGATTTTGGAATGAACCCAAATGCTCGGTTAGTGGTTGTCCGGCAGCGCGCAACCAATCCTCCGTTATTCCCTGGATTCAAGCTTTTGCCGGAAGAAAAAACAATAATTACTACTGATGTGGATTCAGCTCCGGTGTATGTTGACCGTATGGAAGAATGCACCATGTATAAATATAAAAGAGATGCAGTTAATGCACCTGCATCTCATCCTGCAGAGAAAAACCAGTGTTTATTGCCGATCGTGGCTACTCTTTCCATCTTCATCGTAGCTATGGCAGTAATCGCTTTTATTATTCATCGTATTGCCCATATGAAAAGCGCCTCAAGCGGCCTGCGTGAGAAAATCGATCATGTAATGACACTACTGTTTTTACTGGTGCCGATGGCGGGGCTTCCCATTGTCATGATCATCGGATTGTTTGAAGGGCCGGTGGGCCAGGTGGTTTTTGGCACGGTTTTTATCCTTTGTCTTGCAGCCTCGGCAGTATATACGTTATACAATCTTTTTGAGGGTATTTATGAATCACATGCAGAGCGCAGTAATGATATTGCAGCTGCTAAAAAAGAAGCGGCAAAGACAATGGAGCAAGAATTTGCATTGTTTTATCCTCTAACCTGGATATTCTTTGCACTTGCTATATTTGGGATCGGCACTTTAATCATAACGCGGGCGCCTGAATTATTATCTTGGGCGAAAAGCAGGAACTCCGCACGCCTGATTTATAGGTCCGCATATCTGCCTACCGATGATTTAGACGATATTATGCGCGCCGCCCGCAGGATAATTGCGATGAGGAATAAAAAACAGGTGAGTGCGCGTCTTGCTGAAAAGTATGTCAGTGATTTATATGTGCGGTTCCTTTATTTCGACTCCGGATTGGATCATTCCCGGCAGCGTTATCCGGTAGCGGCCATGATCGTTGATGAGGATGGTTTTGTGGTGGCAAAAGGTATGCGTTTCAGTATCCGGGGAGAAAGGGATTTTGTGCATTCTGAAAGGGCGGCAATCATGAATGCCTCAAGGAGTGTCCGTCAAACATTTGCAAATTGCACGCTTGTAACGACCATGGAACCGTGTTTTCGTTGTTCGCAATTGATCAATCGGTGTAATTTCCGCGCTGTCGTTATCGGAAGCCTGGAAAATAATATCGCTATGTTTGGCAATAGTTTTCAGGTGGTAAATAACGCTAATACAAGGATAATCCCTGTTACTTCACGGAAAACGCAGTTGCTTTGCCGTTCGGGGTATCGGGACAGGGATATCCTTTGGCAGGAACGCGGACTTCTTATCCCAATGAATATTTGGCGGGAACATATATATTTCCTTGCCGCATATTTTTCTTATCGTTACTTCGGGTTTCTTCCGGGAGGTTTTGCGGTTAAAGCGAAGAAACGTCATGCTCTGAATTGTTTGATCATGGCATTACGGGAAGCATACAGGGTTGGGAATCCCAGCCAGGTTGGGTTCCTTTCCTCATTCCTGATGCATTTATTCCTTCCTGGTTACAATGTTAAGGGGCTTGCGCTTATGTTCAGTCCGTATTTGGGATGGATACGCAAGCACCTGACAGATAAATATGTCGATCAGTTTAACCACATCCCATTTGCTATTGTTTTGATCGGATTAGAACAATATCGCAATTCCGCCCGCGGCCTGCTTTTAGAGCAGCATTTAGTTAAAAAAGAAAATCTTTGGGAGTTAACCGGTATTGACAGGGATGAAGACGTTTATTTAAAAACCCCGCACGGGAATAAATTATTGGCAAGGCAAAGTGCATTAGAAGAGCTCTCTTGTCCTGATATCTTAATTGTCACCCGTATGATCGCCAGAGTCATGAAATACTTAAGGGAAAGAAAGAAACATAATGGAGATAAGCGCTTGCCGCAGGCTGGTAACAACGGGTGTGATCCGTCTTCTTTTGCTCTTATGCCTCTATTCCCGGCGGTTTCTGCGATCGTGGCATTGATCGCTGTCTCCTGGGTGGTAAGCGCCGGGCTGGGGGTTAGGATGTATGCAGGGGAGGATATTTTTACTCCGGTTGGTGTATTAAAAGAGCAGATCATTGATTTAGTCAAGGATGGCTGGAATGATTCATTGAAGTTACGCTGGGAACTACGTTTTGCCCATTATCAGGAATTCATTAAACATGCCGCGGCGATAAATGAAGCGACCATTGATTTACTAAAAGACCCTGATTTTTGCCTGTCGCATCCCGGGTTCCTCAAACAGGCGTTATCTACCAGGATCGCCATGATAGACCAGGATATTATCCCGGTCTATAAAGGCGGATATGTCGCCGGGCTTTCCGGAAAAGGCAAGGCGGTAGTAAAGAATGCGAAAATAGAGATAAACCGCAGGCAGTCCGGGATACGTGCTATGCGGATACTTTTGCAGTTAATGAGCCCCCGCCAGGATTGGTTTATTCCTTTACCGAAGCGTACCCTTTCTCCTTATACGGTGAGCATGTATAAGAAAATGTTTTTTTCTCCCACCCTTGGATGTTCGGCGCAATGCGACCATTGTTATCTTGCAGCGCCTTTCTGCGTGCATTCTATGCCTTGGCCGTGGATCAGCCAGATAAAAAATGCCCGGGCTTGCTGCGGGCTTATCTGGCAATTGGGTGATTATTGGCGGGATTATTATGATTGGGTATTTATGAAATCGGCCCCGCATTTGGTGCGGGAGTTCTTTTGCGGACAAAATTCTCATTCCGTATTGCGCCAGACGATGAGTACCTGCGGTATCCGCCCTGGATCTGTTACTGCATATTATTTGGATCAAGGATGCCTTACTTTCGGCCAGCGCAGCCCCTGGCATCAACTACAGGTGAGTATTACTCCCAGCGTAGAAACCAGGATCCTTGGGCACAGGTATGAAGAATTTTTGAGGTACAACGCCGCCTTATTAAAAGGCTTGGAGCCTGTCGGCTGTGTGGTTTCATATACCCATTACCGGATACAAAGGGATGGGGAAACAAACCGGCTTAGCGCTGAACAGATCCGTCAGATAACCGGGATCTTATGTAAAGAACATAAGATCGAAATGTGTGGGCGCCTGGCGCAATTACAAGATCGGGGGGTTGAATTCTTTTGCAGCGGGGAAAGTTTTATCGATCCGCTGGCGGTGTTTAAATATACTCTTGCCGGTGATACGCTTCTTGCCGATGGGAGTATTATTGATCCGCATTTCCATGCCAATAAGAACGGGAATACAGAATATGTTTTACTTTCGCATTCGCCTGGGAAGGAGTTATGCCTAAGTTGTTCGGCTGCCTGCCCGAAAAGAGAGTCTTGTTTATTGAACCACGGTTTAACTGCAACTGGAGGTGTTAGCCCAAATTACGCTTTCCTGCCCTTGGCAATGTTTTCGGCAGGCGTTACAGTATTGTTTTTATCCGGGGTATTAATATTTTTGATGAGGCCTCTATTTGCATGGAGCCTGTTCGGGTGGTTTAAAAGCAGTAAAAATAAACCTGAACCGGCAGAAAAAAACCCGGCAGTTAATGAGCCGGTTGAGCAAGAACAAGTCAATATGGTAGTTGCACAATTCAAGGAGTTGATCCGGTTAATTAAAGGTATAACTAACTCCGCAGAAAGACACAAAATAATAAAACTGATCGTACGGATCGTTGATGTCCATTATCAATGCAGAGAAGCAACTAACTTAATGGATAAAGAGGCGGTTAGGGCCAGGTTAGATGAATTTCTTACGCTTACTCCGGGCGATATTTTTATGGCGATTAAATCAATGCCTTCACTAAAAGCAGCAGCTTTTAGCGATACTGTCCAAAAACAACTGCTTGGTTTGCACCAACAGGCTTTAGCGGTTACCGGAGAATCAAAAGCTAATAAGCCGGCTGAAACATTAAGGCTTGATAATGTTGATTTATCCGCATTTGGCGATGATGAGTCATCAGGCCTGGCAGGGAGTGAGGATAGTGATACGTATCCAGTTACAAAAACCGCGCCTTTTGACAGGGATTTAACTGCCGAAGAAAAGGGTTTTATTCAGGAGAAAATAGCACAGTTCATAAAAGAAGGCAAATCCAGGGCATTTGACCAGGATAATTATGATTCTCTATCGGATGCACTTCTTAAAATAATAAGTAATTCATTGAGTGCGCAATATCCGCAGGCCGCAAACACCGTCTTTACCTTAACCAAGGAACTGTTAAGCCGATCTCAAGCGGTTTTAGAAAAAAGGGTCAGGGCTTTATGGAAACGCCTGCCGTCTATTTCCAAGAAAAGCATTATCGAGGGAGTAACTGATCTTATTGAATTGTTTATTTTATTAAAGACAGGAATAGCTGATCTAAGTGATGTCGAGGCGGCGAATAAGGATATAAGCCAGGCAATGGCCCTGGTTTTAGCGGGTAAGAAGACCCTTAAAGAGGTTATTGATGAAACTTGCAAACAAAAGTCTTTGATCTCGGAGGGGATGCGGTTTGAGGTGTTCGTATCTCTTTTCTTGGCACTGCATAAGATCCCCATATACTGTAATGACGGCAAACTACGCAGGATACGCGGTGTTTTTATCGAAAACGGGGATAGCCTTGGTTTTGCCAGGACAAAAACAGCTGTATGCGATGCTGAACCGGTTTATGAATGGAGCTTTTATCACGATAGTAAAGACAGCGGCGACTCATTGTGTGTTTGTATAACAAAGAAGATCAAATCTTCTCTGCATACTACCCTTAACCAGATGTTACAGGCATTTATGCACGGGTTTGCGGAGAAAACATGCGGTGTGTCTCACCAGGATGCCTGGAGGTTAGAACGCTTCTTAAATGACAGGATAGAAAACAGGTTTATTAGCGAGTTAGATGAACTTATTATTTTAGAAGCGGCTGGGCATAAGAATATAGAGTATTTATCTAAAGTCGCACAACAAAAGGATTATTGGGAGTATATGAGACCCAAGCTCCCTGCGGATATACGCCAGGCTGTAGTAAAAGCAATAGAATCCCGGAAGGTAAAAGAAGTAGTTCCCATTCCGGTTAAAGCGCCCATCGAGACAATTCCCTTAAAAGAAGATCCTAAACCGGATATGAAGACCAGCGAAACTGGTTTTTCGGGGACGGCTGTTATGGCGCAAGAGATCTCGACCGGCGGTATTAAAGTTTTAAAGGTTACGGCGGGTGATGAAAAGCAGCCCGCAGGCGTAGTAAGAAAAATCGATATTGCCTATAAGCTTGCTTCGAAAGGCGATGCTGAATTGCACGCATCTTTACGCAGTAACGGCTATTTGACCAGGATAAATGATAATAGTTGTTCTGATAAAGAGTTCCTTATATCCGTAGTAGATAATCCGGATTTATTAAATGAGTTCCGTAATAATCCCGGTCGATGGGCAACTGTTAAGGATAGTAAAATTTTCCCTCAAGCCTGGCAGGAAATTATTTGTCATCCTCTGTCAAATAATCCGCCCGCCCAAGATGCAGATAAACAAGATGTTGAGGAAGCATTACCAAAGAATAGATCTACATCCGCAGAGCTTTTTCAAAAAGAGTTTGCGCGGATAGGAAAGCGCGCGTTAATTGTCACTGTCTGTCAGCTTGGTTTGAACCGCAGTGTTCGTATGGAGTTGGTTTTAGAATGGCTTTTACACCACGGCAAGGTCAAGGATTCCAAGGAGAGGATAAGAAGATTATCGGATTTTTACGCAGTTGTGTCTTCCGGGATAGAAGCAGAAATTGATACTGCTAAATTGGAAGAACGCGCCTCGGCTGTAATATTAGCCGAAGCAAAAGAACTGGGTATAGAAAAACCGGTTTGTGATACGGTTAGCGCGCGTTATTGGACTAAGCCTTTAACCAGGGAAGTTGTTGAACGGGCGGATTTAATTATTTTTGCGGAAGCATCTCATGCAGAAAAGGCTTTAGAGCAGTTCAAGGATATTCCGCGATTCGCCGAGAAATCGGTTACTTATTCCCAATTACGCGCGAAAGCTGGCCAGTCCGGTAATGATCTGGCTGATTCCCGCGGCAAAGAGTACCTTAAAGAAATAATTAAGGTGTTGCAGGCGCGCCTTAACTTCTTGACTTCTAAAGCACTGGCAAACGCCAGGGCCAGAAGATCAGAAGAGCATTCCTTGTGCATTATTCCCTTTACGTCTATCTTATTAATTTCGGTGATGATCATTATGGCTTTTGCTTTGGTTACACTTTTTGCCGCCCCAGGCAAAAGGATGGTTCAATCAACGCAAGATATACAATCGGCAGTTCAAAAAGCCTTGGGCGTAAGATTTATATCATTAGAAGAATCTCTTCGAGGATTAAAAAATACCGCTCAAGGTTCTATTCCTCTTGCAATGCCAAGCGATGAGGGGGTACGCCTGCAGCTAAATGCATTACAAGTTATTTTTAGCCGGGAATTCATCGCGACTTTGGAATCCTTGTTGCTTCCAAGAATTTGTAATGAAGCGGTAAGGCTGGAAGTGCTGGAAATCCTTCGGCTGGCATTTGGTATGTGCAATGATGAAAGTGGCCAGGTCAAACGGACATCGATATACGCTGATCAGGCGGAGCAGATAATTGGCGTCATAATCGCCAATCTTGCAGCTATCAGAAAAATGGTTTATTACGGGAATTCCCGCAAACTAAGAACGGCAGCAATGCAGCTGGTTGTTGATGCGGCACTCTATCGTTTTGAAACTCATGCAATCGATATCTTAGGCGACAGCGTGCGAGATCTAAAATCTCCCAGAAGCCGCGCAATCCGGGCTTTGGCTATTTGGGGGTTACGCAGCACATTAGAGAGAGGGAGTTTAAGGGCAAGAGAGGTTATCGATGAACGTATGCCCGAGCTGCAGGAAATCTTACTTGCCTGGCAAGATAAAGAGTTGGTTGCCGAGGCAATGGAGATCGTGAGGTTTGCTTCTTCGGTATATATGGTTTCCAGTGTAGAAGTTTTAAACAAGGTTAGGTTAATAAGTAGAAGCAAACAATTGCGTGATGAAGCAATTACGGCTTTAGAATATGCTTCAGATGTGCGGCATTTCGAGGAAGCGCAAGTAGCGCTCGGCCGCCGGGAAAGCGCTTCGTCATTACCGGAACATGCAAACCATGCGTTTGCGGTTTACCCAGCGATTGTTTTATTGTTGGTAGTATCAGTTGTTCTTTTACAAAAGATGTCATCTCCAAGAGCGCGCCGGACAATAGGCGAGGATGCTTTAGATGAGAGGGAAGAATATATTAGGCGTGTTAAGGAGGTTTTGTGTTTACTGGGGGAAGTAGCTTCAGATAGAAAAGAGTTTGCCTTGCGCAAACTAATGAATTGGCGTTGGGGAAAGAGGCATCTTTACGGAAGGCGTAATTATCCCGCGCACATTATTATTGGACATCTGGATAATGGTACTTTTTATCCGCAGCATAGAGACGCGATCCTGGAATATTTCCTGATGGATTCTACGATTGTGGTTTTGGCAACGCGGTTGCTTGTTTTTGCATATACGGATTTATGTGGCGGTAAAAGAAAAGCTATTGAGGAATTATTTGCATATATGGCTGAATTGTCCAGGCGGGTAGCCACTTACAGGCACGATGATATTCTTAGGGCGCTAATTATTGCAGCGGAAAATATTGATAATGACGCGGAGTATAGGCAAGCGGCGCTATCGTTAATCAAGAAATTTATTGCAGGTAATCAAGATGCAAATAGAAGGGTTTCACCAGGTGATAGTCAGTGTAAGGGTTCGTTTGCTGTGGCGCCAATTACTGTGCCTTTGGGAATGAGTCTGGCAAGTCTTACGGTATTATTTATGATCGCTTTAAGCGCATTCTTAATGGCTCAATCCCAGCGCGGTCCGCCGTCTTTGAGTGAGGATCAAGCATCCCAACATCAAGATATTAATCCCTCTGATGTTATAAGAAAAATCTCCCCATATTTATTAAGAGCAGTGATCCGGCTGCATGATTTTAAGGCAGATGGTGTGATCACCCGCATTTATCTGACCGGAAGTTTTGCCTGCGGTAAACTCAAAACACCTCCCGATGATATTGATTTTGCTGTAAGTATATCCAACAGCTGTTTCAGGCAGCTTCCTGATTCAAGCGAAATAAACCGGATGGCGGATGAAATAGAAGGTATTGGCCGCCAGGCCGGTGTTGTTTTTCATCTTACCCTTGATGCCTTTGGCGAGGTATTTTCTCCTCACGAGGCCCTTATCGCAACAGGTGAAGTAAGAAACCGCGCTTTGGTGGAATTGATGCAGAAAAACGGTGATCATAAGACAATATTGATCGACTTGACGGATGCCAATATCACCGGCGAAGGGTTTTTTAATAAACTATATGCGATGGCTTTAGATAAAAATGCTCATAGCCAATGTTCTTCTCTATTGTTTGCTCCGTATTTGGACTTCATTATCCAGGGAGGATTGATTTTTATTTTCTCGGCCTTTATTTTCGCGATTATTTATCGCTTAAGCCTGCCAGCCGAAGATTATAATATACACCTTTATCGAGAACTTAGAATGCCGCTGGATGATTACCTGGATTCGCAGGTAGCCTATTTCCTGGATGGCGCTTTTCTTAATGAGGATATAAATGCTGATCAGTTCGTATCGGATATCCTGCGGCCATTTAAGGCCCCGCGCTGGGATATCGCTAAAGCCTTCCTGATTTATTCTGCGGCAAGTTTTATTGCCGGGGCATTTGCTTTTGTTTTTATCCTTTGGATGATAATCCCTGGTTTTACTCCAGGATATATCATTAATTTTCTTGGGGTGTTCCTGTTTATTTATGTTGCCGCGTTATCGGCGGGGTTGATCTTTACTTATTTCAGAATGTTTTTGGGAAAAAATCTTTATTCTGGGGCAAAGACAGATCCTCGCGATGAGTTCTACAAACACTTGCTTAGCCATCTGGAAGATATTACTCTGGCGCATGCCAGGCCAAACTGGCAGCGCCAGTGTGCTTATTTCCTGTATTTGTCATTAGTGGAGATGGTGCATGCCGCGCCTGAATATCAAAGGATCCGTGATTTTGCCAGAAGAACCGATGTCCGGAAGTTTGAAAGAATATTCCCCAGGCCAGTTTTTAAAGCTGGTGCGTCATATAATCTTATCGCGCCGTTTGCCGCTTCCCCGGTATTGACTTTAACGATACTTTTAGTTATTTTTATCCTTCCTGTGCTGCATTCGATAAATCAACATGAAAAAAAGCGCCATTTGATCTGGGAGAACAGCAGCCGTCCGAGCGGGTATGTTTTGCCTAAGATCACCCAGGCCAACAGCATATTGCGCCAGGCGCGTCAACTTGTGCGCACTCCGCTTGTCCCGATGCCGAGGTTAAGCCGTATTACCGCCAAACAGGTATTTTTAAAAGATGAATCGGTTCAAGCCGCGCATTCTTTTAAGATTAGAGGTGTGCTGGTAGAAGTCGATGAGGCGATCAGGCGGCATATTGAAGTGATAAAAAGATCTCCGGCGCTGCGGTTGATGCCGTTTTATTTAGTGACCCAAACTGTCGGTAATCATGGGATCGCGATGATAGAGGCGGTGCGGTTTTGTGTGGAGAAATACCGTGCGCTTTATCCTCAATACGCCCGGTCTATCTTGCGGATCGAGCCGGTTGTATTTACTAATGCATCTTTGCCGCAGGTAAAGCGCGAAGGATTGAATACCGCTTTGAAAGCTTACCGGGCCTTTGTAGGTAAAAGTGATCAGGGGAATATTGATTGCCACTTTGGTAATTATTTACAGGCGCGCATGGCGCGGGAAGTATTTATTGCGCTTCATCCGGCAAACTCAATATATATGGCGCATGGCGGGTTGGATATTATGGCTGGGCATGCAAGCGCCGGCATAGAAATTGCCGAGCAGCTTAAAGGTTTGGGGATAGATAGCTCAAAAAAGGTTGTGCTGCTTATTCCGGTAGGCGCCGGCGGGCCCTTAGGTATTGCTGCGGGTTTAAAAATGGAGATGCCTGAAGCTTCAGCGGTTATGGTACAGAGCGATCAATATTCGGCATTTGTCGCCAGCCTCATTTCCGGCTCGCTTATGAAGAATGACCTTGCGCAGGCCGCACCGCTTGTCATTGATGGCAAGGATTTCATTTTTGAGGATGGTATTGCCGTAGATGCTCCGGAAAGAGCGGCGATAGATATCGCTAAATGCATCCTTAATGCTGCCGTTACAGTAGGTTCCTTGAGTGCTTTGAATCGCGCCGCCGCAATTGTCTATGCCGATCTTAGTGGGTTTTATGCCGGACAGGGTGCAGTGGTGGGAGGAACTACTGCCGTAACCGCAGAGGCCCTCTTAGAACATTCCGCCAATATCGAATCGCTCCGGCAGGCGGATGTAGCCGTAATTCTCGGTACCGAAGGGAATGTCGATGGGCATATTACCAGATATATCCGTCAACGCGCGCAAGTTCAGGAAGATGGAACAGCCTGCGCGCTCTTTCTTTCAGGGTTTATTTCTGTAGTATTATTGGTAATCGCATTTATGCTGATCTGCCCGGCGTTAGATATCCGCTCCAGCAGACAGGGATCCGTTTTACTTACTCCGGATTATCTGCGCAGGCTCCGGCTCAAGATCACCAGCAATGGTGCGGATACCGCAAGACTGTTGCTTGATTTCTATAGATTCATGCTTATGGATCAACAATCCTTGGAAGGATTATGTTTATTGAGTGATTGCGCAATAGACAGGAGCGTTACGGTCGGATTCGGAAGGTTGAATCTGACATTCTTCGAGTTAGAAAAGTCAGAAAATATGCGTATCTGCGCGATTTGCCAAGGGAGCAACCTGGTTGGGCACGGGATTTTAATATATTTGCCTCTTACGGGGACGGTAGGCTTCAGGTTCCAGATACACGCCGGCTCCACACTTATCTCCGGAAGGAATTTCAGGAATAAAGGATATGGCACAGAGGCCTTGGTTGCTCTCATGGCAGCCTGCGTCAATTCGGGGATCTTTGGCAACAAAAGAATAAACAGATTCGAGCGTACCTTGAGTGTCGGAGATGTCGAGGACGATTTTCACTCTATCGACGGGTTTACGAGTTTCTTGGAATCCAGAGGGTTCACTCCGCAGGGAAAATTTATAATGCAAGGCGGTTATTCCGGGAGCAAGCCGTGGGTGTTATATAGCACTCAACGCAACACCGAAAACTTCGCATTTTTCTTCCCGGGCTTATTTGTGCTCGTAGTCTGCGCTTGTGTCCTTAGCTATCGTGAACTTACTGAACGTGATAGGACAGCATACGCCGCTATTAAATCAAAGTTTGCAAACGGCAATACTAACGCAAGTTCAGGGTTTGTTTTTATGGTGCCGATAATTCCTGTTTCTGGAGGGCTCTTGATCGGGGCATTATTTGTTTTGATGGCAATCAAATTATTCCGCAGCAGCAAGGTGTTCACCAGAGGCGAATATTCTTATCCGCAGCAGTTTGTACGCAAGGCCCAGTTATTAGATGGCGCCAAACAAGAGATAGAAAATATAACCTTTGCTCCTAACAGCGCCAAAAAAGTGAGCGGCGGGAATTTTGTCATTGGCGATGATTTCTTGCAGGAAGGAGGACTGCTTGTTTTTCGTATGCCCAATGGACAGAAATTCCTTTTAAGGCGGTCTCTGCATAAGGCTAATGCGCTTTCTATCGAGACGCTATCTGGTATCTCAAGAATCACACGCTGGCATAAATTACGCGGCAAATTTAAGCATGATACGGTTTTTAAGACCGGATTCCCCAGATATGAATTATTGTCCGATAGCCAGCAAATTTTTTCCCTTGAACTAAGCGGTAATTTTAAGCTGTATTCGATACCCCTGCATTTAAAAGACGGGCGGACCATTAAGGTATTCAAGTTCTATAATAATTCAATTCAAGAACAGACAATTTCTTTTTACTCTGCCCAGATAATTAAAACAACCGAAACGGCCAAGGCAGGCGCCCAACTTAAGGCACAAGGAGCACCGGCTAAGAAGGTCCGTCCCCAGCAGGTTCCCCGGTATTTCCGCCGAGTCCTAATCTCTATAAACCCGATAAGGTGGTTGTATGGGGTTTTCGGCCTGGCACGCACGGTACTTTTCTTCCGCAAGGCAATAGTCCTATTTATTCTGGGGGGATTAATTTCTGGCTCGGCATACGGAGTTTATCGCTATTGCATTGGTGTGCATGAAAGCGTTCTTGGGGTTGCTCATCCTGTGGACTTAAAACAAGAACATCCGCAGATCATCTGGAATGATTTTACCGATGAAAAGGTTTTGTCATCGAAAGAAATTTCTTTTGCTGTTGATCAGGCAGTAAAAGCAAGAAGCAAATTGCATGGCAATATAGTCAGCGTTGTGGTTACTGAAGATGAATCGAATAGAGATCCAAAAAACCACATACACAGGTTTAATGTCATAAAAGATCGGCTTAGTGAGGGGGTTAAGCGTGATTTAGTGGAAGTGCGCACTTTGTCGCAGGCAGATGTAGAGAGGCTCCAAGATACTATTTTTGAGGGGGACCTTAAATACCGGCAATCAATTTTACTATTGATCGCGTATTCATTGCGGGCGATTGCCTGGGCACCCATTGCCGCAAGTTTGATCTTTCTTGTGTGGGCATGGCGGAATTTGCGCGATAAATACAGAAGCATATCAAGCATGTCGCAGGTTAGAGACTATGCCCGCGAGGGAAAGATATTCGGTGCGGTTATGGAAGATGCTTCTGCTGCGGACAATCTTATTATGTACGGTGCGCGTAATAGCCCGCTCTCCCGAGAAGTGAGTGGATGGCTGGCGGATAATTTCGATGAAGAAGAAAATAAGACTCGCGCGCAGCAAAAAAGAGAACGTGAAGCCGAGCGCCGCCAGGGACAAAGGAAGAGAAATAGAGGTAAGGGGGAACTTAACGGCGATGATAATAGCATTAATTTCTCATTAGGTTCGCCGCTGGCGATAGCAACAACCAGTATCTCCGGTTTGGTTTTAATTACTTTAATCGCATATTTATTAATCGATAGTAGTTCATGTCGCCCGCTGGTAAGGGAAGAAAAGGCTTCGAAAGACACAAGATGGGGGCTTGATATTGGAAACGGGAAAGATCCTTGTTGCTCAGAGTATGTCCTCGAAAAGGGATTAGCAGATAAGATGGTTATGGTGAATATGGATACGAAGGAGTACGATTTATCGGATTTAAACAGCCATCCGTGTATACGACACTTAATTGGCAGTCCCTTAAGACTCCCTTTTGCCAACGAATCCATGCATCTGGCGATATTCGGTGTCTCGCTTTATTATGCCATTTTGGGAAAATACTCCGGAAAAGACGGCAATAGCGGTGTTGACTTAACTACTTTGGCAGAGGCGACAGTCGCAGATGTTTTTAAGGAACTCAACAGGGTCCTTTGTTTCGGAGGCGATGTAATTATCAGCATCGGCATATTTAAACTGCTGGGTGAATCCAGGTTTATCAATCAAGCGATGATCAAGGAAAATCTCGGAGCATTCGGATTTGATGTAATAGACCAGGGCGTTATTACTGACGATGAGCCTTGGACGATTAGGGCAAAAAAGTCAAGGAATGAAGGAGGCGTTTCTATCTCTTCCAGTTCTTCTGTGTTTATGCCGCTGGCAATGACGGGCATGAATAATAGTGTTTTCCTTGCGCTCTTGTGCTCTTGTGCGCTTGTACTTTCGGTATTGTGGGCAACCGGAAATCCGCGCAGCTTGTCTGATAAGCTCTATCAGTATTATTGGGATAAAGGTCTTGATTTGGCCAAACGCTTTGGCCAATTACAGCAGGGAGGGTTACCTAAGCCCCGGGCTTTTATGGCACTGTTGGAGGAAGCAAGAGAAGAAGATGCCGATTTTAAACTGCTTAACGAGAGTAATTTTCAAGACGTCTTAAGCGGATTAAGAAGTGACGATGTAACTGCCACCGGTGATTCTTCTGCCTGCTTTTCGGTTGCGCCGCCTGGTTTATCCGGAGCCTCGAGTAATTTTCTTGCCTCAATTGATACAACCGGGCAGCCGGTGATTATTATAATCGGCCTATTTTTTCTCGTTCTAATAAGAAGATGGGGTTTTTGTTATATGATTTGGTTAGCCATTTCCAATGTTTTTGCAGTTCTTAAATATTTCGGAAATACGCCTTCCCGAGTAAGGCTTATAAAGAATGAAATTAGTTCAGCAAAGACTCCAGGAAAAACAGTTTTACCGTATATGACAGGGATTAAGTGCGGGAATGAGGGGATCTGTAGATATGCATTTTATCATGGGTTAGCGGCGTCTTATCACGGTGGAGTATTTGCAGATATTGGTTCTTCATCCGGATACCAGTTGGCAGTGGCATTGTTAAGCAGTGGGGCAAGAAAGGTATATAACGTAGATCTTTCTTTCCCGAGAGCCGGGCAGCATACAATTATCGCGGGCCTTGAGAATATAAAGGATGATGCTTTCAAGATGTCTTCGTTTGCATCTGGTAGTTGCGATGCTGCAATTATGCATGATTCCTTGATCAGCATTATTGGATTACATCCGGATATTTTGGTTGCCGAAGGATTGTTTATTGATCCGGGTTTTTCTGAATTGCAGGTTGCGGCCAATCGCTATAACGATAAATTCGCCAGGTTGATCGAAGAAACTATGCGTATAGTAAGAGCAGGAGGCGTGCTTGTGATCTGTCTTTTAAGGGATAATTTTAAAGGTTTAGGAGAAGACTGCGCCGATACCTGGTACGATTTCTACGTTCATTGGATCACAGCGCAGCTTTTAGAGATGGGATTGGCTTACGAATATATAGAAAAAGAACATTCTTTGTATATAAAAGTAATGAAGTCCACGGATGTTTTGTGCACATCTTCTAACGCACCCTTTGCAAATAAACACGGTTCTTTTAATTATTTCGGCTTGGCTTTTGCCGTACCATTCTTAGCTATCAGCCTTATTCTTATTATTGGGGGGATCGCATTAATCTTTATTCTTGTGATTGAGCTCCGGCAGCTGCGCAGGCTTAAAGTATTATACAAAAACTCATATGATCAGGCGTTTATTCTGGAAAAAAGATTAGAAGGGTTGCTTTGTATTATAAAAGAGCCCGATGGTGAAAGTTCACAACTCTTGCTTAATTACCGGGAATTTGACCTATTACAGGATTGCAGGAATTTCTTGAAGCTTTGGGAAGGGGCAATAGAAGAACTGGAAACGGCTAAGTTCCGGAAAATGTTTTTGTTACGTCCTTTACAGAGAGAAGCAATTGCTAATGCCGGTTTGCTGCTTATTGGGCAAATGCGTTATGTTTTTAGCCTGGTCAGGCCGATGAACGAAGAGTTAATGTGTTTGATTATCGGTTCAGATTTAAGGCGTCAGATAGATGAGGATAGTTTAGGAGAATTGAGGCGCGTGCAACACGAATTTAACGTTTTATTTTTCTCCGCCAAAAGGTTAAGAAGAAGGATCAATCGTGTTTTGCATGCATGGAAGATAAAAATAGATCCGCGGGTATCTATAGGAGGATCCCGGCGCCAAGGGCATTCTATTACCGCGCAATCGATGTTTGAGGCGGCTTGTAATTATCCGATGGTAAAAGTCGAGTTCCAGCGATTAGGGGAGGCGCTTTTGGAATTGGTTCAAAGAGCCCAGAGGCAAGGGGCGATTACTTTGCGCGGCCCGCCCGCAGAGTTTGTGATCGCCAAGAACGACGGGTTGAATTGGGCTATTTTGCCGGAAGAAATTTATCGTCTGCTTAACGGGTCTGGGTTGAACGCCCAGGAAATTATTGCGCAGATCGTTTTACATGAGTCATACCCTGATGAAGCCTCGGCCCAAGAGGCACAAGCACGTCATTTCATGTTAGCCCGCCGCGCAAAAGAAGCAATCCCTCAATTTATTTCAGCATGTTCGGTCACGCGCATCGGTATTGCATTTCGCAGTATGCTGCACGGCAGAGAGGTTTTAGATGCCTCTCAAGAGATATTGGGAGCAAAGCTTATCCTTATTAATTTACGCCGCCAAAAAACACTTAAAGAGTGCATTCTATTTCAGGGGATAATAGGTGATTTAGAAGAAATGTATTCCTGGTTCCAGGTATTTGTTGGGAAGGTAAGCAGTGAATCAAAACAGGATAAATTATCCGCAGTTAATGCTCTGAATTCCCTCAAACAGCTGGAAGGTTTTGCTGTGAGGTTAAGGGATATACGGGATTCCCTGTGTCAGCTGCAAACTGAAGTTTCTTTTGCCGGATCTGCGATCATTGATTGTTTAGGAGATGCCTCTTGTGCGTGCCATCAGGCGGTCATACGGTTAGAGAACCGTATAAGATTTGCCCATGCTGCCCCTATGTTATCTTTGGAACCTATAGAAGGGATTGTAAAAGCAGCTTGCCAAAATCAGCCGCAGGTTAAGATAGAAGTTATTCTGGAATCCGGTTGTCTTGTGCTCGCGGATAGATTGTCTTTGACCAGTGCTATCTTGAATATCGTGAATAATGCGGTTTACTTCAATGATCAGCGTAATGTTCAACCCATGGCGAAAGTCAGAGTAAAAGTTACCCGTCAAAATGATAGCCTGCGTCTTGAAGTTCTAGATAATGGCCCTGGGATAATGTCTCAAATCATGCCGCATATTGGTTGTTTGAATTTTTCTCTTAGGCGGCATGGTTCCGGTTTAGGCCTGGCTGAATTAGTTTGTGTGGCGCATGACCATGGGGGTGAAGTAGAAATAGATTCTTTTACCGCTGAAGATGCTAATTCCGATTCAAGAGACTTTTTCATTCCTTTAAGAATGGCGTTGGAGGAAAATCCTCTTTACCACAGCCAGGTAAAGGATGTTTATCTTATTTTGAAACGCGCATCTTCTGAAATGGAAACAGAACTGGGAGAAATATTGATCAATCCGGTTAACGCTGAAAGCGTAAGAAAATTAATCAAGATGTTTGAACAGTGTCTATTACCGGCCCGGGATTTAGCGCTTAGCCAGTTACAGGGGGCTGGAGGGTTTACATTACTGGAAAATATTCTCAAACAGGTCATTGACAGTTTGTTTTCAGCTTTTGAAGAAGCTTTAGGCCAGGATTACAGTGAACCTATCCTGCAGGAGGCGATTACCAGGTATCGTAAGCTTATGGATCATTTCCATAGGCTGGTTAATTCCAAACGCATGGATATCGGTACAACTGTTACTGTAACCTTGCCGGTTAAGGTAAATTCTCCGGAGCTTCTGGCCGGGGATTTAAGTGCGTTTTGTGTTCTTCCGGGGGTATTCTCTGGGAATACGGGGTTAGTTTTAATAATACTCTTTGTATTGGGTTTAAGCGGAACGATTTATGCCGTAAGCAGCCGCAAAGTATGCAATGAAAGCGATTTAGGGATTAGGTTATCGGAGTTACCATCCGCCGCTAAAGAATACCATCAGGGATTTCAATATTTACTTGGGATCTTAGAGGAAGCAACCGGCCGTTACCAAACCGTCGATGAAGAGTTATCCCAGGCGGATATTACTTACGCAGAAGATCTTTTACGTAAAATGTTCGAGGTTACTAATTTAACCGGATCCCAGCGCAATGTTTTAGTTCTTTATCTGGCTGGTTTGGATATTGCACAGATAGCCGCAGTATTGAATAGAAGCATTTATGGTGTCCGTCAAACCAAAAGTAAGGCTTTGCGAAAGCTGCGGTCTACGGCTATAAAGCTGGGTTTGCCTGTTAATCCGCGTGGCTTTGGTTCATTCTCGTTCTTGCCTCTTTGTATCATGCATAACTTTGGGTTGTTTGTGGCCTGTATACTTGTGCTGGCAGGGGTATTTTCTGTTCTTCTGTCGCATGGCCCTCCTGATGCAGGGAGGATACATCCTTTTGTGCATCCTGGCCGCGACAAACAAAGAGAGTTTATCCTTTCCCAGGCGTTTTTCCGTGGTGAAACCAAGGTAAATGAATTATTACGCCGGGCCTGTGGTTTTATGGATCTTCAGGTTTTCCTTTCCATTTTTCTCCGCGATCGCAGGAAAATAAAGATTATTGATACGAATTTAGTAGTTTTTAAAGGTAGAGAAGAAGAGTTCTTTCGCGTAACCGTTGATTTTGCCTATGGTCTCCAGGCTAAACGTTATTGTTTGTTGATCGGATTCTCGGATCATTTGATGCGCTGCATGTATATTGAAATACTCGATAATTGTTTTGCCCATCTGCCTTTGCATCGGATCCCTAATGCCAAAGAGATGTTTTCCCAGCGTAATTCCATGATTAGTTATTCCCGTATTGCCAGAGCCTGGGTTGCGCAAGAAGCCAAACAAACTAAGCCTGTTCAGGAAATAGGGGTATACAATTATATTAAAGATAAAGCGGCGCATGGCAATGTCAACGGGGCGATGATAGGCGCATTTGATGAATTGACATCAAGGATCGTTGCCGGACTGGTTTCGAAGAACCCAAGGGTTTTTATGAGTAATTATGCCAGCCAACTATCGGACACCTGGGAAGCATATGTCAGTATCGGTACTTATCCGGATCATTTAAAAGCATGGATAGGGGATGATATCCTTGCCCATCAGGTCGCAACAGGCGTCTTACAATTTACCGGCCGGATAGTTATTTTACGCAATCTGGCAGTTGACGCCTCGGTTTGCGCTATGGCGATGACCGGTTTTCATAGGTACGGCTTAGTTGTATCTGCACATCAGCCTTGGAGTGAGGCCTCCCGGGAATTTAATATCTCGACCGCTGCCCATGAAAATAACCACCATCTTTTCCCCGGGAAATGGAGAAAATTAAGCGTCTTGGAACAGGGGGAATTGTTAAATCGTTTTTCTTTGCGCCATCCTGCATTTTTTGCCTGTCTCCTGGATAAACGCGATAGTTGCAGCGAAGCGATCGTTTATGAAGACGCAATGGATCTTATCAATTTTGGGCTTCTTCCGGAGTCTTTGGCGTATCCCAGAAAAGATATTTTTGTCCGGCGTAATGAAAGTAAACTTGATCCGCCGAGAGTGAATTTATCGGAACGCTCAAGAGCGCGTCTGCACCGAAAAGAGCGCATTGAGCAAAAAAGAAGTCGCCAGGGATTTGAAGGTGTAAACGAAAACCAGGATCTCTCATTCGCTTTAGCGATGGTTGTTCCGCTTCCTCTTACAGGCATTATTTTGCTTTTTGCTTTAACTGTCTTTGCCCTTGCAGTGCCTTTCAAATCTAAGGCTGCCAATGTAATCCTTATCTTAGCCAGTCTTCCAGCAAAGCTTTTGACTAAAACCTGGATCCGCAATAATGCTCTTTTTGTTGCGGCATCGCTTTTTGGCTTTGGCGTGGTTATGGTTTTTGTCCTGTGGTTAGTATTGGATAACTTCCGAGTTTCCGCGCTTATCGGGATTGTTTATCTCATTGGCTGCTTAATGGTCGTTAAACAGCTTAAACAGGATAGCATTAACCAGTCATTGGAGCAGGATAGACAAGAGGCGCGGTTAAGGCAGGTCCAGGCTAAAGAAGAGCAAAAAAGAAGAAAAGAAAAAAGAAGGGAAAGGAATTCCGTCGCCAGGGAAAAAGCGAATAGGTTAAGGCAGAAAGTCACTGTTGTTCAAGAACCTGTTAAACAAACGGTTCCGGCGAGATTACCGCCAGAGTCGGTTAAAAGCGCCAGGCAGCTTTTTGAAGAACGATTGTTTGCATTTGCTGGAGGAAATCCTGATCAGGAGGCAATGGCGAGGATCAAGCATTTTGTTTCTTTCATTGATTTGACAGGAGTTTCGCCTATTTGGGCTTCGATATGCTCGGTATTTCTTAGCCGAGACCTTCAGGGGCGGCATGTATTCAGCGAAAGAGCCATAGCCACTTTTTTAAGGCAGATCGCCTCATCTCAATTGTCGATTTCTGTGGGATGGATTAAGGATTTCCTGAAAAAAGTCGAAAGCACGGAAGGTTTAGAAAACAGCAATGATTCAGCCAGGTTAAAGCGTAATTATTTAGCTGCGCTTGTAATTATAGATAGTTTAGAGCTTCATCGCCCGCATTTGCTGCTGGCTGATAGCAGAGGAATAGATTTTGAACGCTTGCGTTCTTTTAAACAAAGAGGCTCTATCGAAGGGGAGTGCAGCCTTATTCGTTTACGTAGCGTGCTTGCCCAGGTGATTATGGGGCATCATGCCAGGCAGATATGTTGTGAAATAGCATTAATTTCTCCTGATTTAGCACAGCAATTAGTTTCAGAATTCCCATACAATGATAAATTGGCAAAAAAAGATAAAAAAGCGCTTCATCGGCAGCTCGATGCCGGCCTGGGCATGGGGTTTGCGGCATTAAAATCCGGCATTACCCCGGAAGATTATCTTGCCAATGCGGATTATATCGGTTTACCGTTAATCGCTGCTTTGTATCAGACAAGAGAAGAGATGGCTGATTGTGCCTCCAGGCGAATTGCCGGGCTTTATGATTTATCAGGGATTAAGAAAGAATATTCTGAATACAGCGATACTCTTACCATAATTGATCGACTGCTTTTGCGTGTTCCCGTGACCGCGCAGGTTGTAAAAGAACATTTAAACATTTTTGGGCAGTCTGCACAGAGAAACAGGCAGTCGACAGCGTTTACTGATAGAAACTCAAGGGATAATAAACTTATACTCGAGGCAATTGCTGCAGATAAATCCGCCGAAGATTACATAAGAAGAGAAGAAGGAGTTAAAAGAGCCCGGGCGCAAGAGTTGTTAGATGGGATTTATTTGTTAGTCAGCCAAGGCCGATATAATGAGGCAAAACCTTTGGCTGTCGAGGCATATAATCAGGATAATATATTAAAACCAGTCGTGGCGTTGGTCAATAGCCCGATCGAACGGGGTGTATTTGAGGCAAGGCTTAGAGCCTTAGCGCAAGGGCTTAAAAGCCAAAGTAAAGACGATATCGAGGCTTCTTGCGGATATTTTATGAATCTTATCGGAGAATTCCCTCAAGCAGTAAGTTTGCTGTGTTCAAGGCTTGTATTCTCTATAGATACTACTTCTATCCAGGCAGATGAGGATATATCAGTCCTTTATCTTTTTTCCCGCCTGCCTTATGGGGCTAAGTCCCAAGATATGGTGGAGAGGGCTGTAGGGTTCATGAATTACGAAGGTTATCGCCAAGAGGATGTCCTTTCGGCAGGAAGGGAATTTTTCGAGTCTCCTTTTAGCGACGGCCTGATATATATGAATCAAAAACATGTAGCCCGGGCAACTTTTGAGGATAATAAATGGTCGATGTTGGCAAAATATTTAAACGAGATTGCCGCCTTCCCGTTATTAACCCGGTTAGGTGAAATTGTCTTAGGGGTAAGGGCAAGGTTTGCCAGAGAAGCATTGAAAAACGATGCTAAAAGAAGTCTGATTGAATCTAATTTGAGGCTTGTAATAAGCTGTGCTAAGAAATATCGCTGGTCAGGATTGCCTCTTTTAGACCTGATCGGTAACGGTAATACCGGGCTTGTGAGTGCAGTAAACGATGAAAAATGGGATCCCAGCGAGGGGAAAAGATTCTCTACTTATATATACTGGTGGATCCGTCAAGCAATTTCAAGGTTTGTTGATAATAACAAAGACCAAATCCGGCTTCCTCCGGATAAAGTCAGGGAGATAAATTTCCTGAAAAGCTCATGTGCCCGAAATGGCTTAGACCCTTTAAATAGGAAAGTTAGTACGGATGAGATCGCAGAAGCTATCGGCATGGATCCTAAAAAGGTAAAAGCTATTCGAAGAAATATGTTCTTGACGATCTCCCTGGACCAACCCCGGGGTCATAACAATGAGGATGGGCGAGAATCAAGTATTGCCGGTATTTTAGCAAGTAATGATGATGAGGTTGGCAGGATCCCTGATTTGCGTAGTGCTTTAATTAAAGTAGTTGAGACTACGGAGAGGCGTTTACGCCAGCGTTGGATGGCGGCTGCCGAGGAGAATATAGAAAGGGATCTTAAAATATTCAGGATAAGATTAGCCTCTTTATTAGGGCTGGGAGAACGCCAGACTTTAGAGGTTTTAGGCAAGGCTACAGGAGTTACCAGGGAAAGAGTTAGGCAAATCGAGGCTAAAGCTAAGCCGGTTTTTACCGAGGAGCTGCTTGCTTCCGGTATTACCCCGGAAGAGATCGAGCTGGTGCGCAGCGATTATCATGGAAAGTATTCTAAAGGTAAAAAAGGGGACGTTTCTAATTATTCAAGCCTAGTTTTAGCCGCGTCTACTACAGTCAGTTTAAACTTTTTACTTTTGATTATACTCGTGATATGCCTTATGGCGCAATCCCCTCGTGGACCGCCTCAGGATAAAGTTGCGCAGGGATTTCCCTTAAGCGGCTTAACTCCAATTCCTAAGTTTCATCGTGAAGGCCTCGATGCGAGCTTTTTTCCCATAGCAGAAATTTCCGAAGTTTTAAGATCACAAGACAAAAAAGGGTCCCTCGAAGTTACTATTACTGCGCATGAAGAAGGGAATCTGCATATCTGTCTTGTTCTCATGCCGGTTAATGAGATCCTGGCAAAGATAGAAATGAGCAGGCAGGATTATATTGTAGTGACTAGGAAGAATCCAACGCTGCCGCGCGATATTACGGATATCATTATGAAGGATGATAGCGCTGTTAGAGAGAGTGAACCTTTTTGGGTGGGAGACGTAGTTGTTACCCGGAAGTATTATACTGATCTAAATTGGATGGCCGCTGTTACGCATTTTTGGATTCATCCATTGCTTCGGCAAAAAGGGATTGGCGATTTGTGGTATAGAGGATTTGTCGAGCCATATATCCGGGAATGCGGTTTCGATATTGTTTTGGTCAGAGGAACATGCTTGGATGATTTATATATCAGTAATTTCTGGATCGACCAAGGTTTTTCTGACACTGCTCCGTTAACCCAGTTGATCGGAGGCGAAACATTAATGGAATATGCTTCGGTAAAGAAAATTAATTCTTCTTCGCAAGCGCAGGATCTTGGAATAATAAGTGGAACGGATGGACAGGGATCTTCGTTTTCCATTGGTACTCCATGGATTAGTACCCCGTTTCTATTCTTGTGCACTTTTGCTTTTCTTCTCTCGGTATTGTGGGCAACTGGGAATCCGCGCGGCCCGCCGTTTGCCAATCTATATATAGAAGAAGCGACATTAAATGATGTCGAAGAAATCGGAGGTATATTTGAGAGAGAGTTATTGCCTCTTTATGAGAACGATGTAGATGGCAGTCCATTATGGACAAGGAAACAATATGCATGCAGTATCCGTGATTCTATCTCTGGGATAAGTGAAGGGCAGAAAACCAAAGGTATTGTATTGGTGGCTAGGGTGGACGGTCGCATTGCAGGATATGTGTCTGCATGTTTTTATCCTGGAAATAACTTCGGGGAAATAGATGAGATGGCGGTTGAGAAGGCTTATCAAAAACGTGGGATAGGTACAGCGTTGCTTAGCGGGGCGGTCTTTGCTCTTAGATCTATTCCAGGAATAGAAAGGGTTGTATTAACTGCGGATATATCTAAGGGCGGGAAAACAAGTAAAATTGCCCGTAAATTAGGGTTTCGCGCTAAAAATGACGCCATGACATTACGGCTTGATATGCCTGATGAGAAGGAGAAACGCAGTTCTCCGGTCGGCGGAGTAGTCGCAACAGAGAATATAGCCGAACCGAAGGTATTATTCCCGGTCTCAGAAATAGTAAAGCTTGATGCGAGCCTTCGCGAAGAAGCCTTTAATGTCGAGACGGTGCAAGGGGATCCGTTATTAAGCGCCAAAGATATCATTGGCTTCAATTTTGAGAGAATAATAGATAAATTCCGCACCTTTATCTTAAGGCATGACAAAGAAGAATTATCCAGTTTAACGCTTTGTCAAACAGGTGATGCAATATATTTTCGGATCCGTTTATCCGAGAGATTGAGGAACAAAGGTATCGGTAGGGTGTGGTTTTATCATATCCTTTTGCCTTATTTTTCAAGCCTTGCCGATTCAGGGATACAAGATATACGTACTTATTGGTACTGTTCGGAAGGCGGCTATGGCGATTTTATTATGGAGAAGTTGCATTTTCCTCATAAAAGAGCGATACAGCTAGATACCTACGAAATAGTCTATTTTTGCGCATCAATGGTAAATCGAAATATACAGTCCCGACAAAGCACAGAAGATGGCCAGCGAACTCATTCTAATTACGCGTTCGCCGCGCCGCTTTTAGTTTTAAATGGACCTTGGGTGCCGAATATTCCGATAATTCCCTTGGGCATTATTATAGCCGGCTTGTTCTTATTTTTAACGATCAAGCGTTTACCTGCAGGGGAGGATACATCCGTTTCAGTTCTTTCACGTTTTCTATCCCCGCAGAATGAACTTTTAGTGCTCATAAGTAACGCGGACCGCTGGGCAAATTTTTATGACAAAATCGCCTTCCATACTCTTGTCAGGTTGTATTGGCGATTAAAAGGTTACAGGATCAAAATAATCAATGGGGCAACAAGGCGTAATCTGCGTGATGCCTTAAAAGATAACGGCGTAAAAAATATTGCTTTGACCGGACACGGGTCCTGGTCAAGCTGGGAGGCTTCTGATGGGATTGTCAGTGAAGCGGACATCATCCGCTGGATGGGACCTGGCGTGGCGAAGAAGGAACTGTTTACAAAGTATTTCTGTGGCATCGGCGGAGATATTCCTCTAGGCTATCATGCGGTTAATGATCCAGAAGGCCAACTGTTTGGGACTATGCATGAGGCTAGTCAAAGTTGGTGGTTCGATAAACCAGGGCTATTTTCCTTAAGACAGCTCAAAGAGAATAAAGGCTTCTGGCTTTCATTCCTGCCGTCAAAATTATATGAGCGCTTGCAACGGACCGTTTTCGTTTTTATATTTCTTGAGACAGTTTCAGCTGTCATTGCCGCTGGCCTCATAAAGTATACTGATGCAACTATCCTTGCAAGTATATGGACAGGTTCATTGTGGGCGTTAATGGTATTTGCGCCGGCTTTTATCGCTGCCTGGATATATCGCAACTGGGAATATTCAATAAGAGTTGGATTTGGGATATCCGCGATTGTTGCGGCTGGTCTTTTAATGGCAAGCAGTTGGGTCTTTCCCGGGGTTGCGTTAATAAGCATCTTGGTTGAGAGGCATGGCATTGGTATGATTTTGGCTGTTCAATCATTGATTTTAATTGCCGGGATACTCTTATTGCCGTGTTTCTTCGGGAAAATCAAGGATAATGGTAAGCGGCAAGAAAGAGAAGAAAATAGGGTTAACAATGAGAAAAAAAGATGGGCGCTATATGTCTTGCCAGCGATTGCTTTAGTAGCCGCGATAGCAGTTATTGTTGCACAACTTGTTTTGCCATCCTATTTCCTGCCTGTGGGCGCAGGCGCTGTTTTATCAGCCGAATTCCTTTACATTGCAATAGCGGCGCCTATCCTTGAAGAGATCGCCTTCCGGAATTTACTGTATAAACAAACGTTACGCAAGTTTTTCGGGGTGATTGTCTCTACAGCCATTTCCTCGTTTTTATTCTCGCTTACACATTTTGTATGTGAACGCGGGCTCGGCCTTTTGGATTTCGCCGTCATGGTTACCTATGGAGTTGTTTTTGCCGTTTGTTACGAGAAAACAAAAAGACTGTGGGTACCCATGCTTTTGCATATGGCGAATAATTGCATACTTTATTTTGTCATTACATTCGGTTTGATAAACGGAGGGAATGTTTATGCGAGTTTATTGGGTTTACGGATAGTTCTTATCGGCCTTGTCAGCGCATGGCTTTTTGCGGGGAGAAAGAATTTTGTTTCTATCTTTGATCAACAGAGTAAACTCGACCGTGCTTTGGTTAAGGGGTATGAGTGGCTTGATGATAAAGTCTCGGCTTTTCTTAAATTGTTTACTTGTGCGTCTTTTTCGGTGCTCTCGGTATTGCGGGGAAGTCAAAATCCGCGCGGCCCTCCGCAGGATAAATCCGCTTCTCATCTATCTGCTTCTGCACGCCTTGATCTGGATAATGCGGTTAAAAAAGATGATTCTTATTCAATCCTTTCTGGGGTTTCATTGCCTACGCTTCTTGGCATTTTAAGTGTTTTTATGGTTACTATTTTGGTCCTTGGAATCATCGGATTGCGGGGAGCTTCTTGTAAACAAATTGTTAGATATAATGCAGGCAAACGGCCTTTGTCTTATTCTGGGGATGATGCCCGCCCCTGCCGTGCATTAGTTCTTGATGACCGCAGGTCGAGGTTAGAAGAAGTTGAGCAAAACCTCGCTCGTTACGGATATCGCGGGGAGCAGTTTTATACCTTGCCTCGGGCAATGGCGGCTATGCGTAAGGCGCAACGCGAAGGCGTGCCTTACAAATTAGTAGTTACTGACCTTGATTTAGGGTGGAGCATTTTAAAGCCCCAGCTTGTGGTAGAAGGGTTACGGTTTGCAATATGGGTAAGGCAGGTTTATCCGCAAACCGAAGTTATCTTGAATTCTACGCTTTTTAACCGGGGGAGTTATGCAGTAATGCTCCCTCTTGCCTTGGGTTTTCCTCGGAAAATTGAGATTTCCGGGATCAGTATTTTAGGTAAAGATAATATATTCGCAGCATTTCGTGGCTTGGGAATGGATGAGTTCCATCAAAAATGGCTTATCCAGAAATGCCGGGAGCTTGCGGATTTGGGATATACTTTAGCATACGAAAAATTTGAAGATGAAAGTAAGGGGTTTGTACATATTTGCCAGGTAAAGCAAAATGGAATTCTTCGCGGGGCATTGAGGATCGTTGAAACAGGCGATACTTTAGGGATCCGCGATATTTATCCTAATTTGCCTGTCGGCCATGGATATGGCCGGGCGGTTTTATTACTTATGTTGATACGGCAAAACCGCTGGCAGGGGCGAGAATTTAATTCTTTGACCAGCAGTATCGTTGCCTGCCGGATGTTCCAGAGGATGCGCCGTTTTCGCATCGATATTAAGGAAATTGGGGATAATTTCTGGCAGGTTAACGGGAGGGTTCCATATTTTAACCAGGGTGCTTTTGATGAAATAAAGAGTTCTGGTATCTATGAAAGCCACCAGGATGCAAAAAACCTGGCTTTTGCGCCTTTATTAGGCATGGAGTTATTGGCGCAGACAGGGTTAGGCTTCTTCGCCGGGAGTATGCTTTTGTTGTTTGGATGCCTACTTTTTGCTTATAATGTGCCGCAGGAGTTTTCTTTCAGCGGCTTAACTCCGGACCAGATATATCCGGCGTATGTCTCTCGTGTGGTTTCTGCTTTAGAGAGTATGGCAGAAAATCCTGCCGGAGGCAGGGGGCTGGATTTTCTTTTAAAATGGCCCGGTAAGTTAAGGGTTGGGGAGAGGATAGCTTTTCCTGTACATATCATTATCGGGCATCTGGATGAAAAGGAATTTTACCCCCGGCACAAAAAAGAGATCGCCCGTTATTTTCTTGCACGGGAAGATATTATGCGTTCTGCTTTATTGGTCATGGCAAAAACCATAAAGTGTGCGGGCCAGCGAAACCGGCAAAGGGTTTTTGATATTTTCGCGGAAATGTTATATTCGGCCAACTTCCGGCAGCTGCGTAACATCCGCCGGATTTTGAGCCGGAAGATCTTCGAATCCCGCCGGGATATTGAATATAAGCGTGCGATCTTAGAGATGATGGCAAAAATGGATTATGGGTTTGCCAGCGCTGGCGGCGAGTCTTTTTCTTCTTTTGCACCGCTTGCTATGGCAACACCGGGTATCGGCATATTGTTTTTACTCTTATTGGCGGTAGTTATGTTTGCAGAGACGGGTATTTCTTTCGCGGATCAGGCTAAAGCATTTGGATTTTTTCCTGGAGAGTCCGAAGAAAATCATCTTTCTGGCAATGCCGCCAATATATACGAGAGCTGTCTCACTTTTACTCATTCCAACAAAATTGCCCCGCAGCTTATGTTAAAGAATCCGGATATCCAGGATCATTGTCCGGAGCCTTCAAATTTCGTTATTCCTTCGATCATTTGGAATGAGACTTTTGAGTTAGCGGCATTATTTATAGTGATTGGTATTATCGGCGCAATATGGTTGTGGAAGAAACACAGGGACCATTCTATTTATTTGTCCTCTAACCTGGATGCTCCGTATATGCCGCAGGTTTCGACTAAATTTACTTCTTCAGAAAGAGAGGATATCGCCCAATCCGCTAAAAGAGTGTACGATCTATTTTCCGAGCGGCTTAATTTCAAAGATTCCCTAATGCTGAAAAGAAAACTACAGCAGGTTAAAGTAAGGCCTTTGCCTCAAAGACTGCATTTGCGGATGGCTTATTTATTATGGGCCGCCTGCGGGTTATTCTTGTTGTGCGGAATTATTTCTGCAGATAAACAAATAATATGGTATTCGGCGGGGATTGTATTCTTTGGCAATATCGTTGCTATGATTACATACCGTTTTGGATTTCCTCCGGGAGAAAAGCAGAGATCATGGTCAAATCGATATATATATCTTGATCGAAATGACGCAAATTCATGGGATCTGGATTATGAGCTGATCAAATATATCTTCAGCCAATTCTATTATAGCCGGGACCCCTTGGTCTCTACGGCTATAGCACATTCATTAATTCACCTGGATAGGCCCGGGATCGCCTCTTTAATGGATCTTTCAGGGTTTAAAGAGGATATTGCCGAAGGATTATTCTCGCCCGAGGCGGTAGTTAGTAATCTGGAGGTATTCTTGGCAGGCAAATGCAGCCAAGAAGAAAGCGTGCGCAGGCAGTGCCAGCGTTATTGCGATGCAATGCGTAAAGAAAATTATATTAGCGGACATGCGGCAGAGGCAGCCGCTACAACACTTGTCCTTTGGGATCTGTATGGGGTTGAGGTTGCGAAAAGTTTTATCCTTCAATATGCGGTTAGTAATTCTGTCAGCGAGGCATTATTCCTGGCTTTGTCCTTAGGAAAGCCATGGCAGCATAAAATGATGGCTTTTTATCGTCCGTCATTGAGGTTAATATTAGAGTTATCGGTTTCAAGTGCTTTATCTGTAATTATGCTTATCCAGAATGAATATGCCCCAGCGTTATTGTTTGCGGCATATTCCTTGTATCGTCTTGTAGGTATATTCTTCCACAAACGGATTGATTTAATAGAGTTTTGCCAGGGGATTAATGAAGATAAAGCCAAGGCTATTGAGTTTCTTGCGCCAGGAAATGTATTGAGGATGATAAAGATAAATTATGATCAGGAGCATATGCCGTGGTGCAAAAAGGTGTTGGAAGAGTTCCAGACATTTATCGCAGAAAAAGGTGACTCCTTGTCTCCACCGGATATTCAATCAAAGGCGGCAGTGGATGAAGTGCTTAGGCGTATAGAGGCATCTTACGCCGCTAAGAGCGGCAGGAATTCCAGCTCTAATCATACATTCGCGGTTTTTCCGGTGGGGGCTGGTTTATTTATTCTTTTGCTGATAGCGGCAGCTATTTTGGCGATAACGCTAATAGCCAAAAGGGCAATAACCGGACTGCATTTATCGCGAGCCCCGCCCCAGGCTGGCAATTTGCATCATCAAATCTCTAAAAGGATACGTAATGTTGTAATTGTTACTTTGGTTTGTGCTCTCGGTATATCTGTAGTGTATTCATTAGGTGGGTTTAGCGCGTATTTTGCAGTAAAGAATTCACAGCCCGCGCACTCGCTGTTCTATTTACCTGCTGCGCTACTTGATATTGGTTTTGGCGTGATCACCTGGTTTAGCTGTGACGCCGCCGGACAATATCTTAATGAAGGCCGTATGATCCGCAAGAAACAAAGTTTGATCGTCGGTTTATGCGGGGTCTTTCAGGGAACACTTGCGCATGTTAATTTGAATATCCCCGACCTCTTGCCTGTATTGCCGAATCATTTTGCGCAAATGATCTTTAGGACTTTTGTCGTGCTTGCCGGAGGGGTGATAGTTTCATTTATCTTTGCCCGCGCTACATCTTTCGGCAGGCAGATCACCTCGGCACCGCAATTCTCCCGGGAAAAAGAGTGGGGTAAAACCGGGGACCTGTTTTTGGCTAAATTTATTTTAGCCCCCTTAAAATCATTCATTGTGATCAATCTATTCCCGCCTTCGGTCAGGGTCATCAGTATGCAGGCATGGGATTACTTAATGACGATCTTCTTTGCCTATCTTATGAACCGTAAAGAGCCGTTATTCCTGCCATTCTTTAGAAAGTTGTTTTCCTTTAGAAGCATTTCTGCTTTATCTATAGGTGCTGTAAGTGTATCTTTGCAGCCGGGATGCGGAGTGATGCAGGATTTAGGCGTTTTTCCCCTGTCCCACCCCGCGGTGGAATGCAATCAAAGGGATCCTTCCTATATAAATGTAAACGGCATAAACACCCGTTATTGCTCGTTCGGGCAGGGCCAGACGGTTATTTTTATCCATGGTTTCAATTCATCGCTTGAGGAATGGTTTTGTGTGGTTAATGGGATGGAGGATTCTTATCGGATTATTCTTATAGACCTCCCGGGATTTGGAGATACACAGTTACCTCAAGGGTTTGGCTGTAATACCTCCGATTATACTGTTTTCCTTGATTCATTTATGCGGGCGCTTGGTTTAGAGAAAGCTTCGATTGTCGGTTTTTCTATGGGGGGAAAAATCGCCTGGAGTTTTGCTGTTAGTTATCCGGAGCGCGTAGAAAAACTTGTTATTTTGGATGCCGCCGGATACAGCGATAAGATAGATGAGGCGCGGCTGCTTTTATGGCTTAGCGGTCGTATGGATTCTGCCGGTGCATGTATTTTGACATCAGATGTGTTGGATCCCAGCGCCAGTGGCCAGATATCCGAGATTTCTGTTCCCAGTTTGATCATCTGGGGTAGTGGTGATGTAGTGATACCTTTGAGTGAAGGCTTTCGCTTTGACCGGGATATCGCTTGTTCCGAACTCAAGATCCTTTTTGGCGCCGGGCATGGTGTTCTTTGGGAAAGGCCAGTTCAGATCAGGCAGGAGCTGTTAAGGTTCCTTCCTGTATATCCTGAAGCGATATGCAGCCCGGGGATGATGTATGCCTGCGGTGCAGGGGTCTTTGGCTCTTCGGTTATAATTATTTTTATCTTTGTGCTGATGACAGCGGTTTGGGCCGTTGACCCGAAGGGCTCCGGGCAGGTTACGGGCCTTGATTTAGGGGTTAAAGAAAAAATGGTCTTAAGAGTGTTCGGGTTTTGGTTATCCCAGCCCAATGATACCAGTTGTGTTACTATACCGGCTTTACTAAGATTTGCTGGTTACCAGGACGAGATCCTTAATGATGAAGCCGGCAACGCATTTTTAAGATTGTCACGGCAATGCCAATTGATCAAGGTTTGCGGCAAAGATATTTATTATCCGGCAGGCAAGAGTAAAGACGCGGAAGAAAAACGAGGATTGATCGTCAAGACAATCGCTTCCCTTGCCGGAGAATATACGGATACTCCCCGGGAACTGAATAGATTAGCGAAGTTAAAAGATGCGTTATATGAAATTACTGTTGTGCGCGTCCTGGTGCGAGACGGCAGTATTTCAGGGTTTAGGGTGGCATATAAGGATAGTTTTGGTTTTGTGCCGTTTACTCTGCGGCCTCGGTATGGAGAGTATGTTTTTAATCAATGGCAGGTCAAGGAATGGGAAGTCTTGATAACCGGAAAATCTTTTTCTGCCCGCCTGCATGAATTAGGAGAATATGCCGGCAGGAAAAATCCGGTATTTAATATAAAAAATGAGCCGGTTAAAGAGGCTGATGTTCCTAAGAGGGATGATTTTAAGGGGGGGGTGGCTTTTGCCAGAAGTCCCGGTAATGCAAGGCATACATGGGATGATGAAGCATCTCAAACTGCATCGTCCGGCAACGTGTTATTGGCGGCATTAAGGGATAATGATCCTAAAAAGATTCTCAATATATTAAGGCGGTTACTGCCGCTTGATTATGGCGCTGGATGGATCGAACAAATCTTTAACGCAGAACATGGTCTTCAAAGGCAAGTTGAGCTGATAAATATTTTTAAGGATCTCCTGCGGAATATCAAGCTCCAGGAACAGGAGATCCTTGTATTCGCCAGATTATTCTACCGGGTTCGTCCCTTGCAGGCAATAGAGGAGCTTCAAGAAGTAATATCCTCATCGGCTGACCCTTGCGCGCGCCTTATTGCCGCAGAGGCGATATTTAATTTGGACCTCCAGGGCCGGGAAGAGATTTTCTTGCGCCTGTTTAATCAGCCGGAGATGTGTTTACAGGCCAGGGCTTTAGCCGCAAAGATGTATGCGCAAACCAGCGGCCGGGCGCGGGAATATCTGGGGCATTTTATTGCGCATGACAGCCGTGATCAGATGCGCCGGGCAGCCGTGATCGGTTTATATGATGCCGGAGGCCGTGCGCGCAGGATCTTGGAAAAAAGCCTGAAGATTTCATATGATCCCGCAAGCGGTGTTATCCAAGGAAAAGGGTTTACAGACGGTTTTGTCCAGCCATCTAACGAGCCGGGGACAAACCGGCCAGACTGTTCTTATTGTTTTGTGCCTGAAGGGATGACGGTCGCCATGGGATTTGTCATAACATCATTGTTTTTGTTTGCGTTATGCATATTTATGATGGCAGATCGTTCTGGAGGCCTGCCGTTTACTTTTTCACAAGAGGAAGCGGAGGATTTAGCGGATTTAGAGGAGAAGATCAATCGAGCTCCGGAAGGCGTAAGGCATAAGCTTAAACTGCTGGTAAGAGAGCTTTTTAAAGACAGTTACGGCATATCTTTTGTCAGGTATTTTGTTGATATTGTAATCGATAATAATCTTGTGGATTCGATCCCTAAAATCGAAGAGGCCCTGCCTTGCATAAAGGAGTTCAGGCAAAGGTTTGAAGCCGCTCAAATAGAGGAACACTTCATTCGTTCAATACTAAAAATGATATTGGCCTCTAAAGATATTGTGGGGCGCCTGCAGATCGCTTTAGATGCGGCAGGGTCATTGATGGCAGCAGGTTTGAGCAATGTTCAGTCAGCCAATATTATTAATTTGCGTATAGGAGAAAATGATGCAGAAAAGCTAAAGGCCAAGTTTGAGGCAATAGCCGTTGAGATGAAAATGCTTAGGCAAGCCTTGCAGGCCAAAGGGTTAGGGGATTATTTTATGGATTTTGCCGGGATCATCGTTATGCAGAATGATGTGCTTGCTAAGGCACAAGCCATAAGGGATTCTGCAGATGAGCTAAAGGATCTGATCGATTCCTTGAAAAAGATAAAAATGGAAGATAACGGCGCATTCGTGATCTTGAGGGAGGTGATCTTGCAGCCAGATATAGGGGCTGCAGCGCAAAAAATAATCCTGGACGCAGTGAGTATAGGAGATCTTTACAGGCTTAAAGAGGAAGGAGCTTTTTCTCGCAGCGTTGTAAGGGTTGTTTTGCCTGACAATAGCAGTGCCTCTGCTTTTTTCGCAAGTATCGATCGCGGTTATTATTTTCTTTTGACTAATACGCATGTGGTTGGCCGAGACCGGGAAGTTATGCTTTTAACCAATGAGAAGACTCCGCGAAAGATAGGAACCGCGCACGTTGTCCTGCGCAATAAGGTCATTCCCAGGTTTGATTTCTTTGAGAATTCCGATTTTAACGCAACATTCGAAGAGAATGAATTTACCGATATCGCGGTCCTTGCTATTTCTGTCAAGGATGTAGAGGATAATTTAGTCGGTGCTTTAAAGGTGATTCCGTTCTCTACAAAGATTGCCGAGCATTCTTTTTGCGCTGCTTTAAGCGGTGCTAAGGATTATTTGGGGATTGGGATGCTGGCTTGCGCAGACAAGACCATCATGCTTAACGGCGTAAAGAATACCCCGGGTGATTCTGGCTCTCCGGTAATCGATCAGGATGGAAACGCTGTGGCAGTTATCGCCAAACGCAACGGGGGAGCGTATCTTATTACCGAGAGCGTAAAAAAAGGGCTTATCGATGCCGTTTTCGGCAGGGAATCAGAATTTATCCCGGTAGCTGACGACCCGGATGAGCTTTTAGCCGTCCGGGAATTTGTTTTGAATATCCCTGCCATTGAAAATGAGGACATTTTAACCGGTGGGCAAAGGACGCCTGTTTCATTCATGGCTGCGCCGGTAGAGATCCTTACTAATCTGGCTTTAAGCTGGTGGATAGGATGGGGATTTTTGAATGCGGAGGTCTTACGCGCGGTAGGGATCCAGGTATCTCATGTGATAGATGTCACGCGTATTTTTATCCCGGATGTTTCAAGCCATGAAGATAGAGGCCTGAAGATCTTGCCCGGGGATGATCTGGCCAGAGTGTTTGCCGATAACCAAAATCCGATTGTGATCGAAGTCGGGTTCGGCCGGGGGTTATTACTTGTCGAAATGGCTAAATCTAACCCCGGGATCAATTACGTTGGGGTCGAGTCCCAATTGTGTTTTGTCGAATTATTGAACCTGGAAGCTAAGCGTGCACAGGCGGCAATCGGCAATTTAAGATTAATTGCCGCAAATGATATTACCACATTCCTGGAACAAAGGCGCCGCAATATCGTTTCCGAGATTTATTATATTGCGCTTAATCCGCGCCATGATGCGAATGCGATAAATACCCCGGCAGGTTTTAAGGCGATGGCAAGCTTATTAAAACCAGGGGGCAGGATATATATATCCACTGATACGCCGTTGTGTGAAGAGGCCTTACGGTTATTCCATGAAGGATGTTTTAAAGATGTGACAATGGATCATAAGTTTCCCCATGCTTCAGAAGATTACGATGGTTGCGAGAACTTTAAATACGTTTTTGAGCGTAAAAAATCCGAAGAGGATAAGGTTTCTTTTATCCTCGGAGCCTTTGGCGCAGGCCAGGCCAGTGAGTTGCCGATAATGTCGGTAGTAAGTTTATTTATTCTTGCCGCAGCAATTTTATTTATCATTCAGTATGCCGTAGATTATAAAGGCACAAATCGTTTCGGCGAAGAGGCTGCAATGAATGAAGAAGTGGCTGGCTTTATCCGCAGTATAGAGGATGATTTCTTCCGCATTCTCGAAGAAGAAGGGCTGAATGATCATCCGAGATACCGCTGTATTATTGCCTCTAAACTGCTGGCCTTCATTCTTACCGGGCATTTTGGCCTTCCGATCGGAGGCAATAATCCGGACCGCATTGAGGTGGTTCCCGGGTTTTACCGGATAAGGGATCAAGGCGGCCGTTATCATCACTGGATCGCCATTTATTTTAAGAATAAACCGGCACTTTATATTGATGCTGCGTATGGACAGTTTGATGAAGCCTGCCAATCTAAGATTATCGTGGGCCTATATCAGGATGCGGTATCCCGGTATGAGCTTACGGAGTCAAAGGATAAATTTGCGCAGATCCTTAAAGAAGAGGGGCTGGACCCGGAATATGCTCCTTTAGCCGTTACAATACGCCCCGAGTATTGCGAGTTCTTGCGTGATACCCGCATCCGAAAAGGGGAATTGACCAATCTTGGCCGGGAAATAGAGACAAAGATCGAAAAAGCCTGCGCCGCATTTAAGGCTAAAACCAAAGAAATTAAAGAGCGGCAGAGGCAAATGGTTTCGCATGAATTAGCGGGTTGTTATCTGCATCGGTATAAAGGTCGGGTTATTCTGATCGGCGGATCCACCGGCAGCCTTGAGCCGATCAAAACTATCCTCAATAAACTGAAAGTGCCTTTTCCTCCGGTTATTGTCGTTAAACATTGTGTTGAACCTGATGTTGCTTTGGGCATGATCAAAGATCTTCATCTGTCTGCGCAGATAATTAAAGGCGGTGAATTGATCCTGCCGTCAAAGGTATATTTTGCCGTTTCCGGCAGGCAGCTAAATTTCGCAGAAGACGATTATGGGTACCGCCTGCGGTTGTTAAGAGCTTCAAGCAGTAAGCTCGGGTTTGTTCCGTCTATTGACAAATGCTTTAAGTCAGCGGCGAGAATTATTGGTTCGGATACAGTTGGAATAATCTTAAGCGGGTGGGGTGATGATGGGGCAAAAGGGATCGTAGATATCTATGAGGCAGGAGGGTTGACGATTGCGCAGTATCCGGAAACCTGTTTAAGGCCGGATATGCCGCTATCGGCTATTCAGACCGGAGAGGTTAGCCATATTTTAGTCCCGGAGGCGATCGGAGATCTTATTGCTCAAAATAAAGAGCGGCCCGGGGAATTTGCATATTGTCTTATGTTTCTGCCTATCACGGCCTTTATTATTGCTTTGTTTTATTTGTTGCTGGATCCGTTTAAGTTTGCACAAGGAGTGGGGATTTCTTCGCAAGGTTTAATTAATGATAGTAATGAAAACATGGTTTGGCGGATAAAATTTTTAATGAAAAAGCGAGGTTGGAACGCATCCGGGCTTGTACGTGAAATTCATCGTAAGGCAATAGCCTTAGGCCAACTTCCGGAAACCACTCCGGAGGCGGTATGGCGCTGGCTTACTGGAGAGCACCATCCGGATATAAAGATAATCCCTGTATTAGCTGCGGCATTAAAGGTTGATCCTTGTTGGTTGGTTTCGGGCCTGCCTTTAGCGGCTGCGATGCGCCAGGAGGTTTTGCTTCCTAATGAGAAGGAAAAAGCCGGTTCAAGCTTGGGCAGGCGGGTGTTAATTTTACGCTGGGTGCGCGGGATGACATCGGTAGAACTTGCCAGGCGGGTTGGGATGAGCCTGGGTAACCTCAATAATATCGAACAGCATCTTAAAACCTATCCGCGTCCTGTATATATAGGTAAGATTGCCCAGGCCCTGGGGGTAAGTCCGGCATTGATCCTGACAGGCTTTGAACGGAACCACGTGATCGCAAACCTTAAATATCCAAAGGACAGATTTTTATTTTTGCGATTATGTGCCTGTATGACCCAGGATGAGCTTTGGGAGAAATTAGTTGATCAATATGGAGCGGATATCGAAGGCCGGCCAACCGTGGCGCAATGGGAACGGGGCGTTGTTCCAGACGCGCCGCATATAAGAAAAGCGCTTAGCAGGCTGTATGGGGTATCTTGGTCCAGGTTGAGTGCGGTTAACCAAAACGGTAAAAGGCTTAGTGAATTCATGGAACTGGAGGCGGTTGCAAAGACGCGTAATTATTTCGCCAAGATCATTGATTCTAATCTGCCGGATTCCTCGATTGTAGTACGTTTCCCAGCGATTGTAAGCGATATTATCATGGCCGATCAAATCGGTTATGATATTGGCCCGGTAGTCAATATACTCTTTGATCTGGTGAATAAAGATGTAAATGGCAAAAGGGCAGTCCGTATGAAGAAAATACTCCATGCCCTGGATTTTTACCAAAAACTTTTTCTTCTGCGGGCAGGGACATGGAGGGCCAGGGATGAACGGGCAAAATATTTTGCCAGCGTTGTACTCAAAGATCTTTTGAAAAAGATAAACGATTCTGGTTTAGGCAATAACCAGACGGCAAAGATAGCCCGGCAGGTTTTTTGGTGCGACATCGTAGATTTTTTAAGCGGCAATCGCGGTAGAGAAAGTGCGGTTAAGTTCATTGAAGCGCAAAAAGATGCAGCCGTAGGTTTAAGTAGGGGACAATTGAATGGTTGTCCGGGTATCTGCCGCAGTCTTATGAATAGATATGGATTTATCAATATCGCTTTACGCCTGGGTTGGCCGATAGAGGGGATAAATTCTGGTCCCGGAGAGTTTGAAAATAACGCACAAGGATTTAAGAAACGGGTATTTGATTTTTACATTCGTAATCAACGTTTTCCTAAAGTAGAAAAAGGGGGATTAAAGGAGTCTGATGTTTGGGTGATCGAGCTTTCTAAATCGCTTCTTGGCGGCAGTCTTGCGATGTTCAAGCTAAGGTTTTTCGAAGAATTCTCCGATCAGATCAAAACATTGATACGGCGCTCTACTCCTACGGTCAAGAAACGCATGTATGCAGAATTGTTGAGCGTTTTGCCTTTTGACCGCGATGCACTGGAATTTGTATCGCAAGATGCCGTGGAACGCGCAAAAGATGAGGCGCGCATGCGTAAGATCGTGCGCGATTTTGATACTAACGTCAGGGTTTATCATTGGTATGATTACAACCTTGAAAATGATGAAAGGATATCCGAGGCGAAAGCCTCGGCTGATATGATCGTAAGTTACTCTGATTTCGGCTTGCTTTCTTCGGCGCAGCTTGTGGGTTTGTGGAGTGAAATGAAAAGAGGGAATTCGATTGCCCGCAATTTCATTATGGATTCAAATACCGGGCTTATCGTTTCTTCAGCCCGGGATATCGCAAGGCGGCCGTTAGCGCGGAATATCAGCGTCGCGGAACTGCGCAATGAAGGGTGGTTTGGCCTGCGTATTGCCGCAGAAAGGTTTGATCCGGCACGCGGGAATAAATTTTCTACCTATGCGATGTGGTGGGTGATGCAGGCGCAGACACGGATGTGCCTGTACGGCGGCAGGACGATACGTGCGGATCCTGCCAAGGTCGCGCGTTTTTATCGTCTGCGGCAGAAATTAGCTGAACTTGATGGTGCGGGTTTCGAACAAAGGGCCAAGAAGAGTTATGCCATTATTTACGATAAGACTAAAAGGGAAGCCGATAAATTACGGGAACTTTTGGCAGGCGCGCTGAACACGAAGTCTCTAAGCGATAAAGTAGGTGCAGATGACGATGGTGCTATATTCTCGGAGTTTGTCGAGGATGTAAAATCCGAGGATCCGGAAACTGCCGCAGGGATTTTCGATGAACGTGAATTTGTCAGGGATTGCCTCAAGCAAATGCCTAACGAAAGGGAAAGAAGGATACTGGAACTGCGCTATGGCATTAACCCGCCTACTTTGGAAGAGTGGGGGATATTAAAAGGCCAAAAGCTCGGGCTTACGCGTAATCCTCTTAACGGATGGCCTAAAGGCAGGGACCATTTAACTTTAGAAGAAGCAGGTTTGATTTACGGCATTACGCGTGAGCGTATCAGGCAGGTTGGCAAAAAAGCAGAAGAGCATTTTGCCGCGATCGTTCAGGTTTGCCGGCCTAAGGTTTGCGCTGGCCAAGGATCCGATCCGCATCGGAAAAAACCCGGGCAAACTCCCACAGAGGTTGATATGCAGGAAGATCTGCTTAGTTCCGGTTCACCTGTTGATAAGGATCCGTATCTTATAGAAGCAATCGATGAAGCACAGAGCCGCGTAGGCAGTAAAGATAGTAAAGTAATGATTGCATTGCAGCAGTTACGGGATACTCTTGTTATTCGCGCAGGGCCGTTTAAATACATCTGGGGCGCATTTCGCGGACAAACCCTTTTTCTGGAAGAAACCCTTTTAAATGATCCTGCCTTACGTTTTGATCTTCTCGTAACTTTGATCCATGAGGCGCGCGTTATCGCTTATCCTTTAGCCAAAGATGAAGAAAATGAGACTTTTGCCCAGGATTGCATGAATTGGCTGCGTGAAGGGCTGGGGTTGGAATTTGTAGTCAAGGACCACGGGGCAAAGGATCTTGGTCCGGTGATTTATAAAGGGACTTTTTGCGATATCGCTTTGGATATTCCCGGTTATGCAAAACGCGGCATTAGTGTCCCGTTTATTTTGGATGTTACCCAGCACATGCCGCAGGGGATATTTGAAATTATAAACCCCTTTGAGGTTAATAGCGATTGCGGCGGCAAAGGAGGTCTTAAGGAACTATTACAGGTTTGCCATCAGTACGGAATGCATCCGGTGGCGCCTGCGATCTTCAATCATATTTCTCGCTTTAGCCCTCTTTGCCGGGATCAACCCGGGTGGTTCATTCGTGACCGCCATGGTAAGATCATGTCTGCTACTGACCGGCGCCATGACGGGGTCTATTCCTGGGAGTGGCGGAACCTTGCGCAATTAGATTTAACTAACCCAAAAGTCCGGGAGTTTATTTTACAGATAGCGCGGCATCTTATTAACCTTGGTTTTGACGGTCTTTGGTTGGATGCCGCAGGTGCTTTATTAAATAGGAACATCAAGCGCAACTGGACAGATCTTTTAAGCCCGGGCGTCGGCTCTGTGATGCAGGAAGAGTTGATCCCGCAAATCTTACGCCAGATCCGCAAAATTAAACCAGAGGCCAGGCTGGTTGCCGAATCTTTTGACCCCCAGGATCGTAAAGAACTGGAGGGTATGGGGGTTGATTTAACCATGGATTGGGAGGCGATCGAAGCCATAAGCGATACATTCAAATGGCCAAACTCTTCCAAACTTCGAGATGTCTTAAATAGCGCTTATCGGCTGAACCTGGAGAGACGGATACTCCATCGGCTTAATCATGATAAATCGGATTCCCGTACTCATTCTGTTCATTTCTCGAGAGAAGAAGTGTCATTTACCGCGGCATTTATGGCGGCTTTGCCGGGAGCTTTCTGGTGGTTCGAAGGCGAATTGGAGGGCCGGGATTATTTTTATCATCGCAGAGGTGTAATTCCTGTTTCTTCATCGGATGATGATAAAGAATTAGCAGGTTTTTATGACGGGTTTTTAAGGTTGGTTTCACGCCCGGTATTCCGCAGAGGTGAGTTTTATATCCTTCAGGCGAAAAACCCGGGGGATTTGATTTCTCCTGTTTGTGCCTTTGCCCGTAAACTAAAAGATGAATTGGTTATAGTGGCAGCTAATCCCAGCGTCTTTAAAGGCAATGACGGATTGTCCTGGGCAACTTTTAATCTGGAAGGCCTTATTGGTTCTGAAGATTGCGATTTTCTGGTTGAAGATTTATTGACCCAAGAACGATTCCCAGGGGTTTCCTCCCAGGTTATCCGCCGCCATGGTTTGCCGGTAGGGGTTAAGCCTAAGGGGGTGCAATATCTTAAATTGACCAGGAAGGACACCTTTGGTACAAGTAATGTTTCTTCTTTTACTTTGGGCTTATTTGCCGGGCAGGTCCTTTCAGGGCCTTTTTTAGCCTTTGCCTTTGCGATCATTTGCTTAATGTTGATAATGCCCCAATATGCGGTTGGAGTATCGGGTAAGGTTATTAATTCAGCAAATATGGGGGGAGAAAAAGAAAATGACTATTTATCTTCTCCGCATCTGCCGTATCGGTATGTTACTTTTAAATCGGATCATTTCTATGCCATTACAGCGCTTTGCGGGATTAAATCCCTTCCTATGGATATCCAGCCTGCCTGCGGCGGGGTGGTGTTTAGAGAATATCCCGGGTGTGATCTTTGCGAGCAGGCGGTGGTCAGTTCTGCGAAAGAAGAAGCCAAAATATTAGCAGCGGAAACTGACCGGATATCCGCATTGTGGAATATTTATTTAAGAGGCGCGGCAACCGTGATCATTTCAGACGGAAAAATAAGCAAAAAAAATGTTTTATCTGTTTGGGCGCGGTATTTAGCGGCAAGAAAAATGCTGGGGTGGCGCTATATAGTTACCTCCGATCTGGGGACAACCGAGCAGGATATGAATGTTATCCGAGATAGTGCTTATGAATCGGCCCTGCAGGGATATCTTGGCCGCGGGCATATTAAACGTTATGCTAAATCCCGGATAAAAAGGATTTTACGCCAAAAGGATTGGGAAAAGCTTGACCATGGTCTTTCCTGGAGGTTAAAGTTGATCAATCCGGCTGCCGGAGCAACCGAGGACAGGGGGGGGTATCCGCCTTTTGCTTGGTTATTGGGAGGGATCAGTTTAGTCTCGGTGATCAGGATGGTGTTAGGTCTGAAGGATTATTCCGAAGTCACGAACATTATTGTAGATGGTTTTGGCCGAACGGGTCAGATGATTACCAGGGCTTTGATCACTAATCTTCCGGAAGATATACGGTTTATCGGTATTTCCGGCAAAGGAGCGCTTGCAAAAGGTATTTATAGCAGTGTCGGTATCGATAAGATTGACCTTTTAAAATGTATCCCGGAAGTTGAAAAGGGCCAGGATGTGAGTTTAGTCCCGATTTTTGCCGATAAATGCCGTATCCTGGATAAAGAAGAAATGCTGGCGCAGGAAACAGGTATTGTTATCCTTGCTGACCGCGATCGTAAACTGGGATTGGATGAGCTTGGTAGAATTAAAGCGGCGGTTGTAGTGGAAGCCATTCCCGGGATATTGTCGCGCCGCCAGATCGAATGGCTGCGCAGCCAGGGCAAGTTATATGTTTCCCCAGTCTGGGTAAATGGAGGGATACTTTTTGGCGCTCGAGAGGAGATCCTGCACCGGCTCTCAACCAAGGAGAATAAACATATTTCCGATATGCATTGGCATGTGCAAAGCGGGGCAAGTGAATTTGCTTTTGCCACCGTATTCGAAGAATTTATCCGGTGTGAACGGGAAGGTTTTCCCAACACCGTAAATCCAGGGGCGTGGCATATGGGCCGGGAAATGGCGGCTCTTATCCGCAGGCGGGAATATTTATTTTGGATGAAGGTTCAAGCAATGTCGAAGAGAATCCATAAAAATGGGTTGCAGGGTCTTGTGGATACAAAAGATGGATGGCGGGCAGGCATGAAATTGATGCCATACTCTGAAAACGAGTTTATTCCGGTGATAAACCTGGCGATCATGAATTATTTTAAAGGCAGGAATTGCGCCTTTTCTTTTAGCAGTGCGATAGCCGAAATCGCCCGCCAAGAGATCATCTTTAATGATGCTTCCGCAGAGGATGCGGTTGGTGCCTTAAAAATTGACCGGAATGAGCTGTTTAATTCTGTTTTCGACCTGTGGAAGCTAAACCAACGACTCACGGTACAACAGGCAATGGATATCCTGGGGTTGACTGGCCGGTATAAAGCCGAGTTGATCCATTACGCTCTGTTGAGGATTAACCGGATCAGCCAGGCAGGAGACTTTTCGATAGATGATAAAGATAAGGTTTTAGAACAACTCTTGGTCATTGATGAACGGATAAAGCGAGTAGCGGCTTTTAATTTGAGCCGGCTGTCCCGCTCTCTGGATAAATTGGATTTGATCGATGATGCTGTGGATGGATTATTAAAACAATTGAAAGACGGCAGTTCTTTCCATATCCGGGCTAATTCTGCTCATGCCCTGGGATTTATTTATCCATATATACACCGGGATGAACAGAGGAATGCCGTGGCCAGAGGCCTGCTAAGCGCATTTTCCGACCGTAATGAAGAAGTTTCGAGTTGGGCTTATTGGGCTATTTCGGTAAATGATATTGATCTTAAGGCGATGATCGGGCAGGTTTGCCTGGAAATAAAGTCTCTGCGCAGGGTGATTGCGGCTAAACCCGGGCATATAGAAGTTTATTTGACCCGGTTAGGTAATTTATATCAGCTCAAAGCCAATATCCATGATTTCAATGGATCAAAGAAAAAGGCCCTGCATTGCCGTTTGCTGGCGCAAGAAGCATATAAAAAAGCGGAAAAAAGGCATGGGCCGCTGGCGTTGGAATATGCGCTTGTGTTAGCCAGGAGCTATCAGCAGTCAGGGAATATTCCGGCGGCAATCCGTGAATATCTTCATTTGGTTAACCCGTCATTGTTTAAAATAAGGGCAGGGTATCTTTATTCCGGGGATTTGGCGGAACAGTCCCGCCTGTTGGCTTTAGAGGGGATCCTGCATATATATTGCCCGCTTTATTCGGATGCGAACATTCTTATTGCCGCCAGATTAAGTGATATTATGACCAGCGTTAATTCTGGAAACATGCCCGGCCTTGATGCAGGATCGTGGCAGGCCAGGTTATTCAAGGCGGTGATACTTACCAATACGGATTTATCGGGATATCAGATACCTTATCTGGGCTTACTGCTTGTTTATGGCACAGAGATCTTTCGTCAGCCAGATCAAATGCGGATACAGAATCTTTTAAGGGATATTTTGATGTTCCGGGGATTTTCTACTAAAAAAGGTAATACCAGATCAGAGTTTAAAATAAAACAAATGCTGCGTGCCCGGATCCGTTCAATGGGGCTTACGGCAGAAGAGGGCAGTCAGATAATGACCCTTTTTGAAGATTTGAATATTTTGGGAGGGCACAATGACTCTTTCCCGCAGCTTGCCGGCCCGGCCATACATCCTATCACTGCCGGTGCAATGTTTAAGGCAGCCAAGGTTTATAAGAACGTTAAGGGTATAGCGGATAGATTTAAAAGGCTGGGGAATATTTTTTTAATGCTGGCTGTTGTATATACAAATGCCGGGCAGATGAAATATGCGGTGGATTCCGGTAAATTAACCGGCCCGCCGGCGCGGCAGGCAATAGAAGAATATATTATGGCTTTAAATGATAACCAGTTAGAAGCCCTTCGGAATTATCCATTGGCGACAAATCTTACCTGGGATCTTGCGCTTAAACGAAAGACCCGGGCAATACTTAAGAAATTAGGCTATTCAAGCCAAGAAACGGATTTTTGTATAGAGCAGATCGATATCCATGAAGCATCCCGGTTTGAAGAACAAGCTATAAAGGCGCAGGCCTGTTCTTTGGCCAGATCTAAAAAGACGTTTGCCGAACCTGCCGTGGATGTGTGTTTAGATAAAAATGGTTTTAAGGAGATAAGGGTACCGCAGCTTCGTGGTAATTTGTTGATAACCGATGTTTCTTTCTCTCCGGTTGATGGTCGTATTTTGGAACTGACGCGTTGTGTTCTGGAAGAGGTCATTCGCCCCGGATACAAAGTCCTTGATCTGGGCACTGGCCCCGGGACAAATGGCATCATTGCCGGACAGGTGTTTAAACAGCAGGGCGATAAAGGTGAAATATTCCTTAGTGATATCGTTGCCTCTAACCTTAAATTGGCAAGAAAAAACTTAGCAAGGTTCGGTTTGGAACATTTTGCCAGGTTTTTCGTTCCGGGGGATCTTTTTGATCCGGCAATTGAAAACGGGGTTAAATTCAATGTGGTTATTTTTAATCCTCCTTGGTGGAAAGGTCTGCCGGCCAATGACGCACAACGCGCCCGGATTGACCCCGGAGAGCTTATCCACAGGTTTTTCCAGCAGGTGATGCGGGTCGCGGATAAAGATGATTTCCACATCGTTTTCATTTATGGAACGCGCCGCAGCCGTATCCCGGCTGTTAGTATGGCTGAACTGGGGCATCTTATTGAAAAAAACGGTTTTGTATTTGCAAAAACACATTTTCATTTTCCGGATAATGGATATAAGACCTGTGTTTACGTGCATCAATTACGCCCGAAGGAACAGGCCCAGAGATAAGGCCGGAGCCCCGGGTTGGAAGAAATAAATAACAGGGCATTTAATTCAGGATAGTTTATGATACATTAGATTATGAGATAAGGATTACTAAAAAGGAGGCGCAAATGCAAGAACAGCGGAAATTATCGAGGTTGATCACTAAACGCAAAGTCAAGGTTCTGCTTAATGGCGCGCATGCCTATGTCAGCGGCTATCTGATCGATCTTAACCTGAAGGGCGGTCAGCTTGCTTTACCGATCAAATTGCCGGTAGATACTTTTTTGAAAATGTCTTTGGTGCTTTGCGATGATTTTGTCCTGGATATCGAAGTTTGGATCGTCTGGAACAGTTTGAGGCACGGGCTTAATGTTTACGGCCTGTATTTCAGCCGGATAAAAGATGAGGATAAGGAGAAAATATATAAATTGCTGTTAAGGGATTATTCCAGCCAATTAAACCAGAGATGGTGGGGGGCTAATAGAAAAGGAGGGCATGAAATGAAAATCGAAGCATATAATGACAAAAGGACTTTTGCCCGATTCCCGGTCCAGTTTTCCGCAAGGTTGTTGTCAGCGCAGTTGGATAAAGAAGTCCTTGCCCAGGTGCGGGATATCAGTGCCAAAGGGGTAGGTTTAGCCGCAAAGGTAAGATTGCCTGCTCGTACTGCCCTGGAATTATGGCTGGATATTCCGGATGATGCGGAACCGCTTTACTCCCGCGGGGAGGTTGCTTGGTGTGGGGAAGGTGCGGCCGATGAGTACCGGATGGGGGTATCTTTAGAAAAAGCGGATTTTATGGGATTGGCAAGGGTCTTAAGAGTAAAACAGTAGGGGATGGTTTTTGAAGAAAAAACCTTGAAATATTGATAAATGTATGTTAAATTTTAGTATTGTCTTTACTGCCTAAAAACGGCTTTTTGCATACCTATACTAATGTAATCTGGAGAGGATAAATGCTAAAATTGAGAAAATACCCGGGGTTTGTGTTACTATTCATGGTTTTTAATATGCTGGGTTGTAATTCGGAGCCGGTAAGCAAGGTTTCCAGTATAACCATTTGGCACTGGATGACTGACCGGGAACCGGCATTCCGGGAATTAGCCAGAAGATACGAAGAAAAATCAGGGGTAAAAATAAACTTTGAGCTTTACGCTCCATCAGATGCTTATTCACAGAAAGTCCGTGCAGCAGCTCAAGGTTCAACCCTGCCGGATATATTTGGTTTATTAGGGGAGAAAAGGGATTTTGCTTCTTTTGTCAAATCCGGGCATATCTTGAATTTATCAACTTATATGGATGAAGCCGGAGGATCATGGAAAAATAGGTTTTTTGCTAAAGCCTTAGCAGTAAATGAATTTAGCTCCGGAAATATTTACGGGGCTCCGGCCGGGATTTACGGGGCGCCGATTGATATTATGACCATCCAGATGATTTACAATAAAGACCTTTTTAAGGAGTTAGGGCTTAATCCTAATAAGCCCCCGGTGACTTTTGCGGAATTCATAAGTATCGGTAATAAGATAAAAGCCAAGAATATGCAAGGGTTAGTTTCCGGCTGGGGTGAAGTTTGGATGATTGATTGCCTGGCTAATAATTTCGCTTTTAATCTTATGGGGAAAGATAAGGTATTGGCTACGATTAAAGGGGATTTGCCGTATACCGATCCGGACTGGATCAGGGTCTTTACTTTATTTAAAGAGATGCAAGAGTCGGGAGTGTTGGCCAGCGGGGTGGTGACAATGGTGAACAAGACAGCGGAACAGCTTTTTGCTAACGGTAAGGCGGTATTTGCCTTTAATGGCTCATGGTGCGTAAATGTTTATAAGGGGATGAACCCTGGTTTAAATTATGCCCCAATGCTTCCACCCAAAGTATCTGAAAAGTATCCTGTAAGTATTTGGGGCGGGGCAGGGTCGTCTTTTATGGTGAATGCCAATTCAAAGAACCGGGAAGAAGCGGTTAAATTCCTTAAATGGCTGACTGATAAGGATCAACAGGCGTATTTAGCGGATGCAACTTCTAACTTACCTGCGAACAAGGATTGTTTGAACAAGATTTCCCCGTTATTAGCACAATTTGCGGACGATATAGATAATACTACTCATCCTAACGTTTGGGGAGTATCTGAATTCCCTGCGGTTATCGAGGCTCTGGATAGGGGCTTACAGTCTATAATTATTGGTGAAAAAACCCCCGAGGCCGTGGCCCAGGCAGTGCAAAAAATAAAAGAAAGGGAATTAGCAAAGAAAAGGAACTAATTCGGATTATCACTGCACATGAAAATAAAATCCACTTTTGAGAATTATATTTTTGTCCTGCCGGCTTTACTGATCTTCTCTATATTTTATATCTTTCCTTTTTTAAATGTTCTTACTTTGAGTTTCTATGACTGGGATGGGATCTCGCGTAACCCCGGATTTATCGGATTTTGGAATTTTAAAGAGATATTTCTCCAGGATAAGAACTGGTGGCAGGCGATGTGGAATGCAAGCTATATAACTTTGATCGCTTTGACCTTCCAGAACATCCTGGCTTTTTTGCTGGCTTGGGCCTGTGACCGGGAAATCCGGATGAAGAATTTTTACCGGGTAATATTTTTTATTCCTCCGATTTTATCCGAGATAGTGGTGGGTATGGCTTGGCGGTTCATTATTAACGATATCGATGGCGCAAATATGATCAACCGCGCCTTGACAACTATGGGTTTTCCTAATTTAGTTAATAATTGGCTTTCTAATCCTAAGACGGCTTTGACTACCGTGGCTTTGGTGCATTGCTGGAAAGGGTTTGGCTGGGGATTTTTGATATTTCTGGCCGGGCTACAAACTATTCCCCGTGAGCTTTATGAAGCGGCGCGCGTGGATGGGGCTAATGCCTGGGATTCGTTCAAGAAAATAACTGTGCCTTTGATGATACCGGTCACAGTGGTGGTAATGATACTTACGGTATTGGGGTCTATGCAGGTGTTCGCTTTAATTATTGGCCTTGTCGGAGGGGAATTCGCCGGGCACACCTCGGTCCCGGTGTTGAGGATACTGGCTTCAATGCGCGGTTCATCGCGTTTTGGTTATGCCTGCGCGCAAGGGATCACCTTTGGCGTGATCCTGGTGATCATTTCATTTATTCAAGACCGTTTCTCCAAGAAAGCAAAAACATAAAAATGAAGACATCGGCGTATTACAAAACAAAAAAGATTGTTGTTAATCTGTTGATCCATCTTTTCCTGATCAGTGTGGCAATCACCTGCCTTTATCCGGTATTCTGGATGATTTCTTCAAGCCTGAAAACCCAGGATACGGTGTTTAATGATATTTCCCTTATCCCGCACCAGTTTCATTTTGAGAATTATAGCGATGCCTGGCGTGAGGGTGGATTTGGAGGGAATTTCTTAAATAGCATATTTTATACGGTTTCTGTGGTTTTGGGGATTGTAATCATTTCCTCCATGGCGGCATATGCCTTTGCCCGGCTGCGTTTTCCAGGCAGGAATATTATGTTTTTTATTTTTATGGCGGCGATGATGATCCCTATACCGGGGAGTTTCGTCGCATTATATGTTTTGTTGAACAAACTTCATTTAAGGAATACCCCTATAGGATATATCTTATGCATGATCAATGTGGGGCTGTCCACCAGTATTTTCCTTTTGAAGACATTCTTTGATAAAATGCCAAAGGAGTTGGAGGACGCCGCCCGTATTGACGGTTGTTCAAAGATCGGTATCTGGTGGCATGTGGCATTGCCTTTAGCTAAGCCGGTTTTGGCGGTTGTCGTGGTATTTAATGCCTTGAATGTCTGGAATGAATATATACTTGCATTGATCATTTTTGATTCAAGGAAATATATGCCTTTACAGGTAGCGCTTCAGACTTTTCAAGGGGAGTTTGTTACTAATTATCCTCTTTTAATGGCCGGGTTAACCATTACCGCCTTACCTATTATATTAGTCTATCTGTTAATGCAGAAGTATATTATTAAAGGCGTTACAGCCGGGGCGATTGTCGGATGATGAATTTAACAGGTGAGAACTCCTTAGGATTAAATACGCATTGGCTTAAATGCCTGGTGTTGATACCTTGTTTTATCGTATGCCTGGTATTTAATGCCGAGGCGCAGGATAAGCCTTCTTCTTCAGAACTTGTCAATAAGGCCTGGGGGGAGAAAGATGTGGAGTCCAAGTTCAAATATACCCAGCAGTGTATTGATTTGTATGAGGATGAGGCCAGAAGACAGCAGGGTTCTTTAAAGGTTTTACCAAAGGGGAAAGATGAGATTGCCTCGGTGCAGATATTGAATGATGTCGCTACCGCTTATTTTATTCAAGCGGAATCTTATATGAACCAGGGCAGGAAGGATGAGGCGATAAGGTTGTTTAAGATTTGTATCGAACAGTATCCTTTTGGCCAGGCATGGGATCCCCGCGGATGGTTTTGGCAGATAGCCAAGGCTTCCCAGGAAAGTATTGATAAGTTGGAGGGCCGGGCTAAGCCGGTTGCGCCTCCGAAACCGTCGGTTTCCATGACCCCGACCAAAATAGTCCTTTATGACTCCGGCAAAGAGGATATTGTCAATTATGAGCAATATGGCGAGTTCCAGAATGTCGGTACTAAAGATTATAAGTATGTTGTTAAAGACCAGGAAGGTTTAAGTGCAGCTGTTGGTGAGGGGATTTATCCTAATACCACTTCGATACGCTGGGACCCGGAGTTTAAAAAAGCTCAAAAGGAAAAAAGGCTGGAAGGCAGCCAGTGGGATTTCGTTCATTCTCCGGACCTGCAAGCGGCATTTTTAAAATGGGTGACTACTTCCGAGCCGCAGCCGGTAAAAATGTTTTACACGGCTTTGATGCTGGAGAAATCCGGATTGATCAAACATGCGATCAAATGCTATTATGCGATAGTAGTACATTACCCAGGTAGTTACGGCTGGACTTATTGGCATACCCCGTGGTATCTGGCTCAAGCAGCGATCTCTAAGATAAATTTTCTTTTACGCCAAAACCCCAGTATCGGATACCGGTTAGATAATGCCGATATCCAGATCATTAACGGTTTTGATAATGATATTTCCAATGATATTGTCGTTACCAATCCCGGCAAGTTTGTTAAAGGAAGGCCTACGGCAAAGTTTAAATCCCGGGTTCCTGTAGATCTCTTGAGTATTAAGAAGCGCCGCGGTAAGGGCAAGGTGAATTTGATTCAGTATGAGACCGGTGATTGGCAATTAATGGTTAACTCCAAGCCTTATATCATTAAGGGAGTAACTTATGCCCCGACTAAAGTAGGGGAATCCCCGGACAATGGGACCCAGACCAATTGGATGGAAAACGATTTTAACCATAATGGCTTGATTGACGGACCTTATGATGCGTTTGTAGATAAGAACCGTAATAACCTCCAGGATCGTTTCGAACCGAGTGTGGGAGATTTTAAATTGATGAAAGATATGGGGGTTAATACGATCCGGCTTTACCATCAGCCATTTAAAGTAAATAAAGAACTGCTTAGAGATTTATATGATAAATACGGGATCATGGTGATCATGGGTGATTTCTTCGGTAAATACGCTATTGGCTCAAAGGCCCCCTGGAACCCCGGGACGGATTATAATAACCAGGAACAGAAAAATAACATGCTTGAGTCGGTTACTGCGATGGTCAAGGAATTTAAGGATGAGCCGTATATATTATTCTGGCTTTTAGGAAATGAGAATGTCTATGGTTACGGTTGTAATGCAGACAGCCAGCCGGATGCCTTCTTTAAGTTTGCCAATGAGGCGGCCCTTGCCATAAAGGCTATCGACCCGGAACATCCGGTGGCGATTTGTAACGGTGATGTGGTATTCCTGGATAAATTCGCGCAAAATGCCCCGGATATAGATATCTTCGGGACTAATGCTTATCGCGGCGATTATGGTTTTGGGTTTATCTGGAGGCAGTTAAAACAGATGGCAGACCGCCCGGTATTTATTACCGAGTTCGGCTGTCCGGCTTATGCCGATGGAAAGAACCCGTATGAATCAGAAAAATTACAAGCCGAGTATCATCGCGCCGCATGGATGGATATAGAGGATAATATGGCGTTTTCTTTAGGTTCAGGCAATTCGATCGGCGGAGTGGTTTTTGAATGGCTGGATGAGTGGTGGAAAGGTTACGAACCGGCATTGCACGACACTAAAGGTTTATGGGCGGGGCCGTTTCCTGATGGATATATGCATGAAGAGTGGCTTGGAGTTTGTTCCCAGGGGGACGGCAACTCCAGCCCATTTTTACGGCAATTGCGTCAAACATATTTTACATATAAAAAGTTATGGCGTTAGAAAGGAGGCAGCAAATTAAACCTAAATATAGAAATCCAATATTAGTAATAGCAACTAAATACAAGGAGGTTGTAGCGATGAAGAAATGGTTAATGGTTTTGTTGGCATTGTTTTTGGCAATCCCGGTCTGTGGATTTGCCCAGGAAGCGGCACAGACGTCAGCGCCTGCTTCTGCAGGCAAGACTTTTGTAGTCTATGCAGATAAAAAGTCCGCAGAAAATCATTTCATCCCTTCAGGATGGATGGGGGACACCGGAGATATCAAAATGAACGACGCGGCCGCGGATAATCCTTATACCGGGACTACCGCCATACAGTTCGAATACTCCGGTAAAAAAGCCCAGGGTCAGGGTTGGGCAGGGGTGTATTGGCAGAATCCCGCTAATAACTGGGGTTCTAAAAAAGGCGGTTTTGATTTAACGGGTATGACTAAAGTTACTTTTTGGGCGCGCGGTGCAAAAGGCGGAGAGGTGATACAAAAGTTTGTAGTCGGCGGCGTAAAAGGCACATATCCTGATTCGGCCAATGTGGAGATGGGCCCGGTGGAATTGACGGATACTTGGAAAGAATACACAATTAACCTTGCCGGCAAGGATCTTTCTTATGTAAGCGGTGGTTTTGGGTGGGTAACTACTTCTGATCTAAATCCCAATGGAGCAGTTTTTTACATCGATGAAATAAAATATGTTGCTGATGATTCCATGAAGCCGGAAGGCAAAAAGGTGGAAAACATGCCTTTTTATGTTTACTCCGACCGGTCGAGCCCCAAGAACCATTTTATCCCTTCGGGATGGATGGGTGATTACAGTGATATAAAATATGACGGTGCTGCCAAAGATGACCCTTATTTAGGGGATACCTGCATCAAAGTTGTTTACAATAATAAAGCTACCCAGGGGTCACGTTGGGCAGGGATGTATTGGCAGAATCCTGCTAATAATTGGGGAAACACTGATGGTGGGTATGATCTTTCCAAAGCCACGAAAGTCACTTTCTGGGCTAAAGGAGTAAACGGTGGAGAAAGGGTCGAGGAGTTCAAGATCGGAGGGATCATGGGTGAATATTCCGATTCTGATATGGCCAGTATCGGACCGGTGGTCTTGAATAAGGAGTGGACCCAATATACCATTGATCTTAAAGGAAAAGATATTTCCTATATTATTGGAGGTTTTTGTTGGGCGACCAACTTAGACGCGAATCCAGAAGGGGCAACTTTTTATTTGGATGAGATCAAGTACGAATAATAAAACAGAACTAAGAGCTAAGAGCTCAGAACTAAGAAAACTTAGGACAGGGGCATTTATTGCCTCTGTCCTAAGTTTTGTTTTTACCTGTACGTTTTTCTTTAATGCATTTGCTAAGCCCAATCCTAAAGTCTATATTAAAAAACTCAAGAATTCCCATTATCAGTTGATGGTCCAAGGCAAGCCCTATATCGTCAAAGGTGTCTGTTATAATCCTATTCCTATTGGGCAGAATCATGAATATGACTGGTGGGCTGATCCAGCTAAGCCATGGCTGGCTGATGGTAAACTAATGAAGGAAATGGGCATCAATTCTGTAAGGATATACCAAACCGGAGAGAATCCTGAACAGGTCAAGATGGTCATTCGGGATTTATATGAACAATTCGGTATCCGGGTGGCATTGGGTAGTTGGCTGGGGTTTTGGGAGTATCCTTGCCCTTTATATGGTAGTAAGGCCTTTCAGGAAAAGGTTAAAAAGGAAGTCCTGGATATGGTTAATTTATATAAGGATGAACCAGGCGTGCTTTTCTGGATCTTAGGCAATGAGAATAACTATTCCTGCCTGGGCCGGGTAAATCCCTGGTCTTCGCCAGAGGTGGAGAAGGAGCCGGACCCTCAAACACAGAATTTTATCCGGGCCAAGATCTATTATTCTTATGTCAATGATATTGCCCGCGAAATACATAAGATCGACCCTAATCATCCGGTAGCCTTAGGTAATGGAGAGTTGGTGGGATTAGATGCAGCGGCTAAATTCGCTCCGGATATAGACCTTATTGCCTGTATTATTTATCGCGGCAGGAGTTTCGGTAATTTATTTAACTCCCTGCGTAATACGTTTGACAGGCCGATAGTATTAAGTGAATTCGGTGCGGACGCGTATGATTCCTTACTGGCTAAAGAAGACCAGAATCACCAGGCATTCTTCCTGGAATGGCAGTGGAGGCAAATTTACGATAATCTTGCCAATAAAAAGAAAGGCGCAGGAAATTGTTTAGGGGGATTTATTTTTGAATGGACCGATGAATGGTGGAAGCATAACGAATATGACCCGGCAGGTTGGAATATCCACGATACAGCTTCTGGTTGGGGTAATGGCAGTTATTATTTTGATGCTGCGGTAAAAGGCGGCAAGAATATGACTGAAGAGTGGTTTGGGATAGTTTCGTTATCCCCTGGGACAGACGGATTGGATAAGCGTATTCCCCGCAAGGCATATTATGTTATCAGGGAATTCTGGAAGAATCCTGTTCCAGTCAAACAGGATAAAAAGGCAAAGGACAGCAAATGATTATAACTCGGATTAAAATCTTCTGGAATATTGTTTTCGCGGTTTGCATTATGTCAGGGAATATCCCTTTTCTTTCTGCCCAAGAGGATAACACGAAAATATCTGTTTTAAACCGGCAGATCATTGAAGCCAAATCGGCAAATGAGTTGTACGGTTTTTTTGAGGAGTTAAAGAACTATTATTTCCAAAACAATAAATATAATGATTTCGCGGTTTTCTTAAGATCGCTTGAAGGCAAAAACGATCCCGCCAGGCCTTTTGTCAGCTACTATATGGCACTTAATCGTTATTATCAGCTAAAACACCTGGAGAAAAACGAGGATTGGGATGAATATTTTTCCAAAGGCAATGCTTATCGTGATGAGCTCAACCAGCATGCTCTGGATGCTATAGCTTTGACTGCAACGAACAGCCCGTTGCATTTACAGGCCCGTCTGCTTATCTGGCAATTCCATAAAGATCAGGAGGATACATTTACCTTAGAGGCATTGCAGGAACTGATAGAGGCGGCTAAGCAATATTCTAAAGATGCTCAAGATCTGCTTGTTTTAAAAGAAGTTGCCGACAGGCTCAATCTTAATCAGGAGAAAGCCAAGGCAAAAGAGGTATACCAGCTTTATCTGGATAATATGATCAATGCAGAAATGTCTGAACAGGAAATCAAGGCAGTCGCGGAAGGATTCTATAAGGATGGTAACCTGGATCTGTCTGAACAGGTTTTCGATATTTATATTGAGCGGGCCCAGGATTCCTTATCCAAGGAAGAACTAACACTTGTTCTTATAAATATCGCCAAGGATTTTTCCTCCAGTGCCTCAAGCGGGCAGCTTTATGCCGAAAAGATCTTTAAGAAAATAGAGGAAATCGCCGGCCTGGACTCTTTTGATGAGGAATTGATTTATTTGCGCGCCTTTAACTTAGAAAAGACCGGGGAGTATCCCCCGGCAAAAAATTATTATGATGAATTGATCAAACGCTATCCTGCAAGTTTACATCGCAATGAAGCTTGTTTCAAATCAGGGGTTATTGCCGCGTATGCTTTGGCGGATATAAAAGCGGCAAGGGGTTATTTTGAGGATATGCTTTCTTCCTTGGATCTACCTTCCGGAGCAAATGGCAAACATATCTCCAGTCTTTATCAGCTGGGGATCTTAAGCCAGTGGGAGAATGATTTTGTTGCGGCAAATAAATATTTTACCCGACTAGTGGAATTGGCAAACGGTAATTTCTCCCAGAAAACCTCTCAAGCTCAACAGCGTCTTAAAGAGATTGCTGAAGAAAGACCCATGGAGCATAACCTTAAAAGTTTCTTGGATATTGCTTTAGCTAAAAAGGCATCTTTGGATCCAAGTGTCCAGTCTGCTGATTTAAGGGTATCTCCGGCCAGGGTGAAAAAAGGGCTCCCGGTTGAGGTTGTTTCTAATTTTTATCTGGCTGCCAGCGGCTGTTTGCCTCAAGAGATACAATATTCTTGGTCTGGAGATACCGGTACCAGCCAGGACTTTGAGCAAACAACTTTCTTGACCCAATATCCTGAACCCGGTATTTGGGTCCTCAATTTGGTCGTAGTTTCTTCATCTGTTCCCCAGGCCCGCGGTTTTGTGATGGTGGACGTAGAGTAATCCCTCCGCTTCAAAACATCCCTTGACTTATAATCAGCTATTCGTTATAATTTTTTATAACACAAGTCAAAACAATGATTTATTCCAAGCGCCAGATCATACAATTGTTGGTTCAAAAAGGCTTGCTGACCCTTCAGAAGACCGCGGAATTATTAAGTATGCATAAGCGCGGAAGTGGCCGGTTAAGTTTTTTGTTGGTTGAAAAAGGTTTTGTCCCAAAAGAGTCATTGTTAAGATTCATCAATGAAAATTTCCGCCTTCCCACTTTTGATGTTTCCCAGCTTACGATAACCCCCGAAGCTCTTAGTTCGATCCCCGAAGGGATTGCCCAGGAATACGGTATTTTCCCTCTGATGAAGAGTGATTCCGGACTCACGATTGGTTTAAGTGACCCTTTGGCTGTTTTTGATCTGGAAGAGGTCAAAGAATTAAAGGATCAGAAGGTCAATCCTGTATTGGTGCCGGTGACAGAAATGGCGAAATTAGTGAAGAAACATTATGCCCGGCAGGGTTCTTCAGATGACAAAACGCAAGGTAGTGAACCGCTTAAAGGAAATAACGAAGAACAAAGCATGGAGGAGATTTTAGGCACTACTTTTTCCGATGTTTCTGTAAAGACGGAAGCCGAAATAGCGACTGCCGAACTGGTGCAGATAACCCAGGAGATGCCGATTGTCAAGGCCACTAACTTTATCCTGGATAAAGCCATTGCCGCCAAGGCAAGCGATGTTTTGATTGAACCTCTTGAGACTTCAACCCGCATACGTTTACGCGTGGATGGGATATATCATAAGGTAGAAAGTTTACCCCGGTCATTCCACCCCTTTATTATCTCAAGGATCAAGGTTCTCTCTGATCTTGATATCGCTGAACATCGTTTCCCGCAGGACGGGCAATTCAAGATAAAATTAAGGGATAAGGATGTTGATTTCCGCGTTTCAGTTTTTCCGACTATTACCGGGGAAAAGGTTGCCATAAGGATCCTTGATAAATCGCTGGGACTTTTGGATATCGATAACCTGGGTTTAAGCCCGGAGGTGATAGAAGGTTTAAAGAAGGCATCTGCTTCTCCGCATGGGATGATGCTGGTTTGCGGGCCTACCGGTTCAGGGAAGACTTCTACGCTTTATTCGATACTTAAATATGTGCACAGCCCGGAAAAAAATATCATTACAGTCGAGGACCCTGTGGAGTACCAAATAAAAGGGATCAATCAGGTCTCGGTAAATATCAAGACCGGCTTGAATTTTGCGCGATGTTTGCGGTCGATCTTAAGGCAGGATCCGGATATTATCATGATCGGGGAGATCAGGGATTTTGAGACGGTTGATATTGCAATTAAGGCTGCGCTTACCGGACACTTGGTGTTAAGTACTTTGCACACCACTACAGCGGCCGGCACGATCGTCAGGCTTGTGGATATGGGGGTAGAGCCTTTTTTGATCAATGCCTCTTTATTGAGCATTGTTTCACAAAGGCTGGCGCGGAGGATTTGCCTGCAATGCAAGGAGCAGATTACCGGACAGGTGTATTTCCGCGGGCGCGGGTGTAAGGAATGTTTAAATACCGGGTACAAGGGCAGGGTGCTTTTGACCGAGGTTTTGCATATGAGCCCGGCTATTCGCGATGAGATAGTTTCTGGCAAGTTGGAAGAAAAAAAGATCAAGGAGTTGTCACGCAAGGAAGGGATGAAAACTTTGCGCGAAGCCGGGGAGGAGCTGGCCCGTCAAGGCATTACCAGTATGGAAGAAGTATTCAGGGTTACCCCGATCGATTAACCTTAAAGAGAAATTTATATATGGCTAAGACCAAGATCAATTTAACTAAGATCCTTCTGGACTCCAAGAAGATATCTTCAGAGGACCTGGCAAAAGCGATATCAATCCAGAAAAAAACTGGACGTGAACTTAAACAGATATTGATAAGCGAGAACCTTCTCAATGAAGATGAGATCCTTTCTTTGATTGCCTACCATCTGAATGTCCCTTTTATCGACCCGACTAAATATGATATTGATCCTCACGTGGTTACTTTGATCCCGGAGAGCCTGGCCCGCCGGTATGCCTTTTTCCCTCTATACAGAATAGGCGATACTTTACTGATTGTGGTTGCCGAACCTTTGGATATCCTTACACTGGATAATCTTCGTCTTTCTATTGGGTATGAGATCAAACAGGTTTTGGCTAAAGAAAAAATAATCGCTGATTGCACGGATAATCTTTATGGGCAGGCCAAGTCACAGAGTTTGCCCGATATCCTTAAGTATGAAGAGTCTTTAGAGGTTGTGCGCATAAAAAAGCCTGAAGAAAGTGAATCTGCCGATTTGATCGAGGAAAGCCAGAAGGAGCCGATCATTCAGGCGGTTAATCATATTGTAGGAGAGGCCATAACCAAGCGCGCTTCCGATATACATCTTGAGCCTACCGAAGAAGATTTGACTATCCGTTACCGCATTGACGGCATATTGCATAAGGTTTATTCCTTGCCGAAAAAAACCCAGAGAGGCATATGCGCACGGCTTAAAATACTTGCTAACCTGGATATTACCAAATTCTATTTACCTCAAGACGGCAGGTTTCAGCTCTCAAGCCACGGTAAACAAATAGATTTTCGTGTTTCTTCACTGCCGACTATTTTTGGGGAAAAGTTTGTTTTAAGGATATTGGACAAATCCAACGCCATGGTCAAACTTACTGATCTGGGGTTTTCGGAGCATTCGCTTCGCCTGCTTAAAGAGGGGATCGCTAAAGACCATGGGATGATCCTGGTCACCGGGCCTACCGGCAGCGGGAAATCCACGACCTTGTATTCCATACTGACAGAGTTAAATACCGAATCCAGGCATATCGTTACTATCGAGGATCCTGTAGAGTATCAGCTCGAAGGGGTGGCGCAGACACCCATCCGTTCGGAGATAGATTTTACCTTTGCCCTTGCGCTTCGCGGACTTTTAAGGCAAAGCCCGGATGTAGTTATGTTAGGGGAGATCCGGGATGCCGAAACCGCTGATATCGCCATTAAGGCTTCCTTGATTGGCCAGTTGATCTTAAGCACCTTGCATACTAATGATGCGATCACTGCCTTTGCCAGGCTTATTGATATGGGAGTAGAACGTTATTTGGTGGCTTCTTCCCTGGTTTTAATTTGTGCCCAGAGGCTTTGCCGTAAGATATGCCCGAAATGCAAAGAGCCTTTTATGAATGTTCCGGATTATATGCTGCATGAATTGGGTATCCCTCCTAGCAAAGAGGTAAAATTCTATCAGGGTAAAGGCTGCAGTAATTGTTACAATACCGGGTATAAAGGCAGGGTGGCTTTATTGGAGGCGTTGGCGGTAGATGATTATATAAAGAGCCTGGTAATTAAAGAAGAACCTTTTGATCAGATCAAGGAATTTGCCATAAAAGACGGCCGCCTGATCACTTTACGAAATGACGGGATCGCCAAGGCGCTTGCAGGCGTGACCACTATCGAGGAAGTATACAGGGTAACCGCAAAGGATTAAATATTATGCCAGATTCGCAGGAAAATCTTATTTTCATCGATGACCTTACCGGATTATTCAACCGGCGGTATCTTTATTCACAATTGCCTAAAGATCTTGAAGAGGCGCGTATCAATAAACAGAACCTCTGGGTGTTCATGCTGGATATGGATGGCTTTAAAATGATAAATGACAGTTATGGCCATCTTAGCGGAGATGAGATAATAAAAGACCTCTCGCTGATCATTAAAGAAAATACCAAGGTCAGTGATAAAAAGATACGTTATGCCGGAGATGAATTCACGATCATTATCCCGAATATCGATGCCAAGGATGTTTTAGCTATTGCCGGCAGGTTAATTTCAAAGGTAGATACCCATCGTTTCCGGGAGAAGCATTCCGGGAAAGAGATACATGTTACTATTAGTGTCGGTATTGCCGGGTATCCTCAAGACAGCTCGGACCCTGTAGAATTGATCAATCTTGCCGATAAAGCCCTCTATATTTCGAAACAAAAAGGTAAGAATTGCGCCTCTACTGTATCAGAGATCACTACGGATCTATTCTGGAAAAAAGGCCTTTTAGAAAGGTTTCCTTGTCCGGTTTTGGTCGGCAGGGAACATGAATTTGAGGTGTTAAATGGCGCTTTAAAACAGGCATTTCTTTCTACGGCTTCATTTGTATTGATCAATGGCCCGCTTGGTGTGGGTAAAAGCCGCCTGCTGCATGAATTCGAAAGGTCTATTCGGCCTCAAGAAGCGTTGATCTTCTCCGCGAAATGCGAAGATAAGTTCCTGCTTCAGCCGTTTTATACCTTAGGGAGGCTTTTGAATGATTATTTCTTGAGCCTGGAAAAGATACCTTCGGATCTGTTCGAAGGACTGACTGGCACAGAAGCCAATGCCTTAACCGTTTTTATGCCTGTATTAAAAGAGCCCCTTAAAAGCATTTCCAAGGCAACTGTTGATAAATATGAGGACACGGATTTGATCGAGGCTTTTATAAAGGTGCTGCATAATATTGCCAAAAAACTGCCTCTTTGTATGGTTTTTGATGATCTGCATTATCTGGATGTTCAAAGTTTGACTGTATTGGAACGTTTTTCACAATCCAGCCGGAAAGAAGCGGTTCTATTGTTAGCCGCTTTTTCCGATCAAGGGTTATCCATCGCAGGGATTGGGGAATCGCCTTTAGCTGATCTATTGAAAAAAGAACCATTCCAGGCGAACATCGAGGACCTTAATTTGTCCGCATTGAGCGAGCAACATGTCGAAAAAATGGTTTCAAGCATATTCTCCAACATTTTAGTGACTAAGGACCTGGCCGGCATAATTTATCAAAGGACAAAAGGTAACCCTCTTTTTGTGGAGGAGCTGTTGAAATACCTGATCGAGAAAGAATTTATATATTATAAGAATGGCAATTGGGCAATAAAACCTTTTACCGGAGAAAATTTGCCATCCTCCTTTGAAGAGGCGATCAAAAGCCGGCTTGCAGATTTAGATGATGAAACAAAATCCATGATCGCTAAGGCCGCGGTTATTGGAGATGATTTTCAGGTCGACCTGCTGCATAAGATCGATAGTGATGACCGGGGATATGTCCTTGATCTTATGGAATCCGCCAAGAAGATAGGGTTGATCTATCAAAAAGGTGCATCCGGAAAAGATGAGTTCAGTTTCGCTACAGCAGAGATCAGGAATATACTTTTGAACGCTATCGGCAGTGAACAAACCAAACATCTTTATTCCCAGCTGGGAGATTTAAAAGAGCGCATCAATCCGGATAAACTTAATAGTATCGCCGGCGAGCTGTATTATAATTTCAAGAAGGCTCAAGACCAGGTGCGGGCTGATCAATACGCCATGGTCGCTAAAGAGGGTAAAGGTGCACTCTATGACCGGACGATGAGCTATGCACAATCGTTGATGGAAAGCTCTTCCCAGGAAAAAATGCTGGTGTCTTTGGATAAGAAGGTCTGGGGCCTTGTTCCGGCGGTGATAAAAGGGATATATATGGCCGGGGTCAATCTTATGCTTTATCCTCCTAATAATAAAATGTGCATTCAATCGGTTGAAGATGCGCATAAGAAACTTTCGGAGGTTTTTAGCGATGTGGATCTTTTAAATATCGCGGTGGTCGGACAGACGATTATTGTAAATAAAAAGAAAGTCGGCAAGGAACTGGCAAGTTTCTTTCTGGATTCATTTATTTCGGTCTTGCGGAATTTAGGGGTAGAGAGCATTTCCTTTCAAAAAGGTGTTGAGGTCGATGAGTTGGCTTCTTTTATCATGATCTTGAATACTCAAGGCAAAAGCGAAGCCAGTATTTCGGATATGTTAAAGGAAAAGAATGTCAGGCATATCCAGGTTAATGAAGTAACCTATGATATCGCAAAGAAAAAGACAAAGGAAAAAGAAAGCCTTGAAGAGATCATGCTGGTGGATTATCTTTTAGGCAAACTCCCTGCATCAGGGGATAAAATGGATCTGCCTGGGCAAGTCTCTGGGCATGCCAAGGAGATCGCCCAGGCTTTAGATAAGCTGGGCGAAGAAGCCAGTAAAAGCTCCGGAAAGAATAAGGAGGCAGTTAAAGCCGAGATTATGGCTAAAAGCATAGAGCGGCTTGGGCAGAAGGCGATTGAAAAAGGCCAGGATTTTGCCAAATATAAAGAAGACCTGGCTAAAACCATATTGTCCATGGAGCCTGCGTTAAGGGCGAATATCTTTTCTCAAGAAGGTGCAGAGATCATCGGTAAGGATGATAAAAGAATCAATATTATGCATGAGTTAAGCCGTGAGCTCCCGGAAGACGTGATAGTGGATGTATTAAAGAACCAGTATCTGCAAAAAGATACGGATATCTTAAAGATGAAGAATATGGTGGACAGGTTTTTATCCGATCCGGCAAAAAGAGAGAAAATCGCCCCTCTCTTGAAGAAAGAACTGAAGCAGTTAGGGGCAGAGCCGGAGGAGTGCGAGTGGATCCTGGATAGTTCTTCATGGGATAGTTTATCCGCAAGCGATAAGGCAAAAAAGATCGTTGATCTGCCGATGAAGACATTGATCAAATTATTGCCTTTAGTAAATTTCGGTCAATTGATGAAAGAATTATTATCGCTGGGCGCTGATTCACAGATGGAGGCAGTTTGGGAAAAATTAATTAAGGCTTTTAAGGAAGAGCAGATCAATCCGGAAGTATTTGTAGGGTATTGCCGTGAGATCTTAGAAGTCCTGATGCAGCATCCGCAAAACAAGATGCTACCTCAATTCCTTTCCCGGCTGTTAAAGCTTTATGATGAAAAGGCGCAGAACCAGCAGGCGCTATTTGCTGTGGTGACACCTTTTCTGGTAAAAATAACCGACATTTTCTTAAAAATAGAGAATTTCGCTTCAATAAAAGACATTTTGCGGGTTTACACGGAGAATCCTGCCGGTATCCAGGAGTATTCAAGAATTATCGAGATAGTCGCTGTTAACCTGGTAGATGACTTGGTAAAGAGGATTGATCTTGGCCATGATTGGCAGGGCGTAGCGCTTTGTGCAGGTTTATTAAGGCCTATTACCATAAAATTATTACTGGATAAGGCTTTATTCGAAACCGGTGTCCCGGAAGGTAAATATTTCGAAGCTTATTTACGAAGAAGGATGGTGGGAAAAGTCCTGGAGAACATGCCTGTTGCAGATCTTTTAGCTGTTATTAACGAAGGAATGTTCGATAACTCCAAGCCGTATATTGTCAAGAACCTGATTGAGATTATCGGGGCGATGGATAATCCCGAGGTGATCAAAGTTTTAAGTATTCCGCTTAAGAACCCCGATGCCACGATCCGCAGAAAGGTAGTTTTTACTTTAAGCCGGATGCGGGATATAGAAAGCACCCGGCTTTTAGGATTAGCCCTGAAAGACGGGGATACGGCTTTACGCCAGGAGGCATTGCAGTATTTAAAAGCAAGAAAAGACGATTATAGTGTTAATTTGTTGCAGTCGTGTTTGCAGGATGAGAGTTTACCCGAGGATATCCGCGATGGGTTATCTAAATAAAAGTGGTTTTTAACGCCGGGATGATTAAAACAGGAAACTTAAGCCAAATTAATCTTGTGATTATATTGTTTGCAGATATAATAAAGTAAAGAGGACATCATATGGGGAATGAGCGCCATAGCGAAAGAATAGTAGCCAAGAAGAACCTGATCGGTCAGATGCTGATCAGGCGCGGCTTAATTACGGAAAAACAGCTTGAAGAGGCGTTAAATATACAGAAAAAGAACGGGGGTTTTTTAGGGGATATCCTGACCGAGAATAAGTTCGTTTCCCAGGAGATATTGAGCCTGGTTTTAGCCAGCCAGACAGAAGTGGTTTATTTACCGATCGAGAAATATAAGATATCAAAAGAGGTTTTAGGTCTGATCCCCAGAGAGATAGCTTACAAATACCATTGTGTCCCCTTGGAGAAAATGGGTGATGTCCTGGCTATCGCCATGGTTAATCCTTTAGATAAGGCGGCGACGCTTGAGATAGAGAAAGTGTCCCATTATAAACTGGTTTCGATGATCGGGACCAAGGAGCAGATCGAGAAGGCCTTGCAGGATAACTATCCAGTATCAGGAGATGTCGAGGACAGCTCTATTGTAAAATCAAAGGAGAATCCGGATGCCTAAGTTTATTTATACTGCAAAAGATAAAGAATCACGCCCGATCAACGGAACCATGGATGCCCAGGATAAAGCCAGTGTTATCCATGAACTAAAAAAGAATAATTTAACCATTATTGATGTAGTTTTGGAAGAAACCCAGAAGAAGTCTGCCCCGGGCCTGCATCCAAAACAGCCTAAAGGCAAGGTAAAGCCGATGGACCTGGTGGTTTTATCCCGCCAGTTAGCGACGTTGATCGATTCGGGGGTTTCTCTTATTACCGGGTTGAACATACTCCATGACCAGGTAGAAAACCCCTATCTTAAGAAAATCGTGGTGAATATTAAAAGTGATATTGAGGCCGGGAACAGTTTATCCGCTTCTTTTGCAAAATACCCTGATGCCTTTCCCAGTATATTCGAGAATATGATAAGAGCCGGGGAATCCAGCGGCAGTTTGAATGAGATCCTTGAGAGGGTGGCGGATTATCTTGAACGGACAGAGAACCTTCGGCGTAAAATAACCTCAAGCCTTACCTATCCGATACTGATTTTGAGCATGGCCGGGATTATTGTAGCATTCTTGCTGCTTAAGGTTGTCCCGACATTCAAGAGTATTTTTACCAGCCTTGGAGGAGACCTGCCTGCCCCGACACAGTTATTGGTGACTATAAGCGATGTGGGGGTAAAATTCTTCCCGTTTGTTGTGGTTATCGGGGTAGTTGCTTATATTTCTTTTGTGAAGTTCATTAACAGCCCAAAAGGCAGGATCAAATTCGATGCCTTTAAGCTGGATATGCCGGTGTTTGGCCAGATAGTCAAAAAGATCGCGATCAGCAAGTTTGCCCGGACCCTGGCTACTTTAGTAAAAAGCGGGGTAAGTATTTTAGAGGCATTTGAGATCGCCGGTAAAGTCTCCGGCAATAAGGTGATCGAGTTGGCTACGGAACAGATCCGGACTAATATGCGCGCAGGAGAGACGATCTCTGCCCCTATGGAGCAAACAGGGAAGTTTCCTCCGTTTGTCGTAAAAATGATCGCGGTAGGAGAACAAACCGGCGAGTTGGAAAGAATGCTTACGAAGATCTCGGATTATTATGAAGTGCAGGTTACCGATTCCCTTAATGAGCTTACCTCGTTGATCGAGCCGCTGGTAATTTCATTTATGGGTGTTACTATAGGTTTTATTGTTGTGGCGATGTTTATGCCAATATTTAATCTGACTAAGCTCATCAATAAATGAGAAAAAAGGCGTTTACCCTTTTTGAGATCATGGTTTCTTCGATCATCCTTGTGGGGGTATTATTAGGGATATTCAGCCTTTTAATTTATTGCAATGGATTAGAGGAGACGTCGGTTAATATCTCTACCGCGATTTCGCAGGTGCGGACAAAATTCGAAGAGATAAAGGCCACGCCTTTCGATAATATTATCGGCAGTTTCAATAATCAGGAATCCGCGATAACCGGCATTATTAACGGCAAGATCCTTACCACTGCATCTTATGCCGCAGGCAGTAATAACCGCCTGATTAATATCCGGATCGTTGCCGCCTGGCCGCAGCACGGCAACCGGATTATCGGCGAAGGCCGGTGGGACCAGGGGGTGTTCTCTTTCTTTGATCAAAATAACAATTCCCGGATAGATTCTCCGGTTGAGATATCCACGGCAATAGCAAAAAAACAAGAATGAGAAAAAAGGCCTTTACTCTTATTGAGGTCATGATCTCTCTGGTGCTGTTCGGGGCGATATTAGGCACGGTGTTTCTGGTTTTAAACAGCAATAAACAGATGCTTGATCTTGGTTTTGCAAAGCAGGAAATTGAAAACCAGGCCCGCCAGGCATTGGAGCAGATGATCAATGACCTTTACGGGACCAATGCCGGAAAAGTGCAAATCTCTGCCGGAAACATAATCTTTCAGGTCCCGGTTGGCTATGATGCCAGCGGTAATATGCTTTGGGGCGCAGAATCCCAGGCCGGTAATAAGATCCAGTTTATCTTAGATACAAACAGCCGAAGTGTCTTGCGCAGGATCCTGGATTCCTCTAATAACCCCATAGCAAATTCCCCGATAAGGGTTTTATCAACTAATACTCAAAATCTGGCATTTACTGTCTCCGGAAGCACATTGGATATTTCGATAACTAACCAGAAGAATGCGCGGCGGGGGCCTTTATCCCATACGCAGTCGTCCAAAGTAAACTTCAGGAATTAGCCGAAAATGCCCTTTGGAATTACAAGATGAGTGCATGCTATACTTTTTCTAAGGAGTTAGCAGATGGTTAATCTCAAAGATAATAAGACAGGAATGATCTTAATTGCCACGCTTTTAGTGGCAATGGTTGTTTTTATCCTCTCCGGCGCCTATGTTACAAGCTCTCTTGTGCATAATCAGTCTGTGCAAAGGCAGAGGGATGCGATTCGCGCCTTTTATTTGGCGGAAAAAGGCACGGAATATGCCTTTGTTGAGTCGCGTAATAACGCCTGGAACTGGCGGACCCATGAGATCGCGGCAACCGATATAGATAGCAATGGTTTAGTCGATGACCTGCAATTGGTTGCAACTCCGCAGGCTGTCAGTATTACTGATCCGGGTGTGCAGTATAATAGCGCCACCGGGTGGGTTTATACAATCGTTAATCCGCAAAACCCCGCGGAGCGGGTTGAAATAAAGACTTATACTGATCCGGCTCAACCAGGGGAAACTTGGGTATTAAGCCGGGCGGTTGTCAATGGCGCGCAAAAGCTGGTGCGGTATAAGATCAGCCGCAACTCAATGTTCAAGTGTTTCTTTTATTATCCCGGCAGTACTACTTTATCCAACAGGACTTTTGATGGTAAAGGTGTCGGGAAGATATTCGTTAACGGCAATATTTATCTGCACAATGTCAATTTTATTGATATGGCAGAGATATCGACAAATAGTTCCGGGTATATCTCAAAACATTCTTTTTCTTATGAGGCGCCGTATCAATTAGATGATATGGATGGATCCCGTGACGGCAGGGTGTTCCTGCCAGAGCTGGCTAATCCGCATATATACAGTCCATCCAATCCTTATCCCTGGAAAAGCAGTTCTTTTCCCCCCAGTGCCTGGCCGCCGTATCCTCTCTGGAATGTCAACCGGCATTTTTACTATGATCCGCCTTCCGGTTATACGTACAAAACTGCAACTTTTAATGGAGTGGATCTGCCGGTGAGTTTGGCTCAAAGCTGGACCTGGAGTAAATATAATTACGGGGTTCCTTCTACCGGAGGCCCGGAGCAGGATGTAGAGTTTTATGATGCCAATGGCAATATCGCCGATAACCTGTATTGGAATCAGCTGATTGCGGCATACAACTATATTGATCCCGATTTCTTAACTAACAAGAAGTATCAGCGGACTAATGCTACGGCAACGGTTAATTTTTTAAACACTGCTTATCAAGCAAGCGATTGGAACGCCTGGTTAAATGCAAACAGCCTGTCGGGCAAGATCAAAGAATACAGTTCCGGGGCAAAGGATATGGCCCCGCAGCAGATCCCGGGATATTATTCGGATTTAGCTCAAAACAACGGGCTTTATATCGACGGAAATATTTCTGGCGGCAGTTCGCCGCAAATCCTGCTTAACGGGGGTGTGATCGGGGATTTGAATAATTTGCCCTCCTGGCTCACGATCAAGCAGTTTGTCAATCCTTTATACTCCGGATATTCTTCTCCGACGCCGTCAGAGGTCCAGCCGTCTTTACAAAAAGTAATAGAGATCGATGTCGCACAACTGAAGGCGTCCGGGGTTCTTATCAATAATAATGTGATCTATGTCAGGGTAGATGAGGCGGCTAATAACGCTAAATATGGAATTAAACTGGTTAATGCCCAGGAATTGCCGGATGCCGGTCTTGCCGGAAACAGTAATGGCTTGGTAGTAGTTTCCCCATACAATGTTTTTCTGCAAGGGTCTTTTAATCATAACCCCAGTAATCCTAATTATACTTCAAAACCTTCTGCGGTGATAACTAACAGCCGGTTTTATACCTTATCCGCACAATTCAACGATCCGCAGTATCCCACGATGTCATTATATCCTCCAGGATACCCGTATGAACTGAATTATATCAGTGCGGAATTAACTACCTATCTGAATGCAGTTACCCAGGCCGATAAACAGGCGGCATTGCTGGCTTTGGAACAAAAGTGCCAGGAGCAGTTTATTTTGCCTAATTCTTTTAATATCCATTCTGCCCCTCCGGCTAACCTGACGGATTTACAGAGTGTTATTCGTTACGCATATAATGCGTATAACCAGCAATATATGCCCAATAAAGTTACAAGCGAGACGGTTTATAATGTAGCCGTAGCTACTCCGGAGGCTCCGCAAGGGATAGTGCTGGAACGCTGGCAGAATGAATCTTTTGGCACTGCCCCGGCTTGGTCGTATCAGCCAAAGATCATCGGTGCGTTTGTGCAGTTAAAAAACAAATGGTCGGCTATGTATGATACCCCGGATTTTTATGGTTTCAAAAGGTTCCGTCCTAATGGAACAGGTATATATTCAAAATACACCTTTAGCCCGGGGACTTCTACAAGTTATCATGCTACGTCCCCGTCAGCTTTTCTTGAATATAATACCATTTTCGGCTCGGCAGGACAAGGCGGGTTGGGGGCTGCGGATTTGCTTGCCGGTACTCAATCCCTTTGGGAGGAGATAAGCCCTACGGATTTTAATTTTAATCATCATATTTAACTTTTCTCAAGCTTTATTTTATCCTGATACTTCAATCATACGAACATCTTAGAAGATTGTTTTTGCCTCTAAAATGTGGTATGCTTTAAATAAGACAGGAAAACATACTTTTAGTGCGCTGTTTTGCATGAAATGTGTAGGCAGCGGGTTCCGCAAAAAGAGGTTCTATAGGGTATATGTCAGCTAAGCCGTTCACAGGATCAGCTGGTTTAAAAGATCAAAGAGGTTTTGTTCTCATCTTTTCTTTACTGGTCATGGTGATGCTTATGGGCGTGTCGGCGGTGGTTGTTTTGCGGACAATAAATGAAACTAACCTTGCCCGCCGCCGGAACAATTCAATGCAAGCCTTGTATGAAGCCGAACGCGGTATTGCTTATGCTTATGCTGAAGAAGCCGCCGTAGGTTTTACCTGGTTTACCCATAAGGACAGGAATACACCGGTAACCAGTAATGAGAATGTTACAAAAGGAAGTATTACTGTAGAGTTTGTCGCTCCAGTCCCGATTACTGCCACCGGCGCTCAATTAGATGGTGCAGGCAATTACTTTGCCAACGGCCGGTCTTTTTTGGTCAAGGCGTACCCGGAAGAGATAAATAACTCCTATACCGGAGTGGTTGTCATTCATTCCCAGGCAACAGTAAACGGCGTGACCCGGGTGATCGAATACCGCCTGGGCCAGGTTTCCCCGTACCAGTATTTCTTTTTCTATCCTACAGACCATACCTTTGGTTCCGAGGTTTATGACGGCCGTAATTACGGCGGGATACATGCTAATGGAGATATCCTTTTAACCAATAACCCCGGTTTCTACTTCCTGACCGAGCTTACCTCTGGGTCCAATGTCCCAGGGAAAGGATTTATAAAACGGGTCTTTAACACTACTTATGCCACTTATCAGGGTGATCAAAGCACTCCTCTTGTTTGGTCGGATTTAAGGCGTATGTATAACAACTCACAGTATCATGTAAGTACCGGTAATGTGACTTTTAAATATGGGAATTTGAGTTCTGCATCTACAAAGATCCTGCCATATTATCTTTTAGATAATGCCGGCACTGCCGCCTGGAATACTAATAATTATCCGGTCAATGGGCTTAACCCCGCCTATTGGAACATTACTAACGCTAATTTAGTTAATCAGGCAATCACTGAATTAGCGGGTAACTCTTTGCCAGTAAAGTTGCTATCCACCACTAAAAACATTACCGGGTTAGCTGGGATTGACGACGGTAATGAAGAGTATGTCTTTAGGCAGATGTACAGCAAATACGGCACGGATATGGCTAATGGGGTATGGCAGCAGTTTTGGCAGAAATGGAAGGCCAATTATGACGGCACTTATCCGGCTCTTTCTGAACGTTATGGTGATTGGGAGCGGCAGTATCTTCTTGCGACCAATGATTGGGCGATGAATGCCTCTAATATGATCGATGGGATCAACCGGGAGTGGTGGGAGGATTTGCAATACGGAGATGACGCCAAAAACCCTGCCCAGGCCGATGATACTGTTACTGGTTTAGCTACCCAGGGGTATATTTTAAATACTTCAAATCAAAGTGCCGCCTGGCAGGCATGGCTGGCAGAGCAGGATGGTAATGGGCTCACCCTTAATGCCAGAGGCCAAGATAGGACCTTTATCCAGGATGCCTCCCAGGGAGGAAGTTTTATTGATCCGGGCAAAATAGTCAGTTCACAAACAAGCAATGCTGAAATCAAGAAAAAGGCTAAGAACGGGGGGATATATATTGGCCCGGAAGGCCCGCTTCTTGGTGATGTGAACGGGGATTTACAAGTTGATTGGCAGGATGAGCAAATATTCTGGGATCAACTGGATTCTTGCGGCCCGGGGTTGTCCGCAGACCTTACTGGTGATGGTTGTGTTGATTGGGACGATGCAGATATATTGTACACTAATTATGGCGCAGTTGCCCCGATTGTCAATCCGATCTCTGACTGTACAACCGATAAGAGTTTTTATAATGCGCTTCATCCTGCCCGTTGGGGTTTACGTTATAGCCCCAGTAAGGTTTTGGAGATCGACATCGCACAGCTTAAACAGAAGATCGAGAATGAGATGCCGAATTTTAATGGAGTGCTTTATATCGACCTGGCGGGTTATAATCCGAATGATTGGTCCGGCAGTACCGGGGTCATGTTAGTTAACGGACAACGTCTCCCTGATGGGGGGTTAAGTGTCGCCAGTTCCAATAATATATATATAAAAGGCGATTATAATCTTGATCCTGACGGAGATAGCGATAAGAACCGTGTTCAAGATGATGTGGCTGTTACCAGTAAATACACCGGTTTAGAGTGGCAGCCGGCGGAGATCATTACACAACGGGCAGTGTACACAGTTTCCAGCAGTTTTTCCGAGCCGCAAGTTATGCCGTTACTTAGCCACCAGTACTATCAGTATTATGATGAGCATTATAATTATACTAATGCCGATGTGGTTACGGACCCGCGATGGGGTAAGCCAGGGGCGAGTTGGATGCCTTCAGAGAGTGATACTTCCTGGTCAGCCAAGATAACCAGCTGGTTGACTTTGTCAGGAACAACTTTGGACCTGTCAAGTAAGTCCGCGATAGAGGGTATGTCTTATAATGGGATTTCCTGGGGTGTGTACGACCCCAGTGACCCCTATGTGTATTTTTATGATAAGGGGACTGCAGATATTGCCGATGACGTCTATATCCTGCGCCGGGATTTAAAAACTGATCTTGAAAGTAAAGTGCGCACTAATTATAATGCCAAGTATACCTATGACCCGGCGCGCGAGGCAGATGAATATCAAAAAGCAAATCCGGTAAGCGTAAAGCATATATATAATGCCGCCATAGTTACCCCGTATTCTACCGACCCGTATGTTTTAGAGAATTGGGGGTCTACCCAAAGGGTAGTAAACGGAGCTTTTATCCAACTGCCGGATTCGTCTAAATTAAATATTCCAAGTTTATCTTATTGCGGTAGTGATTACAGGGTTTCTAATCCTTCCAAGGTCTTTAATTATGAAACGCGTTTCGGTAGAGGTGCCAATAGCTCTGACCGTCCGAGAGTCGGGTTGGTTTTCGCCGGTGATTCATCCTGGCGGACGATCGGCCTATCGGATTTTTAAGGATAGTATGAAAAAAGCTACTAAGAATAATCCGTTTTCCAGAGGGTTCAGTTTATTGGAAGTATTGGTTGCGGCTGCTATTTTAACCACGGCCGCGGGGATTTATTTGGGTGTTTTAGTCCAGACTTCAGTGCTTTCAGAAACTAACCAGATGGAGGATCTTGCGCTTAATGCGGCACAGTCTAAGATAGAGGAGATCTCCCAATCCAATATTAGTATGATCATGACGAATTATCACAATAAGACTTTTCCTGTTGCAGGGTTAGTGCCTCCGGCAGGGCAGGCGAATCCTTTGTTAGTTACGGTTACGGGGTCAAATCAGTTGTTCCATGTCACAGTAACCGTAAGATGGCTGCAAAGAGGCAGGGTTATCCAAAGATCGGTCTCTACCACCGTAGTGAATAAAGGTTAAACCTTATGCTAAAGGATGTATTGCGGTTTAGATTATCCGGGGGATTCACTTTACTTGAGCTTATGGCGGTGGTGGGGGTATTTGGGCTGACGGTTGCAGTTTCCGGCGTCCTGTTAACTACCTCCAGGAACTACGGCGATTTTAATGAGGCTAAACTTCAGGCAAAGGAATCTGCACGTATTGCCTTGGAGCGGATAAATCAGGAACTGCGCCTTTCCAGCCCCAGCAAGGTCAGTATTTCCAATCTTGTTAGCTGGGCCCCCTCTTCTAATGAGCCTCAACCCGGAAGCGTGATCAATTTCCAGATCCCGGTAGGGATATACAGCAATCTTGATTTAACCTCCAGCAATGAGCTTAAGTGGGGTTCAGCCTTTAATGAGGGTTCTTATTTAGCTTATTCTGTTAATGGGAATTCGCAGCTGGTGAAATCTACTTATACTTCTGCCTCCGGGGCTAATCCCACAACTGAATTAGTATCTAATCATATTGGAAGCATAACTTTTAGCCGGACGGATACCTCTTCTTCGTTAATACGTGTTGTAATTACCGCAATTGCCATCTTTAGGCAAAATCCGATTTCAGAAAGTTTAACTGTTGATATTAAATTGAGGAATTGAACCTGTTTATTTTTACTCTTCCAGGGCAAGGCCTATGGCAACGGCAAGGTAAGGGGAGAGTTTGGTGACATTTTCCGCAGGGATATTCGGAGAAATGGATAAATTCTTTAATGGGTCAAGAGTTACGATCTCAAGCCCTAAATATCCGCCTAAGAATTCTTTCAGTCCGTAGAGCTGGGATGAGCCTCCGGTTATATACATCTCCTGGATCTTTTGTTCGGTTAAATTCTCGAAAAAATCAATAGAAACAAAGATCTCATTCAGTAGTGTTGCCAGGGTGGTTTTGATGATCTTTGAAACATCCTCGTGGGCATTCTTTAAATTGAATTTCAGATCCTCGGCAGCTTTGCGGTCTAATTCCAGTTTGGTTTGCAACAAAGAAGTTACGGATTCTCCTCCAAAACGGGTGTCCCGGACAAAATAGGGGATCTTCTCCCGCATAATTACCAGATTAGTTATCTTGTCCCCGATATTCAGGAAGGTAATATTGGTTTGGTTCTTTGCCGGGTAGTTGAAATAAAGGGTGTTCATCATGGTCAATGCATCCATGGTGATCAGATGCGGTTCAAGCCCGGCCTTACGGATCAAATCTATGCGCATATCGATCATTTCTTTGCGTGTGGCGACTAAGAAAACCCGCATCCGGTTAGCGGAATTAGGTTCATCTCCTACAATATGAAAGTCAAAATATACTTCTTCCGGCTTAAAAGGTATATGATCTTCAAGCTCGAACAGGATCGCCTTTCTTAATTCATCCTCGCTCATTTTAGGTAGTGATAAATGCCGGGCAACTACGCTTTCTCCGGACAAGGAGATATTGGCTTCTTTAGTGTGGATGTGCGCTTCATCAAGGATTTGTTTTATCTCAAGGGAGAGATCTTTGGTTTCCCGGATATCTTTCATTGCGGCAGCGGTAATAAGACTGTTTGAACCGGATTTCTCGATTTCCACCACCTTGAGATTACAACTGCCGATATCCAGGCCGACAGATTTTTTATTTTTTTCTTTTGTACCAAAAGAGAATAGGTTTTTTATGTTCATTCAGCGGATTTGGGTTATTTTTTCGCCGGAAGGGGCGTTTTATTTAAAGCATCGGCAATGATGAAATTTCTTAGATGTTCTTTTTTCGCTTTGGTTAAGCCGGCGAGTTCTTCGTTTGAATCTGTAAAGTTGCGTTTTTCCCTTTTTGTCATGAGCATGCCGTCCATGATATGCGGGGTGATAAAAATTATCAGCTCTTGGTCGGTGGTGGTATTTTTTATTTTACTAAAAAGGATCTTTCCCAGAAAGGGGATATCCCCTAAAAGAGGGATTTTCTCAACCGTTGTAGAAATATCCTTTTTCTTTAACCCCCCGATTACCGCGGTATATCCGTCTTGGAGCATAAAATTGGTGGATACTTTACGGGAATCAATAGAAGGTTCGTTAGTGGTGCCTACGAAGGCCGCGGCGAAACTTTGTTCACCCTGGACATTTAAGGAGATGGTTTGATCCTGGGTTATATGGGGAGTAACATTTAATTTTATCCCCACATCCTTAAATTGTGTGCTGGTGACTGAAGATGAGCTCTGGGTGCTGGTGGAAACATAAGTATAAGGCACTTGTTCATTGATCTCGATCTGTGCCGGAAGGTTATCTAAAGTAAGGACCCGTGGGTTAGCCAGGATGCTTACACGGTCATCCGAAGCAAAGGCAGTAATCTCGGCGTCTAACTGCCATGTAGGCAGGATGCTTTTGCGGGTAATAAGATCAAGCGCGGTCCCGGCGGTGGATTTGAGCACTTGTTTGACGGATCTATCGGCACGGTTTTTATTTTGTGCTGTCCAGTTTACGCCGTAACCTAAAAGATCGGTGCGTTTAACGCTGATGATCAAGGCTTCTACCATTACCTGGGGAGTGCGCCTGTCTAAATTGGTGATAATATCATGCATTTTCAAGATTATATCCGGGGAATCATTTATGATCAGGGAATTTGTCGGGATGTTTACTTCTATACTGCCTCTGGGCGAGAGCATTTTAGTCAGTGATTTCTGGATTTCCTCTGCTTTGGCAAAGTTAAGCGTAATGATCTTTGTGGATAAAGGCAGTGTTTCATCCTCTTTTTTCACGGTAGCCAATGTCATGACACGGATGATATTATCCTGTGTCCGGTAAGTAAACTCATTTGTCTTTAAGATGTTGTCTAAGGCGGTTTGCCAGGACACGTCTTTTAGGGTTACATTTATCTTTGCTTTGACATCCTTATCCAGGATGATATTCATGCCGCTTGCCTCTGAAATAATTTTTAATGCATCCTCGATATTCACGTCTTTGAGGTTAAGGCTGATAAGATTTGCTGCCGGGGATGTTTTTGTTTGCGGAGCGGGTTTCTCCTGTGAATAAATCAATTCCGATGATGAAAGAGTAAAGACCAGGAGTAAGATCGATACAAGCGGTTTATTTATTCTCATCATTTTTATTGGCATTTTTATCTGCTTCCCATTTAATTTCAAATAGGGTTCCTCCATAAGTTACGACCACCATATCCGGGGTAATCTTTTCGATCGTCATTTCTTTGAAGACTTCGCCTTCTTTTACCAGTTCTCCATCAATCAAGGCGTAAAACTTATCTTTGAGCTTGCTTATCCCCATCAATGTTACCTTTGGGGCGGCTTTTTCTATGGTCGGTTTTTTGAAGTCCCTTCTTAATTCACCCTTTGCATCCACCAGCGGAAGAAAAGGGTCATGTTTATCCAGTTCATTATAAACAAATTCTTCGTTTTGTGCAAATGTAATTATAGAAAAATTAATACTGTATATTAATATAAGAAATAATATATGTAATACCCTTGAGTTATATCTTTTCATTGTCCCTTTGCATAAATTAGTAAAGGTATCCTAAATTTCAGTTGCACCTCGTGGTTCCAGATATCTTGAGGGTTATTTTGTATCCGGATGTCATTTATAATGATCAGCTTATCGAAGTTCTCTATTTTGCTTAAGAACACCAGGAGTTGTTTGTAATCACAGTTTAACCTTATTTCAAGGGAAAGCATTTCCAGTGATATATCCTTTCGCCCGGATATTTCCATTCGCACCCTTTCTGCAGGGGTGATGCTTCGGATGCTGATGTCGGATGTTTGCGCAAAGCGGTTCATCCTGGTTAATACCTCTTCAATGTCCGTGAAGAATTTCTTCTCGTTTTCTTTTGATTCCTGGGTTAGTTTGCCGCTTTCTTTATCCAAAGCCGCCTGCATTACTGCCAGATTCCCGGCATTGGCGATCTCTGCCTTTATCTTGTTTATTTCTTTGTTAAGGCTGGAATTCTTAATCCAAAGGCCTGCGGCCAGTTTTAAGAACCCAGCCACAATAAGTATCAGCACAAGTATTATTAGTGCGGATTTTATTCTTGGATCTTTGGATAGTTGATTGAAGTTTATCGCGGCCATATACTTAGGATTTGCAGTAAATCACAAAACTCATGATTATTAAATTGCCTCTTTTATCAGATTGCAACGAACCAAGTTTAATATCCGGGAACTCTTTAACAAAATCCGCGTCTTTTTTCAGCGCTTCCACGAATTGGGTGATCGAAGAGATTATCTCTGGTTCAACAAGAGATGTAGCCGAGCCTTTTATAGTCAATATCGTATTTGTCTGCGGTTTTGCCTTAAGGTCGGCCTTTGAACTATCCGGCTTTGTAGTTTTTGATTCCAGGTTTATATTGGTTAGCCATACTTGCGCCGGAAGAAGTTTGTGGATCAGGTAAAGTTTTTGTGTCCAGATGGTCTTGTTTTGAGAATTTTCTTTTAAGAATGCGATCGAGCCTTCGATTTCTTTTTTCTTGGCAGTGAGTTCATCCAGTTTCTTCCTGCCGGTCTTTAATTCAGTGCTTTTTTTGTTCAATTCGGCAAGTTTCTTTTCGTTGCCGTTTACCTGCACGAACAGGCCGCCGAGGATCAGCAGGAATAAAGGGACGATGATAACTAAAGGTAATTTAAAAGGTATTTCTGGCGACAATTGGGGGATAACGGGGGCTTTAGTATCCTTTTTGGTAGGATGCGGTGATTTCTTTACGGTTTCCGGAAGTAAATTTATCAGTGGCATCAAGGTATCCTGCCCGGCCTTTTGTATCGCAATGCCGCAAAAGGGGAAGGCATCTTTATGGAAGAATCAACTTGTTTTTATAATGCAAGATATTTTCTATGTCTTTTTTAGTGAATATCCTGTGCCCGTTACGGTCTCTTTTGACTTCCGGGATCTTTTTATTCCAGAACCATAAAAAAAGCGTGGTACGAGAGATGCCTATTTTTTTAAGAACATCTTTGGTTTTTAAATATTTGTTTTCCATTTTTTGGGATCACTGGCTATTTTTTATATACCTTAATATAGTTAAGCATAGACTACTATGATTAATAAGTATTGTCAAGCAGTTTTTTTCAATTAAAAATACTTGACTTGTGCGGGCTTTAGTAGTATAAATTAAAATAACAAAAAATATATGGACTGATGTGCCGGTATACCTAAACCTAAGGGAATCAAATAAATGCAAACCTTGGATTTTAAGAAAGAAGAATTGAACGAAAAGGAAAAACGTAATATTACCATCCTTGATATCTTAAGAAGGCGCGGCCCCATCAGCCGCCCTGATATTTCACGCTCAATGGGGATCAATGTCGTTACCATCTCCAATTATATCGATGATTTCATAAAACATAATCTGGTGTATGAAAAAGAACTGGATGTCTCCGAGGGTGGGAGGCGTCCGACTTTGCTTGACCTGAATAACCAGGCCGGTTATATTATCGGCGTGGGGCTGAACTTAATGAATATGGTGGGGATCCTGGTGGATCTCAAAGGTAATATTGTTACTAAAACCCAGATCGCCCGTCCACGTCCTTCGGTCAAGGATATTACCGAATGCGTGCTGGAGATCATCCGTGAAATACTCCGCCGTTCGAAGGAGTATACCGGCAGTATAAAAGGCGTAGGCGTGGGGATAGCCGGTTTAGTCAATAAAAGGGATGGCTCTATACACTGGCCACAGAAAATGGACCATTATTACACCTATGCTTCAGTAGATCTTCCTTTGCGTAATCTTATTGAAAAAGAATTTAATCTGCCGACGATGATCGAGAATGACGCGACCTGCGCCTGTTTCGGCGAGCATTGGCTTGATTTAGCCCGTGAGTTAAAGAATGTCATTTATATGTTCTCTGGTGTAGGCTGCGGGATCATGATCAACGGTGAGATCTATACCGGTGCCCGCGGATACGCGGGAGAAATCTCCATTTATAATTTTATGGAACAGGATTCTCTTAAATGCCAGATGGATCAAGGTTGTTTCATGAAAAGGTGGGAGATGGATATAGGTATTCTTGATGATGCCCGGTCAATGTTGAACCGGGATAAAATTGCCGCCGAGAAATTCTTCCGGCTTACCTCCAGCAATATAAATAATGTTGACCTGAAAAGTGTGTTTATTGCTAACCGCGCCAATGACCCGATAGCCCGTTCGGCTTTGAATTTGGCTGCCAAGCGCCTGGGGATGAAGATCGCATTCCTGGTGAATTTGTTGAACCCAGAAGTTGTAATTATCGGAGGCGGTTTGGAGGATGCCGGAGAGGAATTCTTAAGCACTGTAAATTCCACTGTTAAAGAATGGTCGTTTCGAGAAACTACCGAGGGCTTGGGAATAGTTTATTCCGAACTTAGGGAGAATGCGGTGGCCCAAGGCGCGGCAAGTTTGGTGATGCAAAAAGTATTTGCCCAATTGCTTTGATAGATAAGTTAAGCGGAATAGTTATTTTAATCAGGCATATTTTATAAGCCACTGATCATTATCAAGGAGGAATGATGGAGCAGAAAGCCAAGATTGTCATAATTGCACTTGCAGGGCTTTTAGTAATAAGCGTCTTCTTTGCTATACAATTATATGCTTCAGGGCAAAGGTTATTAAAAGAAAATATGAGTTTAACCAGCGAAAAAACGGCTTTAGATGAAAAGTTGAATAAAGTAGTTAAGGATTACCGCAAGTTAGAGGAAAAAGCTAATTCCCTGAATCAACATGTGGAGCGCGTTACTAAGGAAAAAGATCAATTGCAGACCCAGTTCGATCTGGTCAATAAGGCCAACCAGGATTTGGTTGAACGCTTAAAGTCGGTTAAAGAAAAAGTCGAAACACAGGCAGAAGCGGTTGCTGCCGCTCCCGCGCTGGGTTCCAACGATGCCTATTGGGCAGGGATCCTTAAGGCTAAGGCTAATCTCGAGATGCAGTTGGAAACGTTACGCAGCCAGTTGAAGACCGCACAGATCAATGCGGAGCAGTTGCAGAGGGAAAAGAGTGCGTTGAGCTTAGAACTCAATAATCTGAATCTTGAAAAACAGAATTTGAACAGGCAATTGGAGTATAGCCAGAAGCAGTTGGGTTACAGCCAAAAAGCCATTGATAATATTACTTTAGAGCTGGTTGGAGAGAAAAACGATAAATTGCAGATCGATGAGAATTTAAAGACGGTCAAGAATGAGAGTGCGCTTTTAAGAAGGCAATTAAAGAGTTTAAACGCCCGCAAGGTCGCCTTAGAAAGGAAGATCCAGGAGTTACAAGAGGAAAACAAGAAGTTTGACCGCAGATTCACCGATATGGATATCCTGCTTAAGGATAAAGCGATCCAGATAGAATCTTTGAAAAAAAGCCTGGCTTTGGGTGGTGTCGTAGAACAAAAAAGCGGGCAAAGTCAGGATTCATCTGTCGAGTTGCCTACGATAGTGGTACGTCCGCAATCAGAAACCTCTTTGCAGCAGCCTTTATCTGCCACAGCTAAGGTGGTGGCGGTAAATAAGGACAATAATTTCGTGATTATTGACCTTGGGGAAGACTCCGGAGTGAGAATAGGAGATACCTTCAGGGTGTTTAAGAATGAGGCGGTTATCGCTAATCTCGAAGTTATGCAGGTTCGTAAAGGTATCTCTGCTTGTGATATTAAGAAGGAAAGCGCTCCTATTAGTGTAGGTGATGCAGTCAGGTAATTTGTAATTCGCTGTCTTCTATCTTATATTAAACAGGGTTTTGCCGGAGTAATATCCGGCTTATTCTTCGTCAGAAATATAAACCGTCTTTATATTAATTGTGCGTAAAAAGATCTCTCCCTCCCAGAGTATTTCTATTGAAGATGTTGCTCGCGCTTCAGGTGTTTCGGTAGCTACAGTTTCCCGGGTCATCAATAAACTCTCTTCAGTTAAAGACAAGAACCGGATTAAGGTGTTGGAGGCAGTAAAGAAGCTGAATTTTCATCCTTCGGTATTTGCGCAACGCCTGGCTACCGGTAAAACCAATACTATTGCCCTGGTAATTCCGCGTTATGAGGGGATGTTCTATTCTTTTTATGTGTTAGAGCTTATTCGTGGTATCGGGACTCTATGCGAAGTTTTAAAACTGGATTTGTTGCTTCATTTAGCTGATGCACACCTGCCGTTTAATTTAACCGGCACCGGAGGAGTGATCTTTGCCGATATTATCGCTAATCGCCAGCAGCTTGATGAAGCCATCGCCAGCGGTATTCCTTGCGTTGTGATCAATAATTATGTCGAGGACCTGGATGTGAATTGTATTGCCGTGGATAATGTCGGCGGGGCGGAAACCGCGGTTGATTACCTCATAAGCCTGGGGCATAAAAAGATCGGGCATATCGCCGGGGATTTGATCACACAGGCTGCTTCTCAACGTCTCGAGGGTTATCGGCGGTCACTGAAGAAGAATAATATCCCTTTGAATGAAGATTATATAATTAAAACTGACTACTCACGAGGTCAGGCTCGTCAGGCAGCAGAACGTTTGATCTCTATGCCGGATGCGCCTACCGCATTTTTTGTGGCCTCGGACTCTATGGCACTTGAGGCAATGGCGGTTGCCAGGGAAAAAGGCAGGAATATCCCGGCGGATATTTCGATTGTGGGATTTGATGATAATCCTTCCGGGCTTTACGGCCCAGTGGCTTTGACGACTGTCAGGCAGCCTTTAGTGAGGATGGCCCAGATGAGTGTAGAGCAGTTGAACCTTATTATTGGGCAGAAGAAAATTCCTAAAGCAAAAAAAATTGTATTACCCGCAGAGTTGGTTATAAGAGAATCTTGCCGGGCATTAGGTGCGGTTTAAAAGGCGTTCCTCGACTCGTGATACAATATGTGGTAGATGGTCTGGCTCTTGGCACCATGGGTTGTATTTTTTTGTTGACAGCAATTTGAGCGGATGATATACTTCAATACAATTAATCTAACTTCCCTTTAACTTGCGAGGTGAAAGATGGCGTTAAAATTATCGGACAATGCTTTAAAGGTGCTAAAGAGGCGGTATTTAAAGAAGGACCAGTTCGGCAATGTTGTAGAAACGCCCGAAGAGATGTTCCGCCGGGTGGCCTCTGCTGTAGCTTTGGCAGATAAGTCTTACGGACGTACCGAAAGGGATATACGGGAGACGGAGGAGGCATTTTATCAGATCATGACTGCATTGGAATTTATCCCTAACTCTCCGTGTCTTATGAATGCTGGACGGGACCTTGGGCAGTTAAGCGCCTGTTTTACCCTTCCGATCGACGATTCCATGGAATCTATCTTCGAGACTTTAAAGGCTACGGCGATGATCCATAAGTCCGGCGGCGGGACAGGGTTTTCTTTTTCCCGCCTGCGCCCGAAAAACTCCGTGGTCAAGACTACCGGCGGGGTTGCTTCAGGGCCGGTGTCTTTTATGAAGGTGTATGATTCTGCAACGGAGGCGGTAAAACAAGGAGGAACGCGCCGCGGGGCGAATATGGGGATCTTAAGGGTGGATCATCCAGATATTATCGAGTTCATCGGCTGTAAAGAGAACAATAAACAAATCAATAATTTCAATATTTCTGTTGCGATTACCGACGAGTTCATGGAGAAAGTGAAAAACGGCGGTGATTATGATTTGATCGAGCCGCATTCCGGCGAGGTAGTGGAGAAGCTTAATGCTAAAGAAGTATTTGATCTTATCGTAAAGCAGGCGCATAAAAATGGAGAGCCGGGGGTTATTTTTATTGACCGTATTAATCAATATAATCCTACCCCTAAGCTTGGCAAGATCGAAAGTACCAACCCTTGCGGAGAGCAGCCTTTATTGCCTTATGAAAGCTGTGACTTGGGTTCTATTAATCTTGACAGGTTATGCCGGAAAACAGGAGATAACCGTTATGAAGTAGATTGGGAGAAGATAAGGGAGGTCACTCATCTGGCGGTTCATTTCCTGGATAATATTATCGATGTAAATAAATTCCCTTTACCGCAGATCGAAAAGGCGACCCGGCAGACCCGTAAGATCGGTCTTGGGGTTATGGGTTGGGCAAGCATGCTTATTCGTTTGGGGATACCTTACAATTCAGAAGAGGCGGTAAATCTGGCAGAGAAGGTCATGTCTTTTATCCTCGATGAGGCAGTCAAGAAATCCCAGAAGATGGCCAGCCAGCGCGGGGTGTTCCCGGCTTTCTCTGGCAGTATCTATGAAAAGAATGGTATGCGGATGCGTAATGCCACGATCACTACCATTGCTCCTACCGGGACGATCAGTATTATTGCCGGGCCGTGTTCTTCCGGGATTGAGCCGTTATTTGCGATCTCTTATTATCGGAACGTAATGGATAATGATAAGTTGGTCGAGGTAGAGCCCTTATTTGAGGAGGTCGCCAAGGCCAGAGGGTTTTACAGCCGTGCCTTGATGGAAAAGATCGCAGAGAATTCCAGCCTTCAGAATATAGACGGGATCCCCCAAGATGTTAAAAAGATATTTGTTACGGCGCACGATATCACTCCGGAGTGGCATGTCCGCATGCAGGCGGCCTTTCAGAAATATATCCATAACGCCACCTCTAAAACCATTAATTTCTCGCATGAGGCAGGGGTAGAGGATGTGCGGTTGGCGTATCTTATGGCCTATGACCTTAATTGCAAGGGATTGACTATTTACAGGGATAATAGCCGTGAAGAGCAGGTGTTGAATATTGCGCGCAAAGAAACAAAGATAGAATCCAAGATTATTGACCCGGGCAAGATCACTCCGCGTCCGCGCCCTGAGGTGATCACCGGTACTACTACTAAGGTCGCGACAGGTTGTGGTAATTTGTATGTTACTATAAATGTGGATGAAGAAGGCAGGCCTTTTGAATTATTTACCCAGATGGGTAAGGCCGGAGGTTGTGCCGGGTCTCAACTTGAGGCGGTAGGCAGGTTGGTCTCTTTGAGTTTTCGTTCTGGAGTGGAGGTAAAAGCGATTGTAGAGCAATTACGGAATATACGGTGTCCCAGCCCGTCTTGGGAGAAAGGCCAGCGTATATTTTCTTGTGCCGATGCGATTGCCAGGGTGATCGAAAAGCGCCTTACCAGCGATATCGTATCCGAAGTTAAGATAGAGGTAGCCGCTGTGGGAATGAAACATTCTTATAATGATGAGGTTCCGCCTGTTTCTTCGCGCGGTGATATCGTTGGTATATGCCCGGATTGTGGCGGCACACTTCGTCATGAAGAAGGCTGTGTGAAGTGCCATTGCGGTTATTCCAAATGTTAATAGTATTGCATTGAAAAAGGTCCTGTATGTTGTTTTAGACGGATTAGCAGACCGGCCAATTAAAGAGTTCTCGGATAAGACCCCTTTAGAGGCGGCATTTACCCCTAATTTAGACCACCTGGCAGGAATGGGCAGGAATGGTTTGGTTTATCCTTTAGGTAAAGGGATTGCTCCTGGTTCGGATACTGCGGTTATAAGCCTTTTAGGATATGAAATAGATAAATATTATACCGGCCGCGGGCCTTTAGAGGCATTCGCCGAAGGGTTAATCCTGCATCAGGGAGAGGTGGCAGTGAGCATGAATTTTGCCACCCTTTCGGAAGATTTTCAAACCGTCAAAGACCGCCGTTGCGGCAGAAATTTAAGCCCGGATGAGGCCAGAAATCTGGCGGACGAAATAAATGCAAAAGTCGCGCTTTCCAGCGCGACTTTTGATTTTAAGAGTACTGTTGGGCATCGGGGTGTTCTGGTGCTGCGCGGTATGCATCATAAATTATCCGGATGGATCAGTAATACCGACCCGGCTTATGAACGCTATGGGCTTTTGGGGGTTTTAAAAACGGATTTTACCGGCAAGATCGAGAAATCATACCCGCTTTCCGGACATGAGGATTCTTATGAGGCTTTGGAGGCGGCCTCTCTTTTAAATGAATTTATCCAGAAGTCACATAAAGTTTTAATGGATTCCAATATTAATAAAAAAAGGATTGCCGAAGGGAAGTTAGCGGCTAATATACTGATCTCCCGCGATGCCGGAGACCGCCTTCCGGAATTTCCTTCGGTAAACTCTCTTTATAATTGCAAATTTGGTTGTTTTGTCGAGATGCCGATAGAGCGGGGGATCGCCATTTTAACCGGTATGGAGATCATTGAGTTCCCTTCAAACTGCGGCCATTTGGATGTGGATTATCCGGTTTGGGCGAAAGTTGCGTTCAGTGCTATCGAAAGATATGATGGTATCTATATTCATATTAAAGGGCCTGATGAGCCCGCGCATGATGGTAATTTTCGCCGCAAGAAAGAAGTTATTGAAGCCATTGATAAATTCTTTTTTTCGCCTCTTTTAGAGTCGGTAGATATGGATGATCTGGTGCTGGCAGTAACTGCAGACCATGCTACTGCCTCTGTGCTTGGCGCGCATTCTGCGGACCCGGTGCCGGTATTGATTTGTTCCCCAAGCATAAAACCCGATAGTGTTCTAAGTTTTTCTGAAAGTTCCGCAAGATGCGGCTGCCTGGGCCAACTTCACGGAATAGACCTCCTGCCTTTACTTGTCAAGATAGCCAAAGAATAGTATAATCATAGCTCAATAGCTTTGGGTTTTAAGTGCCAAGTGTCATGTGTCAGGGTTCCCCGTAGTAGGCGGGTCTGCCTTTGGCAGAAAGTGTCATAGTACATGCTTTTATTGCTTTCTAATCTATGGCATCAGATTTCGTGACTCTCAAACTTGAATCTTGAAACCTGTGATATATAACTAATAAAATGTCTACTTACGATATCATAGTAATTGGTGCCGGGCACGCCGGGATTGAGGCGGCTTTAGCCGCGGCGCGAATGGGGATAAAGACTTTGATGATTACTCTTAAGGCGGATACTATTGGTCTTATGAGCTGTAATCCTGCTATCGGCGGTTTAGGCAAAGGCCAGTTGGTCAGAGAGATCGATGCCTTGGGAGGCCAGATGGCTAAAGCGGCGGACTCTTGCGGGATACAGTTTCGCGTTCTAAATGCTTCCAAAGGCCCAGCAGTCCAGTCATTCAGGGCACAGATAGATAAATACCAGTATTTAGAGTATATGCAGAAAGTGGTTTTTGGACAGGAAAATCTTTTTGTAAAAGAGGCAGAGGTTAAAGGGTTACTTGTGGAAAATAATTCGGTTGCAGGAGTGATGACTGTTAGCGGCCAAGAGATACTTTCGACCTGTGTAGTTATTTGCCCGGGTACATTCTTGGACGGTCTGATCCATGTGGGAATGAAACATTTTCCCGGGGGCAGGATGAATGAACCAGCTTCGGTTAATTTGTCAGGCAATTTAAGAGACCTTGGTTTTAATCTCTTAAGGTTTAAAACCGGGACATGCCCGCGCCTCGATGCCGGGTCGATCGATTTCTCGAAATTAATTGTGCAAAACGCAGATCATCTCCCGCAGCCTTTTTCGTTCTCTACGAAAAAAATAATACAAAAGCAGTATCCTTGTTATATTACTTATACCAATCAAAATACACATAGGATCATTCGGGACAACCTGGATAAATCGCCGTTATATACCGGTATCATTAAGTCTACCGGAGTGCGTTACTGTCCTTCGATCGAGGATAAGATCATCAAATTCGCGGATAAACAGAGGCACCAGGTATTTTTAGAGCCGGAAGGCCTTTTGACCAATGAGATATACCCCAATGGTTTATCTACCAGTCTGCCTGAAGAGGTACAGCTCCAGATACTGCATTCTATCGACGGCTTATATGACGCAAAAGTCCTGCATTTCGGCTATGGGATCGAGCATGACGTAGTCGAACCCACCCAGCTTTATCCGACACTGGAGACAAAAATATTGCGGAATTTATATTTAGCTGGGCAGATCAATGGGACTACCGGTTATGAAGAAGCAGCTGCCCAGGGGATTATCGCCGGGATCAATGCGGCATTGCGTGTCCAGAAAAGGCAGGGGCTGGTTTTGGATCGCTCCTCAAGTTATATCGGTGTTTTGCTTGATGACCTGGTTACTAAAGGCACGCAAGAACCATACCGGATGTTTACTTCACGCTTGGAGTATCGCCTGATTGTCCGTCAGGATAATGCCGATTTGCGTTTACGTAAGATCGGTTATGAGGCGGGGATAGTTTCCCGTACACAATATTTACAGGCAGAAGAAAAACAAAAAGCGGTAGTCCAGGGGGTGGATTTCCTGCGTAAATACCGCATTAAACCCTGCGGAATGGTTAATGACATGCTGCTGGGCTTGGGTAGTACCCCGATAAAAAAAAGTTTTACCCTTGAAGAACTACTTAAGCGGCCCCAGGTTAATTTAAGCAAGCTTCTGGGTTTAGTTAATCCCGCGCCAAATATTCCGGAATTTGCTTTGCCACAAATAGAAATTGAGGTAAAATATGCAGGGTTTATTCAGCGCCAGTATAAGGAAGTCGAAAGATTCAAGAATTTAGAGAAGATCAGGATCCCGGGATCTCTGGATTATGATTTGCTTCCCGGGCTTTCCCGGGAGATCCGGGAGAAATTAAAGCGTTTTAAGCCGATAAATCTCGGCCAGGCATCGCGTATTTCAGGAATTACTCCCGCGGCGATTTCGATGATGATGGTTTACTTGCACAAACTCAATGGACAAAAACAAAAATTACCTCCAGCTTAAGAAATTTTCTTTAAATCTTGGGTTGGATCTGTTTGGGGTCGGGGATATTTCCGGAGTAAAAAAAGAATTCGCGATCTTGCCGGATCTCTTGATGAGGTTCGATAAGGCAGTTTCATTAGGAATAGGGTTGTCTGGCGCGGTGCTTTCAGAGATATCCGACCGGCCCACCCGCCTTTATTTTCATCATTATCGCACTGCTAATGCGATTTTAGATCAGATGACGTTTCGCGTCAGCGGGTATATCCAGAAAAAAGGGTTTTTGGCTTTGCCGATACCGGCATCGCAGATCTTGGATTGGCAAAAGCAGACCGCGCATCTTTCTCATAAGCAGATCGGGGTCCTTGCCGGACTGGGTTGGATTGGCCGCAACAATCTTTTAGTGAATGATAAATTGGGGTCGCGTATCAGGCTGGCTACCATTTTGACCAATATGCCCTTAAAGGCGGATAAACCCTTTAAAACAGGGTGCGGGGTGTGCCGGCGTTGTCTGGAGATCTGTCCGGCCGGAGCGATCAAAGAAAGGGTGCAAGATTTCGACCATATCAAATGTTTCGAAAAACTGAAAGAATTCCAGAAACAAAGGTTAGTTGATCAATATATTTGCGGCGTTTGTGTGCATGCCTGCGGAGGGAAGTAATTAATGGACCTGTTTTTGGTGGTTTTAGTCCTTGTTATGGGTTCGGCAGTTGGGTGGTCTATTGGCGCTAATGATGCTGCTAATTCGTTAGGTACTGCAGTAGGAGCTAAGGTTTTAACCTTAAGGCGGGCGATCCTATTGATCGTTGTTTTTGGTTTTCTGGGTGCGATGTTCCAGGGTTCTTATGTGACTCATACGATCGGTAAAGGAATAGTACCCATACATCAATTAGACAAGAGGTTGGCGTTGTACTTAGCGCTTGTAGCAACATTCTCTGCCTGTTTATGGGTAATACTGGCGACTTATTGGAAGATGCCGATTTCGACCAGCCATTCGATTGTTGGCGCGGTTGCGGGGGCGGGTTTAAGTATCGGTTCCCCGGTTAATTGGAAGGTGCTCTTAGATATTTTCATTTGCTGGATATGTACTCCTTTGGGGGCCGCATTCCTCGGGTATTTCCTTTACCGGATTCTAAAGAACTTACTTTACAGGATTATTCCCCACCGCTACCTTAAGACTTTTATCGCGGTGATGATCGTTTTGAGCGGATGCTATGTGGCATATACCTGGGGTGCCAATGATGTAGCTAATGCCACAGGTGTTATTGCCGGGGCCGGAATACTTTCACCCCGGGTGAGCGTGGCTTTTGGGGCAGCGGCGATACTTTTGGGGATTGTAACCTGGGGATATAAAGTCATTGAGACTGTTGGCACAGAGATCACCCATCTTTTGCCGATCATGGCTTTATCGGCCCAGCTGGCCAGTGCGATCAATGTGCATGCTTATACCCTTTACGGGATACCGGTGTCTACAAGTCATTCGATTGTGGGAGCGATTTGCGGAGTCGGCTTGGTCAGAGGTACGCGTGTTTTGAACCTAAGGATAATGAAGGATATCATGGTGTGTTGGTTAGCCACTCCGTTCGTCTCCGGAGTAGTCAGTTTTGTTATCTTCAAGATAATTCTGTTTTTTATCAAATAAGGAGGTTCGTGATGAAAGAAATCAGGAATATTTTAGGCTGGTTGGCGATGGAAGAGGAGCAGTCTATTCTAAAAGATGCACAGAAGCATGTGGAAGAAACTTATAAGACTGTCGCGTCTTTTTCCGGTGCGGTCAAGGCGTTTGTTGCCGGCGATAGAAAGGCTAAAGATGCCGCGATCCTTAATGTGGCCGAAGGCGAGCATCAGGCGGATCTTTTGCGCTCAAAGATGGTAGCTGAACTTTCCGAAGGCCTTTTGATGCCTCCGGATCGGGAGGATCTGATGCATTTTGTAAAAACCTTGGATAAAATCGCCGACTGGACCAATGGGGCAGCGCGGCTTTTAGGGTTCATTGAAAAAGAACTGCCAGAGGATGTAACGCGTAATATCTCCTCGGCTACCGGATTGATCGTTAACTCTGTTTCTAAGTTAAAGGAAGGGATTGCCGCTATTGCAAAGAATGACCTTAAAAAGGCGCTGCTTGATTGTGAAGAGGTAGCTCTGATAGAACATCAGGCGGATGACCAGAAGAAACTCTTAATCGAGGCAATTATTCATGCTAATCTTGAGCCAACGAACCTTTTGTTGTCATATCAGTTAGCGGAGTATCTGGAAGGTGTAACCGACAAGATCGAGGATGCTGCTGATTTTGTCAAGGTGATCGCAATTAAATCAAAATAGGACTTAAACCAAGACAGAGGTAAAAATGCAAAAGAATATTTTCTTTGTGTTGTTAACCTGGTTATTTTGTGCACTTTCATCTGCTGTGGCAAAAAACGATTCCATACAGATCAAAGGTTCTGATACGATGGTAAATCTGGCCCAGGCCTGGGCAGAGAAATATATGGCCGATAATCCCGAGGACTTCATCGCAGTGACCGGAGGGGGCTCGGGTACCGGGTTTTCCAGCCTGATTAGCAATACCTGTGATATTGCGATGAGCTCTCGGAACATTAAGGAGAAAGAGATTTCTTTAGCCCAAAAAAAGGGGGTTGACCCTTTTGAAATAAGGGTGGCTTTGGACGGATTGGCGGTTGTAGTCAATCCCCAGAACCCAGTGGATAAATTAACCTTGGAACAGCTGTCACGGATATTTACCGGGCGTATTTCAAATTGGAAGGAGTTGGGTGGGCTTGACCAGAAAATAGTGATATTGTCCCGAGAAGTCAATTCCGGTACGCATGTTTATTTTAAAGAGCATGTATTAAGAAGAAATAACCCTGATAGTAAAGAGGAGTTTGCTCCGCAGGCCCTGATGCTTTCATCTTCACAGGCTATCGCCGATGAGATTTTCGGTAATCCATCCGCGATCGGATATTACGGGATGGGGTATATTTCCGGCCGGCAGAAGCCGGTTGCTGTAGCTCTTGACGGGAAATCGGAGTATGTTCCGCCTGTCATAGAAAATGTCGTAAACGGCAGGTATCCGATATCACGCCCGATGTTCTTATACACTAACGCAGTGCCGTCTGACAAGATAAAGAAATTCATCGATTTCGTGCTTTCTAAACCCGGGCAGGAGATTGTCTTGGAAACTGATTTTGTCCCGGTAAATAAATGACCACAGGGAAATCTAAAGAAGAAATTTTTATTTATGTCCAAGGTAAAAGAATTCATTATTGAGAAACTGATCCTGATCTCTGGGTTAGCTTCCATCTTTTTTGTCGTTTTAATATTCCTGTTTTTGCTCAAAGAAGGCATAAGCGTTTTTAAGGGGGTTTGTCCGCTTAGTTTTCTTCTTGGCAAGAGCTGGTATCCGATCTCGGAGCCTCCCCAATTAGGTATCTTACCGCTAATCTTAGGCTCACTTTTAGTTACTTTTGGCGCGATCGTTATTTCCGTGCCTATCGGGGTAGCCTGCGCGGTCTATATAGCAGAAATCGCCCCGCTTAAAATAAAAGAGGTGCTTAAGGGTGCAATTGAGCTTTTAGCCGCGATTCCCAGCGTAGTACTGGGTTTTGTGGGGATGATTACCCTTGTGCCGTGGATAAAACAAACTTTTCATTTGCCTACCGGCTTGACTGCTTTGTCCGGATCGGTCATGCTGGCTTTTATGGCAATGCCGACTATCGTTTCCATTGCAGAGGATGCGCTTTATTCCGTCCCTAAAAGTTATAAGGAAGGTGCCTTGGCTTTAGGCGCTACACATTGGCAGACGATTTACCGGGTACTGCTTCCTGCGGCTTCTTCGGGGATTGTGGCGTCGGTAATGCTCGGTATTGGCCGGGTGATCGGAGAAACTATGGCGGTGATGATGATCACCGGTAATTCTGCGGTGATTCCAAACAGCCTTTTGCAGCCGGTCCGCACGCTTACGGCAACTATTGCCGCGGAAATGGGGGAGGCCGTAGTCGGCAGTGAACATTATTTTGCCTTGTTTGCCATAGGGATCGTATTGTTCGTCATAAGTTTTGTGATCAATGTCACTGCGGATTTGTTTTTACATAAGACAAAAGCATGAAAAACTCACACTTGACGCAAAAAATCGCTTTTTCCCTTTTATTCCTGGCGACGCTTTCGATCATTATTCCCGTAGGAATGATTGTCGTTTTGATTATTCAAAAAGGGCTACCTGCGATAAATTGGCAGTTCTTAAGCGATATCCCCAGGCAGGGAATGCGGGCTGGCGGGATATTCCCGGCGATCGTAGGAACGGTTTATTTGGTTGGCGGTGCGATCGTTTTTGCCCTGCCGGTGGGAGTAATGGCAGCGATATACCTTAGTGAATATGCAAAGGAGAATTATTTGACCCGGGTAATTAAACTGGCGATAATCAATCTTTCCGGAGTGCCTTCGGTAGTTTACGGGTTATTTGGCCTGGCGTTATTCGTGGTTTTTCTTAAATTTGGCGCTTCCATACTTTCTGGTTCCCTTACTTTAGGGATCATGATCCTGCCGATTATTATCACTGCCTCTCGTGAGGCCTTGGAAAGCGTTCCGCAATCATTCCGGGAAGTGAGCTTGTCTTTGGGAGCAAGCAAGTGGCAGACTATCAGGCATGTGGTTTTGCCCAATGCTGTCCCCGGGATATTGACCGGTACTATTCTGGGATTGGGCCGGGCGGCAGGGGAAACCGCGCCTATTCTTTTTACAGTTGCGGCGTTTTATCTGCCGCGCCTGCCAAAGAGTATCTTTGACCAGGTAATGGCCTTGCCGTATCATCTTTATGTGATCTCGACCCAGGTGCCTAATGTTGATGAGGATATCCGTTATGGCACCGCTTTGGTTTTGATGGGGATGGTTTTATTCATGAACCTTATTGCTATAGTGATCCGGTATAGGTTCAGGAAAAAGAAAAAATGGTAGATATCAAAGTGTGTGTTCGGAGTTTGCTTGCAGGATCAAAAGGCAACCTGATATGATAAAATTCAAGATTAGCGATCTTAATATCTGGTTTGGCTCATTTCAGGCTTTAAAAGGAGTTAATCTGGATATTTTATCGCATGAGATATTGACTATTATCGGACCGTCTAACAGCGGTAAAACCACCCTTTTACGCACTCTTAACCGTATGAACGAGCTTAATGCCGGTTTAAAAGTGACAGGAGCGGTAGAATTTGAAAGAAAAGATATTTTCAAGGCTGATATAGAGATACTGCGCAAGAGAGTAGGAATGGTTTTTGCCTTACCGTTACCGCTGCCTTTATCGATATTCGATAATGTGGCTTATGGGGTGAGGATGCATGGGGTGCATAATAAGAATAAACTAAGCATTATCGTGGAAGAATCCTTGCGGCGCGCCTATATTTGGGATGAAGTCAAAGACAGGCTGGATACCTCGGCATTTAAATTGTCCGGCGGCCAGCAGCAGCGGCTTTGTATTGCCCGGACCTTGGCCGTAGAGCCAGAGGTAATACTTTTTGATGAGCCTTGTTCCGGGCTTGACCCGATATCTACCGCTAAAGTCGAAGAAGCGATGCTGAAGTTAAAAGAGGTATATACCATTGTTTTAGTGACCAATAATGTAAAACAGGCGGCGCGTGTCGGGGATAAGACGGCATTTTTCCTTTCCGGGGAGCTGGTTGAAATAGATAAAACGGATAAAATATTTACTGCGCCCAGGGATAAACGTACAGACGGGTATATCCGGGGCAAGTTTGGATAGAGATGATGGCAAAGATAAAAACCGATAATCTCAACCTTTGGTATGGAAGCTTTCAGGCCCTTAAGGGGGTCGATATTACTGTGTCGGAGAATAGGATAACCTCGATTATTGGACCATCCGGTTGCGGTAAATCCACCTTGTTGCGTGTTTTTAACCGGATGAATGATCTGGTCGAGGGTATTCGTATTACAGGCGAGGTTTTTATTGATAATATCAATATTATCACTCCGGATACGGATCTGGTAATACTGCGGAAAAAGGTAGGCATGGTATTTCAAAGGCCTAATCCATTCCCGCTTTCTATATATGAAAATATCGCTTTTGGCGAAAGGGTCCATGCGGATAGTATCAAGAAAAGCAGGTTGGATGAGATTGTAGAGCTTTCTTTAAGGTCAGTGCTCCTTTGGGATGAGTTAAAAGATAAATTGCGCAGTTCGGCGCTGGGTTTGTCTTTAGAGCAGAAACAGAGGCTTTGTATCGCCAGGCTTATTGCTGTTCGTCCGGATATCCTTTTAATGGATGAGCCGTGTTCTACCCTGGACCCTCAAGCAACCTCCCGGATCGAGGAGCTGATGCATGAACTCAAAAACGATTATACCATCATTATAGTTACTCATAATATGCAGCAGGCGGCGCGTATTTCAGATGATACGGGTTTTATGCTCTTGGGTGAATTGATAGAATTCGGCAGGACAGCGGATATTTTTACCGCACCCAAGGATAAACGGACAGAGGATTATATTACGGGCAGGTACGGCTAAGAAGTTTATTCCGGCGGCCCGGGACAGGAGAGTAAAAATGGAACGTTATTTTGATGAAGAGCTGAAATCACTGCAGTCAGAGATCCTTAAAATGGCAGTTTTATCACAGGAGGCGATATATAATTCCATCGAAGCGCTTAAGCGGCTTGATGGCGCCAAAGCTAAAATGGTAATTGATGAGGATAACTTGATCGATGGGTTGGAGCTTGCGGTAGATGAGCATTGCATTGATTTGATCGCCCGGTATCAGCCGATGGCCGGGGACTTGCGTTTTATTACCACAGGGATGAAGATAAATGCTGACTTGGAACGGATCGCGGACCTGGCAGTGGATGTTTGCCAGCGGGTTTTAGAGCTGGTGGATAAACCCCTTCTTAAGCCATTGGTGGATATACCGAAGCTATCGATTGTTTCACAGAACATGGTGCGTGATGCAATAGATGCTTTCATTAAGCGTGATGTTGAACTTGCCAGGCGGGTGGTGTTATCTGATGCCGAAGCGGATAAATTACGTAACCTGGTGCAGGATGAATTGATTAATGATTATATGGCAAAGGATCCTGCGACTGCCTCTCGCGCAGTGCCGTTATTGTTGATTGCGCGTTATCTGGAGCGTATTTGCGACCATGCGACCAATATTGCAGAAGATGTGGTTTATATGGTCCAGGCGAAGGTGATCAAGCACCATTCTGAAAAACTGGATCCGGGGCTATAAGGCAAACTATGCGTGAATTAGAAGCGATAGGAATCTATTGTAGGGGACGGTCGCGACCGTCCCCTACAGATATTCTGCGGTAAGATTAAGATTGAGTTCTTTCAGTATTTATGATAGCTTGTTTCAAGGGGGGGGGACAGTGGATGTCTATACAGTATACGGCGTGCGGTGATGCAGGGAAGAAAAGGATGTGGTTGCAACCTTTGCTGCGTGTTTTGACAAAGGCTAACAATCAGGAAAGGGTTCTTTTGGGGTGTAAGACCGGGGCTATAGAATCTTCCGGGCCGCTGACTTCAAATCAAACTTGCGAGGCAACTGTGCCTTTTTCTTGTTTTGTGGGGTGTTCGGTATTTGATGTATCATAAAAAGAAGTTGTATGGATACGGTTTTTAAAATTATGTTATGATTATAAAAAACCGTTTTATAAAGCAGTTCAATCTTTATGTGCATGGTAATGGAGCCTGGGGGTCATTTTTTCTGTTTTTATCCTTGTTTTTTGCATCTTCTATCCGCGCAGAAACCGTTATTTTAAAGTCAGGGAAACAGATAGAAGGCAAGGTAATCGAGGAGACCGGTGATTATATCAGGGTGGATTCCGGAGGCAGGGCGCTTTATTTTGAGCGTAAATACATTAAAAGTATAAACGATATCCCCAATGTTGTGCAGGCTAAGCCGCCTACGGAAGAAGAGAAGGAACTCTCTGTAATCGAGGTGAGCCCGTATCTTAAACGCGGCCTGGAATATGCTTCCCAGGCAAGGTTTGTTGAGGCCGAGGCCGAGTTGAATAAAGGTTTAGAGGTAAACAGGTCAGACTACAATATTCGGGGAACATTGGCGATCCTTGCGGATGTTAAGGCCGGTAAGGTCAACCAGGATTATGCGGTTTATCTGTTTAAAGGCTCGCGCTACCTGCTGGATGGCGAGTATAAGCCGGCGATCTTTAATTTGGAAAAGGCCCTGCAGTTAAAGCCCGGGGACCTGGATATTTTCTATAACCTGGGTGTTGCATATTATTATACCAAAGAGTATCAAAAGGCGATCGAATGTTTTCAGAAGAATTTAGAAGTCCATCCCGATGATGCCGAGGCATACTGGTTTATCGGCAATGTTTATTATTCTGCCGGGCATTTTATACAAGCCAAAGATAATCTGGTTAAATCAAAAGAGCTTTTTACTGCTCTCGGCGATACACAAAGCGTCAATGAGATTGTTAAGATGCTGGATGAACTAAATTCCGCATCAGGCCTTTCCAAGCAGCCGTAGTTATTATTCTTGACCCTGCCGAGGGGATATTATATACTATTCCATCATACAGTTTTGTTTTTAACCTTTTATTCAGGGGGTTATAAAAATGGATGAAATTCTCGAAATATTAGAAAAAGATGGCCGGGTATCGGCTGAAGATATTGCCAAAATGCTCAAAAAGAAGCCGGATGTTGTGCGTAAATCGATAAGAAAGTATGAAGATAACGGCGTGATCGTAAGGTATAAAGCGGTGATCAATAAGGAATTAGCTAAAGAAGCCGGTTCCGAGGTGCGGGCTTTGATCGAAGTCAATATAATCCCACAAAAAGACCTGGGTTTTGATAAGATCGCTGAACGGATTTATTCATTCCCGGAAGTCTCCAGCTGTTATTTGATCTCCGGGACTTATGACCTGCTCTTGATCATAGAAGGAAAAGACCTGCATACGGTAGCCAGGTTTGTTTCGGAGAAATTGGCCCCTTTAGAGAATGTGCGGGGGACTGCCACGCATTTCTTGCTTAAGAAATATAAGGAAGACGGGGTTATATTGAAACACCGGGAAGAGAATAAACGAATAGCTATTTCTTATTAATTCCAGGTTTTTAGAGGTATTTAAAGTCATTATGATAGAACAAAGTGCAGGAATGCTGCAGGGTATGGCAGTGGCCATCCCCTTACGGTAAACAGCTTTTGGCTAAATCCTCGCAATAAACAAAAGAAAAGATGAAGAATATTATCGCCAAAAAAGTCATTGATATGCAGCCTTCGGGGATCAGGGCATTCTTTGATCTGGTTCTGGGGATGAAGGAGGTGATCTCCCTTGGTGTGGGAGAACCAGATTTTGTCACTCCCTGGAATATCCGGGAGGCCGGGATCTATTCTTTAGAACAAGGATTTACTTCATATACTTCAAACAAAGGGCTTTATAAGTTACGCCTTGCTGTTTGCCGGTATTTAAAGAGCCGGTATAACCTCCAGTATTGCCCGGAGGAAGAGATCTTGATCACTATCGGGGTAAGTGAGGGGGTGGATTTGATCTTGCGTTCGATCATCGAGCCGGGTGATAAGATCCTTATCCCTGCTCCAAGTTATGTTTCTTACGGGCCGATCACAGAGTTATCTTCAGGCACGGCGGTTCATATCGATACGAAAGAAACCGGTTTTAAGCTTACGCCTGGCCTTTTGGAAAAACATATCGATAAAAAGACAAAAGCGGTCATTTTGAATTATCCGAATAATCCCACGGGGGTTTCATATAATAAGAAAGAATTAGCTCAAATTAACAGGATCCTTTTGAAGAATTCCGTGCTGGCGATCACAGATGAGGTCTATGGCGACTTGACCTATGATTTTGAGCATACTGCTTTTGCATCTTTGCCGGGGGCAAAAGAGAATACGGTTTATCTGGACGGTTTCTCTAAAAGCTACGCTATGACAGGCTGGCGGGTGGGATTTGCCTGCGGGCCTAAGGAAATAATCGGGGCAATGACTAAGATCCACCAATATACGATTATGTGCGTAAGTATCACCTCTCAAATGGCGGCTTTTGAAGCTATTCAGTCCGCAAGGAGCTCTGTCGAGGAGATGAAACGCGAATATAAAAGACGGCGCGAGCTGGTCATTGGCGGGTTGAATGAATTAGGGCTTACCTGCAATACTCCGGAAGGCGCTTTTTATGCCTTTGCTTGTATCCGGAACTCCGGGATGAAATCACTTGAATTTGCCCAAAAGCTTTTGAAACAGGAGAAGGTGGCGGTGGTCCCGGGCACAGCCTTTGGCAAGAATTACGATGATTATATACGTATTTCTTACGCCTCCAGTTATCAGAACCTTAAAGAGGCTTTATCGAGGATAAGATCATTTTTAAGAAAAGATTAAGATGCCCAGGAAAAAAGATGGTTACCAGGTATATCTTAAGCAGATCGAATTGCTTTCCAAGGTCGCCAATTTAATTACATCCGGCTTGTATCTGGAAGAGCTCTTAAAGATCATTGTCAATGTAACTGCCGAGATCATGCATTCTAAGATCTGCTCGCTTATGCTGCTTGATCCGCAAAAAAAAGAGCTGGTGATCAAGGCTACGCAGTCTGTTTCCGAAAGCTACAATAAAAAGCCCAATCTTAAATTAGGTGACGGGATCGCCGGGATCGTTGCCCGGGATAATAAGCCGATCTGCATTTTGGATGTAAAAAATGATCCCCGTTATTTGAATCAGGATATCGCCAAAAGCGAAGGGCTTTGTTCTTTAGCCAGTGTACCGCTTTCTGTAAAAGGCAGGTTGATCGGTGTGCTTAATGTGTATACGCATAAGATCCATAAGTTCACTAAATCGGAATTGGATGTCTTAAGCGGTGTGGCCAATCAAGCGGCGGTAGCCATTGAAAATGCGGAATTGGACTTAAAGGTGCGCAACTCCGAAGAGGCGCTTACTTCCCGGAAGCTGATCGAGAGGGCAAAAGATATCCTTTCGCAGGAGTCGAATATATCTTCCGGCGAAGCCTTCCGCCTGATACAAAGGCAGAGTATGGATTCCCGTAAATCCATGCGGGAAGTCGCTGAAGCGGTGATCATGTCCCAAGAGCTTAGGAGTAGAAAGTCTTGACAGGCTATAGATTCGTGGTATAATAAAATTATTCACGAGGTTTAAATCAATTTGTGAAAACAATGACGTTCGCCTTAATAGAGGCGGACGTTTTTTTGTAAAAGACCAGAGAGTATCTGTTAATCCTCTTTATGTCACAAAAAAAAGAGATATACCGGTTAATCCGCACCGCAGGTATTTTATCTTATATCCCTCTGATCTTAGTCACCGGGCCTTTTGCAGGCTATACGATCGGCCAGTATTTACAGGAGAAGACTGGTTTACCCAGTTACCTGCCGATAATTCTGGCGGGGGTGGGGTTTATTACTTCAGTGGCAGAGATGGTAAGGATATTAAAACAGGTATTTGGTGTTAACAGGAACGGTTAATTTATGTCAGAGGAAATGGCATCTCCGGAACTTGCGGATATTCTTTATCTGTTAGCTCATAAATTCCCGGATAATCATTTATTCCAGTTCGTTTATTTGTGGAAGCATGTAAGTTATGCCTTGATCATCGTTCTGGTCTTAGGTTTACTGGCGTATTTTGCCAGCCGTAAACATTCTTTGCTCCCTTCGGGCCTGCAAAATGCCGCCGAGGCCCTGGTGGAGGGATTGGATGATTTTGTCTGCGGGATTGTTGGCCCGAAGGGAAGGCGCTATACTCCGTTTATCGGCACGTTATTCATTTATATCCTGTTTATGAACCTTTCCGGGATCATTCCTTTTATTAAATCATCTACGGTCAGCCTGTCCACAACTATGGCGTTATCGATTTGCGTATTTTTCTACGTGCAGTATACCGCGATCCGTGAAATGGGGATTTTAGGGTATATGGATCATTTAGCCGGCAGGCCAAGAGGGGCGTTGGCGTTTACTATTGTGCTTCCTCTATTTATGTTCTTTTTGCATATTATCACAGAATTTGTCAAACCCATCAGTCTTTCTTTGCGTTTACGCGGGAATATGTGGGGCGATGAGGTATTGATCGCTGTGTTAGCCGGCCTGGGGATCAAAGGGTTGCCATTATTAGTATTTAATATGCTCATGGCGATATTGACCGCATTGGTCCAGGCGGTGGTGTTTTGCCTTTTATCGACGATATATCTTGCGCTTGTTTTAACAGGCGAAGAGGAACATGCTTAAAAAAAGGAGGAAGGAAAATGGATTTTAAGGCACTGTTGGCATTGGGGATACCGTTAGGATTGGGGTTGGCGGCAATAGGTTCTGCTTCAGGGCTTGGCAGGGCAGTGAGCTCGGCAATGGATGCGATTGCCCGTCAGCCGGAGGCAGGGAACAAGATCATGATGAGCATGATTATTGGCTGCGCTTTTATCGAGGCGATCACGATCTATGTCCTTTTATTCGCTTTTATGTACGGCGGGAAATTGCAATAAACAAAAGGATACCAATTAAAAGGTGAAATATGGAACTGCTTAAGATGTTCAGCGCCAGTGAAATCGTTGCGCAGATCATAAGTTTTCTCATCTTGCTTTTTCTTTTGCGAAAATTTGCCTGGGGCAAGATCCAGTCTGTGCTGGATGCACGCAAAGAACGCATTGCCTCGGAATTACAAAGGATCGAAGAGGTAAAACGTGATGTGGCCCTGCTTAAATCCGATTACGAGTCTAAATTGAACAAAATTGAGGATCAGGCCAGGCTCAAGATCCAGGAGGCATTTTCCGAGGGTAAACGTATTACCGAAGAGATCCGTAAGGATGCCTATAGGAATGCACAGGATATTATCGAACAGTCACGGGCCAATGTCAAATATGAACTGGTCAAGGCTAAACAGGAGTTAAAGGAGAAGATCATTGACCTGGTCATTACTGCTACGGAAAGCGTGATCCAGGATAAACTTGATGAGGAAGATGATAAGAAGCTGGTCAGGGAGTTCCTTACGAGGATAGATTCTGCAGAATGAAGAATGTTATTATTGCCGCACGTTATGCCGAGGCGTTTTTAGGCTATGCCAAGGGCACTATCGGCCTTGAGAGGGCGATCGAGGATTTTAAAGGTATCAGGGATGTGGCAAGAGAAAACCCCGGTTTCCTGGAGATCTTAGCAACCCCGGAAGTGCTCTATAAAGATAAGATCGATTTTATCGATATGGTACTGCAGGAAGGTTTTTCTCTTCAGTTTAAACAGTTTTTGGCTTTGCTTTTAGAGAAAGAGCGCATCGACCAATTGTTGAATATTGCCGAATATGTTCGTGTGACTTATTCCCATGGCGATGAGATCGAGGCGGTATTAAAGACCACTTTCCCTTTGGACCTGGAGCTGATCAAGGCTTTAGAGGAAAAGTTAGAGAAAAAAATGCATAAGAAGATCAAGTTTTACATACAGTTGGACGGCAGTTTATTAGGCGGTGTGCAGGTAATTATCGGCAACACTGTTTTGGACGGGTCAGTGAAAAGACGTTTAGAGGAACTGCGGGAAAAACTGATGCAGATAAGGATAAATTAAAAATGAGCCCACTTAAGCCTGAAGAAATAACTTCGATAATCCAGAAAGAACTTGAGAAATATAAGACGCGCATGCGTGTGGATTCTATAGGCACTGTCATTCAGGTTGGCGATGCGATCGCGCGTGTTTATGGCTTGGATGATGTGATGGTTGGAGAATTGGTGCAGTTTTCCGGTAATGTCATGGGGATGGCCTTAAACCTTGAGGAGGATAGCGTTGGAGTAGTTATCTTTGGGACCGATAATCCTGATCAGAGCATCAAAGAGGGGGATACGGTAAAGCGTACCGGAAAGATCGCCCAGGTCCCGGTAGGACCAGCGCTTATGGGCAGGGTGGTTAATGTATTGGGCAGGCCTATAGACGGCAAAGGACCGGTTGTGACCGATAAGTACCGGCCTCTTGAGACTAAAGCCCCCAATGTGATCGAACGTCAGCCGGTGTGCGAATCCTTAGAAACCGGGATTAAGGCAGTAGATTCTATGGTCCCTATCGGCCGGGGGCAGAGAGAGCTGATCATTGGTGACAGGCAAACCGGCAAGACTGCCCTGGTGGTTGATACGATCATTAATCAAAAGGGAAAGAATGTTTATTGCATATACGTTGGCATAGGGCAGAAAATATCCAGTATCGTGGCAGTTTCCGAAACTTTACAAAAATACGGCGCTATGGAATATACGACTATTGTCAGCGCTTCATCGCGAGCTTCGGCATCCTTGCAGTACTTAGCGCCATATGCCGGTTGTGCAATAGCCGAAGAGGCGATGTTTTCCGGGAAAGATGTCTTGATAGTTTATGATGACCTTTCTAAACATGCCCAGGCATATCGGCAGTTATCCCTGCTTTTGAGGCGGCCTCCGGGACGAGAGGCTTATCCGGGTGATATATTTTACCTGCATTCCCGGCTTCTGGAACGTTCAGCAAAGCTGAACAAGGATTTGGGAGGAGGCTCGATGACGGCCTTGCCGATCATTGAAACCCAGGCAGGGGATATTACGAGTTATATCCCTACTAATGTGATCTCTATTACCGACGGGCAGATTTATTTAGAGAATGACCTTTTTTATTCCGGGGTGCGCCCGGCGATCAATGTGGGTTTATCTGTTTCACGTGTCGGCGGTAAGGCCCAGTTCAAGGCAATGCGCCAGGTGGCGGCTAAATTGCGGATAGATTTAGCACAGTATCGTGAGCTGGTTACCTTTACCCAGTTTGGGACGGATCTGGATAAAACCACCCAGGCGCAGCTTACCCGCGGCGAGAGGATGGTAGAGGTCTTAAAACAGCTGCAATTTGCTCCTTTTTCAATGGCGCGCCAGGTGATGATCATTTATTGCGGGACACATGGATTCCTGGATGACCTCGAGGTTTCTTCTATCAGGAAATTCGAGAAAGATTTCTTTAAGTATATGGAAACGGAGCATTCGGATATTGAGAGCGAAATCGATAGGGAAAAAGAACTTAGCCCAGAATTAATGATCATGCTTGATGAAGCCATAAAGGCATTCAAACTTGATTTTAAACCGGATATCAAGGGATAGAGCAAATGGCGCAATCTCTTCGTCAAATAAAAAGCCGGATCCGCAGTATCGAGAACACTAAAAAGGTGACTTCTGCCATGCAGATGATCTCGGTTACCAAGTTAAACCGGATTGATGATGTTTTGTATGCCGCCCGGCCTTATTTTATGCGCCTTGCCGGCCTTTTAAATAACCTTATTAGAAGTACCGATATTCTATCGAGCCCCTTTTTAAGGCCTAATAACCAGGCAGGAAAGGTTTTGTGCGTGATTACTTCTGATAACGGGCTTTGCGGTTTATACAATAACAACGTTTTACGTTCGGCAGAAGAATTTATCCGCTTAAACGGCAAGGGTACGGTTAAATTGGTTTGTATAGGCAGAAAAGGATTCAATTATTTTAAAAGGCGCGATGTTGAGATACTACAGTCTTATTTAGGGGCAAACGGCCGGTATTCACAGGTTGTTGCCGGACAGATCCGTGGTTTTTTGGGCGATTTGTTCCTGGCCGGGAAAACCGGCGAGGTGCATATTCTATATACTTATTTTGGCGGCGGTTTGAGCCATAAACCGATGCGGGAAAAGTTCATTCCTTTTGATATGGACCGGGGCAGGAAGATCGAGTATATTTTAGAGCCGGATGCCTCAAGTATCTTAAATGAGCTTATTCCCCGTTTTCTATCGATGCGTTTGAGATTGGCATTATTAGAGTCTTTTACTTCCGAGCATGCGGCGCGCTCGGTGGCGATGAAATCAGCGACCGACAACGCTAAGGATTTATTGCAGAACTTGATACTTCAAAGGAATAAGGTTCGCCAGGCGAATATTACCAGGGATATGCTGGAGATCATTTCTTCCGCAGAGGCATTGAAAGGATAACAAGATGGCAGATGGACAAGTGATACAGGTGATTGGCCCCAGCGTCGATATAAGGTTTGCAGAGAATGCCGGGCCCAAGCTTTTGAACGCGATCAAGATCGAGGTCCCGGATAAAGGGATAGACTTGACGCTTGAGGTTGCGCAGGATATCGGCAACAACACTGTGCGCTGTATTGCCCTGGGTTCTACCGACGGGCTTTCCCGAGGGATGATTGCGCATGATACCGGTACCACCATTACGGTTCCAGTAGGAGAACAGACTTTAGGCAGGATCTTTAATCTTTTGGGCGAACCTATAGACGGTAAAGGCCAGATCGTTAATCCCTCCCAGCGCAGTCCAATTCATAGGACTTCCCCTAATTTCGAAGAGCAGCTGCCGATCACCTCTGTTTTAGAAACCGGATTAAAAGTGTTAGATCTTTTGGCCCCTATACCTCGAGGAGGAAAAGTTGGTTTGTTCGGAGGAGCCGGGGTCGGCAAGACAGTTATTGTTATGGAGCTTATCCGTACGATTGCTACTGAACATGGAGGTGTTTCGGTATTTGCCGGGGTTGGTGAACGCACTCGTGAGGGGAATGAGCTTTTCCTTGAATTGACCGAGTCGGGAGTCATAAAGAACAGCGCTTTGGTTTTTGGCCAGATGAATGAGCCTCCGGGATCGCGGCTGCGGATTGGCCTTTCGGCATTAACCATGGCGGAATATTTCCGGGATGTACAGAGAAAAGACGTGCTTTTATTTATCGATAACGTTTATCGGTATATTCAGGCAGGTTCGGAAGTATCGACTTTGCTTGGCAGGATGCCTTCGGCGGTAGGGTATCAGCCTAACCTGGCTACCGAGGTAGCATTGCTTGAAGAAAGAATAGCTTCTACCAGAAATGGAGCGATCACTTCCATTCAAGCGGTATATGTACCGGCAGATGATTTGACCGATCCTGCCCCTGCGGCAGTTTTTTCACATCTGGACGCAAAAATAGTCTTGTCGCGCCAGATCTCGGAATTAGGTATCTTCCCGGCGGTTGATCCGTTGGATTCGACTTCCCGGATCATGGACCCCCGGATCCTGGGGGAGGAACATTATAATACAGCGCTTAAAGTCCAGAAGATACTGCAGCGATATAAGGATTTGCGGGATATTATATCTATCTTGGGAATGGATGAGTTGTCCGATGAGGATAAACTGGTTGTTTTCAGGGCGCGTAAGATTCAACGGTTCTTTTCCCAGCCATTTTTTGTGGCGGAGGCATTTACCGGGTTAAAAGGTAAATATGTAAAGCTTGAGGAGACGATCAAGGCGGTGAATATGATCATTTCCGGAGAACTTGATGATCTGCCGGAACAGGCATTTTTTATGGTCGGTAATATCGAAGAGGCGATTGATAAAGGATCCGGTATGCGTAAAGCCAATGGGAGCGCTTGATTTATGTCCGATGAATTTAAAGTTTTGGTTGTTAACCCGGAAAAAGTGATCTATGAGGGGAATGCCGTTTCTTTAGTTGTTCCGGGAGAATTTGGATGGTTGGGGATCTTAGCGCATCATGCTCCGTTAGTTGCCTCTACTCTTGCCGGTAATTTACGCCTTAAAGATTCTTCTGGGCAGTGGCGTGTTATTAATTTAGAAGGGAAAGGTTTTATAGAGGTTTTGAATAATAACGTTACCCTGCTTTTGTCGTAAAAACTAAAGGGTGTTCCTCCGGTTTTTTAAGCCCATACCTTTAAAAGAGAAACGGCCTTTTTTTATCTTATTAAGGCGCTAAAAGTGATTATTGCAAGAGCGCCTGGGATCCTTTCTCGAATATCATTTATCCTGCAAATTTTGTGCCGGCACCACTGGATTTATTATATAATTGTGTCATACTATAAAATCAGCAGTCGATAAAGAATTGCAATCATTTTAAGGAGAGCAAAATGAATATTTTTGTTGGTAATTTATCTTTTGCGGCAACTGATTTAGATGTAAGGGCGCTGTTTGAGGCCTTTGGCGATGTAGCCAATGTAACGATTGTTATGGAGAAGAAAGGTACTAAATCCCGCGGTTTTGGTTTTGTTGAGATGCCGTCTGATGAACAGGCGCATAAAGCGATTGTTGATCTATCCGGCAAAGAGTTTATGGGCCGGCCGCTTAATGTTAGCCCGGTGCGCCCGAAAAGTGAAGAAGAAAAGAATAAAGCCAGGGAGTTAAAAAAACTGGCGAAGATCAAGGCAAAAACCCTTCCTTCGGTTGTAAAAAAACCGGTTTTACAGAATGCCTGGTTTGATCAGGTATCCAATAAGCCCAATGAATCAGGATATAGTGCGTATAAAAGAGGGCGCAGGACGAGAAGTTTTATTCGCCGCAGTATGGAACCTTCTAAGGTTGAGGTTAAACCTTGGCGAAAGTTTAAAGAAGGCGCCAGGTCTTGGCGTAAACCTGAAGGAGGATCTAAGCCTTGGAGTAAGCCAGAGGGAGGTTCTAAACCTTGGCGCAAACCGGAAGAGGGATCCGGGCTAAGGCGTAATTCTCAAACAAGGATTAGCTCATGGAGCAAACCTGCAGAAACTGCAGGTAAGGCTTGGCATAAACCGCAAAGGGTAAATGACCGCAAGGGGTCAAGTTCAGGGGAAATAAATGCAGAGGGTAAAACCGGCGAGCGTCCTAAGTCCTGGTGGAAGAACCGTAAGAATGCTCCCCGGCAAAGGATCAGGAGGTAAGATTATGGATAGGGTTTTTTCTCTTGTTTCCCGTGTGGGGTATCAGCGGGGTTCGGTTGTCAGTAAGGAGATCATTAAAAAGAATACCGGCACCGTAACTGTATTTGCTTTTGCGAAAAACGAAGGGTTAAGCGAACACACCGCTCCTTTCGATGCTTTGATCTATCTCCTTGACGGCCAGGCCCAGATCTTTATTTCCGGAAAACCTTTTCAAGTAAAAAAAGGGCAGATGATTATTCTGCCGGCACATAAACCGCATGCCTTAAAAGCTGTAAAGAAATTCAAAATGCTTTTGATCATGATCAAATCGTGATTTTCGATAACCTCTTATGCCCGATACATATATTCCTAAAGAAATGCTTGCATGCCTCAAACAATACTGGGGATATCTCCAGTTCCGTCCCTGGCAGGCAGAGACGATAATTTCAGTTTTAGAGCAGTGCGATACCTTGACGATCCTGCCGACTGGCGCGGGGAAATCCCTTTGTTTTCAACTTCCGGCATTGCTTAAGGAAGGCATGGCGGTGGTTATTTCGCCTTTGATCTCGCTGATGAAGGACCAGGTCGATGGGCTTAAAGATGCCGGAGTTAGCGCTGAATATCTTAATTCCAGCCAGCCGGCGGATGAACAAAAAATAGTGATCAGTCGCATCCAGGCCGGAGAGGTCAAGATCCTTTACCTTTCTCCTGAACGGCTGCAGACTGAATGGACAATAAAATTACTGCGTTCGGCAGAGCTTTCCTTTTTTGTGATCGATGAGGCGCATTGCATCAGCCATTGGGGGCATGATTTCCGCGCTGATTACCGCAGCCTGGGAATGATCAAAAAGGTGTTTACTGCGATCCCAGTACACGCCTTTACTGCTACAGCGACTAAAGAGGTACAGCAGGATATCCTTAAACAGCTTGATTTATCCACCCCTAAGATTAACATTGCTTCCGTTGACCGCACTAATTTGACTTACCGTATTTTATTACGCCAGAATCTGGTTCAGCAACTCCGGGAAACCCTACAGAAACATTCCCGCGAGGCAGGGATCATTTATTGCCTGCGCCGGGATGACGTAGATAATCTTTCTTCTGAGCTGAATGATCTGGGATTTAAGAATTTGCCTTATCATGCCGGGCTTTCAGACGAATCGCGCCATTCCAATCAGGAGGCTTTTATCCGTGAAGAAGTAGATATTATTGTGGCGACAGTAGCTTTTGGTATGGGAATAGATCGTCCAGATATCCGTTTTGTGATCCATGCCGGGATGCCTAAAAGCATCGAACATTATCATCAGGAAACCGGGCGTGCGGGCCGGGATGGCCTACCGTCGTTTTGCTATATGTTCTATGGCGGAGGGGATTATCGCCTTTGGAGTTATTTTTTAGAACAATCTCCAAATCGCCAGGTTATGCTTGAGAAATTGAGTGCGATGTATAATTTCTGTACCCAGCCGCAATGCCGGCATAAGGAGCTGGTTAATTATTTCGGACAGAGTTATGACGGCTCAACATGCCAGGCATGTGATTATTGCCTGGCGGAAGTTGAGATGGTCAGTAATCCCGGGGATATCGCCAAAAAGATATTACTTTGTGTGAATGAACTTAGGTATGGGCGTGATCAGGGTTTTGGCGCTGGATACATCTCTAATGTGCTTAAAGGGAATCAGACTGACCAGATAATCAAATGGCGGCATGATCAGAGTGGATCTTTTGGCGCATTTTCCTCTGAATCCCTGGCATTTATACGATACATGATCGAGCAGTTGATAGGGCAGGGTTTTTTAAGGCGCGAAGGCGAATATGCTACTCTTGCGGTGACTGACCAGGGGAAAGTTTTATTGGATGGAAAGACAGTGTTGAATTTAGCTAAGCCTTTGGTGAACAAAAAGAAAAAGGAGATCGCCAGGGAGCAAAAGGCAAAACGTGCCCGTGACTGGCAGGGTGTAGATGAAGGGTTATTCGAATTGCTGCGTAAGAAAAGAGCAGAGCTTGCCAGAGAAAAGGGTGTTCCAGCTTACATTATCTTTGGTGACCGCTCTTTAAAAGACATGGCCTCGCTTAAGCCGATGACTAAAGAAGCCTTTGCCGAAGTCTTTGGCGTAGGTGAAGCTAAATTAAAGAGTTACTCCCAGGTTTTTGTGAGTTTGATCAAAGATTATCTTAAGTAGGTTAGTTACACATAGCCCGGTGATTTTGTCGTTCAAGTCGATTTTTTAACGCCAATGATCTTTCACTCTTCGGTAACTACTGAACTCGCGCTTTTTGCTCCAGCAAAAAGCGCTCAAACACCAGCGTTATCCCGAGATTGCCCTGTATTCGCAGGGTCTCGGGATTCCCTCATCGCTCAAGCTCCATTGGCTAAAATCGACATTCACGCCAAAATCACCAGGCTATGTGTAATTAAGATTCTTTAATGTGCAATAACGGACTACTTTTCTCTGGACACTCGATAGGTATATGGTATATTTGTAGATAAACATAGCATTTGTAATTGTAATAAAGTGTTTCTTAAAAAGGTGCAAATATGGAACAAAATATCCGCATAGCTTTAGCCCAGATTAACAGTACTGTTGGGGATCTCCCCGGGAATGCGCAAAAGATCACCGAGCGCATCCGCCAGGCAGAAGCGCTCGGTGTGGATATTATTTCTTTTCCGGAATTGGCCATTACCGGTTATCCTCCGGAGGATCTTTTATATAAGCGGAAATTCATTTCGGATAATCTGGCGGTTTTAAAGTCTTTAGCCGGAGTTGCGGGGGATATTGTGGCGATCGTCGGCTTTGTGGATCGCTCGAAGGCAGGGTTGTATAATGCCGCTGCCGTGCTTTATCGTGGCAAGGTGGTTGGGGTATACCATAAGGCCATTCTGCCTAATTACGGGGTTTTTGATGAAAAACGCTATTTTCTCCCCGGAGAGAGCCCGTTAGTATTTCGCTTTGGCCGGATCATTTTCGGCATAAATATCTGTGAAGATATTTGGCATGTGCATGGACCGGCTAAAATGCAGGCCGGTTTGGGGGCACGGTTAATCTTTAATATCAATGCCTCTCCGTATCATGCAGGAAAGATCAAAGAGCGTGAGCGGGTCGTAAGAAAACAGGCCAGCGCCAATCGCCTGGCAGTAGCTTATACCAACCTAATAGGGGCGCAGGATGAATTAGTTTTTGATGGGCAGAGCATGGTGGTAGGTTGTTCCGGTAAATTGATCGGACGGGCTGCGGCATTTCAAGAAGACCTTCTGGTTGCAGACCTTGAAATTGTCGCCGGTAAAGTCAAGCCTTCCAAAGGGCTGATTAAGATCACAGACACAGTGTCGGTTAAACATAAACCGGCGGTTACAATGAATATCGCCAGGCCTTTGGATTATATCCCGGAAATTTATCAGGCCTTGGTCCTGGGTTTAAAGGATTATGTTCTGAAAAATGGTTTTAAGAAAGTAGTGATCGGATTAAGCGGAGGGATTGATTCGGCCCTGGTGGCAGTTTTAGCGGCCGATGCCTTGGGTAAGGATAATGTCACTGCGGTATTTATGCCTTCCCGCTACTCTTCCGAAGAGTCAAGAGTGGATGCGGATCAATTGGCGCTTAATTTGGGGATAAAACTGCTGAATATTTCTATAGAGGAAATATATAAAATATATTTGAATGTTTTAGAACCGCATTTTTCCGGAGTCCAGAAGAATATCACCGAAGAAAACCTGCAGGCGCGTATCCGGGGGAACATTTTGATGGCATTATCCAATAAATTCGGTTGGCTGGTATTGACGACCGGCAATAAATCCGAGATGAGCACTGGGTATGCCACTCTTTACGGGGATATGGCGGGAGGTTTTGCTGTAATAAAAGATGTCCCTAAGGTTGTGGTATATAAGTTATCGGAACACAGGAATTCGGTAAGCCGGGTTATCCCGGAGAGGATCATTACCAAAGAGCCGACCGCTGAATTAAAGCCGGATCAAAAGGATTCTGACAGCCTGCCGGTCTATGAAACCCTAGATCCGATCTTAAAGGCTTATGTCGAAGAAGATAAGGAGTTAGAGAAAATAGTCTCTTTAGGGTTTTCTGCGGAGGTGGTTTCTCGTGTCTTAGCTTTGGTGGATAAGAGTGAATATAAACGCCGGCAGTCTCCCCCTGGGATCAAGATCACTCCCCGTTCTTTTGGCCGGGATAGAAGAATGCCGATCACTAATAAGTATAGAGGGTAGATTGCGAAGGATGAGTAATGAAGGGGTGTTTTTTTAGATCAAGTGATGGAAAGAAATCAGGAAAAAAGAGAATTTAGTTAGCCGGCTTGGTTGACAATCACCACGGAATATGCTATATTTATTTTGTGCTTTGAAGCTTTGACAATTTGGCTTTTTAACCTACTGATAATGGCAAACCAAGGGCGACCTTGGGACGCAAAGCGACAGTTCCGCCGGTGAGCGGGAGGCTGCGTTACCAAAGAGGGGGAAGTTGCCCCTAAGATTTTTGTTTTAGGGGTTTTTTATTTGCCCTTGGGTGGTTTGCCTGAACCAGGTTGTTCGGCTGTTTAGGGCCCGCGGCGGGGTTTGTTGCGGGCTTTAGATAGCCCCGGAGGAGGGCAAAAATGATGAAAAAAACCGTATTTATCTTAATGCTGGTGTTAGGGTTAGGGATATCATTGACTGTATATGCGCAACCGATAAATCAGGCGATGCCGATGGCTTCTTCTTTAAGGGGTAATCCAGGGGAATCTTCCGCATTCTTAAAAGCAATGAACCTTAAAGAAAGCGATGCTTATGCTAACACCGCCGTAAGTAAAGCCGGAGATGGTATGATCAATGCCGTTACCTGCTGGACAGATATTCCTAAGGAGGTTGTACGGGTCAATCAGGAAGAAAATGCTTTAATGGCAGCTACGGTTGGTTTGGGAGGGGGGATATTTTACGGAGTTACCAGGGGGGTATCCGGGGTTTATGATATGGCTACTTTTGGGATACCTCCCTATAATGATCCTGTAATGCAGCCGGAATACAAGGTTAACCGGCCCCAACAGGAAGGATTAAAGATCGATATTTTAAAGTGGTAGTCCGGATATTTTAAGAGTGATTGATTCTGCCTGTGTCTTTGGGCAGGGCGCCGCCTTCTTGAGGGCGGCGTTTTTTATTCTCTGATTCTTCCATCTGTTTAAAGACCGGGTTAAAGTTCTCGGGCTTAAAAACCAGGCAGATTATTTTGAAAAACCGGTTCAGCCATTTATTGCGGCTTCGGGCATAAATGAATAGAGGGACAAAATCAAACCCCAGCCTTCGTTTGGGTTCATACCCGGTTACCCCCATTTCGTATTTCGGGATTTTATGTTCAATACACCATTTCATCAAGTCTCTAAAACGAATGAAATAAAGGTGGTAATTAAAGGCGATTTGGTAATCGAATCCCAGGTAATAGTCGATGAAGAGTTCAGGGGAAACCAGGCAAAAAGCAAATGCCACTAACTTATCTTCGAGCCGCCAGAGGAAAAACTTGGTTTGGGCCGGCATATTCCTTGAAATATTAAGGAAGAATTCCTTAGGGACATTTTCGAACCCCAGGCTGTGTTTTTCGAGGGTTTGCAAATAAAGTTCATAAACTCTGGGGATATCGCTTTGGCTTAAACTATCTACTATCTCCATTTTAACTTGTGGCTGCTGGCTATCGATCTTTTTGAACTTACGTTTTACCCCGCTTCGGGAAACCGGGCTTAATTTTTGCAGGTATTCCTCGAAGCTGGCAAAGGGGATATCCATATCTGTTGAGGGCAGGCTTTGGATCTTGGAAAAACCTTTTTTTAAGAGGGGGTCAAGTATTTTACAGTAGTGAGAGGAGAAGTCTTTAAAGGCGATCAATGAGGCTTTTTCCTTACAAGCGATTTGCTCCATTCCCAGGCAGATCGCTGCTACAACCTCATTTGCATCCCGATTAAGACCAATCCTGCCCTGGTTCATTGGCAGGCCCAAAAGCAGGGTTTTTACCTTAAAAATATTCGGGAATGGTTTTTTTATCAGGCGGAGGAATTTTTCCAGTGTCCCCTGGATGGCCAGGTCCAGGGGGTAATCCATCAGAAAACATGGCGCAATGCCGGCGATCTCCGTGCGGTCATAAATTGCGATATAATAAAATTTGAACTGGGAAAATCCTGATTCATCCAGGGTTTTGAAGAATGGATACCCCTCAAGGTCAGAGGGAAAGATCTTTTCCCATTCACTTCTCGGGATCTCTTCGGATTTTCTAACGATCTTTATTTCTAATCCAAGTTTTTTTTGCATCTTATGATTTTAACACAAGTCACAATAGTTTCAACCTCTTCTGCAGCGTTTGCCACACTTAAGTTATTGACCGGATGATTTTAAGGAGTTAAAATGGTTCTGGGATGATCATATTTAAAGAAAGAATATTTTCGCTGATATTTTGTTCCTTACTGGTATTTATCCTGGGCTGTGCGGACAACCGGCCAGTGCAAGGCAGGTATCCGAAATCTGGCTTGGCTTCATGGTATTCGGCGGCGCATACATCTACCGGGGAGAAATATAACGGCAGGGATTTTACTTGTGCGATGCGCAGGATTGATTTCGGGAAATTTTATAAGGTTTGCCGGATAGATTCAGATAAATGCGTGGTTGTCCGGCATAATGATTTTGGCCCGGCAAAATACATGTATAACCGGGGAAGGATCATTGATTTAAGCCGGGCGGCCTTTGCTGAGTTGGCTCCTTTAACGGAGGGGTTGGTTGAAGTTACCGTTGAAGAGGAGTTTGGGCAAAAAGGAAAATAAATATGGAAAAAACCGAACAGAATGACCTTCAAGAGACAGTTGTCCGGGCTCTTCCGGCGAATATGCTGGAGTTGGTGAAGTTTTTCGGCCGGATGCCTTCTTCTAAAATGATCTTGGAAAATGTTTTGTGTGTTTCTTCAGGGATACCGTCGATGGAGTTTAATTTTGCTCTTTCCCTTCAGGCCGAAGAGCGCTCATTGGATAACGATATCAAACGAGCCAAAAGTTTCTTTGCCGCAGAAAAAGTCCCTTTTTTGTGGTGGGTCATCCCTGGTGCCGGCAGGCAACTACTTGAGGAGAGTTTGCCCAGGCACAATTTCAAGGAGATCGTTTCTGCCCCGTGTATGGCAGTCGAAGTCGATAAAATACCCGGGTTTGCGCCTGATCCGGATTTTAATTTTCATTTAGTCGAGGATCAGGCGCAGTTAGAGGTATGGGCGCAAACTGCCTTTGCGGGGTTTGAATTAAAGCCTCAAGCCCGCAAGAAGTTCTTTGAGTTTGTGAATAACTTCGACATTGTCCATAGCCATCAACTATTTCTTTATCTGGGATTTATGGGGGACCTGCCGGTTTCAACCAGCCTGCTTTTTTTAGGGGAGGGGGTTGCGGGTATTTACTGGATCTCTACTATTCCAGATGCCAGGAATAAAGGGTTGGGGTCGGCTATAACTTATAAAACTGTCATGGAGGCTAAACGCATAGGTTATCCTGTAGCGGTTTTGGAGGCCTCGGAAATGGGGTTTAAGGTTTACCGGGGCATTGGGTTCAAGGAATATTTCCGGTTCGGCCTTTATGGTTTGCAATAGAAATTCTTGAATAATGCCCCTTTTTTATTTGAGAAGCTGTAGTATAATGTTATTTGAATTCCGCCGTTTGGATCCCAGGGTATTATAAAGTAAGAGGAGGAATCAAGATGTCTATTAGGCAGAAAGCCCTATTTAACATTAAGAATATTGATCTTGTGAAAGTCAACTCCCCTAAGAAGGTCTCGAGTTTCTTTGGCAAAAACACCTTTAGCCTGGAGACCATGCAGAAGCATATTTCTCGAGGGACATTTGAGGCATTCAAATTATGGATGTCAGAAGGCAAGATCATCTCGATCGATCAGGCTAACGAGATTGCTAACGCAATGAAAGACTGGGCAATTTCTAAAGGAGCGACTTATTATACCCATTGGTTTCAACCTTTGACCGGGCTTACCGCAGAAAAACACGATAGTTTTATCTGTCTTACTGGCCCCGGCAGGGTAATTGAGAAATTCTCCGGTTCGAAACTGATCCAGGGAGAGCCGGATGCCTCAAGTTTCCCTTCTGGCGGGATCCGCGCTACTTTTGAAGCCCGCGGTTATACCGCCTGGGACCCTTCCAGCCCGGCTTTTATCATTGAAAGTAAATTAGGCAACACCTTGTGCATTCCGACGATTTTCATCTCCTATAATGGAGAGGCTTTGGATAAAAAACTACCTCTTTTACGTTCCGATGAAGCTGTAAACAGGTCGGCGGTCAGGCTGTTACGGTTATTTGGCCACAAAAATGTTAAAAGGGTTATTTCTACCTGTGGGCCTGAACAGGAGTATTTCCTGATCGATAAGAATTATTATAATCTGCGCCAGGATCTGGTGATGTCAGGGCGCACTTTGGTTGGGGCATCCTCTCCCAAGGGGCAGCAGCTGGAGGACCAGTATTTCGGCACTATTAAAGAAAGGGTCGTAAATTTTATGTTCGAGGTGGCAGAGGAAGCATATAAATTGGGGATCCCGGTAATGACACGTCATAATGAGGTTGCCCCGCACCAGTATGAATTCGCTCCTATCTTCGAAGAATCGAACCTTGCTGCCGACCACAATCAGTTATTGATGGATTTAATGAAAAAAGTGGCGCTTAGGCATAATTTAGTTTGCCTTTTACATGAAAAGCCGTTTGCCGGCATAAACGGCAGCGGTAAGCACCTGAATTGGTCTTTGGCCGATGATAAGGGGAATAACTTGTTGAATCCGGGGGAAACCCCTGAAGATAACCTTCAGTTCCTGACGGTGTTAGTGGCGGTTTTAAGAGCGGTGTATCTCCACTCTGATCTTTTGCGCGCAAGTGTGGCTTTGGCCGGGAATGAGCATCGTCTGGGCGCCAATGAAGCCCCTCCGGCGATTATCAGCGTGTTTCTGGGGGAACAGTTGAATATGATCCTGGATATGATCGAAAAGGGAGTAAAACAAAAAGTTTCTAAGCGTGATATCATTGATCTGGGGATTGCCTGTCTTCCCCGTTTCAATAAGGATACGACTGATCGCAACCGCACTTCACCTTTTGCATTCACCGGGGCTAAGTTCGAGTTTCGTGCTGTTGGTTCATCGCAGAATATTTCCACGCCGATCACGGTAGTCAATACTATCATTGCCGAATCACTGGATTATGTCGCAGATAAGATCTCGGAGGCGGCAGAGAACAAAGATTTTAATACAGCGGTCCTGCAGGTGATCGCAAAAATAATCAAAGAGACCAGGGATATCCGTTTTGAAGGGAACAATTATTCCCCTGAATGGGTAAAGGAGGCCAAAAGAAGGGGGCTTAAAAATGTTGCGGCGACTTACCAGGCATTGGAAGCCTTGACTGAACCGCAGAACATTTCTTTGTTTGAGAAGTATAAGGTGCTCTCCAAAGCAGAGTTGATTGCGCGGTATCATATCTGGACACATATGTACAACCTGACCCTGGAGATCGAGGCAAACACCTTGATTGAAATGGTCAATGCCTCGATCGTGCCGGCAGGATATGAATATGAAAAATTGCTCTCTGGGACTTTAGAGCGGCTGGTGGAATTAAAGAAAAAGGCAAGTGTCAAGCTGGATGCCGGAGCATTGAATGACCGCAAGGCGCATTATTCGGATGTGGTCGCAAAGATTTATTATGTCAGGCGCAATACTAATGCGATGGTGAATCTTCTTGGGCGTGCGGCAAAATTGGATAATAAAAAGCGCGCAGAAGTTTATTTTAAGGAACTTAAGCCGTTAATGGAGCATATCCGCCGCCATGTCGATGCCTTGGAATGCGTGGTTTCCGATGAACATTGGGATCTGCCGAAATACCGGGAGATATTGTTCATAAAATAAATATTGACATCAAAACTAAATAAATATAGAATTAATCTCTCAAAGGGAATATGCGGTAAAACTTATTAAGTATGTGACAAAGACGTCCATATCATGTGGATGTCTTTTTGTTTATATATGCCTAAATAATGAGCAATCATGGTGTAAAGAATAGGCAGGTTCTATTTAGGCCTTAAAGAAAAGTGAGATGGCATGAAAATATTGCATAAAGAGGTTTTAACGGATCACCAGGGAGTAAGCATTGTAAAGATCATTGTGCACTCGGTAGATATCGCACGCAAGGCAAAGGCGGGACAGTTTGTTGTTTTGATGGTTAAAGAGGAAGGGGAAAGGATACCTCTTACTGTAGTTAATGCCGATGCGGAAAAAGGCACGATAACGCTTATTGTGCAGAAAGCAGGGTTGACCACAAAACTCTTATCTGCAATCATGCCTGGGGACAGTTTGTATTCCCTTGTTGGGCCACTTGGACATCCTACAGAGATCAAAAATTATGGACGGGTTATACTGGTAGGCGGTGGGGTAGGGATTGCAGAGATCTATCCTGTTGCCAAGGCGATGAAGGGTGCGGGTAATCATGTAAGCGCTATAATCGGATCGCGGACAAAAGAATTATTGATCCTTGAGAATGAGTTAAAAGAAGTCTCCGATGAAGTAATGGTATTGACCGATGACGGTTCTTATGGGCGTAAAGGGTTTGTAACCGAAGCACTCAAAGAATTGCTGGGCAATAAGGGTTATGGTTTGGTTTATGCTGTAGGCCCTTTACCTATGATGAAGGCGGTTTCCGAAGTAACAAAGCCTTTTGGCGTTCTGACGCTTGTCTCACTTAACGCGATCATGGTCGATGGGACTGGTATGTGCGGTTGCTGCAGGGTAAGTGTCGGAGGCCAGGTGAAATTCAGCTGTGTCGATGGCCCGGAATTCGATGCCAGCATGGTCAATTGGAGTGAGCTTCTAAAACGCAACAGTATTTACACTGAAAAAGAAAAGCATGTTTGTCGTCTTAACAATATTTAACTGTTAAATAATGAAAAAAGAGCCGGTAAAAATCAGGGAAAAAGACAGCCTTTCCAGGGTCAAGAGTTTCGAAGAAGTGGTCGAGGGGTTTTCGGAAACAGAAGCTTTGCAGGAAGCCTGTCGATGTATCCAGTGCAAGGACCCAAAATGTACTTTAGGATGCCCGGTCGGGATCGATATTAAAACATTCATCGGGCAGATAATAAAGAAAGATTATGATGCGGCGTATGCTACTATCCGTCAAAAAAACAATTTTCCTTCTATATGCGGGCGGGTATGCCCAGCAGAGTATCAGTGCCGTAAAGCCTGCGTATTTACCAAAAAAGGTGAGCCGTTTGCTTCTAAAGAAGCGATAAATATCCATTTCTTAGAAAGGTTCATTGGAGATCATGGCGCGGAAAAAGGGCTTCATGTAACAGCCTCCGCTGATGCCCGTTGGTCTAAATTCAAAGTGGCTGTTGTGGGATCCGGTCCGGCAGGGCTGTGTTGTGCTGGAGAACTTGCCCGGCGCGGGGTTAAGGTGTCGGTTTTTGAGGGGTTGCATAAAACCGGAGGGGTGTTGCGCTATGGTATCCCTCCTTTCAGGCTGCCGAGAAATATTCTGGACCTCGAGATCGATTCACTTAAGAAAGCAGGCGTTGAGATCCAAACTAATTATATCGTTGGCAAGGCAAAAACCCTTGATGAGCTTTTTGCAGAAGGGTTCTCTGCCATTTTCCTTGGACTTGGTGCCGGTATCCCTTCTTTTCTTGGCATCCCGGGAGAAAACCTTTGCAACATCTATTCTGCGAATGAATTCTTGACCAGGGTAAACCTGATGAACGCGCATAAATTCCCCGATTACCACACCCCAGTCAGTATCGGTAAGCATATCGTGGTTATCGGTGGAGGCAATACCGCTATGGATTCCGCGCGTGTCGCGATAAGATTACAGAATATGTCCGGGATAAAACCTGATACCACCATATTTTACCGCCGATCAGAAGTAGAGATGCCGGCGCGCAGGTTAGAGATAGAGCATGCCAGGGATGAAGGGGTAAAATTCGAACTTCTGGTGAAACCCGAAGAATTCATCGGCCAAGATTCGGGGTGCGTAAGCAAAATACGTTCATCACGCTGTGAGCTTGGGGAACCGGATAGTAGCGGACGGCGCAGGCCCGTGGTTATTTCGGGCAGTTCTTTTGATGCCGACTGCGACCTGGCGGTTATCGCCGTAGGTTTAGGCGCCAATAAGATACTTACCAGCGTTACTCCGGGGCTTAATGTGGATAAATACGGGGATGTGATTGTGGATCCAAAAACCGCAGAGACCTCGATTAAAGGGGTGTTTGCCGGCGGGGATATTGTAGGCGGTGAAGGAACGGTAATTGAGGCAATGGGTATGGCAAAGAAAGCCGCTTCAGCAATCATTGATTATTTGTCGGGTTTATAAAGATCATTTCGGGAATGTTTCCATTCATTAGTGTATAATCTAAAAAGGAGAGATTTATGAAACAGAAAATCGAAGAGATAATGAACAATCTGATCAGTAAAAATCAGGGTGAACCGGAGTTCCATCAGGCGGTAAGGGAGGCGGTAGAGTCCATTTATCCTTATATAGAAAAAAATCCGAAATATAAGGAAGCAAAGATACTGGAAAGAATGTGTGAGCCGGAACGCGTGATCATGTTCCGCGTGCCATGGGTCGATGATAAAGGCCAGATCCAGATCAACAGGGGGTATCGTATAGAGATGAATAGTGCGATCGGCCCTTATAAAGGAGGAATAAGGTTTCATGCCAGTGTCAATTTGAGTATTTTAAAATTTCTTGCTTTTGAACAGGTCCTAAAGAACAGCCTGACAACCCTTCCTATGGGGGGCGGCAAGGGCGGCTCTGATTTTGATCCCAAAGGGAAATCCGATAACGAGGTAATGAGGTTCTGCCAGAGTTTTATGAGTGAGCTCTTCCGTCATATTGGCCCCGATACGGATGTGCCGGCCGGGGATATCGGCGTAGGCGGCCGCGAGATCGGATATATGTTCGGCCAGTATAAAAAACTAAGGAATGAATTTACCGGCGTTCTTACAGGCAAAGGTTTAGCCTGGGGTGGGAGCTTGATAAGGCCGGAGGCCACTGGTTATGGGTGCGTTTATTTTGTAGAAGAGATGCTAAAGACCAAAGGAGACTCGTTAAAGGGTAAAGTATGCGCGGTTTCAGGTTCCGGCAACGTTGCCCAATATACGGTTGAGAAACTGCTGGAGTTGGGGGCGAAAGTTGTTACCATGTCCGATTCCGACGGGTTTATTTATGATGAAGAGGGGATTGACCATAAAGAATTAAAATGCGTGCTGGATCTAAAGAACAACCGGCGGGGCCGCATTAAGGAATGCGCTAAAGAATTCAAGTGTAAATATTTCGAGAAAAAGCGCCCATGGCAGGTAAAGTGCGATGTGGCTTTTCCTTCGGCTACCCAAAATGAGATTTCTGGAGAGGATGCCAAGGCGCTTGTTAAAGGCGGTTGTATTGCCGTAGGTGAAGGCGCTAATATGCCTACAACTCCTGAAGGTATCGAAGTGTTCCAGTCTGCCAAGATACTCTATGCCCCCGGGAAAGCGGCAAATGCCGGAGGTGTGGCAACATCCGGTTTGGAGATGAGCCAGAATAGCATGAGGTTGTCCTGGTCGCGCCAGGAAGTTGATAAGAGGCTTCATGATATCATGGTAGCTATTCATGAGAATTGCCTAAGATACGGCAAAGAAGATAAATTCGTCGACTATGTCAAAGGCGCAAATATTGCCGGGTTCGTAAAAGTAGCGGATGCTATGATTGCCCAGGGCGTAGTCTAAGGATCAGGCCGGCCAATCTATGCCGAGAGACTTTCCGAATAAAACCTTTTTTCAGCCAATTACAAAAGGTATTTTGGCGTTTCGCTATCTTTGTCCAATTTGTAATTGACAATTCCTGGTTTAGCTGTAAAATAAATTCACTTATTGGTTTTCTTGTGCTCCAGATCAATTATATAATATAAGTACGTGTAATTACTTTATTCAAGGATTACGCTAAATGGATAATTTACAATATCCTGGCCGTGACCGCCGTAAATCACCGCGTTTAAGGGTCCGCCTTGCTGTAGTTTATCAAATCAACAAACCTTTAAATGTGCGCATGCAGATAGGCGACCGGGAGTTTGTTGCAACCACCCTGGATTTGAGTGAGGGCGGGATTGCTATCTCGACAAATTATGATATTGCTGTTCAGACGGACCTTTTGATAAAGCTCACTCTTTTTAAGGTTGATAATGAGAATAAAGTTACTTTTTACGGCCCCATGGAGATCATAGGTGAGGTGCGCTCAAATACCCTGCAGGAAAATAAAGAATATCGCCTGGGAATCTCCTTTACCAGCATAGAAGAGAATGATAAGGCAGAACTCATCAAATTCCTAAACACAGCTTTTAATAAATAATAAGCACGGTTTTCAGAAAGCAACTTTTGCGCCTAAGAGAAGTTGTTTTTTTATTTCTAACCGCAAGACTGTCCAGTGGATAATAAATCAGATAAAAAGTTCATGCGCCTGGCGCTTCAAGAGGCACGGAAAAACCTCAATAATCCGGAAGGCGGGCCTTTTGGCGCTTGTATTGTTAAAGATGGCGCAGTCGTTGCCTTAGCGCGGAACAAGGTATTAATATCCGATGCTACCGCGCATGCGGAAGTAAACGCTATTCGTATCGCTTCTAAGAGGCTGAAAGGGTTTGATTTAAGCGGATGCACTATTTATTCTACTACGGAACCCTGCCCGATGTGTTTTAGTGCTATTCACTGGGCAAGGATCGAGAAGATCATTTATGGCACGGATATCGCCGATGCCAAGAATATAGGTTTTAATGAGTTAAGTATTTCAAGCGCCAAAATGAAGAAGCTGGGCAGAAGCAGGATCATTATCGTAAAAGGCTTCCTTCTTGAGGAATGCCGGGCTTTGTTTGCGGATTGGTATAAACTGAAAAATAAAACCTGGTATTAAAAAACATTTCCAAATCGAGATCCCCGGATTTTGTGCCGGCTGTAACCTCAAACTTAAAAAAACGTTGTCATTATCCTTACTTATGATAATATACTAATTGGATCCAGTTTTTACACGGGGAGAGTATATATGACGGGCAGGTTGATCGGTAAAATATCGTTTATTTCTTTCGTTTTCCTTTTTGGATTATCTTTCTATAGCCCGGTAAAAGCCGGGGATATTGATAAAGAGCAGGCCATAAATGAAGCACTTCTTTTAGCGCAGGCGGCGCCTGTAGATGCTCTGCCTAAAAGCGATCCGCAAACTGCTTATCGTGAAAAACTGGATATTGTGATCAGTAAAGAGAAAGATGCAGAGGAATTCCATCATCAGGTGGATTCCTTTTACCGTTATATGCCCTATCGTTCTTTAGAGGTCCAGCCGGGAGAGATCGCGATTACCCAGGCGGAGTCAGAATATGCGTATGACTTTAAAGCGTTTGGGCAGTTGCCGATAGAATTTTCTTTCAGTACCCAATATTTTAATATCGCAGAAAAAAATGTTGCGCCTACTTTACCTGCACAATTAACCGGGCTTTCTGCCGGGGTAGAGACCACACTTCCTTTTTTTAACCTGGATAATACATATTTTCGCCTGAAGGTAATGCCTTCTTTTTATTCTAATGACTGGTCAGCACGTTCTTCGGCATTCCGCATCCCGGTCAATTCGTTTTTAATTTATCAGCCTAATGATAAATGGACTTTTATCGCGGGGACAGCATTGCGTCCGGATTTTGAGGATGTAGTTTTTCCGATTGCCGGTTTTATTTATAAGCCCGATAATAAATGGACCTTTAATATCATTCCGGATCGGCCGAATATTTGCTACGCCTTTAGTGACCGTTTTAGCGTGTTTGCCGAAGCGGATATGACCTATGCCGAGTTTGAAGTAAATAAAGACGAATTAAAAGGCGCAATATTAAAATACAATGAAAATCATTTTGGCGGCGGGGTAAAAGTGAAGTTCAATAAATATGTCGAGGCTTCGCTTTCTTCGGGTTATATGTGCAATCGTTATTTAAGGTATACTGACAGCCAGGGCAAGGTTGATCTTAAAGATGATATTTATTCGGAGTTCAGGATGGAGGTAAGGATGTAAAATGGCTGACCTGACAAAGAAGAAGATACTGGTTGTTGATGATGAGGAAGAAGCGCTTCTCCATCTGACGCATATCCTGCAGCGCGCAAACTATGAGGTTTTTTCTGCTACCCGGGGATCCGAGGCGCTTAATTCAGTCCGGATGAATCTTCCGGACTTGGTGATCCTGGACGTGGTATTGCCGGATATGGAAGGAGGGGATGTTGCCTCAACCCTGGCACAAGGAACTGCTACCCGGGATATCCCGATCATCTTTCTTTCCGGAGTGATCATGGAAAAAGGGGAATCGATCCTTGGGCAGAAGACCGGGAAGCATTATATCATGGCTAAACCTACCACTCCGGATGAGATCCTGGTAATGGTTAAGAAGGTTTTTGATGAAATTAAACCTTAAGGTTTATTGGCCCCTGTTTGATCAAACGGATTAAAGAGTGGTTTGACGATGCGTTTATATAGCCCGGCATTTAAAAATAACGGGTTTATCCCGGAAAAGTTTACTTGTAAGGGAGAAGGAATAAATCCAGCTCTTGAAATACAGAATATCCCCGGCAATGCCCAAAGCCTGGCTTTGATCGTTGATGACCCGGATGCACCGGGCGGGACTTTTGTGCATTGGGTAGTTTTTAATATCCCGCTCATTCAGCATATAGAAGAAAACACTGTCCCGGGTGACCTTGGCCTTAATCATGGCGGAGGTAAGGATTATGTCAGCCCTTGTCCGCCATCAGGAACGCACCGGTATTTTTTTAAGGTGTACGCACTTGACACAAAGTTTGACCTCGGAGAGGTCGTTACTAAGAAAGAATTAGAAAAAGCCATTTCCGGACATATTTTGGATAAGGCTGAATTGATCGGGTTATGTAAGATCAATTGAATAGAAGATCACAGCTTCTACTATAGTTTTTTCCTGAACTTATCCGCAACAATATTACATTCATTGTTTTTTCTTAATTAGTTTGTTCTTGGAGATACTGTTTATTATGACTAAACCAGCAGTAATTTTCTCTGTTTTGTTATTTGCCCTGGGCTCATTTTTTATCCCTTCCTGTTTGTTTGCCAATAATCTTTCTGTGTCCAATGTTATACTTACCTCACAAGATACAGGCGCCAATACTGTCAAAGTACAATTCAATATTTCTTGGGCTAATTCCTGGAGGGATGCTGCAAATTACGATGCCGCCTGGGTATTTGCCAAATATACGACCGATGGAACGACTTGGAAACACTTGACTTTAAAGAGTTCAGGGACTAATCCTACGGGATTCGTTACCGGAAGCGGCACATCGATACAGATCGTGGTGCCAACTGACAAGAAGGGATGTTTTATCCAGCGTTCCGGCAATGGCACAGGCACTTTGACTACCACCGGTATAAACCTGGTTTGGGATTATGGCACTGACGGATTAGGAGACAGCGATATATTTACTGCGAATATGCGCCTGAAGGTATTTGCGATCGAGATGGTATATATCCCGGCGGCCAGTTTTTATATCGGAGATGGCAATGGGACAAGTGAATCTTCTTATGCATTTCATAGCGGTACCAGCAACTCTGCGGCATTGATCGGTACGTCTTTAACCAGGAATATAAGAGTTGATCCCGGCAATGATGACGCTCAAATCACCAGCACCGGAGCGGGTTTTGGGATAGGTATAGGCGGGTCTGGAGTATGGTCGGGGCTGGATACAAATAATGACGGCACGATCGACAATGCCAGTTTTCCTGCGGGATACAACCCATTTTACATTATGAAGTATGAATTAACCGAAGGCCAGTGGGTGGATTTTTTTAATCTCCTTACTACGTCCCAGAAATCCGCGCACGATCTAACCGGGACCAGTGGAAAGAACAGCCAATCTGTATCTAACCGCAACACTGTCGCTTGGTCTGGGAGCGGGGATGCGACCACTACTCGTCCTGAACGGGCATGCAGTTATCTTACCTGGCAGAATGTTTGCGCTTATGCGGATTGGGCGGGCCTGCGGCCAATGACGGAGTTAGAGTTTGAAAAAGCTGCCAGAGGTACAACTGCGCCTGTTTTAAATGAGTATGCCTGGGGTACTAGCGGAGTAACTCAAGCCGCTACGATTTCCGGAACGGAAGACGGTACTGAAATAATTACTAACTCTGGAGCTAACGCTAATGTTTTAGCTCCTGTTTTTACTGGAGGGGATGGCAGCCAAGGGCCTTTACGTTCGGGGATTTTTGCTACCGGAAGTTCTACGCGTACGCAAGCTGGAGCTGGATATTATGGGGCGATGGAGTTATCCGGCAATGTCTTTGAACGAGCAGTAAGTGTTGGTAATTCCTCTGGACGTTCATTTGAAGGGACTTTAGGAGATGGCAGTTTAACTGGTGCAGGGTATGCCAGTAATAGCGATTGGCCCGGGTATGTCAGCGGCAGCGGGGTTAGTAATAGCAATGCAGGCGGTGGTTTTCGTGGCGGAGGTTGGTCGGCTGCTGCTATGTTTTCCTATACTTCTGGGCGCAATTATGCGTCTAAAACTTCTTCAGTATCTAATACTTTTGACGGAGGAAGGCTTGTCAGGACATCCCCATAAATCAAATAAAGGGGACGTTTCTATTTTTTCATCGCTCTTCAATTCAAGAAAAAATAGAAACGTCCCCTTTATTTGAAACGTCCCCTTTATTTGTTTGCCTTTATTTGGTTTCCTTTAGTAAAATTATTTGACATTCGTTTAAAATCTGGTATATTTAGTTCGTGGTTCGATGCGGATCCATGAAATTAAACAATGGCGTTTTAGAGGACGGAGTTTCTATCCCTAAAACGCTTTTTTTATTTAAATACCATGACTAAATACATTTTCATTACCGGCGGGGTAATATCCAGCCTGGGCAAAGGGATCGCCGCAGCTTCTATCGGTAAGATCCTGGAGTCGCGAGGGTTAAAGATCACTTTAATGAAGCTTGATCCCTACATTAACGTTGATCCTGGGACCATGAATCCCTATCAGCATGGCGAGGTTTATGTTACCGATGATGGATCAGAGACGGACTTGGACCTTGGGCATTATGAGCGTTTCACTAATGCCAAAATGACTAAGTTTAATAATGCTACCACAGGCCAGGTTTACAATACGGTTATCTCGCGGGAAAGAAAAGGGGATTATTTAGGTAAAACCATACAAGTAATCCCGCATATTACAGATGAAATAAAGGAGCGGGTGAAAAAAGTCGCTCTTGTGTCTTCGGCAGATATTGTGATCATTGAATTGGGAGGTACAGTTGGTGATATTGAAAGCCTGCCTTTTTTAGAAGCGGCCCGGCAATTCAGCCTGGATGTAGGTCGCCAGAACGTACTCTACATCCATTTAACACTCATTCCTTATATCAAGGCCGCAGGCGAAATAAAAACCAAGCCTACACAGCATAGCGTGGGGACTTTGCGGGAGATCGGGATTGTCCCAGACATTTTGATCTGCCGGACGGAACGGCCTTTGTCCGAAGAAGTTAAGGAAAAGATATCCCTTTTTTGTAATGTCCCAAAGGATGCGGTTATCGAATCCAGAGATATGGACTCGATCTATGAAATACCGATGTTGTTTAAGAACCAAGGACTGGATTTGATTATCCTCGGCCAGTTCAATATGAAATGCCGATCTACTGACCTTGAGGCGTGGGATAAGAATGTTGTATCGCGTATCATAAACCCTAAGGCCAAGGTAAAAATCGCTTTTGTCGGTAAATACATTGGCTTACAGGATGCATATAAATCGGTATACGAATCATTGATCCATGCCGGTATCGCTAATGACTGCAAGGTCGAGATCGAGAAGGTCGATTCTGAAGATATTGAAAAAGGATGCGCTGAAAACTTCTTGAATGATGTATCCGGGGTGCTTGTCCCTGGAGGTTTCGGTAACCGCGGGATCGAAGGTAAGATTGCTGCAATCAAATTTTCCCGGGAGAACAAAATGCCTTTTTTAGGGCTTTGTCTGGGGATGCAATGTGCGGTGATTGAATTTGCCCGCAATGTCTGCGGTTTAAAAGGAGCAAATTCCACGGAATTCCATAAGCAGACATTATACCCGGTGATCAGTTTGTTGGAGGAGCAATATAAGGTCAAGGATTTAGGCGGCACGATGCGGCTGGGGGCTTATCCTTGCCGGAACAAATTAAATACCCTGGCGTTTAAGATTTACAAAAGCCAGCTTATCCGGGAAAGGCACCGCCACCGGTATGAGTTCAATAATCAATACAAAAAAGCCCTGGAGAAAAAAGGCATGATATTCTCCGGGATTTATCCAAAAAACAATCTTGTGGAGATAGTAGAGCTTAAGGACCACCCGTTTTTTATTGCCGTGCAGTTCCATCCTGAATTTCAGTCAAAACCTGATTTGGCGCATCCTTTGTTTAGGGAGTTTATTAAGGCTGTTCTGGAAAATCGTTCCTCCTAAGTCTTTTTAGCACTTTACAAAGTTGTCAGTGCATATTATAATAGCTAAATTTTTATAGAGGAGTTCTATGCAGAGCAAGGGTTTTAATAATGAAAAATACCTTAAAGAGCAGACCTCGGCCATTTTAGAACGGGTCAAGAAATTCGACAATAAGCTTTATCTGGAGTTTGGCGGAAAGCTGTGTTTCGATTACCATGCCGCAAGGGTTCTGCCGGGGTATGATCCTAATGTAAAGATCCGTCTTTTGCAATTAATGAAGGATAAAATAGACATTGTCCTTTGTATTTATGCCGGAGACATTGAAAAAGGCAGGGTGCGCGGAGATTTCGGGATCACTTATGATGCTGCTACCTTAAAGCTGATCGATGATCTAAGGAAATGGGGGCTGGATACTCTGGCGGTAGTGATCACTCGTTTCAACAATCAGTCTTCGGCGGTTATCTTTAAGAATAAATTAGAGCGCCGAGGGGTCAAGGTTTACCTGCATTATCCGATCGAGAACTATTCGACAGATATAGATTTCGTAGTCAGCGATACGGGTTTTGGCAAAAATGATTATATTGTAACCAAGAACCCGATCGTCGTTGTTACCGGGCCAGGGCCTAATAGCGGCAAATTATCCACATGCCTGTCTCAATTGTATCAGGAGCATAAGCGCGGGATAAATGCCGGGTATGCCAAGTTTGAGACGTTCCCGATCTGGAATATTCCTTTAAAACATGCGGTCAATGTAGCTTATGAGGCGGCGACCGCGGATATCCAGGATTTCAACTTGGTAGATCCGTTTCATCTCAATGCCTATAAGGAAACCGCGGTCAATTATAACCGCGATGTAGAGAGTTTTCCTATCCTGAAATTGATCTTAAGCCGGATTTGTGCGCAAGAGGAAGCGTCTCCCATGTATCAGTCGCCTACCGATATGGGGGTCAACCGTGCAGGTTTCGGGATTATCGATGATTCTTTGGTCCAGGATGCCGCCAAACAAGAGTTGATCCGCAGGTACTTTCGTTATAATACCGAATATATCCTGGGGATCGAAAAGAAAACTACGGTTGACCGGGTGGTTATGCTGATGGAAGAGTTAGGAGTCAAGGTTTCTGATCGTCGGGTTGTCGAGCCTGCCAGGCGTGCCAGCGAAGAAGCCGAACAAAGCGGTAAAGGTAATTTAGGGATATTTTGTGGGGCTGCTTTGCAGTTAGCGGATGGCCGGATCATTACCGGGAAGAATTCGAAATTATTGCATGCAGTATCGAGCTTGATCTTAAATGCGGCTAAAACCCTGGCGAATATACCTGATGAGATCATTTTACTTTCCCCGCATATCATTAATCAGATATCCAAGCTCAAGAAAGGTATTTTCAACGCGGAATCCGAGAGCTTGGACCTGGAAGAGACTTTGATCGCTCTTTCTATCAGTGCGACGACTAATCATACCGCAGAATTGGTGATGAACAAGCTGGTAGAGTTAAGAGGTTGTGAAGTGCATATGACGCATATCCCTACTCCAGGAGATGATGTCGGTTTGAAAAGATTGGGAGTCAATCTTACTACGGACGGGAAATTTTCCTCCCCGAATCTTTTTGTAGAATAATCTTTTTGCTAAGATGAATGCGATATTAGCGTTAGAGGACGGTCTTATATTCCGTGGCCTCTCGATTGGTGCGCCGGGCGAGAGCTATGGCGAAGTGGTCTTTAATACCAGTATGAGCGGTTATCAGGAGGTCCTTACCGATCCTTCCTATAAAGGGCAGATGGTAGCAATGACGTATCCTTTGATCGGTAATTACGGGATCAATGAAGAAGATATGGAATCTTATAAACCATTTGTGGAAGGTTTTCTGGTCAAAGAGTGCAGCAAGATATACAGCAATTGGCGGTCAAAGAAATCCTTGAGCACCTACCTTAAGGAAAACGATATTTTAGGCATTGAAGGGATAGACACCCGTGCGCTCACTTTGCATATACGGGAACAGGGTGCGATGCAGGCAGTTTTGTCCACGGTTGACTTTGATGAGAAGAGTTTGGTTGGCAAGGCAAAAGGATCCCGAGGGTTGATCGGGGTGGACTTGGTTAAAGAGGTTACTTGCCCCAGGGCATATAAATGGAACCAGCAGGGAAAATATAAAGTAGTGGTGATTGATTGCGGGGTAAAGTTCAATATCTTGCGTATTCTTGCCGGTAATCAATGCCAGGTTACGGTTGTTCCGGCCCAAACTTCCAGCAAAGAGATCTTAGCTCTTAAACCGGACGGGCTTTTGCTTTCTAACGGGCCAGGAGATCCGGCTGCCCTTGAGTATGTAGTCAGTGTTGTCCGTGAATTGCTGGATAAATTGCCGATTCTCGGGATTTGCCTCGGGCACCAAATGCTCGGACAGGCCCTCGGCGGCAAGACCTATAAACTTAAATTCGGCCATCATGGAGCCAATCAACCGGTTAAAGACCTAAAAACCGGGAAAGTGGCAATTTCCGTGCAGAATCATGGTTTTTGCGTGGATATTGATACCTTGAATAAAAGAGAGGTAGAGGCGACCCACATAAATTTGAATGATCATACATTAGAAGGGATGAGGCATAAGAAATTACCGGTGTTTTCCGTGCAATTTCATCCTGAAGCATCTCCCGGGCCGCATGACGCGGAATACTTGTTTGCAAAATTCGTCGAATTAATGAAAAAAAATGCCAAAACGCACTGATATCAAGAAAATCATGATCATTGGTTCCGGCCCGATCGTGATCGGGCAGGCGTGTGAATTTGATTATTCTGGGACCCAGGCTTGCAAAGTATTGAAGCAGGAGGGATTTTATGTAGTGCTGGTTAACTCCAATCCGGCGACGATCATGACTGATCCGCAGATCGCCGACAGGACTTATATTGAACCGATCACAGTTGAGTGTGTGGCGAAAATCATTGAAAAAGAGCGTCCGGATGCTTTGTTGCCTACCCTGGGAGGCCAGACGGCTTTAAACACCACCGTCGGTCTGCAAGAGAAGGGGGTCTTAAAGAAATATAAGGTAGAGTTGATCGGCGCTAATATTCAGGCGATCAAAAAAGGCGAGGATAGGCGGTTGTTCAAAAAGGCAATGCAGGAGATCGGTTTAGACCTGCCCAAAAGCTATCAGGCCTATGATTTGGCGCAAGCGATGGAAATTGCTTCTGGTATGGGATTTCCGCTTGTGATCCGTCCAAGCTTTACTCTTGCCGGAACAGGCGGGAGTATCGCTTATAATATCGAAGAGTTCAAAGGTTTAGCTAAAAGGGGCTTAGAGTCCAGCATGATCAGTGAGATACTGATTGAAGAATCAGTTGCCGGATGGAAGGAATTTGAGTTAGAGGTGATGCGTGACCTGAAGGATAATGTGGTGATTGTCTGTTCTATTGAGAATTTGGACCCGATGGGAGTGCATACCGGGGATAGTATTACTGTTGCTCCGGCCCAAACTCTTACGGATAAGGAGTATCAGCGGATGCGCGATGCGGCAATTGCCTGTATCCGAAAGATCGGAGTCGAGACCGGAGGGTCTAATATCCAGTTTGCCGTGCATCCTGAAACTGGCCGGATGGTATTGATCGAGATGAACCCCCGGGTATCGCGGAGTTCAGCTTTAGCTTCCAAGGCTACAGGTTTTGCTATAGCTAAAATCGCGGCTAAATTAGCGGTGGGGTATACTTTAGATGAGATACCCAATGATATTACGCTTAAGACCCCGGCTTGTTTTGAGCCGGCGATCGATTATTGTGTGGTCAAGATCCCGCGTTTTACATTCGAGAAGTTTGCTTCGGCAGAATCAACTTTAGGAATCTCCATGAAATCAGTAGGCGAAGTAATGTCTATCGGCCGGACTTTTAAGGAGGCTTTGCAAAAAGGGTTGCGGTCTCTGGAGATCAAGAAATCAGGGTTAGAAAGCATTGTCTTTAAGGATTTAGCGGATATGAATGTTGATAATGCCGTATTCGAGGTTATTTTAAACAAGGTGAGGAAGCCTAATGCTGAACGGATATTTTATATCGGCGATGCCTTCAGGGCCGGACTCGATATTGAGCGTGTATATGAATTAAGTAAGATCGACCGCTGGTTTCTGCACAATATAAAGGAGATCATTGACCTTGAGAAGGATATCTTATACAACAAGGATCATTTGAGCCCTGAACTTTTGATCCAGGCAAAGCAATATGGATTTAGCGACCGGCAACTCGCCGGTATTTTAGGCAAAGATGAATCAGAGGTTTATAATCTGCGCAAATCTTTACATATCGATCCTGTTTTTAAACTGGTGGATACCTGCGCCGCGGAATTCCAGGCTTTTACTCCATACTTCTATTCTACTTACGATAAATAAATTTTTTTATTGCAAGAGGCGGTTTCAATCGCCCCCCCTACGGAATAAATAATCCAGCAGGGGATGGCCGTGACCGTTCCTATTACATAAAATAAATAAATCTTTATTGTTGTCTGCTTTTAATGTATATTTGTGGAAAGAGGCTTAAATCCATTAAACACGATCCGGAGGATTACTATCTATGCCTGTAACTTTAAAATTTCTCGGGGGAGTAAGAACGGTCACCGGTTCCAGCCATCTGATCACCAACGGTGGGTCCCAGGTGCTTTTGGATTGCGGCATGTTCCAGGGAAGGCGAGACCAGTCTTATGAGTTAAACACCTCATTTCGCTTTAATGTGAACAAGCTTAATGCATTGGTATTGTCCCATGCCCATATCGATCATTGCGGGAATATCCCTAACCTGATCCGTAAAGGCATCCGGTGTAAAATATATACTACCCATGCCACCAAGGATTTATCTAGATTAATGCTGGAAGATTCCGGCAAGATCCAGGAAGAAGATATCCGCTATGTCAATAAGATCAACCGGCGGATCGGGATCCCTTTGCGCAAGCCGCTTTATACCAAAAAAGACGCCGGGAAAGCGGCAAAAAAGTTCCATCCACTTTCTTACGGCCACCGGTTTTGTGTGGCAAAGAATATTTTTGCCACTTTATTGGATGCCGGGCATATTCTGGGTTCAAGTATTATTGTCCTGGACATTAAAGACGGGGATAGGGATATTCGCCTGGGTTATGCGGTAGACCTGGGGAGGAAAGGACTGCCTTTGCTCAATGACCCGGTGGTCCCAAAAGGGCTGGATTATTTAATTATTGAGAGCACTTATGGCGGCAGGATGCATGCGCCGATCCAGGAGGCAAAAGAAAAGTTAAAAGAAGCGATTAATCGCACGATTGAGCGTAAAGGCAAGATCATAATTCCTTCGTTTACTTTAGAGCGTACACAGGAGGTCCTTTATTTTCTGAACCTGCTTTTACAGGAGAAGGCAATTCCGGCAGTCCCCATATATGTTGACAGCCCCTTGGCTATTGATATCACAGAAACATTCCAGCAGCACCTTGATTATTTCGATAAGGGTGCGCGTGATGAGATCGAGCACGGTAATAATCCTTTTAAATTTGTTAATCTTAGGTATGTACGCGACCAGAAGGAATCCAAGGGGTTAAATATCGATAAACGCCCGATGATCATTATTGCCGGAAGCGGGATGTGCGAGTCCGGCAGGGTTTTGCACCATTTAAAGAATAATATCACTGAATCGCGGAATATGGTTTTGGTTGTAGGCTATATGGCCAAGGATACCTTAGGCAGGAAAATAGTGGACAGGTCGCGCTATGTACGTATATACGGTGTTGAATACGAATTGAATGCCGAGGTAGTTGTGATCAACTCATTTTCCGGGCATGCTGACCAAAACGAGCTGATCGAGTTTGTTTCTGCTTGCCTTCCTCTGAAGCGTATATTTCTGGTGCATGGCGATGAAGAGCAAACCGGGATTTTGCACACTGCCTTATTGAATAAGGGATTGGATGCCTATATGCCTGTCAGGGATGAAGAAGTCTTGATAGATTAATGTTTTTGTGTTAATATAGCGAAAAATATAAGTAGTAATCAGGATATTAATGAGGAGGATATTAAAATGGCTGGCGGAAAAGCAACAGAAAAGAAAGACGAACAACTAAAATCTTCAGCTGGGATGCTGGTTAAGACCGGGCAGATCCTTTGCCGGCATATTAACATGTATAAGGCCGGTAAAAATGTGAAAGGCCAAGGCAGTATGTTTGCCCTTTGCCCGGGGAAAGTGTATTTCACCCATAAGAAAACCCCGCACGGAAAGTTCCGCACATTCATCAATGTTATGCCGCTTAAGGAAAAAGCTGATAAGTAATGGGCCAAGAAGCACATTTGTCACCGGGCCTTTCAGCAAGATCTAGGGAATATTCTTCTATCAAATATTGCCTGGCGTTAGTTGATCTGGTTTATCTGGTTGTGCTTCTTTTTTTGTTCCTCGGGCCAGGAGGATCGAGATGGCTGGCCGGATATATTACAAGATCATTTCCTGCATTCTTTATCACGCCGGTTTATATACTGATAATCTATGCCGCATATTATCTGTTAAACCTGCCTTTTAACTACTATCAATCCTTTATCTTAGAGCACCAGTTCTGCCTTTCCAATCAAAGGCCGTTGGATTGGGCTAAAGACCAGTTAAAAAGCGCGGTCATTATGTACCTGATCCTGGTATTGCTTTTCAAAGGGTTTTATTACATTCTTGCAGTCAGCCCTTTTCATTGGTGGCTGGTAGTTTCTCTATTTTGGGTATTATTTTCTTTTGTTTTGGCGAAATTAGCCCCGGTACTTATCATTCCGCTTTTCTTTAAATACAAAGAACTTAACGCCCCGGATTTAAAGGCGCGCCTGATCAATCTATCCGAGAAGATGCAGGTAAAGATACTGGATGTGTTTGAAATAGACTTTAGCAAGAAAACCTTAAAGGCAAATGCCGCTTTGGTAGGGCAGGGCCAGACCCGCAGGGTGCTTCTTGCGGATACTCTAAAGGATAAATATAGCGCAGATGAAATAGAAGTGATCCTGGCGCATGAATTTGCGCATCATAAATTAAAACACCTTGCGAAACTTATTTTGATGAACTCTTTGGCAACACTGGCGAGTTTCTATTTGATTTTTAGAACAAGCCGTTTGGCCCTGGATTTTTTTGGGCTTACTGCGCTTTCAGATATTGCGGCTTTGCCGCTTGTTTTGCTTTATTTTACAGCCATTGGTTTGATCCTTCAGCCGTTGCAGAATTATATCAGCAGAAGAATGGAGTTAAACGCTGATCGTGAGGCGCTTAGAGTGACTAACAACAAAGAAGCTTTTATTTCCATGATGAACAAGATCTCCGCCCAGAACCTGTCCGACCGGGCCCCGCATCCATTGATCAAATTCATCTTTTTCGACCACCCGCCAACCGAAGAGCGTATTCAAGCCGCGCAACACAGCTTTACCAGTAGGAATCACTTTTAATAATTCTTTTTACTTTCTAGGAATTTTATAATGATCTTTGCTGCGCGCAGGCTTGCGCCAGGTTCACCCAGGCGTTTCTTGACCTCGGCGAGTTCTTGGCGGATTTGGTTTATTCGGGCAGGGTCGGTGAGGGTTTTTACCGCTTCTTCTGCGATGTCCGAGGCTTTGGCTTGGAATTGGATGAATTCCGGGATGATCCTTTTGCCGGCTACTATATTCACCATTCCAATACAGGGCAATTTTACTTGCGGCCGGTAAAGGAAGTAGTTTAAAAGGCTCATTTTATAAATTACAGCAAAAGGGTTGCCGATGATCGCTGCCTCCAGCGTTGCGGTCCCGGAGCAGACAAGAGAAAAGTCGGCGTTATTCAGGCAATCGTAAGTCTTTCCTTCTACGAGTTTTAATTCTATTCCCTGGCTTTTGATGAAAGGTTCATATATATCTTCAGAGAGTTGGGTGGCTTTAGCGATCACGAACTGTGTGTTTGGTATTTTTGCTTTGATCATACCGGCGGCTTTTATCATTACCGGCAAAATGTTTTTTATTTCAGCCCGGCGTGACCCGGGCAGGAGGGCGATAGTCAATTTATCTTTTGCCAGGTTTAAACCGCCCAGGAAGATATCTTTTTCTGCTTTTGCCCTGACAATATCCAGTAAAGGATGCCCGGCAAATTCCGCGGTAATCCCGTGTTTTTTGTAGAACTCATTCTCGAAGTCAAAAAGCACTACCATTTTATCTATATATTTCCTGATAGTGTTTATCCGTCCTGGCCGGGATGCCCATACCTGCGGGCTGACATAATAAACGACCGGGATTGTTTTATTGATCTTTCGCGCTAATCTTAGATTGAATCCGGAGAAATCCACCAGGACGATCGCATCTGGATTTTCGGCCTTTATTTTATCAAGGATAGATTTTTGTAAAGCAAAGAACCGGGGCAGTTTCTTTAAGGCGTCGAAAAGCCCGATCACGGAAAGATTTTTGATCTGGCAAAACACTTCGGCTTTTGCTTCCTGCATAAATTTACCTCCGACCCCGGAGATTACTACCGCAGGTAGCAAATCCTTTATTCCTTTGGCTAAGCTTGCAGCTAAAAGGTCTCCGGAGGGTTCTCCGCAGATGATCATCAGGTGTTTTATTTCTGCCATATCTGTTCTTGGATGGTTAAGGCGCAGGCAAGTGCTTCTCTGGCAACTGGCCCGGAAACCAGCGGTTCTTTATGGAGGATAATGCAGTTTAAGAATGAAGCCAGTTCTTTTTGTAGGGGCTGTTCTTTTTCTATCGGGATGTCTTCTTTAGAGATCATGATCCCCGATTTCTTATAGATTGATGCTTTGGCATCTTTGTAATCAAGTGAGATATAAGTGTTTTCCTGGAAAATACGGATTTTACGCATTGTTTCATCAGAGACGCGGCTTGCGGTAAGATTGGCCACACAGCCGTTCTCAAAGGTGATCCGGGCATTCGCGATATCTTCGAATTGGGTCAGGACATTTATTCCCACTGAATCGATATTGGTTATTCTTGATGATACCAGTCCTAAGACAATATCGATATCATGGATCATGATATCCAGGACTGCGCCTACATCCAGTGAACGGTTGGGGAATGGGCTTAGGCGGTGGCATTCAATGAATTTAGGGTTATGGATCAACTGTTGGGTTGCCGCGAACGCAGAGTTAAACCTCTCGATGTGGCCTACCTGAAGGATGAGCTTATTCTTTTCTGCTTGTTTTATCAGCGCATCCGCCTGTTTTAGGTCGGTGGTAAAAGGTTTTTCTACCAGAGTGTGTATATTGTGTTTTAAACACTCGCTGGCTACTTCATAATGCAGTTTTGTGGGGACGACGATGCTTACGGCGTCAACTTTATCGAGGACCTCCCGGTAATCGGTGTATCCGGGAATATTCAATTCCTGCGATACTTTTGCGGATCGTTCCGTGCTTATATCGCAGATACCTACTAAGGAACAATTAGGAAGCTCTTTGTATATCTTGGCGTGGATACTGCCTAAGTGCCCAGTTCCGATAACCGCGACTTTGATCTTATTCATGTTTAAAATGATAGTAAATGTGCAATTTAAATTTCAAAATTGAAAGATGAATAATATATTGTAGGGGATGGTCGCGACCATACCCTACCGGTTTATTCACTACATGATCCGTTTTAATGTATTGTGAGTTGGAAGCATTACAAAAATGATAGCAAATGGCTCGACAAAAGTCAATGGCTATGATAAAATACCCTACTTTTGGAAAGGAATGCAAGATGCGAGATTATTTGAGGTTACTGAAATTCGTGCGCCCATATATAGGTAAGTTCTCCCTGGCTACCATTTGTATGGGGTTTTCCGCTGTTTTTGACGGGGTATCGCTTGCGATGATCGTGCCTTTGGCGGATAAGGTCTTAACAAACAAAAGCATTATTATCCCCACACAACTTCCGGGATTTGTCCTGGATTTTGTGGATAAGATAAATAATACTCCGCCTTTAGTGCTTTTGAATTATATGTCCATCAGTATTGTCGTTTTGTTCCTGTTCAAGGGGTTTTTTGGGTTTTTCCAGAGTTATTTAATGTCCGATATCGGGCAATTGGTGGTCAGGGATATCCGCGCCAAGCTTTATACCAAGTTCCAGAGCCTTTCTTTGGACTATTTTACCCATAAGCGGGGCGGGGAGATGATCTCCAGGATCACTAATGATGTGAAATTGGTGGAAAACGCGGTTTCTTATGGCTCTACGGATATGGTTTATCAAAGCATGCAGGTGGCGGTGTTTCTTACGATCACGCTGGTTTTATACGCCAAGATGGTAGTTTTTGTTATTTTGCCGGTAGGGGCTTTGACCGGGATGATCTTTGCGGTAGGCAAGAAACTGAAAAAACTCTCTAAAAGCTCTCAAGAGAAGATGGCCGATATCAACTCTTTGCTTTATGAAACAATTATCGGTGCCAGGATCGTTAAGGCTTTCAATATGGAGCAATATGAGATCGCTAAATTCAACCGTTTTAATCACGATTATTATAAGATCTCCATGAAGTCGATAAAAAGGCTTCTGGTTTTGAGCCCGGTTACGGAATTCTTGGGTTGTGTTGCCGGGATCCTGGTCTTTTTCTGGGGCGGCAGGGAGGTGATCGCCGGAAAGCTTTCTTTCGGCGTATTCGGGCTTTTCTTGGGTTCATTACTTTCCATGATCCGCCCGTTTAAGAAACTTAGCCAGGTACATTCACTTAATCAACAGGCAGTAGCCGCCAGTATCCGTATATATGAAGTCTTGGATACAGTTGCCTCTGTTCAAGAGAAGAATCCTCCCAGGGAATTGAGTGATTTTAAGCATAATATAATCTTTGAAGATATCTGGTTTAAATACGGGGATAACCAGGTACTAAAAGGTATTGATCTGGAAGTTTCCCGCGGCCAGGTTGTGGCGATCGTGGGCCCCAGCGGTATGGGAAAAAGCACTTTGGTAGACTTGATCCCCAGGTTTTACGACCCGCAAAAAGGGAAGATCCTGATTGATGGGGTAGATATCCGGGAATTCAGCTTGAAATCATTACGTGACCAGATAGGGATTGTCACGCAAGAGACCATTCTTTTTAACGATACTATCAGGGCAAATATTGCTTATGGCCTGCAGGGTGCTTCTGTAGAGAGTATCGAATATGCCGCAAAACAGGCTTATGCGCATGATTTTATTTGCCGCCTTCCTGCTGGGTATGACACGGTTATAGGGGACCGGGGGATGAAGCTTTCCGGGGGAGAGCGTCAAAGGATAGCTATTGCCCGGGCGTTATTGAAAAATCCTCCAATATTACTGCTGGACGAAGCTACTTCACAACTGGATACGGAGTCTGAACGCCTGGTGCAGGGTGCTTTAGACCACCTGATACAGGGCAGGACTGTGTTTGTGATCGCCCATCGGCTTTCTACAGTAAGAGGCGCAGACAAAATACTGGTATTGAATGCCGGCCGGATCATTGAAAAAGGAACGCATGTAGAGTTGATCAGCCAGGATGGCTTGTACAAAAAGCTTTGCCAGATGCAAGAGATGCAAAAATAATGTTGCATAATCAAGAAACTATGTTATACTACCAGTTTAATTTAGGTGAGAGTGTCATTAACCAAGGAAACAGTAAAAATCACGGTTCCTGCGCAGGGTAGTTTTTAGCAGGTTCCAATGAACAAATAGCCTGTTTTTGATTAAAACAGACTATGAAAGGGGGAACGAGTTTTGCCTACAGAATTGATCAAACAGCTTTTAGAGGCGGGAGTGCATTTTGGCCACAAAACCTCACGCTGGAATCCCAAAATGAAGAAATTCATTTTTGGCGCAAGAAGTGGCATCTATATCACCGACCTGGAAAAAACCGAGGAATGCCTTAATAAAGCAAGGGATTTTTTGAGTGATATCACATCCAAGGGCGAATTTATTTTATTCGCCGGGACGAAAAAACAGGCCCAGGAAGTTGTACAGCAGGAAGCTATCCGCGCCGGGATGTATTATGTTACAGAACGCTGGCCGGGCGGGCTTTTGACTAATTTCTCCACGGTCAAAAAAAGCATCAATCGCCTTAAAGAGATCGAACGGATGAAAGAGGATGGTACTTTCGCCAAATTCACCAAAAAAGAGGTTGCCGGGTTGGAGAAGGAATTAAGCAAGTTGAAGAAGAATTTCGCCGGTATCTCTCAAATGGAGCGTATGCCCAAGGCGATTTTTATCGTAGATACTAAGAAAGAGGAAACCGCAGTACGTGAGGCGAGGCGTTTGAATATTCCGATCGTAGGGTTGATCGATACCAACTGTGATCCTGATGTGGTAGCATATCCCATCCCGGGCAATGATGATGCCACTAAATCAATAAGGCTTATCACTACTTTGCTTGCGGATACCATTATCGAAGGTAGGAAGAAATTCTTGTCTTATCTTTCTGAAAGCGGAGCGGTCAAGGCTAAAGACTCCGGATCTGAAGAGCCGGGGATTTTGCCGGAAGAGGAAATAAAGATCAAAGAGATCGAAGAAATTGTCGAGACTACCGGCGGCGCTGAAGCGGATAAACTGGCTAAAAAAGGCCGGATTAAAGTTAAACCCGAAGATAAGAGCAGAATGATCAAAAGGAAGGTGTAAGTTTAAAATGACAAAGATACCTTTAGAATCAATCAAGGAATTGCGCGATATGACCTCTGCCAGTATTGCTGAATGCCGTAAGGCTTTACAGGATTCCGAAGGCGATATTGCCAAGGCTGCAGGATTACTGCGTAAACGCGGTTTGGAGATTGCCCAGAAAAAGCAGGGCCGTGCCGCAAAAGAAGGCAGGGTTGAAGCGTATGTGCATATGGGTAACAAAATCGGTGTTTTGCTGGAAGTGAACTGTGAAACCGATTTTGTGGCGCGTAATGCCGAGTTTTGCAAATTCACTAAAGATGTTGCCATGCAGATAGCGGCTTTAAGCCCTATTTATATAAAAAAGGAAGATGTCCCGGCTGAAGTGGTTGAGCAGGAAAAGGATAAAGAGCAGTTCTTTAAGGCGCACTGCCTGTTAGAGCAGGCTTTTGTAAAAGACCCTTCAATCACGGTCAATGACCTTTTAGGCAGCCTTTTATCGAAATTCAGCGAGAATATTTTTATCCGCAGATTTGTACGCTATAAGATCGGTGAATGAAATCACATCCGGTTTATAAAAGGATAGTCTTGAAATTGAGCGGTGAGGCTTTGCAAGGTAAACAGCCTCACGGGATAGACAACGCTGTTTTGGCTTCTATTGCCGTTCAAATAAAAGAGATCCGCGGACTGAATGTGGATGTAGCCATTGTCTTGGGGGGTGGGAATATTCTGCGCGGGCAGGAACATACTAATTCCCGCGGCCTGGATATGGACCGGTCAGTTGCCGATTATATGGGGATGCTGGCTACGGTAATTAACGGCTTGGCTTTGCAGAATGCCTTGGAAAAGATATCTTTGCCGACCAGGGTTATGACGGCGATCGAAATGCAGCGGGTGGCAGAGCCTTATATCCGCAGAAGGGCGATCCGTCATTTAGAAAAAGGGCGGGTAGTGATTTTTGTTGCCGGGACAGGAAATCCGTATTTTACTACGGATACTGCTGCAGCCTTAAGGGCAATGGAGATACATGCCGATGCGATCCTAAAGGCAACTAAAGTTGATGGGGTGTATTCTGCTGATCCTTTAAAGGTTCAAGATGCCCGCAAGTTCGTAAGGCTTAAATATATCGATGTTTTGAAAAAAAGCCTTAAAGTGATGGACGCGACAGCGGTAAGCCTTTGTATGGACAATAAACTGCCGATCGTGGTATTTAATATGAATAAGGAAGGCAATATTAAGCGGGTTGTTTTAGGCGAGAAGATTGGAACGGTTGTTAGAGAATAACATAGATTATCCCATTAATCAGTAAATGGGATTGTAAAAGGGGGTAGTGATGACTGCCAAAGAAGTTTTGCATAATGCAGAAGAAAAGATGAAAAAAGCGGTGGAGTCCGTAAGCCGTGAATATGCGGAAGTGCGTACGGGGCGTGCGCATCCGGGTTTAGTGGAAGGCCTGCACGTTGATTATTATGGGACGCCGACTTTGCTTAAACAACTGGCGCAGATTGCAGTCCCGGATCCGCATCTGATCACTATACAACCTTGGGATATTAGTGCTATCGCCGAGATCGAGAAGGCAATATTAAAATCGAATATTGGAATTACTCCTTCTAATGACGGCAAGATAATGCGGTTATCAGTCCCGCAGCTTTCCAAAGACAGGCGGTTAGAGCTGGTAAAGGTCGTGCATAAGATGGCCGAAGAGGGCAGGGTTAGTTTGCGTACTGTCCGGCGGGAGGCTAAAGAGGCGGTAGAGAAACTGGAGAAGGATAAGCTGATTTCTGAAGATGATAAATTCCGCAGTATAGATGAATTGCAAAAGATGGTTGATAAGTATACTGCTAAGGTCGAAGAGTTATTGAAGAATAAAGAAAAAGAAGTAACAGATATTTAGACTATAGATTTGGGTTGCAAAGTCACAAGGTCACAACGCCACAAGTAAGTTAATAGCTTTTTTTGTTTGGTACCTTTGTGATCTGGTGACCTGGTGACATTGTGACGGAGTTATTTTTTATCGCATATTAAATTTTGGGCCTCTAGCTCATCCGGTAGAGCACCACACTTTTAATGTGGGTGTGCCGAGTTCGAGTCTCGGGAGGCTCATTAAATCAGAACTAAGAACTAAGATCGAAGAAGACGTCCGGAGTTATTGGACTTTGGCTTACGCGGACGTGGCGGAATTGGCATACGCGTCGGCCTTAGGAGCCGATGGGGCAACCCTTGGGGGTTCAACTCCCTTCGTCCGCACTAAACTGTATGAAATGCTGTTAGCGATTCAACTGAAAAAGTTTCACCAGTATATATTGTTTTGACGGATGCATATCCTTGATCGCAGGATGGCGTATATACCGTAGTAATGGTAGCATCTGGTGGATTTTGTAAATGCTGATTTGCGGGAGTAGCTCAGTTGGTAGAGCGCAACCTTGCCAAGGTTGATGTCACGGGTTCGAACCCCGCCTCCCGCTTAATTCTTAGTCGTACCAAAAAGGAGATTAGTATGCAGATTATGGATTTTTTGTCAAGAAATGCTATCTTATCCGATATCAAATCGGTAAAGAAGCAGGATGTGATTAATGAATTAGTCAACGCTTTGGTCGAAGGCGGAGAAGTTGAGAAACGCAACAGCACCAAGCTGGTCGATGCGCTTATGGCCAGAGAATCATTGGGCTCAACTGCGATTGGCCAGGGGGTGGCGATACCTCATGCCAAATCCGATTCTGTCACTAAACTTGTAGCTGCTTTCGGCCTTTCTAAAAAGGGTGTAGATTTCGATTCTCTGGATGGAGAGCCTGCCTATATCTTTTTCTTACTTTTAGCTCCGCAAGATTCTGCTGGCCCTCACTTAAAGGCTCTTGCTCGGATCTCCCGCCTTTTAAAAGATAAATACTTCCGTGATAGCTTGCGTGCCTGTGAGAATGATACGGCTATTGTCAAGATAATCAGCCAGGAAGATGAAAAAAAGCTTTAACGGTTTAATAATAAATAATGCGGGCTAAATATAAGGGTTTTTTTAAGTGGCTGTCTCCGGGGATCGGCATAAAACGCTGGTTAGGGCTTGCTATTTTCGGTATTGCCTTGATCATTATAGGCTCTGTACTTTTACGCAATGAGGATTATTGGGTAACAAATATCCTGGACGTTATCTTAGTTTTTCTGGGAATTATCATTTTAGGATTAAGTGCCAGCCGGGTCTTTCGTTCTTTGATGGCGGTGTTTGTACCTTCGTCAAGAAATAGCGAGATAGTAGATCTTTTATACCAAAAAAAGCAGCTTGGCCGCGGACCGAAGATTGTAACCGTAGGAGGAGGCACCGGCTTATCCGTGCTATTAAGCGGCCTTAAGGAGTTTACCGCTAATAATACCGCAGTGGTCACGGTTACTGATGACGGTGGTTCTTCCGGACGGTTGCGGCAGGAATTTGATATCCTTCCGCCAGGGGATATCCGTAACTGTTTAGTGGCTTTGGCGGATGCCCCGGCATTGATGCGGGATCTTTTTCAGTTCAGGTTTGACACGAATTCAGAATTATCCGGGCATAGTTTTGGCAACTTGTTTATAACTGTAATGACCCGGTTGACGGGGGATTTTGAGAAGGCAATAAAAGAAACCAGCAAGGTTTTGGCGTTAAAGGGGCAGGTGGTACCTTCTACTCTGGATAATGTGGTACTGTCAGCGCAGCATAAAGACGGCTCGATCACTAAGGGGGAGAAAAATATCCCTAAGGCCGGGTTGCCGATTGCCAGGATTATCTTAAACCCGTCTACTCCGGCAGCTGCTCCGGATGCCATTCGGGCTATCGAAGAAGCCGAGATCATTGTTTTAGGTCCTGGCTCGCTTTACACCAGTATTATTCCTAATTTACTGATCAAGGATATTACTGACGCAATCGTTGCTTCGGGTGCAATCAAGGTGTATGTGTGCAATATAATGACTCAACCCGGGGAAACCGATGGTTTTCGTGTCTCGGACCATATAAAGGTGCTGGTAGCGCATAGCCACCAGAAGGTTTTTGATTATTGTATCGTTAATACCGGAGAGATCGCCCCGGCTATTCTTAAACGTTATGCCCAGGAGAATTCTTATCTGGTAGTTAATGATACACGCAATATAGAAAACATGGGGTACCGGGTGCTTGAAAATGATTCGGTGATCACCGATGGAGTGATCCGGCATGATCCTTTGAATCTTGCGAAAATAATCGTAGGACTGGTGGAAGAGATATAATTAACCGGTTATATCAATAAAAAAACATGGCATTGATAAAGAAAAAACTTATAGTCAAGAATAAGCAGGGTTTGCATGCTCGACCGGCGGCATTGTTCGTGCAGATCGCCAATAAATACGATTCGCGCGTTACGGTCAGGCGTGAGGATGAAGAGGTAAACGGTAAATCGATCATGGGCATTCTTATGCTGGGTGCGGAGTGTGGCAGCCAGATCAGTATTGAAGTCGAAGGTGACGACGCAGAAAGCGCGATCGTTGACCTGGAGAAACTGATAAGCAGTGATGAATAAAAGGCAGGCGCAATGTTAAGATTGAAAGGTATAGCAGCTGCAGGAGGGATAGCGATATGCCCGGCTTACAAGGTCGGAAAAGAGGAGTTTATTATCCCGAAAATCGCCATAGATGAAAAAGATATCCCTTTGCAGATACAGCTTTTTGAAGAGGCCCTGATCAAGACCCGCAGGGAGATCATTGATCTGCAAAAAAGGATCGCCAATGATATGGGCCAGGATGAGGCGCAGATCTTTGATGCGCATCTTTTGGTTTTAGAAGACCGAATGCTTATTGAAGAGGTAATTACCCGCCTGAAGAAAGAGCATGTAAATGTCGCTTTCATCTTCTCGGAGGTTTTAAGAAAATATGTCGAGGTTTTCTCAAAGATCGAGGATGAGTACCTCAAAGAGCGTACTGCAGACGTAAATGACGTTGGGCGCAGGGTTTTGCGCAGCTTGATGGGAAAAGAGCAGAGAGTATGGGAGAATATGCCGGAGAGGGTGGTGGTGGTAGCGCATGACCTTTCTCCGTCTGATACCGCGGCGATGCATAAACAGAATGTTTGCGCCTTTGTTACTGATATCGGCGGTAAGACCTCACACACTGCCATTATGGCCAAATCCTTGGAGATCCCTGCGGTTGTTGGTATTGAGGGAGTTACCTCTAAGATTAAAACCCAGGATATTCTTATTGTGGATGGCCAGTTAGGTGTTGTAATCGTTGATCCGGACCCGGGTACTTTGAAGTTTTATCAGGAAGAAGAAATAAAACTTAAAGGGATCACGGAGAAATTCCTGGCGGTTAAGGATCAGCCTGCAATTACGACTGACGGCAGAAAGATCGAGATCAGCGGTAATATTGAGTTCCCGGAAGAAGTCCCTTCGGTAAAGCTGCATGGCGGCCAGGGGATCGGGCTTTATCGCACGGAATTTTTCTATATGAACCGTAAGGATGCACCTACCGAAGAAGAACATTATCAGGCTTATAAATATGTAGCTGAAACAATGAGCCCTCATCCGGTGATCATCCGTACGCTGGATTTAGGGGGGGATAAATTCCTTTCTCAATTCGAAATACCTCATGAGATCCAGCCTTTCTTAGGATGGAGGGCGATCAGGTTTTGCCTGGCGCGCCCGGACATATTCAAGGTGCAGCTGCGCGCCGCATTAAGGGCATCAATACATGGCAAGTTAAAATTGATGTATCCGATGATCTCCGGGATCGAAGAATTAAGGCAGGCTAATCTTATCTTGAATGAAGCCAAAGAAGAATTGAAGAAAGATAATATCCTGTTTGACCAAAACATCGAAGTCGGCGCGATGATCGAAGTGCCTTCTGCGGCAATAACTGCGGATATTTTAGCTAAAGAAGCCAACTTTTTTAGTATCGGTACGAATGATTTGATCCAATATTCCTTGGCAGTTGACCGCGGGAATGAAAAAGTCGCATATCTTTATGAGCCTGCTCATCCGGCGGTTTTAAGGATGATCCGCAATATCATTAATGCGGCGCACGAAGCCGGGATTTGGGTGGGGATGTGCGGTGAAATGGCGGGCGAGCCGGCATTAATATTACTGCTTTTAGGTTTGGGCTTGGATGAATTCAGCATCCCGCCTTTGGTCATTCCAGAGATAAAATATATTATTCGTTCGGTTTCGATGGCTGGAGCAAGTGAAATTGCAAAAGAGGCATTGAATTTGTCAACCGGAAAAGAGGTTGAAGAATTTTGTGCAAGAAAATTAAAAGATATTTTGGGGTAAAACACGTTTTATGAAAGCGTTGATCTTAGCCGCAGGCTATGCCACCAGGCTTTATCCATTGACCAAGAAATATCCCAAGCCTCTTTTAAAGGTGGCAGGCAGGTGCTTGATCGATTATATCGTTTCTAAAGTCGAGGCGGTCCCGGCGATCGATGAAATAGTTGTGGTGACAAACAGCAGGTTTATCGCTAAATTCCGGCGCTGGGGCAAAAACATTAAAACCGAAAAGAAAGTGACTATAGTCGATGATTTAACCTCTACTTTAGCCGACCGGCGCGGGGCGATCGGAGATATCCAGTTTGTGCTTCAGAATCGGCGGATCAATGATGACCTTTTGGTAATAGGTGGGGATAATTTGTTTGATGGCGACCTGAATAGCCTGCTTAATTTTGCCAAACGGCATAGAAAAAATTCTACTATCGGAGTTTTTGATATTAAGTCCCGCTCGGAAGCAGTAAAATACGGCGTGATCAAATTGGATAAAAGGCATAAGATCATTGATTTTAAAGAGAAACCGCAAAGGCCTTTTTCTACGCTGGTGGCAATGTGCCTGTATTATTTCCCCAAAGAAAAGCTGGGTTTGATCGGGCAGTATCTTGGTTTTAAGGAGCATAAGCAGGATGCTACCGGGTTTTATATCGATTGGTTAAGGAAAAAAGAACCGGCTTATGGCTATGTTTTCCGCGGGAGCTGGTATGATATCGGGGATATGGACTTTTATCGCAAGGCGCAGGATATTTTTTCTAAAATCAAAGGGTAAATCAACAAGTTATTATAAACGTTAGGCGAACTAAAGGGAGGGTACATGGCGTTAAGAAAACATTTTTTTACATCGGAGTCAGTCGGGGAAGGCCATCCGGATAAAGTATGCGATCAAATATCTGATGGGGTGTTGGACGATGTCTTAAGGCAGGATCCGTATGGAAGGGTTGCTTGTGAAACATATGTCACTATGGGGTTATTGATCGTAGGCGGCGAGATCACCACTACCGCTTACGTGGATATTCAAAAGCTGGCCCGTAATATCATTGAGGATATTGGTTATACCCATCCGAAATACGGGTTTGATTACCATACCTGCGCGATCATTAATACCATCAATACCCAATCTCCGGATATTGCCCAGGGGGTCAATAAAGGCGGGGCCGGGGATCAGGGGTTTATGGTAGGATTTGCCTGCCGAGAAACTGAAGAATTAATGCCATTGCCGATCATGCTTTCGCATAAATTAGTGAAACGCATGGCTGATGTTAGAAGAAGCGGTACTTTAAAATATTTAGGCCCTGATTGCAAATCGCAGGTCAGCGTTGAGTATCATGATGGTCATCCCAAGAGGGTGGATTCGGTGGTTATTGCCTGCCAGCATACTGAAGATATACTTGATTCATCCAAAGAGATGATCACTAAAAAGGCGCGCCAGGAGTTTATTGATGTCGTTGCGCATCCGGTTTTGAAAGCCTATATTGATAAAGATACGAAATTTTATATTAATGAGACCGGTAAGTTCGTAGTCGGCGGCCCGCAGTCTGATACCGGCATGACCGGAAGAAAGATCGTTGTAGATACTTATGGCGGGGCAGCTGCTCCTGGAGGCGGGGCATTCTCTGGCAAAGACCCTACCAAGGTTGACAGGTCTGCAGCATATATGGGCAGATATATCGCTAAAAATATCGTTGCGGCAGGATTGGCGGATAAGTGCATGATCCATATCGCTTATGTTATTGGTAAGCCTGAACCTTTGGCCATTATGGTAGAAACTTATGGAACAGGCAAAATATCCGAGAGTGCCTTTGATAAGCTCATACGTGCTAATTTTGACCTTACCCCGCAGGGAATGATCAAAGAACTGGATCTTTTGCGCCCGATATACAGATTGACCGCATGTTATGGGCACTTTGGCCGCACTGAACCGGAATTCAGCTGGGAGAGCATTAATAAGGCAGCGATCTTAAAAAAGGCCGCGGCAAAATTATAAGTTAATAATGTTTACCCTGTGACAGTGTTTAAGGAGATCTGCCGGCGGGCGGGGTTTTCTCCGGTTCACTCGCATCAGGGCAAAATGAGGAGTTTAAATGGCTTACGATATAAAAGATATCAAACTTTCGGGAAAAGGCGCTTTACGGATCGAATGGGCAAGCAACAATATGCCGGTTTTAAGTTTGATCTCCAGGAGGTTTATTAAAGAAAAACCTTTGAAAGGATTGAAAGTCGCCGCCTGTTTGCATGTTACCACCGAAACAGGGGTTTTGATGTCAGTGTTAAAGGCCGGAGGAGCCGAGATTTATCTATGTGCTTCGAATCCTTTATCTACACAAGATGATGTTGCCGCTTCATTAGTCAAAGATCTCAAGATCTCGGTATTTGCGATAAAAGGGGAAGACACAAAAACTTATTATCAGCATATCCAGTCGGTGCTTGCGACCAAACCGGATATTACTATGGATGATGGCGCTGACCTGGTAAGTGCTATACATCAAAGTGATGCGTCAGTATATCCTAATATTATCGGAGGTACAGAAGAAACCACGACCGGGGTAATAAGGCTAAGAGCATTGTCGGCTCAAGGAAAACTACGTTATCCGATCATTGCGGTTAATGACGCACAAACCAAGCATCTTTTTGATAACCGTTATGGGACCGGTCAATCAACGATCGATGGAGTGATCCGCGCTACTAACCAGTTGATTGCCGGGTCAAATTTTGTGGTTTGTGGTTATGGCTGGTGCGGTAAAGGGGTAGCGATGCGCGCTAAAGGTATGGGGGCAAAAGTGATTGTAGTGGAGGTTGATCCTTTGCGCGGTTTAGAGGCGACTATGGATGGTTTTCAGGTCATGCCTATAAGCGAGGCGGCAAAAGCCGGAAATATCTTTGTCACGGTTACCGGGGATATCAATGTGATCCGGGGTGAGCATTTTCAGGTAATGCAGAATGGAGCGATTGTTTGTAATTCCGGGCATTTTAATGCGGAAATAGAGATCAAGGCCTTGGAGAAACTAAGTAAATCAAAGAAACAGATCCGGGATTTTACCGATGAATATATCCTTAAAGACGGACGCAAGATCTATCTTTTAGGAGAAGGCAGATTGATCAACTTGGCGGCAGCCGAAGGGCATCCGGCGCAGGTAATGGATATGTCTTTTGCCAATCAGGCGTTATCTGCCGAATATATGCGCAAGCTGCATAAAAGCCTGGAGAAGAAGGTGTATAGTGTTCCCGAGGATATTGACCGCAATATTGCACATTTGAAACTCAAGTCCATGGGGATAAAAATAGACGTTTTGACGGAGGAACAAAAGAAATACCTCGATAGCTGGGAGATGGGGACATAATACAAAAGGGAGGAGCGAAAATGTTTCAGAAAATATTTCTGGCATCTGTTTTGGCTTTTGTATTTGCTTTTGTATCGCCTGCGATGATCATTGCCGGAGGCGTCTTTAAGGAACGCCTGCAGCAGAAGATCAATGCTCCTTCAAAGAACATCCAGTATAATAACGATGTGATCTCATCTTCGCAATGCGAATATAATTATCAGTCCCCCATGGAAGAACAAGAGGGTAACCGCGTTGGTGAAGATAAGAAATATGATGCCAGGAATGAGTCCAGGAGGGAAAGAAGAAAAGATCTTGATCAGATCTCTCCTCGGCCGGTCCTTTCGGCTTTTGCAGTCTATAAAACTGATTATAAGGCGGAGATCGAAGAGGATGTGGTTACGGTTAAAGGCAATGTTTTGCTGGAAGTTTTTAATAAAGGCTGGACGCAAATACCTCTTATTAGAAGCGATGTCGGGCTGATCGATGTCAGTATCAACAGGGGTGCATCCTTTGTCACTATGCAGGCCGGAAAGTATTTTCTCATGATCGATAAACCTGGCAGGTATAATCTGGCGATCGAGTTCCTGATCAAGGCATCCCGGGAAAGAGAAAACGGTCCGGGTAATTTCAATTTTGAGATCATTCCTGCGCCAATTTCCCAGTTTGAATTTACTATGCCGGAATCGGATGTCGAGATCTTTGTAGATCCGTCCATTAAGTTAGAGGTTTCCCGGGAGCCTAAGAAAACCGTTGCCTGGGCGGTAATGCCGAATACCTCGAATATCAATGTGCGTTGGTCCAAGGCGTTGCCAAAAGAAACCATTACCCCGGTTAAATTAGAGCCGAAGATCTACTTGGATACAGCTACTTACGCGACTATTGGTGAGGGGATAATCCGATGCCAGAGTACGCTGAATTATTCTGTTTTGCAATCGGAGGTTCCGAGTTTCAGGGTAGCCTTGCCTGATGATGTCAGTGTCCTGGATGTGCGAGGCGGTGATTTACGTGATTGGAAAGTATCTCATGACTCGGGAGTGCAGTACCTTGATGTTTATCTGAATTTCGGGGTAAAGGGTAATTATACCTTGAATTTGAGTTATGAACGCACTATTGGCGATGGTTCTTTAGTCGCTCAAATCCCTTGGGTTAAAGGTGTGGGGGTAGAAAGAGAAAAGGGTTATTTTGGTTTAGCGGCCGCAACTAATGTAGAGTTGGCAGTCAATAAGGTTGACCATGTCAGTCCCATTGATGTTAAAGAATTGCCCCAGGCGATCTGGAGCAGTTCCTCGAATCCGATATTGCTGGCTTTTAAATATTTGAATCATCCGTTCAGTATCGATATTGATGTGACCCGGCATGAAGAAGTGCCGGTTTTAGTCGCGGCAATCGATTCTGCGGATTATGTTACTTTACAGACTGATGAAGGCAAAAATCTTACCAAAGCGATCTTTCAGGTAAGGAATAATGTTAAGCAATTTATACATCTTGCTTTACCTAAAGATGCGGTTTTATGGAGCGCTTTTGTCGCCGGTAAACCAGTTAAACCGGCAAAAGATAAGAATGGTGCGGTGCTTATTCCGCTGGAGAAATCACAGTCCAGTGGAGAGAGTTTGACCCAATTCCCGGTAGAGGTGGTTTATCTGGACAAGATCAACAAGTTCGGTTTTCTCGGGGCAGGGAAACTTGTTTTACCGAATACCGATATCCCGGTCAGTATCTTGAACTGGTCAATTTATTTTCCGGGGGATTTCGTTTATTTTAATTTTGGCGGTGATCTCAAAGAAGCAAAGTATACCGGCCATCGCCAGGGTTCCTTTGGCCGTATGGTTTCGATGAAAGCGGAGATGGCAGATAAGATGCTTTCTTCCAATTATCAGGTCATGCCGCAACAGAGCCTGGAACAGAGCTCTAATAATTTAAGAGGTGTCTTACCGATAAAGATTGATATTCCGACGGAAGGAAGGCTTTGCCGTTTTTCTAAGATGTTGGTTACGGAAAAAGAATCCCCATCTTTGAGCTTTAACTTTATCTATACCTTTAAGCAGGTGCATGGATTATTCAGGCTGGGATTGTTTATTCTGGTGTTATTTGCTGGCATCAGGATATTTTGGGGAATATTCAGGAAAAAGGATTCGGTCAGGAATTCTTAAACCTTTGCGGGCTGATCAGTCCTGCGCTAATAAGAGGTGTGCCTATGAAAAGGATTGCGGTTTTGACTACCGGCGGTGACGCCCCTGGAATGAATGCGGCGATAAGAGGGGTGGTACGTACTGCTTTAAGCCATAAAGTAGAAGTGATAGGCGTATCCCGCGGCTGGTGGGGATTGATCCATGATGAAATGAAGCCTATGGACCATCGTTCAGTTTCCGGGATTATCAATGAGGGCGGCACAATCTTAAAAACTGCCCGCTGCGTGGAGTTTCAGACTAAGGAAGGGCAGGAGCGCGCATTCGCTAATATACAAAAAAGCGGCATTGAAGGCATGGTAGTGATCGGAGGTAACGGAAGTTTTCGTGCTGCACATGAATTCTATTTAAAATATAAGGTCCCCAGCATCGGTGTGCCGGCATCCATTGACAATGATGTCAACGGTATAGATGTGACTATCGGCTCCGATACCGCAATTAATACCGCATTAGGGGCTATCGATAATATACGCGATACCGCTACTTCCATGGAGAGGGTTTTTGTGGTAGAGGTTATGGGAAGGGAGTGCGGGTATATTGCCTTGCAGGTCGCCCTTGGCGGAGGATGTGAAGATGCGATTATCCCAGAGCGGCCATTTAATCTGGAGGAGACCTGCCATAGTATTGTAAACGGTAATTTACGGGGTAAGATCAGCTGGATTATCGTAGTTGCAGAAGGCGCTGGGCATGCCGAGCATATTGCACAGCAAATAACGGCACTTACTACTTTAGAAACGCGTGCAGTAGTTTTGGGGCATGTACAGAGAGGTGGGCGTCCTACGGCGTTTAGCCGGACGGTCGCTTTAAATATCAGCCAGGCGGCGGTTGAGTATCTTTTGCGCGGTCAGGCCGATAAGGCCGTAGGGTTATGCTGTGGCCAGATTATCGCTGTAGATTTTGAAAAGGCGATCATGAAAAAGGATTATCCTTTTGATAAGTTATTGGGTGCGATCAAAACATTGACTTAACAGGATCAATTTTAAAAAACAAATAAGGGAGGAGTTCTTAAAATGGGAAGAAAACCGCAGGATATTGAGAAAATAATTCTTGAGTTGATCACAAGCGATGACCTGGCACTTAAACGGACATTGGCCAAGAAAATACAGGCCATGGCTTATAAGAAAGGTATTTATCCTTCAAGTATCCATGAGCTTTATATGGCGATGGGACAAGGGTTAGTCAGCGGGTTTACTGTTCCGGCGATCAATTTAAGAAGTATGACCTATGACCTGGCCCGGGCGATGTTTAGGGTAGGCAAAAGGAATAATACCAGTGCGTTCATTTTTGAAATCGCAAAATCCGAAATGGGATATACCGATCAAATACCGGTTGAGTATTCTTCGGTAATATTGGCAGCGGCGCTTAAAGAGGATTATAAGGGGCCGGTATTCATTCAGGCCGATCATACCCAGGTTAACGCAAAGAAATATGCTTCTGATCCAGAGAAAGAGCTGGATGCCTTGAAGGCTTTGATCAAAGATGCCGTGGATGCGGGTTTTTATAATATCGATATCGATTCTTCAACTCTTGTTGACCTGTCTAAAGAAGAAGTGAAGAAACAGCAGTTCAATAATTATGATGTCTGCGCTAAATTGACGCAATTTATCCGTCAGATCCAGCCTAAGGGGATTGAGGTATCCGTAGGGGGGGAGATTGGGGAGGTGGGGCATCAGAATTCGACCCCGGAAGATTTCCGTTCCTTTATGGAGGGGTTCAAAGAAAAATTGCGTAAAGGAAGGGTTGGGATCAGCAAGATCAGTATCCAGACTGGGACTTCCCATGGAGGAGTAGTTTTACCGGATGGAAGTGTGGCCCAGGTTAAGCTGGATTTTGATACCTTGAAAGTGATTTCAGAGATCGCGCGCAAAGAATATGGTTTGGCTGGCGCGGTTCAGCATGGCGCATCGACTTTGCCGGATGAGGCTTTCCATAAATTCCCGGAGGCAACTACCGCAGAAGTCCATCTGGCGACAGGTTTTCAAAACATGATGTATGACAGTAAGCATTTCCCCCAGGACCTTAAGAACAAGATCTACGAGTGGTTAAAGGTGAATGCTGCTTCAGAAAGAAAAGAGGGGGAGAGCGACGAGCAATTCTTTTATAAGGCGCGGAAAAAGGCTCTTGGCCCATTTAAAAAAGAGATCATGGGGTTGCCTTCTTCTGTGCGCGATGCGATTGCCGCAGAAATCGAGAATAAGTTCGAGTTCTTATTCAAACAATTGAATAATGTGAATAATAAAGATTCGGTGGATAAATATGTGACCTTGAAACGTGTGATTGTGCGTAAGCCTAAAGATGATTCTGGCGTTGTGCACGACGGAGAAGGCGCGGATTAGTCAATAGAGTGGGCTGATGGCTCATTGCTCATAGCTCATATTAGTTAATAGTATCTCTTTTACTATGAGCCATGAGCTAACGTGTTAATTAAGGAGATGATATGCGTTCTGATCAGATCAAAAAAGGTGTAGAAAGAATTCCCCACCGGGCATTGTTGCATGCAACGGGTTTGGGCAGAAAAGACCTGGATAAACCTTTTATTGGGGTGGCGACTTCTTTTACTGATCTTATCCCGGGCCATGTGGGTATGCGTGACCTGGAAAGGTTTATCGAGCGTGGTATTTGTTCGGCCGGAGGGGTGCCGTTTTTCTTCGGGGTGCCGGGGATTTGCGACGGGATTGCGATGGGGCATTTAGGCATGTGCTATCCTATGGCTTTAAGGGAGATCGTGGCTGATACCGTAGAAACTGTTGTGCAAGCGCATCAGTTGGATGGTATAGTCTGCCTTACTAATTGCGATAAGATCACCCCGGGCATGCTTATGGCAGTAGCGCGGTTAAATATACCGGCGATCATTGTGACCGCCGGCCCTATGATCTCCGGACATTTTAAGAAAAGGAAACTGGCCTTTGTGCATGATACTTATGAAGCTGTGGCTATGGCAAAAAAAGGCGAGATTTCTTCGGCGGACCTTGTTTGCATCGAGCAGGAAGCTTGCCCTGGCGCCGGGTCATGCCAGGGATTATATACTGCCAATACAATGGCCTGCCTTACCGAGACTTTAGGTATGTCATTGACCGGATGCGGCACGGGACTGGCTAATTCTGCAAAAAAACGTCGGATTGCCCAGGCCAGCGGTGAACGGATCGTAGAATTAGTGCGCCGGGATATCAAGCCTTTAGATATAATTACCAAGAAATCCCTGGAAAACGCCATTGTGGTTGATATGGCTTTAGGCGGTTCCAGTAATACGGTTTTGCATCTTATGGCAATCGCACATGAAGCAGGTATTGATTTTGATCTAAAGACTTTTGATAAGGTGGGGTTAACTACTCCGCATATCACTTCTTTGGAACCGGCCGGCACGCATTTTATGGAAGACCTTGAGTATGCCGGAGGGATACCTGCGGTGCTGAAACGGCTAAAGTCAAAGTTGAATGATAATATTACTGTAAGCGGAGATAGAATATTTTCTATAGCCGATAAAGCCGAGATTTATGATGAAGATGTGATCCGCCCATTTGAGAATGCTTACCATAAACAGGGAGGATTGGCGATTTTATTTGGCAATCTTGCTCCAGATGGCGCGATCGTAAAACAGGCGGCGGTGAATCCTAAAATGATGAAGTTTACCGGCCGTGCAGTTGTTTTTAATCAGGAAGAAGAAGCGATGCAGGCAATCCTGAACGGTAAAATCAAAGGTGGGGAAGTGATCATTATCCGGTATGAAGGCCCGAGCGGCGGGCCGGGGATGCGCGAAATGTTAGCTCCTACCTCGGCGATAGTCGGGATGGGGCTTGCTGATTCCGTGGCGCTTATTACCGACGGTAGGTTCTCTGGAGGGACTAAAGGGCCATGTATTGGGCATGTTTCCCCCGAAGCTACTAAAGGCGGACCGATCGCGGTCTTAAAGGATGGGGATACGATTACAATTGATATTGCCAAAAGAAAGATCGAAGTGGATCTGACGGCGGCAGAAATAAATAAAAGGTTTAAAACCTGGAAACCGATTGAGCCAAAGATCAAAAAGGGGTATTTAGCCAGGTATTCCAGGCTGGTTAGTTCGGCGGATAAAGGAGCAGTGCTAAGTTAAGCAGCTTTGGGTTGCAAAGTCACAAGTCGCAAAGTCACAATGTTATCTTGAAACATGAAACTTGAAACCCGTACATAGTTCCAGGTTTCAACCTTGTGACGTTGTGACATTGTGACCCGGTAACTCTAACCTATATACTACGATGAATGGCGCGCAAATATTACTTGAAAGTTTAAAACGTGAAGGAGTGACAGTTTTATTCGGTTACCCCGGCGGGCAGGTTTTGCCTATTTTCGATAAGCTTTATGATTCAGATATAAAACTCATTCTTCCCCGGCATGAACAGGGAGCGGTGCATGCCGCGGATGGATATGCCCGTGCAACCGGTAAGGTGGGGGTTTGCCTTGCAACCAGCGGCCCGGGCGCTACTAATTTAGTGACGGGTATAGCTAACGCTTATATGGACTCGATCCCTTTGGTAGCGGTCACCGGTCAAGTTAAGTCTTTCTTGATCGGTAATGATGCGTTCCAGGAAGCAGATGTTACCGGGATCACACGCCCGATAACCAAACATAATTTCCTGGTTAAAGATGCAAAGGATCTTGCCCGGACTATTCGTGAGGCGTTTTATATCGCATCCAGCGGAAGGCCGGGACCGGTGGTGGTGGATATTCCAAGCGATATCCAGCTGCAGGAGACAGATTTTATCTGGCCGGATACCGTAGATATCCGCAGCTATAAACCTACGCTGTTTGGGCATCCTGGGCAGATCAAGAAAGCCGCAAAGTTGATCTCACAATCAAAGAAACCTATCCTTTATGTGGGAGGCGGGGTTATCACTTCCGGGGCGTATTTGGAGTTAAGGAAACTTGCGGAGAAGATCCAGGCTCCGGTAACAACCACTTTGATGGGGATGGGCGCTTTCCCGGATACGCATAAACTTTCTTTAGGGATGCTGGGGATGCATGGGACGGCTTATGCAAACCACGCTGTTACCGGCGCAGACCTTATCATTGCTATCGGCGCGCGTTTTGACGACCGGGTCACCGGCAGGCTTGATGCTTTTGCTCCGCTTTCAAAAGTCATTCATATTGATATCGATCCGGCCAGTATCAGCAAGAACTTCCGCGTGGATGTGCCAATTGTCGGCGATGCAAAGAATATTCTGGGGGAATTGCTTGAGCAGCTCGAGAAAATCCCGGATACGTCGGAGTGGATCAAGGTCGTGGAAGACTTCAAGAAAAAGCATCCGATGAAGTATAAGAATGAAGGGAAGCTTAAACCGCAGTATATTATTGAACAGATAAATGATATTACTAAAGGCGATGCTATAATTGTCACTGAAGTAGGCCAGCATCAGATGTGGGCTGCGCAGTGGTATAAATATATCCATCCGCGTACATTTATTTCAAGCGGCGGGCTTGGCACTATGGGATTTGGTTTCCCGGCGGCAATGGGGGCTAAGGTGGGTTGCCCGGATAAAACAGTGTTTGATATCGCTGGTGACGGCTCGATCCAGATGAATATCCAGGAATTGGCTACTTGCGTGTGCAATAAGATAAATGTTAAGGTGATGATTCTGAATAACGGTTATCTTGGTATGGTCAGGCAGTGGCAGGAGCTTTTTTATAAACGGCGCTATTCATATACTTGTATAACCGGCCCTGATTTCGTGAAACTCGCAGAAAGTTATGGGGCCGTGGGGATCCGCGTTACTAAAAAAGAGGAAGTAAGGCCGGCTATAGAGCGGGCGATCAAGACCGATAATACGGTTTTTGTTGATTTTGTGATCGAACAAGAGGAGAATGTTTTCCCGATGGTCCCTGCGGGGGAAGCGATCAACAAGATGATTGAGGGGTTGGCGTAATTAGCTCATGGCTGATGGCTCATGGTAAAAGCAAAAGTAATTATGAGCAATGAGCCAAAAGCCATGAACCAAAACTACATAAAAGGATGATATGAAACATACGATATCGGTGCTAGTGGAGAACAAGTTTGGAGTGCTGGCAAGGGTAGCCGGATTATTCAGCGCCCGGGGATATAATATTACATCTTTAGCGGTTAGCGAGACTTTGGATCCTTCGATATCTTATATGACCATTGTTGTGGATGCCAAAGATGAAAAGATACTCGAGCAGATCAAAAAGCAGTTAAATAAACTGATCGATGTTATTTCGGTAACTGATTTTACCAAGAAAACCCATGTGGAGCGTGAACTTGTCCTGGTTAAAGTTAAATGCCCGGTAAAAGATAAGGAGAAACTGGAAACCCTGGTAAATAAATATTGGGCCAAGAATATTCAGTATAAAGGAAATGTTGCGATTATCGAGGCGATCGGAGAAGAAGATCAGATCTGTTTGCTTCTTGAAGGATTGGATAAGTTCGGAGTTCTGGAATTGATCCGGACCGGTAAGATAGTTATGGAACAATAATCTTAAAAAGGAGAGGGAAATGATAAAGGTTTACTATGATAAAGACGCTGATCTTAATCTGCTAAAAGGTAAAACCATCGCTATTATTGGATACGGCATTCAAGGAAGAGGCCAATCGTTATGCCTAAGGGATTCCGGGTGCAACGTGGTTGTTTCGGAAATGCCAGGGACGGTTAATTATGAACAGGCCAAAAAAGACGGATTTACACCGGTAAGTGCTTCGGCAGCAGCACAACAAGCTGATATTATCCAAATACTTACTCAAGACCATGTGCAGGCTAAAGTTTATAAAGAGTCGATTGAGCCGCAGCTTAAAGCCGGAAAGGCGCTTTGTTTTTCCCATGGGTTCAATATTCACTTTAAACAGATCGTTCCTCCCAATGATGTAGATGTATTTATGGTGGCACCAAAAGGCCCCGGGGCATTGGTAAGGAAGATGTATGAAGAAGGTAAAGGCGTGCCGTCTTTGGTTGCCGTTTATCATGATGCCAGCGGCAAGGCTTTGCAGACCGCTTTGGCTTATGCAAAGGGCTTAAAGGCTACTACCGCAGGTGTTATCGAAACTAATTTTAAAGAGGAAACTGAAACCGACCTTTTTGGCGAACAGGCGGTGCTTTGCGGGGGGGTTAGTGAATTGATCCTTGCCGGATTCGATACTTTGGTTAGCGCTGGCTATCAGCCGGAGATCGCCTATTTTGAGGTTTTGCATGAATTAAAATTGATCACCGATCTTATCCAGGAAAGAGGTATCTCCGGAATGCGTCGAGGTGTTTCCAACACTGCCTGTTATGGCGATATTACCCGCGGCCCGCGCCTGATTACTGAAGAGACACGTAAGGAGATGGAGAAGATCTTGAAAGAGATCCAGTCCGGCCAGTTTGCTAAGGAGTGGATCCAGGAAAATGAAAAAGGACGCCCTAACTTTAACAGTTTATTAAAGAAGGGTGATGAGCATTTGATCGAGAAGGTGGGGAAGCAGTTGAGAGAGATGATGCCTTGGATGAAAAAGTAGAGCTAAGAGTTAAGAATAAGATGGATAAACTTATAATTTTCGATACTACATTAAGAGATGGTGAGCAGGCGCCGGGAGCAAGTTTGAATCCGGCGGAAAAACTTGAGATCGCCCATGCCCTTTCCGATATGGGCGTGGATGTGATAGAGGCGGGTTTTCCTGTTTCCAGTAAAGGCGACCTTGATTCCGTCCAGAAGATCTCCCGTGCGGTAAAAGGGCCGGTTATTTGCGCTCTTTCCCGGGCGATCAAAGCAGATATCGATGCTTCGGCGGAAGCGCTGAAATATGCCAGGCGCGGGCGTATCCATGTTTTCTTGGCGACTTCCAAGATCCATATGCAGTATAAACTTAAAAAGGCCGAAGAGGAGATATTGAAGCTGGCAGTGGAAAGTGTAAAATATGCCAGAAAGTTCTGTCCGGATGTAGAATTTTCTCCGGAGGATGCTTCGCGCAGTGAGCGGGATTTTATTTTCCGGGTGCTCGAGAGTGTGATCGATGCCGGGGCAACTACGGTAAATATCCCGGATACGGTTGGTTATACCCAGCCGGAAGAATATGGGCGGTTGATTAGTGCAATCAGGGAGAGGGTGCCTAATATCCAAAAAGCGGTGATTTCCACTCATTGCCACAATGATCTTGGTTTGGCGGTAGCTAATTCTTTGGAGGCGATCAAAAACGGGGCGCGCCAGGTGGAGTGTACAGTTAACGGTATCGGCGAACGTGCAGGGAATGCCTCGATGGAAGAGATCGTAATGAATATTATGACCCGGCAGGATGTTTTTAAGGGGGTACGGAGCAATATCGTTACAAACCATATTTATAAGGTTTCGCGCTTGGTGAGTAAACTCACCGGATTTGCGGTTGCTCCCAATAAGGCGATCGTCGGTGGTAACGCGTTCCGTCATGAATCCGGGATCCATCAGGACGGGGTTTTGAAGGAGCGTTGTACTTATGAGATCATCCGGCCCGAGGATGTGGGGTTTACCGGCACCGGTATTGTTTTGGGTAAACATTCAGGACGGCATGCGTTAAATGACCGGCTTAAGGATTTGGGGTTTGTTTTGAGCCCTGATCAGCTGGATAAGATCAGCCAGAGGTTTAAGTCTTTGGCGGATAAGAAAAAACATATTTTTGATGATGACCTTGTCTCGATCGTAGAAGATGAGACCAAAGTGATCAAGGTTGTCTGGAAATTCGAGGGGTTTGAGGTTACCTCCGGCACATATACCAAGCCGGAGGCAAAAGTCAGCTTAAAATATAAAAACAAGGTTTATACTGCTAAATCTTCCGGTGATGGCCCGGTAGATGCCTGTTTTAAGGCAATTGATAAGATTACCGGGACTAAAGGTGAATTGCAGGATTATCGTATCGAAGCAGTTACCGGCGGTAAAGACGCGCTTGGCGAGGTAGGCCTTAAGTTGAAGGCCCGCGGTAAATCCGTCGTTGCCCGCGCCTCCAGTACCGATATCATCGAGTCATCTGTCAGGGCGTATATAAACGCACTCAATAAGATCGAGAGTTTATAGGTATTGCCTGTATATAACTCGAACTGGCCATTATATACACGACATCGGGTCCTGCCTGCTGCGCCACCCCGCCGTGCTCACTAAGATTCCGCGCGGCAGGGGCCTCGGCTCCGCAGTCACCCGCTATTATAGTAAATATCCGAAGCTGTATAGTTACAGATAAGCTGGTGATTTTAACTCGAATTAGGCTGTGTGAGGTGTATTATTTAATACAATGGATAAATTTTGTCAGCCGAAGATTTATGGTATTGTGGGGTATCCGGTTAAACACAGTCTCTCCCCATTAATGCAGGCGGCAGCATTCAGAGCATTAAATATCAAGGCGGAATATAGGCTTTTTGAAAAACCCCCTGAGCAATTAGATGGTTTTTTACTAAAAGAGATCTTCGAACAAAATGTTTCCGGCCTCAATATTACAATCCCCCATAAAGTTAAAGCCCTGCAAATCCTCGAGAGTAATCCTCAAATCTTGAACCAAGATTTTCCTTATGTTGAGAGGGATAATTTAATAAACACAGAAGTCCTTTATGCCAAGATGGCCGGAGCAGTTAATACAATTCAAGTGTTTTCTAATGGTAAAATCGCCTATTTGAATACCGATTTATTAGGATTTCAAAGATCTTTAGAAAAAGACTTGAGATTTACTAGCTCTGGCAAGAATGCTTTAGTCCTTGGCTGTGGTGGAGCTGGAAGAGCAGTCATTGTTGGCTTGTTTCTTGATGGAATTGAGACTATTTATATTACCGATGTTAATAATGATGTATTATCCAACGCAAAAGATCATTTTTTAAAATTCCCTGATCTGAATAAAAAGCTTGTATTTATCTCAAATGAAAAAATACCAGAAATAATAGGAGGATGCCATTTGCTTGTGAATGCTTCTCCTATTGGGATGAGGGAAGAGACGGGTTGCCTTATTGACAGTAAATTATTGCGTAAAGACTTATTTGTCTATGATGTTGTTTATAATCGCCAAACTAAATTAGTTAGTGATGCGCTAAAAAATGGCTGTAATGCAGTGGGTGGATTAGGAATGCTTTTGTATCAGGGGGTTTTATCCTTAGAGTATTGGCTTGATCAAAAACTAAGGCCGGAAGTTGTTGAGATTATGCGCAGCGTTTTAAGTGAAGGGATAAAAAAATCATGACCGAGAAAATAATTGTATTCATCTTTGGTTCTTTAGTCGGAAGCTTTCTTAATGTTTGTATCCATCGTATGCCTTTGGGTGAGTCTATTGTCAAGCCTCGTTCGCATTGCCCTAAATGCAATAAGATGATCCCCTGGGCAGATAATATACCTTTTTTAAGTTATATCATTTTGCGCGGGAAATGCCGTTATTGTAAAACCCCGATCAGTTTACGTTATTTTGTGGTTGAGCTCGTCACCGCCCTGGCATTCTTGGGGTGTTTTATGCTCTACGGCCTAAGCTTTAACTTTTTCTTTTATCTTGTTTTTATCTGCGGGTTGATTGTTGCTACCTTTGTTGATATCCGGCACCGGATTATCCCCGATGAGATTTCCGTCGGCGGGATGGTGGCCGGGTTCATTTTAAGTTCGGCAAGCGGTTTAAAAGCAGGGGATTTTAGTTTTCACCCCATGCTTAATTCTTTTTTAGGGATCATCGTCGGCGGGGGGATCATTTATCTTACCGGGTTGATTTTTGACGTGATCTATTTTAAATTATTGAAACGTCCTCCGATCCAGGGTGAGACAGAATCCATGGGAGGAGGGGATGTAAAATTAATGGCGATGATCGGGGCGTTTTTAGGCTGGAAGTGCGCATTGGTTACATTTTTTATGGCTCCTTTCTTTGGTTCGGTAGTAGGGGTTGTGAACCTGGTAACTAAAAAAGACCATACGATCCCTTATGGGCCTTTTCTATCGTTGGCAGCAATACTGTCGATCTTCTGGGCGGATAAGATCATCGGGTTTGTTATCCCCCGGTATTGATGAAAGTCATTATTGCCCTTGTTATATTTGTTCCTTTACGGGTAACGGATTAAAAAGCGAGGAGATTATGACAGAAGCAAATCTTAGTGATTATCTGGTTAACCCTACGTCCCGCCAGCGCTGGTCTAAAATCGGCATGCAAAAAAGATCCGGGGTTGTGGCGTCTTTATTTTCTCTTTATTCTTCTGACAGCCTGGGGATTGGTGATTTTTCCGACTTAAAACTTTTGGTGGATTGGGCGCAGTCAAGCGGGAATTCGATCATACAGCTTTTGCCTTTAAATGAAATGGGCGCGGGTTTTTGTCCTTATGATTCATTGAGTTCTTTTGCCTTGGAGCCTGCCTGTATATCATTCAGCCTGTTGCCAGAAGCAGATAAGAAGATCATTTCCGAGGATATCCTTGAGGTCAGGCAGTTATTCCCCGCAGGAAAACCGTATTTGGATTTTCGGATCAAAGAGGAGAAAATACACCTTTTATGGGAGGTATTCTCCAAAAGAAGGGCCTCCGCTGTTGGCGATCTATCGGATTTTAAGAAAGAAAACAGCTATTGGTTGCAGGATTTTGCGCTTTTTAAAGTGATTAAGCAAACGCAGAATGGGCTGCCTTGGTATGAGTGGGAGGAAAAACTAAAAAATCGGGATGCTTTTACCCTGGAAGGTTTTGCAAAATCCCATGCCGATGAGATCAATTTCCAGATCTGGATGCAGTGGCTTATTTTCAAGCAGTTTAAGCAGGTAAAAGAATATGCGCATAAGAAAAAGGTTCTGATTAAAGGTGATTTGCCGATCTTGGTTTCTCGCGATAGCGCGGATGTTTGGGCGCATCCGGAGTTTTTTAAACTGGATCTGGCCTCTGGTGCGCCTCCGGATATGTATTGTGCTAAAGGCCAGCGCTGGGGGATGCCTACCTATCGATGGGATACTATAGCCTCTGATGATTACCGGTATTTGATCGCCAAACTTAAATACGCGGAACATTTCTATGACCTTTTAAGGATAGACCATGTGGTAGGGTTGTTTAGGATCTGGAGTATTCCTTATAATGATCCAGAGGAGAATAAGGGGTTGAACGGTTTCTTTGACCCTAAAGAAGAATCGAAATGGGGAGTGCAGGGGAAAAGTATTCTGACGGTGATGCAAAATAATACCAGGATGCTTTTGTGTGCGGAGGATCTCGGGGTGATCCCCCAGGTTTGTATCGATACCCTTAAAGAGTTGGGGATTCCCGGCAACGATGTCAGCCGCTGGGTTAAAGACTGGAACAAACGCCATGATTTTCTTCTTCCGGATGAATACCGTTTGTTTTCTGTTACTATGCTTTCTACTCATGATACGACGAATTTCCCGGCTTGGTGGAAATATGAAGCCGGAACAATTGATGAAGCGCTTTTTATGCGTAAATGCCATGACCGTGGGATAGATTATGCGGTTGTAAAAGACAGGCTTTTTGACAAGGCTCTTTCGCATTATGGGCGGCTGCGCTGGTTAAAATGCGTGGATTCAGCCGATAAACTGGTAGTGATCTTAGCTAAACCAAAAGAGCAGGTTGGGGATTTTATTGATTTGTATCTTAATACGTATCTGGAGAAGGAGAAACTTTGGAAGATCTTAGCTATGCCCGGGGCTTTAGAAGAGGATGCCAGCACAAAGTTGGTGGCAAAAGCCTTGAAGTTCACACTGGACAGCCATTCGGTATTTTGTATCCAATCTATGATCGACTGGCTGTATCTGACAGATATATTTACCGGTGATCCCTACCCTTATCGGATCAATACTCCCGGCACGATCAGCGATAAAAACTGGAGTTTAACCATTCCTATTTCTTTGGAAGATCTCCTGAAGCATAAGGTTTGTGGCCAGATAAAGAAGATGGTGAAGGATTCGGGGAGAGCATAAGTAAACCTGCCGGGCTTTTCGCTCAATGGCCGACTGTCATAGGCACTGTCCCGCAATAATTCTGCGGGACTAATGTGCCTTCAGCAAAACCCACAAAATGTAAGTATGATATAGTGTAAATGAGGGGTTAATATGGGAGTTATTGAAGGGGCGGAGTTTTATATCTCTAAGCGGGTCGGGAAAGCGATTATGGATTATAAGATGCTTTCCGATGGGGATAAGATATCGGTTGCGGTTTCCGGAGGCAAAGACAGCCTTACTTTGCTTAAAGTCCTGCTTGACCGGCAGAAGTTTGTGCCTATAAAATATGAGATCATGGCCTTGCATGTGGATTTTGGCTATCCCCGCTCGTTTGCCCCTAAACTTGAGAAGTATTTTAAGGAGCTGGGGGTAAAATACCATATCGTTACCTCGGATGTTTTAAAAAAAACCCCGTCTAAGGATATCAATTGTTTCTGGTGCGCCTGGAGCAGGCGAAAGATATTGTTTGAAACCGCCTACCATTATGGATTCAATAAGATCGCTTTTGGCCATCATATGGATGATATTATCGAGACGATCCTCTTAAACCTTTTTTTTCAAGGTGAGATCTCGGCTATGGCTGCAGTTCAGGAACTGTTTAAAGGCAAGATCGTGATCATCCGTCCGCTGGCTTATGTCGAAGAGTATTTAATTAAACGTTTTGCTAAATCCGAGAAATTGCCGGTCCTTGACTGTAAATGCCCGCATTCTGCGGTTTCTAACCGCGCGAAGATGGGGCGTATTATCGCAGACCTGAAAAAAACCTGCCCGGATGTAAAGAAGAATATTTTTCGCAGCCTGAAGCGGATCAAGAAAGATTATTTACTTTAGGACAAGCAGGGAGTATACTTATTGCAATTGGATGTAAGCTTTATGGCGAGGGGCCAAAGATGATTTGGATCATAATTGGATTGTTTGCAGTTGTATCGTTAATTCTTATTCTTCTGGTGTTGAAGATCTCGACCCAGGTTAATGAGCGCCTTAACCAGATGAACGCGTCCCTGCAGGAGGCGCACAAGATCATCGGGCAGAACCTGGGCTCGGCTGCCGATACCTTTGGTAACGTCAAAGAACAGCTGGGAAGGCTCCAGGAAACCAATAAACAGATATACGAGATCAGTAAGGATATTTCCAGCCTTCAGGAGCTGTTGCGCGCACCGAAATTCCGCGGGCAGATGGGGGAAACATTCTTAGAGAATTTATTGTCCCAGGTTTTACCAAAAGAAAATTACCAGGTGCAGTACCGTTTTAAATCTACCGATACGGTAGATGCGGTAATTCGCCTTGGGGAACGCCTGGTCCCGGTCGATGCTAAATTCAGTCTGGAGAACTTTCAAAAAATGGTCGACTCTCTGGATGAGGGGGTAAAAAGCTCTTTTCGCAAGAAATTCATACAGGATATTAAGAACAGGGTGGATGAGATCGCCGCTAAATACATATTGCCTGGTGAAAATACCTATGATTTTGCTTTGATGTACATCCCGGCTGAAAATGTATATTATGAGGTTATCATTAAAGAGGATCTATCTCCGTATTTTGCCGCTAAAAAAGTCGTTCCGGTTTCTCCTAACACCTTTTATGCATATTTACAGGTAATTTGCTTAGGGCTTAAAGGTATGAAGGTTGAAGAGAACGCAAAGCAGATCCTTAAGAATCTAAGCATGCTTTCCATCGAGGTTAATAAATTTAAAGAGGATTTTGATGTCTTAGGCAACCATTTGGCAAACGCCCGCACTAAATACGATGATTCCTGTAAAAGGCTGGATAGATTTTCCGACCGGCTCAATACCAGCCAGGATGCTAAACAGATCGAGTCATCATGATTATTGCGCAATCCAATTTAGTCTCGGCGGTAAGCAAGCGTCCGCATAACATGTCTTTATCTTATGGAGACACCCGCGATTCTTTAACTAATCGCAAGGATTTTTTGGGCAGTTTAGGCATTGATCATAAAGACCTGGTTTGTGCCAGGCAAGTGCATGGTTCAGGCATAAAGTATGTTACTGCCCGCGATAAGGGCAAAGGGGCATTAACGGTTCAGGATGCCATTCCCGCAACCGATGGTTTGATTACAGACGTAAAAGGCCTGCCTCTTGCCATATTTACCGCAGACTGCCTTAGTGTTTTCCTGTATGATAAACTGCACCATGCGGTTGGCCTGGTTCATGCCGGATGGCGCGGTACACGCGAGCATATTGTATCCAAGGCTTTAGTGGCGATGCAGGAGAATTTCGGGAGTATGCCAGAGGATTTGTATGCTGGATTCGGCCCATTACTGCGGGAGTGCTGTTACCAGGTTGGTGATGAATTTTCCGTTTATTTCCCTTTGGGGGTCAATTTAAAGGCAGAACGCCTTTATCTGGACTTGGCGGGGATAAACAAAAAAGAGCTTTTGGATTTTGGGATTTGCCAAGATAATATCTTGGATGCTTCTTCATGCACTTTTTGTTCTGGCGCGGAATATTTTTCTTGGCGCAAGGAATCTACTGATGCCGGACGAATGATTTCAGTGATGATGCTTAAATGACCGGCGCGCCTGGCCGGCCTTGCTTGTTAAGAAAAGGAGCAGGATGAAGGAATTCTGCCTGGAATTCATTTTAAATAGTTATAATGCCACGGAGAAAACCATTCGTGCGTCTTTGAAGGGTTTTGCCTCCGGATTAGATGTGATTAAACAGGAAAACATTCATAATGGTGCGCCTTATGATTTCAAGATCAATCTGCACAGCGATGACCCGACGATTATCTTTGATATCTGTTCGCAGTTGGGCAGGATTAAGTCGATCAAGATAAATGAATCTGTGGATTAATGACTATATTCTTAAGGGGCTGCCATAAGGGTGAATAAAATACGGAGGGTAAAATGCCTAAGGCCTTGATTGTTTATTATTCGCGTACCGGCAACACCAGGAAAATGGCGGAGGATATTAGGGATACCTTGGTTAAAGAAGGCATGGTTTCGGTTTTAAAGGATGTTTCAGATGTTGCCTCCAGGGAATTGTTGGATTATGATGCGATAATCGTAGGCTCTCCTGTTTATTATGGAGGCATGGCTGCGCAGATAAAAAGCCTTTTTGATGATTCCGTAAGTTTTCATGGCAAACTTGATGGCAAGATCGGCGGGGCATTTTGTTCCAGCGCAAATATCGCCGGCGGGAACGAAACAACGATCTTAGATATCTTGAACGCGATGCTTATTCATGGTATGATTGTGCAAGGGGATTTTCAGGGTGACCATTATGGCCCGGTATCGATCGGTGCCCCGGATGGGCGCGTAAACAAGGAATGCTCGCGTTTTGGCCGGCGTCTCGCCATTTTAATGAAAAAGCTATGTACATCGTGATTTTTATTACCGCCTCTAACAGAAAAGAGGCGGATCGTATCGGCAGGATGCTTTTAGAAGGGCATCTTGTGGCTTGTATTAATATAATTGATCCGGTTGCATCGATGTTCTGGTGGCAGGGCAGGATCGATAAAGCCCGGGAAGTATTACTGGTGGCAAAGTCTAAAAGAACAAAGTTTGCGGCGATAGTTAAAGCGGTTAAGGCCATACATAGTTACGAGGTCCCGGAAATCATCGCTATGCCGGTTATCGTCGGTGAAAAGAGATATCTGGAATGGATAAATGGATCTATCCGTAACTCCGCTTGATTATCTTAAGGCATTTTTAGGGGGGGTAGGGGTCAGCTTTACCCCCTGCGTATATCCGCTTATCCCTGTAATTATCGGTTTTATTGGCGTTCGCTCATCGGGGTCAAAGGTTAAAGGTTTTATCCTTAGCCTGGTTTATGTTAGCGGCCTTGCCGTAACTTATGCTATATTGGGCATTATCGCTTCTTTGACAGGGACATTTTTTGGCAAGATAAATACGAGCCCGGCTACTTACATTACCGTCGGGGCGGTGATTATCATTTTTGGTTTTTCCATGTTAGATATCTTTCGATTCCCGGTTCCGAAAACAGCTAAATTGACGCTTTTTCAAGAACACGCGTATCTTTCGACTTTTTTCCTGGGGGTAAGCACAGGGCTTGTGGCCTCCCCATGCCTTACCCCTGTTTTAGGCTCAATATTGGTTTATCTGGCTGCCACTAAGAATGTATTCTATGGCGCGTCAATGTTATTTGTTTTTGCTTATGGTATGGGATTTGTACTTATATTGGCCGGTACATTTAGCGCGGTATTAACCAATCTTCCCAGGTCTGGGAAGTGGCTGGCGTATGTCAAGAAGACCTGTGCCTTATTACTCTTGGGAATGGGTTTGTATTTTGTATTTGCCGGCATAAAGGAGATTATGATATGAGATATCCATGCAGGTTTAAGATATTCGTTCTGGCTTTGTTTTTTATGTTTTTAAGCGGCATTGTTTTTGCAAATAATGCCCCGGATTTTACTTTGCAATCCATCGGGAAAGAATCAGTCTCCTTGAGCAATTATAAAGGCAATAATCCGGTATTATTATTGTTTTGGACCACCTGGTGCCCGTATTGCCGTGACCAGTTAATGGCCGCAAACCGGAAATACCCTGAATTAAAGAAAGCCGGTGTTGAGTTATTAGCGATAAATGTGGCAGAATCTGTTGGGAAAGTGGACAAGTTCGTGCGGTTAAGGAATTTGAATTATCCGGTGGTCTTGGATAATAATTCTTCGGTTTCGGAGGCATATTCAGTTATGGGGGTGCCGTTCTATGTGTTGATCGATAAAGAAGGGAAGATCCTCTTTAAGGGCAACGGTTTCCCTGAACAAGAGATCAATTCTTTGATCGCAAAATAATGGTTTTTCCGGTATTTGACCGAGGCGAAAAATAATTGGCGGGAAGAGGTTATAAGGTGGATCAACGGGTAGAAAGGCTCATTGATAACTGGAGTAAACGCAATATTACAGGTATTTACTGCGATACTAAAGAGCTTGCGGCGGATAAATTGGCCGCGATGATACCGGTTTCTGGTAGTGTGGGGTTTTCCGGATCTTTGACCTTGGACCGGCTGCAAGTGGTTAAGCGCCTTCAAGACAGAGGTAATAAGCTTTTTAACCAGTATCAAATCGGGATTAGCCGCCAGGAAAGTCTTGATTTAAGAAAACAGTCTACGATGGCCGATTATTATCTGGCCAGCGCCAATGCCATTGCTGAAACCGGAGAGCTGGTTTTTCTTAGCGCCTACGGTAATCGCAGCGCTGGGATTGCTAATGCGACAAATGTGATCCTGGTTTGCGGGACGAATAAGATAGTCCCTAATTTAAATGCGGCTTTAAAACGGGCCAGGGAGTATGCTACCCCGCGTAATTGCGAGCGCCTTAACTGGAATAGCGCCTGCCTTAAAGACGGTATCTGCCGTAGCGCTGATTGCCTGTTTCCGGAATATAAGCGCATGTGCTGCCAGGTTTTGATTATCGAGGCTGAAGTTGTAGAGGGTAGGCTCAAGGTGATTTTAGTCCCCGAAAATTTGGGATTTTAACGAAAGGAAAGAACAATGTTTGATAAAATGAAACAATTGATGGAGATGCAAAAGAAGGTTCAGGAGATGAAACGCGATTTGGATAATACTACCTTTGAGGTTACAAGCGCTGATAATACGGTGAAGGTTATTATGAATGGGTCGCAGGAGGTGAAAGAGGTGGTTATTCAGAAAGAACTTCAGGGTTTAGAAAAAGCGAACCTGGAAAGGGCGGTAAAAGAGGTTTATAACAAAGCAATAAAGCGTTCACATGACATTGCTGCGCAGAAAATGAAGAACATACCCGGTTTTAATATCCCGGGCTTAACCTGATCTATTGACAAAAACATGTTCTCAAAAGAGCTTAAACAATTACTTTCGAAACGGGAATTTATCAGCGTTGCTACCTGTGATGCCGCAGGCCAGCCCAATGCTGCGCCAAAATTCTTCTTAAAGATCGAAGATAATCACATCTATCTGATCGATTATGCCATGGGCAGGACCTGGCATAATTTAAAGGCTAACCCTCGGATCTCTATGTCTTTTATGGATACGGAAAGCCTGATCGGTTATCAAATCAACGGCGTTGCGGAGATAATTGATAAAGGTCTGGAGTTTGAGGAGATTTTAAAGCAATTATTGGCAAAACAAGTCAGCCTTTCCACAAAAAGGGTGATTGAAGGGATATCTACCGGGAAAAAACATACTAATTTTGAAGTAGAGATCACTGAAAAATTCGTGATTTTAAAGATAAAAGCAGCGGAGATAGTAGAGATTGGCCCGCGAGGCGAGATTAAGAGAGAGAAGACATTATGATCATAAAAGGCCTGGCTACAGGTATTGGTAGCCTGCCGTATAAGGATTATTCAGAAGCTTTGGATCTGGTGTTTGAATATTGCCCCCAGGTCCCTTTTTGGCCGCAATTGCCTAAAAAAGATGTGCGGGAAGGGATGATGGCGCAATTTAGCGAAAATCTGCCCTGTTTAAAGGTTTCCGGTGATGGCCTGTATTTTGACGGCCGCGCTCAAGATTCGGAGTTGGAAAGATTTTATGAGCAGATAATCTCTAATAATATAGAACATTTTAAGATCGGTAGGGATTTTGCTGTGGGGTTGCACGGGTTTTACCAGAGGCTGGAAAAGGTGGGAGTAAAAGATGTCCAGTTCATCAAATGCCATGTTGTCGGGCCCTTTACTTTTGCTGCTGGGATAAATGATGCCCAGGGGGTGGCGTTACTGCACGATCCAATGTTCATGCAGGTTATTTTAAAAGGGTTGGCGATGAAGGCGCTTTGGCAGGTAAATTTCTTCCGTAAATTCGCTAAACCGGTCATTGTTTTTATTGATGAGCCGTATTTGGGATGTTTTGGTTCGGCTTATACTGCTTTGAATAAGGATGATGTAATTAAGGGGCTATGCGAGTTTACCGATAGCCTTAGGTCTGATGATGTTACGGTAGGAGTACATTGCTGCGGAAATACCGATTGGTCGATTTTTACCGCTACCAAAGGGATTGGAATCATCAATTTTGATGCGTTTAATTTCCTGGATAAGGTTGTGCTTTATGCTGATGAGCTTAAGGGTTTCTTGGCCCGGGGGGGTGTTCTTGGCTGGGGGATTGTTCCAACCCAGGAATTTAACTTTAAAACTACTCCGGATGCTTTAATGGATAAGCTTCTCAAGGGTATAGATGTTTTAGTTAAGAAAGGTATAGATAGGGGCATGCTTTTAAACCAACTGCTGCTTACTCCCGCATGCGGTTTAGGTTCTTTGGATACAAAGTATGCCGAAGGAATACTTCAGCTGCTTTCTAAGACCTCACAGGCGGTAAAAAACCTCTTAACCTAAAATTTGCATTAGAGAAATATATCTGTAAAGTTAGTAGTAAGAAAAAGGTGAAATGCAAATTTTACCGATGGCCGCCTTTGGCGGGGTTAGCCCCGCTATCCGCAATTGTTGCGGCGTAGCGGCTCGAAGGGCAGATTTTGCTTTTGCAAAATCTGGGCTAAAATAAAACATTTGACAAAATAGGATAAAAATAGTAATATAGGGCTGTTTTTCATTAGCCTAATAATTAAGGAGTAACCGATGAAAGAGATCCGTATTCACGCCCGTGCCGGGCAGGGCGCTATTACCACTGCTTCTTTATTGGGGTATGCCTATTTTTTAAAAGGGATGTATCCTTCTGCATTCCCTCATTTTGGTGCGGCCAGGATGGGTGCGCCAATGAACGCCTTTGTGCGCGTAGATTCGAAACCTGTGCGCTTAAGGAGCCAGATTTATGAGCCGGATTACCTGCTGATCATGGATTCTACATTAATGCGTGGTTTTAACTGTTTTTCCGGGTTAAAGGATAAAGGGATCGCGATAATTAATGATAAAGAAACGGCGGAAATGCCTAAAGTTAAGCCGCAACAGAAGGTTTTTGTTGTTCCCGCTAATGATATTGCGATGAAGACTATCGGCAGGCCCTTAGGCAACACTGCGTTATTAGGGGCTTTTTGTGCGGTTAGCGGTGAGCTCAAAATGGATGATTTGTTGGAAGCGGTCAAAAAGCGGTTCTCTGGCCGTGCCCAGGAAAGTAATCTTGAAGCAGTAAAGCAGGGGTTTGAGTATATAAAAAACAGGTGATCTGTAAGGTGTTTTCTAAAGGAGAATATAGATGTTTGGTCCATTAATCGTAAAGCCGGGTAGTAGCCGTAACAATAAGACTGGTTCCTGGCGTGTTGAGGTAAGGCCGAAGTTTTTGCAAAAAGATTGTATCGCCTGTAAAATGTGCCTGGCGATTTGCCCGGAGGCATGCATTAGCGGGGTTGAAAAGAATACTTATATTTGCGATTATGCTTATTGTAAAGGTTGTGGCAACTGTGCGGCGATTTGCCCCAAAAAAGATATTGAGATGATCAAGGAAGAATCTCTGGACGCCGGAAACCCTAAGGCAAAATAATAAAGGAATAATAAAGATGAAGGAATTCTTAGAAGGATCTCATGCAGTAGCAGAAGCGATAAAGTTATGCAAGCCTGGGGTAATTTCGGCTTATCCGATAACACCCCAGACACATATTGTTGAAGATTTAGCGCAGATGGTAGCAGATGGTGCAATAAACGCACAGTTTGTCAATGTGGAAAGCGAGCATTCTGCCGCTTCTACTGTTTTAGGAGGTTCAGCGGCAGGGGTGAGGACATATACCGCAACCAGTTCTCAAGGGCTGTTTTATATGGCAGAGGTGGTTTTTAATATCGCCGGGATGCGTCTGCCGGTGGTGATGACTGATGCTAACCGCGCCATATCTGCTCCGATAAATATCTGGAATGACCATCAGGACACTATTTCCTTGCGTGATTCCGGATGGATCCAGCTTTATGCCGAAGATATTCAGGAAGCCGTAGATTTACATTTCATGGCGTATCGTATTGCAGAAGATAAAAGTATGATGCTGCCGGTTATGGTGTGCATGGACGGTTTTACTCTTACCCATGGGATCGAGACCGTGGATTTGCCTTCCCAGGAGCAGGTAGATAAATTCCTGCCTACCTACAAACCACTTTATAAACTGGATGTGAATAATCCTATGACTCTTGGTCCATTAGTCGACCCGGATGGGTATATGGAGGCGAGATTTGCCTTGCAGAAAACGCATGAAGATGCATTGAAATTTATCCCGCAGATAATGGCGGAGTTTTCTAAAGAGTTTGGGCGTAACTATGCAGGTTTAGTCGAGGGGTATCAATTAGATGACGCTGAACGGGTGATCGTTGCCATGGGATCGGTTTGCGGGACGATCAAAGATGTGATCGATGAATTACGCCTTAAGGGTAAAAAGGTTGGGCTGCTTAAGATTGTCAGTTACCGGCCCCTGCCGGTACAGGCGATTTATGATGCATTAAAAAATGTTCCTAAAGTAGCGGTTTTAGACCGGGCGGTGTCTTTGGGTTCATTTGCTCCGGTATTTTCAGAGATAAAAGCGGTGTTTTTCGGCAAAAAGAAGTCGCCTAAAGTTATCAGTAGTTTTATCGTAGGTTTAGGCGGCAGGGATATTACGAAAGATTCGATCAAAGAAATTTACAGGATGCTGACCACAAAAGAAGTGCAGGGTGAGTTCATCGATTTAAAACCCGAGCTCCTGAAGGAGAAGTATGAATAATCATCTATTTTCAGCAGGGCATACTGCCTGTTCAGGTTGCGGTCAGTCGTTGGCTGCCCGCCTGGTAATTGATGCCGCAGGCAAGAATACAATGGTGGTAAATAATACAGGGTGTCTGGAAGTATTTTCTACGAAGTATCCAGAATCAGCCTGGGAGATACCTTGGGTGCATTCTTTGTTCGAGAATGCCGCCGCAGTAGCTTCTGGGGTTGAATCTGCCCTGAAATATTTAGGCACAAAAGATTCCATTAATGTCATTGCTCAAGGCGGTGACGGTTCAACTGCGGATATTGGTTTGCAGGCGCTTTCCGGGATGTTGGAACGCGGGCATGACATATTATATGTTTGTTATGATAATGAAGCTTATATGAATACCGGGGTGCAAAGAAGCGGGTTGACACCTTTTGAGACGAATACTACTACCAGCCCGGCGGGTTTAAAATCTGTAGGCAATATGCGGCCGAAGAAACCTATGCCGGAGATCGCCATGGCTCACGGTATACCTTATGTGGCAACTGCTTCGGTTGGTTTTCCTCAAGATCTGCAACGAAAGGTTAAAAAGGCTTTGAGCATCAAAGGCCCTAAATATATGCAAATCCATGTGCCTTGCCCATTAGGCTGGAGGCATCCTTCTGCAATGACATTCGATGTCGCCAAATTAGCCGTGGAATGCGGGTTATATCCTTTAATAGAATACGAATCATCTAAATTAAGCGCCGTCCGGCAGATACAGCCTAAACCGGTAGAAGAGTATTTGAAGGCGCAGGGCAGGTTTAAACATCTTTTGAATAATCCGGAGGCAATAAAGCAAATCCAGGATATTGCAGACAGCAATATCTTAAAATATAATCTGAAAGTGCAGGGTTAAGCGGTTTTGGAAGAGATAAGTTTGTAAGCGGTATAGCCTGCTTATAACTTATAATGGGTTAATCGGAGGTGTTTATGGGAAAACAAGCAAGAGCAATCGTGGATTTGAGTCTCAAAGAGTTAGTGCATGACTTGAATAAAGCTTATGCGGATGAATGGCTGGCATTTTATCTGTATTGGTATATGGCACAGATGGTTTCCGGCAGGGCGTATGAGGATATTGCAGAATTCCTGAATAAGATCGCTAAGGATGAGCTTGAGCATGCAACAGAAATCGCTGATTTAATTGTAAAATTAGGCGGGGCGCCGATCGCTAATCCTATGGACCTGGAAAAGAACGCCAATGCGCCTTATTTAATGCCTCCTAAGAACTCCGCAGACATTAATAGGATTATCCGTATTGTTACCGAAGCAGAAGCAGGGGCAATTGAGGTTTATAATAAGATCGCCAAGAAAACCTTTGGAAAAGATAATGTTACATATCAGTTAGTTACGCATATTCTGTCTGAAGAGGTAACGCACGAGGAGATGTTTGAGAATTTGTTAGAACGATAGTTTTTTAAACCGAAAGGGTAATTAAGATGGCAAAGGTAACAGTAGATGCAGCAACATGCGTAGGTTGTGGTTTATGTGAACAGTTATGCCCGGATGTATTTCAAGTACAGGGTGATGGCCTTGCCCATGTAAAAGCCGATAGCAGTGCTACTTGTAATCTTAAAGAAGTCGCGGATCAATGTCCGGTAAGTGCAATTAAAATAAGCTGAATCAATTGATTTTCAGTTGGAGTATAAACGACCCTCTTATCAAGCTCTGAATTGGTAAGAGGGTCGTTTCTTTGTAAATCACGAGTCAGGAAGGAAATCTGTATTAGGTATCTCGATCCATGAACCTACCGCAGTAGCCATGGGGTTCCCGCTTCCAGTTGAGCCGCTGGTGGCGAAATTGGTTTCATAGGCATAATTATATTTAGGGTATAAGTAATATCCTTGTGAAGTGCCTGTCGGATAATTATAAGGGGAATAGTGAGGTAAATACCCGTGGGCATAATAGCCGTAATGGTAATAACCATAGGTATCATAGCCGGGTTCGGCGGCATATGTCCAAATGTTATCTTTGTTCTTGATCGAATAAGATAGAGGGACCCATCCGCGGTAAATATCCTCCAGTTGGATAAAAGCGCCTGTTATGTTACGGGTTTTCTGCTGGCCATCTTGGGATATCCATCGTTCCAGCGTGTATCCACGTGGATCATAAGGGGTGACTACCGCGGTGTTATAGATCACATCATGATCAACCCGGTTAGGCTGGGTTGATTCGGTGGCCAGATCATAATTTGTTTCTCCCGCATTTAAAAGGGCGCTTTGGCATGCGCCTGCTTCCGGATAAAGTTCGGGATTAAAGATCTGTTTTATATTATCCACCGTCCAAGAGCTGGGTAGAGTAATGTTGTATTTAGTCAAGAAATTCTTGACTGTCTGGGGTAAACTATCGCTTGAAGGGGTAATGCCTTTTTGGGTCAGATAAGTATCGAGGAAATACTGGCTTTTTAGTGAATGAGGATAGGAATTTTCTCCGACTTTCCAGTAGTTGTATGAAGAGATTTCCGCCAGATTATTGATACTGTTTATGTAATCCTCGAAATTATCCGATACGGTATAGATCATTCTTTGCGAGCTGATCAGGGCGGCATTCCTCCACTGGTACTCTGAATCTGATCCTCCATGTGCTTGTTTGTAGCTTGTATAGGCTTCGGTCTCTTTATCCCGGGAATAATCCAGGTTAAAACTGCCTTGGACATAAATATTGTGCGGGGTTACTACAGTTAATCCATTCTCCGGCAGTATCCCGGCATTTTTTACCCTGACCGAGAAATCCCCTTGATAAATGTCATTGCTATCGGGATTTTCGATATAAATTACTCCGTTGAATTCCTGGCCATTGTCTTCAAGATAGGTTCTTAGTTTTTCCACATCGATATCGATCACTTTAGTCTTGCGCGCGTACTTCATATTATTCACATCGTTAAAGCGAGGGGAACTCCAATAATATTCAGAAACCCCGGGTTGGCGCAATGGATTGAAGAATTCTGTAAAAGTTACTGCTCCGCAGGCTGTTAATTCTTCGGGGATATTCCAATCCCAATAAGGAGGGACGTTGTTATAGGCCTCTGACAGCGCGTCGTTTACCCGCATATCAAATTCATTGAATAAGTCATCGGATATTTCTCCTGCTTCGTAGCGGTAATACATCTGGTCCCATATTTCACCCACACTATTTATGGTAAAGTTTATGGTTTCTCCATTGGAGAGGGTGATGGAATATGGTGTATTGGCCCATGCGGTATATTCGGCAGTTTGGCCTTTGGTAAGTAGAATACCGCCCTCTTCGGATTTTTTCTTGTAATTACTTTCTAACTTCAGGGGGACCATATATGTGCCGCCGTTAGAACCGTCTTTTAGTATATCGGATAAAGGCATGGTTTGGGTTTGATTCGTGTCGGTTTGTGTGATCGATACCTGTTTGTCCTGCAGCCACGTGTTCCATTCAGAGGATTGTTCCTTGGTGTTGAAGTATTTTACATCGATTATATCGCTTCCGGTGCGGTCATTACCGTAGACTAAATCGTCCCACCATTCGTGGTTTACATCAGACGGGGCATCCGCGATCCAGTTGCCGGTATCATTCAGGTTATACCAGGCACGGATGAATCTTTTGGCTAAATTACCGGTGGTGGCTGTATTTGCATCGGTGAATCCGTTGGTTTGTTTCCATGCCTCCCAGTTAAAAGCGCTGGGATCGGAAATAAAAGTATCATATTCGGCCTGGCTTAAAAGATAAGTTTTCTGTGTGCCTGCGCTGGGATTGCCCTGGCTAAACGCCTTTCCGGCCAGATCGCTGTTGGTTATTCTTACCGAAACAGTTTTTTCCTTAGAATCCTTTTCCCCGCTGTATTTATCCCACTGCCAGGTCCTGTCCAGTTCAGACGGTAACATTCCCGTGCCCCAATTTGTGCCCTCGAACTTTGCATTGGTCCCCCAGTTGAATTTACTGATAATCCCATAGCGAAAGTCAGAAGGGAAGGAAAAATCGAATGGGGGGGCGGTGTTTTGGATCATAGGGATCACGCCATCGATAGCAGTGGTCCCGTAATTCTTATCATAATAATATGGCGAGGTGTATTGGGAATTGTAGATCTGGAAATATCCGTTGTTTGCCGCGTTTGCCGTGCTTAATTCAAGCAGGTTCTTGAACACAGGGCTGCCCTTAAAGGTGATTGCTCCGTTTACATGTATTTTCCCATATCCTGATCCATCGAAAGTAGCTGTATCAAAAGTAGTGCTATTAGGAAAGAAATAAAAATATTCAAAAAGAGAGTTTTTGCTTATCCGTAATTCAAGCGTGCGCGATATCCTTCCGGTGGGGGATTTACCCTGGGAGTGTATTATTATAACCCCTGTTTCATTGCCTCCTGAATCGATCTCCGGGAATACTACGACATTGAAATGGTGTCCGCTAACGGAATATATCCCGGAGCTGTTTATACTGCCTCCCATTTGTACCTGGTAAGTGCTTGATGTTACAGGGTTAAGTGACAGCGGGTTGCCGCTCCAGTCATGAGTCAGCCATTTGTAGTCACTTAACGATAGTTCGCCGTAGGCATAATTTATCCCTTCCTCCGCATGGTAGAAAGCATCTATTGAATCCTTTTCTGCCTGGGAGTTTTTGTATTCTGAAAACAGGCGGATGAATAAGGCGGAGGCGATCATGCTTAAAAAAAGCATTACCGTTATGGAAACCAGTAGTGCTACTCCTTTGGTGTTTTTTAGTTTGTTCATTTTAGCCTCTCAATTCCTTAGCCATACCCTTGATTTTAATACGGAACTCATGTTACTCCCTTTATTTGGGTTATTCCCGGTAATGATGATTTGTATGGAATTAGGGCTGTAAGTCAAGTTCGGCACCCCGGAGAACTCCACACATTTTATATTATTAGCTAATATCCTTTGTGAAAGCATTATTTTATCTGGGCCTAAGACCTTCCTAACCAATTGCCCGGTCGTCTTGCCCTCTGGAACGATTACTTCATAGGATATCCACTGGTTTTGTGCCAGGTCTGATCCCCAGATCAAACTGCCGGTAGTATTTAACTGGACTTTTTGCCCGGAATAAAATGGCCGCTGAAAACGTATTCTTGAACCGGAGTAAGCGCGGATACCGGAATCATCCAGGATCTCGATATGTGCGGAGTTGCTAAGGCGTATCTCCTGTACCATGCGTTGCAACGCGGTCCTTGCTCCTTCTTGACTTTTGGTTTTAGCTTCTCCTATTTCCCATGAGGACATCCCGATGCTGAAAATAGTGAATACCGCTCCTATTACGATAGCAAATATACTTACCGATACCATCGCTTCGATCAAGGTAAAACCTCTTTTTGGCCAGGTTTTTCTCATTTTTTAGTCCATGTTTACGATATCAGTTTGTATGAACGCCGGAGATTCCAGTTCGCCACTCGAATTGACCGTTTCCCCGGTATCGCTTATTCCATTTAAATTTAGATCCGTGCCTATTATGCGGTTGTTTGTATCTCTCCAGCAAACCAGTGTTCTTATCCGGTATATTTTAATAGGCCCAGTAATTTGTTTTACATAAGATACCCCTTTAAAATTGGAAAGTAAGGCGCCGTTGTCCGCGTAAACATTAAAACTCCGGTTATTATATTGTATAAGCTGATCGAAGGATATCTTTTGTGTGTCATCAGTGGGGTGGGTATGCGATTTGATACGTTCCATTTGATCCTGGCAGGCGTTTATGGCTATGCCGAAATTATGGGTTCCACCGATCCCTTTAAGGTATTGGGAAACAAATGATATTGTTCCCGCAAAAGAGGTAGTGATCAGTGCCGTGGCGATCATGACCTCGATTAAGGTTATTCCTTTTTCTTTTTTCATTAATCCCTTCTTTCCATTAAAAAGCCCCATTCCTTATAAGGAGTGGGGCAATAATAAAACCCATACTGATCTCTATGGGTTTAAGCTTAAAAGGGTATCTGATGTTCGGCAACTGGCTGCCATGACTAAATGTGTTTTTTAGCCTTAGGCCCTTTAGCTTTGCGTCCTATCCTTTAGGATAGTTTGCCCCAGCCATTTCTGGCGGCCCGTTCCTTGTTTAAAGGAACGGGTTTATCATGAATTGATATATATTTACAAATAAAGTATAACATATTGTAAATTCGTTTCAATGACTATCGTTTAGGCTAAACCCCGGAGGAACAAAAAGTATGGGGGGGGGGAATATCGCAAATAATTATGTGTCAATATGTTGTGTAACGGTTATTATAAATATAAGGTTATCGCGGAGTTAGCGCATAGGGCCTGGCGTTTTTTTGTAATTCATCGATTAACTTGAGGAATTTCTCTTTTTTCTTTTGGGATAGCAGTTTATCGGTAAATTCTTCTTTTTCGGCTTGAAATTTCTTGTCATCAAAAGGTGTGATCGATTTTAATTTAATAATGTAAAGCCCCGCGGGCATTTCTATAATATCACTGTGTTTATCTTTTTCCAGGCCATGAGCAACCAGCCAGAATTTATCTGAAGCCCCGATCCCTTCAATATAGCTGGAATATTTGAACATACCGGTTGAGCCGGCCTTTAATTCATATTCTTTTGCGGCTTTTTCAAAGGTTGTCAGGTTCTTAAAGCATTGATCCATTTTCTCCCGCGCTAAGGTTTTTGATTTTGTGGCCAAAAAAGCTTCTTTTACCCTTTCCTTGACAGAGGTGAATTCTGGGATATAAGGCTCTTTTCTTTCTTTGACGCGCAAGATGTAATATGCGTTGTCCATACGCAAGGGGGGAAGGTACTGGCCTGTTTTTAATCCGGTAAGCATATTTAATACCGGGGTTGCCCATCCGATCCCCGGGATCGGCCCGGTTTCCGGGAAAAAACCTGTTTCTTTGATGGCTAAGGAGTTTTCTTTGGCTACCTCTGTAAAAGGGGATTTTTTGTTCAGTTTGGCGTATATTTTATTTATTTTATCTTTGGCGGATTTTTCGTCTTTATCCGGTAAAACAAATTCTACGTATTCCAAATTGAAAGAAAGAGGAAGCCTGAACTGCAGAGTGTTCTTAAGGAAATAATCATTGATCTGGTCATCATTTACGGAAATGGTCTTTGAAATATCGCTGTAGATAGCGGCGATATAATCGATGCTTAATTCCTGGGTGCTTTCTTTATATTTTTCTTCGACTTCTTTATCGGTTGTTTTTATATCACGGGTCACGTCCTTATAAAGCTTGGCAATGAGGAGGTTCTGGCGGGTTTCTTCTTCAAATACCCTTGGTTGGGTATGGAAGACGAAGTTGACCATCTGGTTGTATATACGGTTATCAAAAACCCCTTTATTTGCAAAAAATGGGTAACTTTCGATCTGCGTAATCACCTCTTTATCGGTTACGCTTAAACGGCGCTTTTTTGCTTCAGCAAGCAATACCAGCCTTTCCCAGGCCTGTGCCTCCAGCCCAAGAGATTTCTCGATCTCATAGAAGTTCTCGCCGAACTGCATCAAACCCTGGTTCTTTACTGCGTTCAAGGAGTCACGGAACTCTATCGGGGTGATCCTTTTCCCGGAGATAACCCCGGTTATTTGGACCGTTTTTTTATCTCCGATCATGCTTGCCGAGCCCCAAAGGACAAAGGCAGGCAAAACTAATATTGCTAAGACGATCCAGATCTTTTTGGCTGTTTTTTTATTGCGTAATTTGTTTAGCATCGAAAGTCTCCTTATGGAATAAGTTAGAATTACCGGTTATAGACTTCCATTATAGTCAAAAACCCAGATATTACAAACAAAAATACGGGGTTGGTATTGATTTATTGCAGGGGATGGTCGCGACCATCCCCTACAGATGCGATGGTTTTCTTCGTAGGAATACCGAAAGACACGGATTGCGGGAGAAGTTAGAATATCAGGTTTTGTTGATATTTTCGCTTTACAAACCAATATTACCCCTGTATAATTATTTCCTGCGTTAAACATAAAAGGCTATCTTGATCAGTAAAGGCATCGCAAGAATATGAAGAAAAAGGTATTAAAATTAGGTTTACCTAAAGGGAGCTTGCAGGAATCTACCTTTAAGATGTTCAAAAAGGCGGGATTCAATATCTCGTTATCCTCATCGCGGTCGTATTTTCCCGCGATAGATGACCCGGAGATAGAACCGGTTTTGTTGCGTGCCCAGGAAATGTCGCGTTATGTCGCTGATGGCGCTTTGGATTGCGGGATTACCGGCAATGACTGGATATTAGAAAATGGGTCTTCTGTCGTCAGGGTAACGGATTTGATTTATGCCAAACAAGGCTTGAATAAGGTCCGGTGGGTCTTAGCAGTCCCGCAGGACTCCGGATTTAAGTCTATCAAGGACCTTCAAGGCAAAAGGATTGCCACGGAGTTGGTAAATGTCACTAAAAATTATTTTAAGAAACATAAGGTGAATGTGGATGTAGAATTCAGCTGGGGTGCGACAGAGGTAAAAGTCAGCTCTGGACTCGTAGATGCGATTGTGGAGTTGACGGAGACCGGCAGCAGCCTTAGGGCGAACAGACTGGTAGAAATTGGCACGCTCTGTGAATCCACGACTCAATTTATTGCTAATAAGGCTTCTTATAAGGACAGCTGGAAGAAGAATAAAATGGAAGAGATCGCGGTTTTATTGAAAGGTGCGATTGAGGCAGAGGTAAAAGTCGGGTTAAAGATGAATGTCAGGAAAGCCGACCTTAACCGTGTGCTTGCCTGTTTACCGGCGTTAAAAAAACCCACGATTTCCGGGCTTTCCCAGGATGGTTGGTTTGCCTTAGAGACGATCATTGATGAGAAGGTAGTTCGTTTGTTAATCCCGGCGTTAAAGAAGGCCGGGGCTGAAGGAATAATTGAATATCCGTTGAACAAAGTTATTTATTAAAGACTACACAGTTTGGTATATATGCATTTTTTTATGAACTGTGAATTTCCATCGTTACTAAAGGAGTCATAATATGCCTTGTGGCAAAAAAAGAAAAAGACAGAAGATCAGGACGCATAAACGCAAGAAAATGCGTCGTCGCCTTCGTCATATAAAGAAGAGAGCCTGGGCCTAATCAGCTTACCATAAAGTAAAGCGTAATGAATAAGCTTAATAAATTCCCTCTTAAGGGAGTGGTTATGTGCCTTGGGCTATCTCTTTTGATTGTGGCTGATAGCCTGGCTTTTGATAAAAAGGCCTCAAATGTATTGAGCCATTATATTATGGCTTCAATGTATGACCGGCTTGGGCAGATAGATTTAGCGGTTGGTGAATATAAACAGGCATTAAAACTTGATTTTGATAATCAGGTACTTCATTTAAACCTTGCCTCTCTTTATATAAGAAAAAATGAGCTTAACGCTGCAGTAAACGAGCTTAGCCAGGCGATCCATCTTGATCCTGAATCAGTAGAGCCGCATGCGATCTTGGGCCTGGTGTATTCTTTTCAGGAAAAACCTGATGCCGCCAGCCGTGAATATGAAACCGCCCTGCAAAATGCTTCAAAGATCGATCCCAAGAACGTAGAGATCTATAAAGGTCTGGGGCTTATCTATCTGCGGCAAAAGAAAATGAGCGCTGCGGAAAATGCTTACCGGCTGGCTTTGGAGATCTCACCCAATGACCCGGATTCGCATTTTTATCTGGGCAGTATCCATTATGAACAAAAGAAAACTGCCCTTGCCGAACGTGAATTAAAACTGGCGATCGAGTTAAATCCCGATTATCATGAGGCATTGAATTATTTGGGGTATATTTATGTCGAAGAGAACCGTAATCTGGCACAAGCGGAGAAGATGATCCGCCGGGCTTTGGAGTTAGAGCCGGAGAACGGGGCTTATCTTGACAGTTTAGGATGGTTTTATTATAAGAAAGGCCAGATCAAGGAATCAAAGGAATATCTTGAAAGAGCGATTCAGTTCTTAGATGACCCGGTGATCTATGACCATTTAGGTGATGTTTACTTGAGGTTTGGTGATCCACAGCAGGCAAAGATCAATTGGCAAAAATCATTGGATCTTGATAAAGAACAAAAAAACGTCAAGGACAAGATCGAAGAACTGGATAAAATCAAGGCGGCAAAATAAAAGGTGTTTATCCTCTTTAAGTTTAATATCCTTAATCAAAATGCAATATAGCGATCAACAAATAAAAGAATTAGAATCTAAAGCAAAACAGATCCGGCGGGATATAGTCGCAATGATCGCTTCTGCTGGTTCGGGGCATCCCGGCGGGAGCCTTTCTGCTACGGACCTGATCACGGCTTTATTCTTTGCGGAATTGCGGATCAATCCCCAGGAGCCTTCTTGGCCTGACCGGGACCGGTTTCATATGTCAAAAGGCCATTGTTGCCCTTTGTGGTATTCGGTATTATCGGAAAGAGGGTATTTTCCTAAAGAAAAGTTGATGACTTTAAGGCGTTTGGGATCAATGTTACAGGGCCATCCCGACAGGAGGACTCCCGGAGTTGAAGTGGCTTCGGGTTCTCTGGGGCAGGGCCTTTCTATTGCCTTAGGGATAAGCCTTGCCTTACGGCTGGATAAAAAAGATTCCCGTGTTTATGTGTTGATGGGTGACGGTGAAGTCCAGGAGGGCAATATCTGGGAGGCGGCTATGGCCTGTGCCCATTATAAGTGCGATAATTTGTGTGCCATACTGGATTATAACGGTTTTCAGATCGACGGCCGGACATGTGCGGTAATGAATCTTGAGCCGATGGCGGCAAAATGGCAGGCATTTGGCTGGCACACCATCGAGATAGATGGGCATAATATGCGTGAGATCTTATCAGCCTATGACCAGGCCAAGTCAATAAAGGCCAAGCCCAGTATTATCATTGCCCGGACCACAAAAGGAAAAGGTGTTTCTTTCATGGAAAATGTCTGTGAATTTCATGGCCGCGCGCCGTCAAAAGAAGAAGCGCAAAAGGCTTTGAAAGAACTGGAATAATCAATATGGAACAATTATATCAACGCGATGTATACGGCCAGACGCTGGTTGAATTAGGCAGAGCCAATAAAGATATTGTGGTTTTGGATGCAGACCTGTCAAGCTCTACGCGCACCGGGTTGTTCGCTAAGGAGTTTCCCGACAGGTTTTTTAATTTTGGCGTAGCAGAGCAGAACATGATGGCTACTGCCGCAGGTTTTGCCAGTTGCGGCAAGACAGTTTTTCTTTCTACATTTGCCATATTTGCTACTGGACGTGCCTGGGATCAGGTGCGCAATACTGTCAGCTATAATAATTTCAATGTTAAGATCGTGGCGACCCATGCCGGTGTTAGTGTTGGCCCGGATGGTTCAAGCCATCAGGCATTGGAAGATATTGCCTTGATGCGCGTGATACCGAATATGAAAGTATTGGTTCCTGCCGATGGCCCGCAAACCCGCGAAGCGGTGAAAGCCGCTTTAAATACTAAAGGCCCTTTTTATGTGCGCTTAGGCCGGTCAAAAGTTCCTACGTTGGATAATTTGGGGGAATTTAAATTAGGCAAGGCGCAGATCTTGACCCAGGGCAATGATATTACGATCATCGCTTGCGGCATTCTTCTTGAGCAGGCGATTTTGGCCGCCAAGAGCTTATTGGAAAAAGGTATTCGATCCAGAGTAATTAATATTCATACTATTAAGCCTTTGGATGAAGAGGCGGTTTTGGCTGCGGCTAGAGAGACTAAAGGGATAGTAGTTTGCGAAGAGCATTCCGTTATTGGCGGGCTTGCTTCCAGTGTGGATGAGGTTGTAGCGGAAAATTCCCCGGTCAAAGTAGTGCGTGTGGGAATAAAGAACAGGTATGGTCAGTCCGGGGAACCAGCGGAGTTATTTAAAGAATATAACCTTACCAGTTTGGATATAGAAAAAGCGGTTTTGCGCATCCTTTCCTAAGTGAATAAAGTAGTAATCCAATCCTACGCGAAAGTAAATCTTTATCTTAAACTTCTCAATAAGCGAAAAGACAATTATCATAACCTCAAGACCATTTTTGAAAGGATCAGTCTTTGTGACAGGATCATTCTGACCAGGAGAAAAGATCTGCAGATTAAGGTTATTTCAGGGTCACCGGATATCCCAAAGGACTCTTCCAATTTAGTTTTTAAAAGCGCTAAATTACTGCAGGATGAATTACGCCTTGACCAGGGCGTAAATATCAGGATCATTAAACATATCCCGGTAGGAGGGGGATTGGGTGGTGGTTCTAGTAATGCCGCCAGTGTGTTGCTGGGATTGAATAAGCTCTGGGGTTTGAATTTGACCCAGAAACGTTTGGCCGGTTTTGCCGCTAAAATCGGCAGTGATGCGGCATTTTTCATTTATAATACCCCATTTGCATTAGGTACCTGCAGGGGGGAGAAAATAACGCCGATAAGGCCGCTTTCTCGTAAACGTTTTTGGCATGTTCTGGCGGTTTGCAAAACGCAGGTATCTACGCCTCTTATATATGCGGCCTGGGATAGGTTGCGTGCCGGAAAGCCCAGGTTGACAACGGCTAAATCTAATGCTAAACTACTAATTTCGGCATTAAAGAAAAGCGATATTGGCCTGATCCAAAAAGGGTTATTCAATGATTTAGAGCCGGTTACCTTTGGTTTGTATCCAGAGGTGTTTCAGGTTAAGGAGAGCTTTTATAATTTAGGGGTCAAACCGGTTTTGATGTCCGGAAGCGGAGCGGCTGTGTTTGCAATAACTTCATCCCGGTTTCAGGCGGTTTCTTTGTGTAAGGAACTGAAAAGGCGTAAGGGATTGCGGGTTTTTATCGCTCGGACGGTTTGATATATCAAGTAGCTCATAATGATCTTATGGTATTTTGGGATGCCGTCTTCCGCCCATGATCTTACGTGTAGGTGGAATCCCGTATCGGGTAGTTAACGGGTAATTGCGGGACAATGGTAGAATAGGTGGTTTTAACGCTCTGTGACTAAGAAATAATGAATTATTGGGACGTCGTCCAATGGTAGGACTCGAGAATTTGGATCTCGCTATTGTGGTTCGACTCCACACGTCCCAGATTATTTATTAAATTCAAGGTGAGGGAGATTATGCAGAAAAAACTGGCGATTGTGGTCCTGGCAGCAGGAAAGAGTACCCGGATGAAGTCAGAGGTACCTAAGGCATGCCATTTGTTGTGCCGTAGGCCAATGCTTAGCTATGTTTTAGACCTGGCAAGAAGTTTGCGTCCAGAACGCACTATTGTTGTTACCGGATATAAGCGGCAGGAAGTAGAAGCGCTTATCCCCCGGGGGATAAAAACCGTTCAGCAGGATAAACTTTTAGGGACCGCGGATGCGGTGCGCCGGGCATTGCCGCAATTGGTTCGGTTCAACGGGACAGTACTTATCCTTTACGCGGATATACCTCTTTTAAAGAAAGAGACTCTCCAGAAACTTATCAAACATCACAGCCAAAACAATTTATCTGCTACGGTGCTTTCTGCAATTATGAAGAGGCCGACTGGTTATGGGCGGATTGTCAGGGATGAATATGAGAGTGTTTCCGGGATCATTGAAGATAAGGATGCCAATGACCTGCAAAAGGCGATCAAGGAGATAAATACCGGGATAATTTGTTTTGATAGCCGGAAGTTATCTTATGCCTTGGCCCGGATTAAACCCAATAACCGGCAGAAAGAGTTCTATTTGACGGATGCCATCGGTATTTTATATAAAAATGGCGGATCGATCGATAGTGTCAGAGCAGAAAACGCGGATGAAGTCCTGGGGGTTAATTCTTGTGTAGAATTAGCTCAAGCTAATGCGGTGATGCAGGCGCGGATAAATGAAGAATTCATGAAAAAAGGGGTGAACATTGTTTCTCCGAAAGATACTTTCATTAGTTTTGGCACAAAAATCGGGCAAGATACCACTATTTATCCCTTTACAGTAATCGAAAAAGATGTTAAAATAGGCAAATATTGTTCAATAGGACCTTTTGCCCACCTTAGAGACGGTGCAGTAGTTGGGAATGGTGTCTGTGTGGGCAATTTTATTGAGATTGTCCGCTCAAAAATCGGTGAAAAGACCTTTCTGAAACATTTTAGTTATATAGGTGATACCCGCATAGGTAAATCTGTCAATATCGGCGCCGGTACCGTTGTCGCTAATTTTGATGGAAAGGATAAACATACGACGACTATAAAGGATAATGCCTTTATTGGTTCGGATAGCGTTTTAATTTCTCCTGTAAAAATCGGCAGGTCCGCTAAAACCGGGGCAGGCTCGGTTGTATTGAAGGATACATCAGTTCCTGACTATGGAGTAGTAGTGGGTGTGCCGGCAAAACTTAAAGGTGTAAAAAATGGATAAATTAGCGATTCTGACTGGTAATGCTAACCCGGAACTGGCGTTTAGTATCTGTAAGTATCTGAAAGTGAAATTATCAGATGCCATGGTGACCAAGTTCAGTGAAGGTGAGATAAGGGTAAAGATAAATGAGAATGTCCGAGGCAAGGACGTATTTGTAGTGCAGTCTACCTGTCCGCCGTCCAATGATAACCTGATGGAACTTTTGATCATGATCGATGCCTTAAAGAGGGCTTCTGCTAACCGGATCACTGCGGTGATGCCATTTTTTGGATATGCACGGCAGGACCGTAAGGATCAGCCTCGGGTACCCATTACTGCCAAATTAGTAGCTAATCTTTTGACTACTGCCGGAGCCAACCGTGTGTTGACTATGGATCTGCACGCCGGGCAAATACAGGGTTTTTTTGATATTCCGGTGGATCATCTTTTTGCCATTGGGGTGTTTATAGATTATTTTTCAAAGATGGATATTCCAAGCAAGGATCTGGTTATAGTGTCTCCGGATGTCGGCAGTATTAAAATGGCCCGGAGTTATGCAAAGAGGCTTTCTGCCGGCCTTGCGATCATCGACAAGAGGCGGGATTCTCCGGAAAAGACCGAGGTGATGCATATCCTGGGCGAGGTGGAGAACAAACACGCTATTATCGCCGATGACCTTATCTCTACAGGCAGTTCATTGATTGAAGCCGTGGATGCTTTAAAGAAGTTCGGCGCAAAGTCCATCCATGCGGCAATTACTCATGGGGTGCTTTCCGGCCCGGCAGTAGAGCGTTTGAACAAATGTAAGGATTTAAAGGAACTCTTAATTACAGACAGTATCCCTTTAGACGAATCTAAGCAAAATCCACGGATAAAGGTTTTAAGTGTATCAAATCTTTTAGGCGAGGCGATAAAGAGGATTCATCAGGAAGAGTCAGTGAGTTGTTTGTTTGATTAAACGTTTGATCGAAAGGAAAAAAATAAAATGGATGAAATATTCTTGGATGTAGAAATAAGAGAAGGTAAAGGCCGGGGTAAGGCAAATGATCTAAGGGATGAGGGTTTTGTACCCGCGGTGGTTTATGGCGAAGGTAAAGCCGCCCAGCCGGTCAAGGTGTCGCATAAACAGTTGTTTCAGCTGTTGCACCAGCATCGTCTGGAGAATGTGGTCATTAATTTAAGGTTTAAAGATGCTAAATCTAAAAAAGACCGTCCCAGCCTTATCAAGGAGATCCAGTATCATCCGGTCAAAGGCGATATTATCCATGTTGATTTCAATGAGGTATCTTTGACAAAGGTTTTAAAGGTGAATGTGCCGGTTGCCGCTAAAGGTGATGCTGCCGGGGTTAAACAGGATGGCGGGGTGCTTGAGCATATCCTTTGGGAGATTGAGGTGGAATGTTTGCCTACAGATATCCCTAAATCAATTGAAGTTGATGTTTCAGCCTTAAAGATAGGGGATTCGATACATGTCAAGGATTTGGTTGTTCCTGCGAATATCAAGATCGTTACTCCCGTGGATGCGCTTGTCTTAAGCGTGGCCGCTCCGATCCAGGAAGAGGTTGCACCTGTTGAAGGCGAAGAGGCAAAGCAGGAGCCCGAGGTAATCAAAGAGAAGAAAGAAGTTCCTGCTGAAGGCGCAGAGGAAAAAGATAAGAAATAATCTTTATGAAACTTATTGTTGGTTTAGGTAATCCCGGACAGGCTTATGCCGGCACAAGGCATAATGCTGGTTTTACCGTGGTAAAGTATTTAGCGAAAATTCATAAGGTTGAATTTAAGAGTGATCGCGGTACGCAGGCTTTAAGTGCCAAGGTGCGGATAAGCGGCGAAGGCGTTATTTTAGCGATGCCGTTGACTTTTATGAATTTATCCGGGGTAGCGGTCAAGCTTTTATTAACTAAATATAAAATAGATTTAGATGACCTTTTGGTGGTTTGTGATGATTTAGATCTTGACCTGGGCAGGTTAAAGATCAGGCCTTTTGGTTCAAGTGGAGGCCAAAGGGGTATAAAGTCTATAATTGATTCTTTAGGAAGCGAAAATTTTGCGCGTTTGCGTATAGGTATTGGCAGGCCTCTTGGCCGGGACGCCACCAGCCATGTGCTGGGTAATTTTAATAAGGTGGAAAAAGAGGACATTAAAGAAGCCTTGGCTTCGGCAGTTGATTGTTGTCATCTTTGGGTGTCTGCCGGGACAGCCGAATGCATGAATGGTTTTAATCAGAAGAATAACAAAGTAAAAACGGTTTAGAAGACAAATGAAAGGATTTTAAAGATGATGAATAAGTACGAAGCAATGGTTATTATTAAATCGGATCTCTCCGAAGATGATAAAAAAGCCATTTTAAGCCAAACCGGCGAGGTAATCAATAAGAATGGCGGGCATGTTTTAACTACTAATATCTGGGCAGAAAAGAAAAAACTTTATTTCAGTATTAAGAAACATGCTGAAGGCACATATGTCCTGGTGACCTTTGAAGCTGATCCCCAGGCGATTGTTAAGATCCGTCACGCGTATAATTTAAACGAGTTTATTCTGCGCGTCCTTATTACACGGTTATAATAAGCATTCCAGGGGGGCCCTGGGATATGTTCTCTGCACACAGTATGAATTGATAAAAAAGGTTTTTGCGCGCATGGCGGGCAGCGGTTATTTCTAAGAATGAGGAGAAGAGCTAATGGCAAGTTTGAATAAAGTATTTCTGATCGGTAATTTGACCCGTGACCCGGAACTGCGTTATACCCCTCAAGGGACAGCGGTGGCTAATGTTGGATTGGCAATCAGCCGTAAATTCCGCGATAAAAATCAGGAATGGAAAGAGGATGTTTGCTTTATTACTGTGGTTGTCTGGGATAAGCAGGCAGAGGCTTGTAACCAGTATTTACGCAAGGGAAGCCCTGTATTTGTCGAGGGAGGACTGCAGTTCCGTTCCTGGGAGGATAAGACCGGGCAAAAGCGCAATGTCATTGAGGTCCGTGCAGAAAGAGTGCAATTTTTGAATAAGGCTCCGGCTAAGGGTTCGGAACCAGAGCCGATCGAATCACAGGGCGTGTCAACTACGGAAAATTCATGGTTAGAAGAAAGCGAGGATAATTTAAATGAGAGATAAACCGGGATTAAGGAAGATAGATAAAACAAAGGAAAAAAAAGGCAAAGGTTTTCCGGTAAGGAAGCGTTTTTGCCGGCTTTGTGTGGAAAAAGTCAAGGCAATAGATTATAAAGATGTAAGAAGGCTGGAAACATTTATCAAAGAAAGAGGCAAGATCTCCTCGACCCGGGGGACTGGTAATTGTGCCCGGCACCAGAGGATGATAACAGAGGCGATTAAGCGCGCACGCTATATTTCTCTTTTGCCTTATGTCCGCGCATAATTTTAGGAGGCACTAATGGAAGTTATACTCATTAAAGATGTTGATAGAATAGGTGCTGCCGGGCAGTTGATAAAAGCTAAAGACGGTTTTGCCCGTAATTTCTTGATTCCTAATGGGCTGGCGGTGCCGGTAAATGCCGCTAACTTGAAGAAATTAGAGCAGGAAAAACAGCGTAAATCCCTGGAACTGGAAAAATCGCGTAAAGAAGCAGTTGTTTTGCAGGAAAAACTTGCGGCCTTGTCTTTAACTATCCCTGTGTTAACCCAGGAAGATGAAAAACTCTACGGCAGTATAACTGCTGTTGAGCTTTCCGCCGCTTTGAAAGAAGAAGGTATTGATATCGATAAGCATAAGATCCTGTTGGATACTCCGATCAGATCTTTGGGGATATTTGAAGTGCCGGTAAATCTTCATCCGGAGGTTAAAGCTAAGATCAAGGTTTGGATCGTCAAGAAATAAAACAGGTTTTTCCGTTTTAGGCCGGTGGCCTTAAAAAAAAATGGTTGCCGCATAATCTTATGTCAGAACTGACTCTCGATAAACTCCAACCTCAAAATCTGGAAGCCGAAATGGCAGTCCTTGGGTCTATGCTTATAGACGAAGAGGCGATTTCGGTAGCAATGGAGACGTTAGAGGAGAATTCTTTCTACAAGGATACTCACAAAAGGATCTTTGAGGCGATCCGGGACCTTTTCAACTCAAATAAAGCTGTTGACCTGATCACCCTTACCGATGAATTAAAACGCAAGGCGATGCTTGAAGAGGTGGGAGGGATGACTTTCTTGACATCGCTTGCCAACTCTGTTCCTACCGCGGCCAATATCAGCCATTATGTCAGTATCGTAAAAGAAAAGAGTATTTTAAGGACGCTGATTAACAATGCTACGCGTATCGTTTCGCTTTGTTATGAAAGCGATGGCAAAATAGATGATGTCGTGGATCAGGCGGAACGGCTGGTATTTGAAGTAAGCGACCGCAAGCATCAAGGCAGTTATATACACCTTAAGGAGATCATCAAGGATAGTATTGAAACGATTGACCGTCTTTATCAAAATAAAGCGCATGTAACCGGGATACCTACCGGTTATATCGATTTTGATCTAAAGACCGCAGGTTTACAGCCTTCCGATTTGATCATTGTGGCCGGCAGGCCTTCTATGGGAAAAAGTGCTTTTGCTTTAGGAATGGCAGAGTATGCCGGAGTGATGGAGAAAGTGCCGGTAGCGGTATTCAGCCTGGAAATGTCTAAGGAACAACTGGTACAGAGGATGTTGTGTTCTCATGCGAAAGTTGATGCGCATAAGGTGCGTACAGGTTACCTTGCCACCTCTGATTGGCCCAGGCTTACTGCGGCAGCCGGGAAACTTTCCGAGTCACCGATCTTTATTGATGATACCCCTGCGATCTCGGTTATGGAGCTTCGGGCAAAGGCCCGGCGGTTGAAATCGCATCATGATATAAAGCTGATCATCCTTGATTATTTACAGTTAATGCGCGGGTCTATGGGGATTGAAAGCCGTCAACAGGAGATCTCGGAGATATCCCGGTCCTTAAAGGCATTGGCCCGTGAGTTAAGAGTGCCGGTGGTCGCCATCAGCCAGCTTTCCCGGGCAGTGGAGTCAAGGAATGATCATCGTCCGCAGTTGTCTGACCTTAGAGAGTCTGGGGCGATCGAGCAGGATGCCGATGTGGTAGTATTGATATTAAGGGAAGAATATTATAATCCTACTCCGGATAATCAGGGGGTAGCAGAGATCATTATTGCCAAACAGCGTAATGGCCCGGTAGGCACCGTAAAAGCGGCTTTCCTGAAAGAATACACAAGGTTTGAGAATATGGCTCGGGTGGAATAAATAGCAGTTTATTCTTAGCCAATGGAGGGAATATGTCGAAGAAAGCGTTGACTTTACTGGAGATCATGGTGGTAGTGGTAGTAGTAGGTATTATCGCAAGCCTGGGGGTTCCAGTCTATAATAATATCCAGGAAGAAGCTATGGCAAAGATAGATCGTACGAACCTTTTTGTCATAAAAAGCGCTTTGGATATTTATATGATGGAACATGACGGCCTTCCCGGTAATTTATCCCAGATCCCGCAAAAATATTTCGATAATGCCTATGCCGTTATTATGGATTCTACTGATGGCTGGAAGATAAGATTAGCGCAGTTTATACTGGATCAAACCGATAAAAAACTGGCATATGCCTTTGATTTTCCCAGGGATCATCACCGCGGCGGCCGGTCTCCGACGCAGCCGGGCAATCCTCCGGCAGCTCCTGTTTCTCCGCCAGCGACCACTCCGGGTGTTCCCCCGGCAGCTACCCCTGTTGTTGCACCCCCTGCTCCGGGAGGAGTTCCGGCAGACCAGTTCTTAGCGGATGAAGTGGTAAAGGGTGATAAGACAGTGCTTACTGACCCGGCGCGAAAACATCAAAATCCGGGCTCAACATTTGTTTCTTACGGCCTGAATGCCGGCTTAAGAGGGATCAGCAGAAAAGATTATTACGATGATACTTTGTATCCTCCTAATAGCATTATCATTGCAAATTGCAATAGTTCTTTATTCAACGGCGCAAACTTTGCCTTTAGGCACAAAAGGCACAGGGCCTTTCAGTCCGCAGTATCTTATGCGCAATATATTACTAAAGATTCCATAGTGCATTCGATCGATACATTAGGGCGGATCAAGGATTACCCCAAGGCCTGGGGCAGGTGATATTTGCTCAAAGGGTATTACTAAGCAAAAGCCTTAATTGAAGAATATAAGAGAGCATATTAAGTTCGGTGTTTTGGCGGTTGGGGCTTTTTTTGCCGCATATTTGCTGTTATTATCTTTCCCGGCGTTTTCTTCTCATCTCAATGATTTTTCTTACCGTTACGTATATTCCTTTTCATCTAAAGCAAAGCATAAGCCTGCCCGGATAATTGGTATCGAGGTCGATAACTATTCCCTGGAGAAGATATCTCAACGGTATCCTTTTAAGAGAGAGGTTTATGCCCGCCTTTTGCATTTCCTAAACAGCCAGAAGGTCAATACCGTGGGGTTTGATTTTATCTTTTCAGGGGAGTCGGAGGATACTGCCGATGATATCCTGTTCGAAGAGGCGCTGAAAACAAGTTCCTGCAGGGTGATCCTGGCATATCGCATTAACCCGGAGAATTACCTGCCCAGTTTACCTTTTGCGGCATTTAAGAAGGCAAGTTATGGATTGGGGTTAATAAATACGCCTGCAGATCAAGATAACCTTATGCGGCGTGTGCGGGCATATGTGGAATTGCCTGACGGGGTGCATTACTCCTTTGCGGTTATGGTCTCTTCGGCATTCTTAAACAGGAATGCACAGGAGTTGGTTAGTGAATTGCCTCTTTTGAAAGACAAGACCTTTTTGGTGAATTTTCTTATCAAGCCAAAGGATATCATTCGCGTTAGTATGTATGATGTCCTGGAGAACCCGGAAAAGTTAAAGAAAACCCATGGTAATGGTTTCTGGAATGATTCTATTGTGGTGGTTTATCCTGCGGCCGAGATCCTTCATGACAGCACGGCAACTCCCTTAGGGATCATCTCTGGAGGTATTTTGCATGTGAATGGCATAAATACGATCCTTATTCAAAGGCCGATACGGCAAGTAAATTATCTGCTTTTGCCGTTTTTTGCCTTATCCTGCCTGGTTGTATTATACCTGTTAAGGCATTTGGAATTTATTTACGGCATGTTGTTTACTTTGGGGCTGGTTTTCCTCCAGTTTTGGTGTTTGGTCATCCTGCATCTTAAAGGGATGGTATTTGACTATTCTTTTCTGGTCATGTTTAATCTGGTGTTTTTTATAGCCGGCAGTTTTTATAAATACATTAGTTTTCTGGCCCAGTTCTTCCGGATCCGGATAAAGGCTACGATGGATCCGTTACGCAATGTTTTTACTTTGCGGTATTTTTATTTCCGGATGGAGTTGGCCCTCAAGCAAATATATTTTTCTAAGAACCTGTTTCTGGTGTTCATTCGGCTGGATTCCTTTAAATTCGCTACCTCCGGCATGGATTTAGACCGCCTCAAAATAGTCTGGGAAAGGATACACCAGGTAATAAATTTGCGGAATAGTTTCTGGTCCACTTATTCTTCCGAAGAGCTGATCGGTTGCCTGGTAAGTTCCCCGGATAAAATAAAAGCCCTGGTTGTGGCTTTAAGGAATAATTTAGGGTATGTTTTACAGGAGCAGTCAGTTAAGGCGGAGATCAAACTGGGTTTTTTACGTTTCCATAAGGCGTATCCGGTAAGAGAATTGCTTTTTGTTTTATCCGAAGAGATGAAAAAAAAGGGGGAGGAGCTGGTTAATTTCCGGGATGCGGATATGGAATATCTTTTACATTCCTCTTATCCTAAGGTTAAAGAAACAGATAAGATTTTGGAGAGCCTTGAAGAGGATATTGAGGAGAAGAACCGTCAGCTGTTGGTTTTAATCGAGAATTTGAATTTAGAGCATACTAAAACAAAAGAGGCATTTTTGGGGATCATCGCATCTTTAGCCAAAGCGCTTGAAGCACGCGACCCTTACACCGAAGGCCATTCGCAGAGAGTGACTAACTATGCCTTGCTCATGGCGGATAAACTGGGCTGGCAGGATGAATTAAAAGAAAAGCTTAATAGTGCGGCGCTTTTGCATGACCTGGGAAAAATCGGCATCCCAGACAGTATTTTGCATAAAAAAGGCATACTTACGGATGAGGAATATGACTTCATCAAGAAGCATGAGGTGATCTCCATAAAAATACTTGAGCCGCTTAAGGAGATCAAAGATATTTTGCCATGGATTATGCACCATCATGAGAAATGGGATGGCTCGGGGTATCCGCACGGTTTGGGGGGCAACAGTATCCCCTTAGGCGCGCAAATTATAGCTTTAGCAGACACTTTTGACGCTATTACAACCGGGAGGGATTATAAAAAGGCCCTTTCTGTAGAAGATGCCTTAAATGAAATCATCAAGTTCAAAGGTTCGCAGTTCAATCCCCAGCTGGTGGATATTTTTGTAGAGGCGATGAGAGCAAACCATCCGCAAAAATAATTTGCATTCCCAAGTGATTATGATATACTAAAACAATATTAATTTTATATAATTCTCGCAAAAATGCATAAAAAAATACTGGTTGTTTTATTCTTGCTTTGTACTTTAGGCTATTCGCCAATATTTGCCCAGGAAACTGAAGAATCCAACGTGCCCGATGAGGCTTTAACATCAGTTGCTTCGGAGGTTCCCGCGCCAGATGCAGAAGGAATCAAGCCTTTGGCGAATTCCGGCAGCACTTCCTCTTTATTGGTTACTGCGATAGAGATCAAGGATAATAAATCTATCAGTACCAATACCATTATCTCAAAGATGAAAACTAAAATCGGTGCTCCTTATCAGGATACCGTCATAAGCGATGATTTGAAAAGGCTCTACCTGTTGGGTTTCTTTAGTGATATAAAGATTGATACCGAAAGTTATAAAAATGGCTTGAAAGTCATTGTTAGAGTTAAGGAACGGCCGATCATTGATAAAATAACCTTCTCTGGGATTATCAGTATCACTCAAAAAGAAGAGAAGATCAAGGGGGCATTGAAATCCAAGGAAACGCAGTATTTGGATTATCCTAACTTGGCTGAAGATGTGCGTACATTGCAGAAGATGTATGAAAAGATCGGGTTTAATCAAGCACAGATCACTTATACAGTTGATATCAATGAACAAACAAATCACGCTACGGTACAATTTAATATCGTAGAAAGCAAAAAGGTGAGGATAAAAGATATAATCATTACCGGCAATAAAGCTTTTTCGAAGCAAAAGATACTAAGGTTATTAAAAACTAAACGGGCATGGTTCTTTAATGCCGGTATTTTAAAGGATGATGTAATCAAAGAGGATATTGAACGCATAAAATCATTTTATAGCCGTGAAGGATTTAGTGATGTGGTGGTGGAGTATCAGGTTAATTCCGATCCGGAAAAGTTATTTTTACTGATCGTCAGCATCGATATCCAGGAAGGCAACAGGTATTTAGTAGGCAACCTGCTTATAAACGGCAATAAGGATATCCCGGAAAAGCTGATTTTGGCAAGATTAAAGGATTGCCTGCCTGGAAAAACATTCAGCCAGGATGCGTTGAAGAAAGATATTGCTAATATTCAAGGCTTATATTTTGACCGTGGATATATTTCGGTGCAGGTCCAGGAATCAACCTTTCTAAATCCGGATACTAACCGTATAGATGTAGTCTATAATATTGTTGAAAACCAGGTGGCTTATGTCGATAAGATTAAAGTTAGAGGCAATGTAAAAACCAAGGATATAGTTATCCGCAGGGAGTTAAGGATCCGTCCAGGGGATAAGTTTGACGGAGATAAGCTTAAAAGAAGCAAGGAACGCCTGCAGAATTTGGGTTTCTTCGAGGATGTAAGTTATGATACCGAGGATACCCAGGAGCCCGATAAAAAAGACTTGGTTGTGGATATCAAGGAATCGAAAACCGGGGCTTTCAGTTTTGGCGGCGGATATAGTACGGTTGACCAATTGGTGGGGTTTGTCGAGGTCGAACAGAAGAATTTCGACTGGAAGAATTTTCCTTATTTTACCGGTGCCGGGCAGAACCTGAAATTCCGGGCATCCTTTGGCTCGGTAAGCGATAGTTTCGATCTAAGTTTTACCGAACCGTGGGTTTTTGATTTTCCGGTTTCTTTTGGTTTTGACGGTTATAAACGGACCCATGACCGGGATGCTGATTTAGGATATGGTTACAGCGAAACCGTGGTTGGCGGCGATCTGCGCCTGGGGAAGGAATTTTCTGAATACATAAGAGGGGATCTTGTTTACCGCCTGGATCAGATAAAGATCGGCGACCCCGATACCAATGCCAGTCAGGAATTATTAAAAGAGGTTGGAAAGAATGTCATCAGCAGTACGCAGTTTGGGCTGACTTATGACAGCAGGGACAATGTCTTTGACCCGACAAGAGGTAATGTATTCAGCGGTTCTACCGAGTTAGCCGGAGGTCCGTTCAGCGGAGACAAGAATTATTTTAAGTTTGTAGGCAGGGCTTCGCATTATATCGGATTATTCCGGGGTTCGACCCTTGAGTTCCGCGGCAGGATGGGGTTAGGGACTGCTTATGGGAATTCAGATACTATCCCGATATATGAAAGATTTTTTGCCGGCGGCGGTAGCACTGTCAGAGGGTATCGTGAACGTAAAATCGGCCCATATGATCCGATAACCAAGGATCCATTAGGCGGGGATTCATTATTTATCGGGAATGTAGAATATCTGTATCCCATTTTAAGTTTTATGAAAATCGCAGCATTTTACGATGTCGGTAATGTTTGGGAGAAAATAGGTGATTTTGGCACGGGGAATTTAAAATCCGGGCTTGGCCTTGGTTTGAGGATGAAAACCCCGATCGGCCCGATCATGCTCGATTATGGTATCCCTCTGAATAAGGAGTCCGGAGAAGATAGTAAAAGTGACGGCCGTTTCCATTTTAGCGTAAGCCACGGTTTCTAAACTCGGTAAATCCTGTGGTATAATCAATAAAAAAACAAAAACGAAAGGAGAACCAGAAATGAAAAAGTTTGCATTGGTAATGGTGTTTGTTCTTGGTGTTTGTGTCGCGAGTGCATTTGCCGCAGATAAATTTGGTTATGTCAGCATGGAAAAGATCGCTGATAAATACAGTAAGGCTATAGAATATTCCAAGATCCTGGATGATAAAGAGGCAGGATATACTGCCGAGATTGATAAGAAAAAGGATGAGCTTAAAGCTGCTCAAGATAAATTGAATTTATTGAGCGATAAGGAAAAAGAAGCGAAAACCGCTGAATTTGAAGCGAAGTTCAAGAGTTTTCAGGATTTTGTCCGCGCAAAGCAGTCTGACCTGCGTAAAGAAGGCGTTGATAAAACTGTCGAAATATCAAAGGATATAAAGAACGCCATAACTACTTATGCAGAAAAAGAAGGGTTTACTTTGGTCTTTGATGCCGCGGCATTGGCATATCAATCAAAGTCCATGGACATTACGGACAATATAATCGAGATCTTGAATAAGAACGCAAAGAAATAACCTGTTTAAAGGCCGAAATTAATGCGGAAGACTTTAAAGGAAATAGCCTTACTTATAGAAGGAGAGGTTGTCGGCGACGACAGTATCGTGATTACCGGAGCCTCGGGGATAAGAGAGGCTCAATCCGGGGATATTACATTCCTGGCAAATCCCAAATACATGGGTTTTATAGATAAGACCAAGGCTTCGGCGATAATTGTTTCGCCGGAGGTCGAGTCTAATATAAAACCTGTTATTCGCACTAAAGATCCTTCTTTAGCTTTCGCGAAAATCGTCTCTTTGATTTCGGCTGTTGAAATCAGGCATCCTAAAGGGATACATCCCACCGCTATAATAGGCAAGGATGTTTTTCTCGGTAAGGATGTCGGGATAGGGCCTTATGCAGTTGTTGAGGATAATGCTTCCTTAGGCGACCACACGGTTATTTATTCCGGCTGTTATATTGGATGCGGCGCAAAGATCGGAGCGCATGTTGTTATTTACCCGAACGTTTCTATTCGTGAATCGATATTGATCGGTAACCGGGTGATTATCCACAGCGGGACGGTCATTGGTTCTGACGGGTTCGGGTTTGTTAATATAAACGGGGTGCATCAAAAGATTCCTCAATTAGGAACGGTGGTAATTGAGGATGACGTAGAGATCGGTTCGAATGTAAGTATCGACCGGGCAAGGTTTGATAAGACTGTTATTGGCCGCGGGACTAAGATAGATAATCTTGTGCAGATCGCGCATAATGTTGTCATTGGCCAGAATTCGATCATTGTTTCTCAAGCCGGTATCTCCGGCAGCACCCAGATCGGCCATGGGGTAACCTTAGCCGGACAGGCGGGATTAGTCGGGCATATCACTGTAGGCGATGGCGCGGTAGTTGCTGCGCAGGCCGGGGTGACTAAATCGGTCCCTGCCCGGACGATGGTGTCGGGTTATCCGGCTAAACCGCATGAGGTTGCGCGTAAGGTAAATGCCTGTGTGCAAAATCTGCCGAAGTTATATGAAACCATTGCACAGTTAAGAAAGAAAGTGGAAGACCTGGAAAAGAAAGTATCAAACCATGGATAACCAAAGGACTATAGCAAAAGCGATTGATCTTAAAGGTATTGGATTGCATACCGGCAACAAAGTGCACATGCGCCTTTTGCCGGCAAATGCAGATACCGGGATAAACTTTATCCGGGTGGATCTATCTCCGCGCCCGAAGATCAAGGCAGTTATGGCAAATGCGATCTCGCATGCACATAGTCCAAGACGCACCTCGATCGGTATGGGGGATGTCCAGATCCATACAATTGAGCATTTGATGTCGGCGTTATTGGGGTTAGGGATAGATAATATCGAGATCGAGATGGATAACAATGAAGTTGCCGGTATGGATGGCAGTAGTTTAAGCTTTGTCGATGCGTTAATAGATGCGGGCATTATCGAGCAGGATAAACCCAGGGAATATTATGTTATCCGCGACCCGGTGGTGGTAGAGGAGAACGGATGTTCTATTATCGCTTTGCCCGGGCCTGATTTTAAGATCTCCTATACCCTACAATACAGAAATTCTTTTTTAGGGACCCAGTTCATGGAGGTGGTGGTTTCTCCGGAATCCTTCAGGAATGAGATTTGTCCGGCACGGACTTTTTGCCTTGAAGAGGAAGCCCAGGAATTACAGCGCAATGGCGTAGGTTTGGGCGCAAATTATGATAATACCCTGGTAGTAGGAAAATCCGGAGTGGTCAAGAATAAGTTGAGGTATGACAACGAATTTGTCCGGCATAAGATGCTGGATCTTTTGGGGGATATAAGCCTTTTAGGAATGCCGATTAAAGGGCATCTTGTTGCTATCCGCAGCGGGCATTCCATGAATTTAAAACTGGCAAGAAAGATCTTGCAGCAAAAAGAGCGGTTGTTTTTGGGCGGGATCAGTATAAGTCATTGCCCTCAAGAAGGGGAATCTTTAGAGGCGCAGGATATTATGAAGATATTGCCGCATCGCGACCCTTTTTTGTTTGTTGACCGGGTAATAAGGCTGGAAAGAGGCAAACATGCGGTAGGCATTAAGAATGTAACGGTAAATGACTATTTCTTTAAAGGCCATTTTCCCGGCCGTCCGGTAATGCCCGGGGTTTTAATGGTAGAGGCCATGGCTCAAGTAGGCGGGGTAATGATGCTTGCCAATGAAGAGAATAAAGGAAAACTGGCTTTTTTCTTGGCGATTAACAATGTCAAATTCCGCAAGACCGTTGTTCCGGGGGACCAGTTGATCTTTGATGTAGTTGCCGGAAAATTAAAATCAAAGACCGGACAGGTGCATGGAAAAGCATTTGTTGACGGTAAAGTAGTAGCCGAGGCAGACCTTATGTTTGCCATAGTTGAGTCAAAATAAACCGGGATATAAAATGAAAATACATCCTACAGCGATCATTTCTAAGAAAGCAAAGTTGTCCAATGAGATCGAAGTCGGGCCTTACTCTGTTATTACGGATAATGTGACTATCGGTGAAGGCGTAAAAATCGGCTCTCACTGCCTGATCGACGGCAATACTACGATAGGCAAAGGATGTGAATTCTTTACCGGGACGGTTATTGGCAGCCAGCCACAGGACCTTAAGTATAAAGGTGAAAACAGCACGCTTGAAATAGGCGATTATAATATCGTCAGGGAATATTGTACTTTTAACCCCGGTACCGGTGAGAACGGGAAAACGATCGTTGGCAATAACAATCTTTTTATGGCTTATTCCCATGTTGCTCATGATTGCCGTCTGGGGAACAATTGTGTCTTGGCGAACAATGGTACTTTAGCCGGGCATGTGACTATTGAGGATATGGCGGTTGTGGGAGGGTTAGTTGCCATACATCAGTTCGTTACGGTAGGAAGGTTGTCTATTATCGGCGGATGTTCTAAGGTGGTTCAGGATATCCCTCCGTTTTCTACTTGTGACGGGCATCCGGCAGAGGTGTTTGGCCTTAACTTGGTAGGATTACGCCGCCATAATATAAATAGAGAATCAATAAAGCGGCTCACCCATGCTTTTAAGGTGTTGTTTAATTCCGGACTTTTAATGAAACATGCGGTGGAAATTATCGAAAAAGAGATGCCTCCGGTAAATGAAGTAACCTATCTCGTAAATTTTATCAAGAAATCCCAAAGAGGTATCAGCCATTCCTGCCGCGCATCTGCAAAATAGGCCAAACTTTCGTAAGCGCCGGTAGTGTTTTATTTCTAAAAGAAAATAAATTCTTAATATGAAAAAGATTGGATTAATTGCTGGTAACAGGAAATTCCCGCTTATTTTTGCGCAAGCCGCACGTAAAAGGAATTATTCCGTAGTTGCGGTAGCGATCAAGGGGGATACTGCCCGCAGGTTAAATAAACTGGTGGATAAGATACACTGGTTATCCCTTAGCGAGTTTTCCCGGATCTTCGAGATCTTTAGGTCAGAGGGGATAACTGACGTGGTAATGGCTGGCCAGATCAGCCCTTGGCGGTTATTTAGTAAGGAAGTGGGCCGTGATCCGGAACTAAGGAATATCCTTTCGAATATAAAGGACAAAAAGGCGGATACGATCTTTGGGTCAATAGCAGAAAGGTTAAAGGAATCTGGCCTGAAATTAGTGGACTCTACATTATTTTTAGAGGATTACTTGCCGAAAAAAGGGGTTTTGACCAGGAATGAACCGGATTTTTCTGGTTGGGATGATGTATATTTTGGTCTGGATCTGGCTAAAGAAATAGCCCGCCTGGATATTGGCCAGACAGTGGCGGTAAAAGATAAGGCGATTGTAGCGGTAGAAGCTTTAGAAGGTACGGACCGCTTGATTCGGCGCGCCGGAGCTATCGTCCGGGGGGTTGCAATAGTTAAAGTCAGTAAGCCTAAGCAGGACATGAGGTTTGATATTCCGGTAATCGGCTTGAATACTGTAAAGAATCTTATTCGGGCAAAAGGCGCATGCCTGGCTTTTGAGGCAGGAAAGACACTTTTTATCGATAAAAAAGAAAGCCTGCAACTTGCGAATAAAAAGGGCGTGTCTATCGTTGCAATATAACGGGTTATGCATAAAAAGGCTTGACAGTACTGTATTTGTTAGGTATAACAATAGCACAAGAAAAAGGAGGATGGAGATGGCAAGGATGAGTAGTGCTAAGACAAGTGCAGGTAAAGCAAGTGCAACTCAATTCAAGTTCTATGCGCCTAATGCAAAGAAGGTAAGCTTGGCGGGTAGTTTCAATAACTGGAATACCAAGGAATTTTGTGCTAAAAAGGATACAAAAGGCAATTGGGTAGTTAAGATGAGTTTAAAGCCCGGCCGGTATGAATACAAGTTCTTTGTTGACGGTGCCTGGATCAATGACCCAAATTGTACGGATTGCGTAAGCAATTCTTTCGGTAGTTCTAATTCGGTTTTAAACATAAAATAAAGAATAAGTTTCCCCACCTTCTCTTAGAATATTCGATTTTAAGGTAGTTAGCCTATAAGCTAATATCTATAAGAAGGTGGGTTTTTTATATGCGCTATATATTCGGTCCTTTAAAGTCCAGAAGACTGGGAAATTCTTTAGGTATTAACCTTACTCCTTATAAGGTTTGTACATTCGATTGTATTTACTGCCAGTTAGGCAAAACCACCCAAAAAACACAGACACGCCGGGAATATTTCCCCGCCTCGGAGATCTTAGAGGAGATAAGGAACTGGTTTCAGCATAATCCTGATCAGGCGAGTACCCTGCAATATATTACATTTTCCGGTTCAGGCGAGCCGACCCTCAATGTTAGGATCGGAGAGCTGATTTCCGGAATAAGAAAGATCACTAATGTGCCGGTTGCAGTGATAACCAATGCTTCGTTGTTAAATGATCCCTTGGTGCGTAGTGCCTTATTGACGGCGGATTTGATCATACCTTCTTTAGATGCAGTAGTCCCCGAGGTTTTCCAGGAGATAGACCAGCCGCAAGAGGGAGTAAGAATAGAAGATATCATTAACGGTTTGATCAGTTTCCGCAAGGAGTTCAGAGGCCAGATCTGGCTGGAAGTGATGCTGGTAAGCGGGATAAATGATGACCTGCGTTATATTAAGAAGCTCAAAGAGGTAATAGACCAGATTGATCCGGACAAGATCCAGATCAATTCTCCTGTGCGGGTCGGCACCGAGGCGGGTATTTCTTCTCCGGATAGGCAAAAACTTGAGAAGATAAAAGAGATCCTCGGGGAAAACTGTGAGATCGTTTGAATTGCGCTCGTAGCTCAATGGATAGAGCGCTAGCCTTCGGAGCTAGGCGTTGCGAGTTCGACTCTCGCCGAGCGCGTGTTCATTAAGAGTTAATTCGCGTCTATTTGATCAGGGTTTTGTACTCTTTTAAGTATTCGGTAGGTTCTATAGTTTTAGGAACAAACAGCAGTTTTATCTCCGAAAGATATTCCCCTTTATCCAATTTCATTACCGGCATCCCTGCTCCCAGCGTAGTATCTTTAATGATCGTTACTATTCTGCCTCCTGATAAGTTCTCGGCTGCATCAAAGAAAATACAGCTGTTCGGGATATCCCTGCGGTTAAAGCCTAAACTGGCATATCTCTGCCATGAGGGGGAGTAAACCATTATCGCTTCATCTGTCGCCTGTGGGATAATCACCCAGAAGTCTTTAAACTTTTCAGATTCTTTTAGTGTGGTAAAAGGGGGCTTTTCATCGTGGGCGGATTCGATGAATAGGATCTTTTGTCCGGGGGTTTTATACATAAAGCGGAGATTACTCCATGTTTTTGGCGTAATTTCGGTCAGATCCGGTTCAGTCCCAAACAATAGTTTTCCGAAAGGGGAAAAGCCAAATTGCTGGAAAAACCCCACATGGGTATAAATATCATCTTTGAGGTTTTGTCTGGCAAGGATATCTACGCGTTTGGTATATTTATAAACCACTACATTGACTTTAGCAGAAAATACATCTTTGGATAATGGTTTTGCGGCCCTATCAGGGTATCGATAGGTAATTTGTGATTCCGGAAAATCCAATTCTACTATTACTCGGTCATTTAAATCCTTAATTCTTTTCGTGACCCCTTTATTCAGGTACATCGAATAACTGTTATCTAATCCGTCGGGTATATTATTGCCGTCAAAGGAATTATTCCCGAAATTAAAACAGGAAGCGATTTTTATGGAGTTACCTGAATCATCCTGAATAGAGATCCTGCCTCCGGTGAATTCGGTTTTCCAAATATTCACTTTGAGGTTACCGGTATCTACGAACACCTCGGCAGAAGTCTCCATGATCTCGGTTTTAGCGGCATAGGCTATTGAGGCGGCTGTAAATAGGAATATCCAGGCTATAATGCAGTATTTTTTTCGCATACTTTGGATATTAGCAGATAATTGATAAGATTAAAAGTAAAAAATCACCGGCAAGCCGCCTTATTTTTTGGTTTACATCAGTATAGTTAGTGATATAATCAACATAAGATTGGGAATTAGCATGATTTGCTTTGCCTTGCAGCTAAAACAGATAAAAAGGAGGCCTGGTAATATGAAAAAAGCGGTTTTGTTTTTTAGTTTATTTTTGTTTGTTTTAGTAGCTTTGGTGGATGTAAATGCTCAAGAATCCAAGCCGCCGGAGCCCGCTGATAATAGCCGTCAGGCGCTCATCGATACCCGGGATATGCGCTATGAAAAAAGCCCGATCAATAAATTAGGCCGCGGACTGATCAATACCGTAACCTGTTTGATCGAGACTCCTGCGGGTGTTTACCGGGTAAGCAGTACTAAGGGAGCGATTGTCGGATGGACCCTTGGTTTGGCCGAAGGGCTGTTTACTTCACTTTTGCGGGGAGCCAGCGGTATTTTTGATGTAGTTACATGTATTGTGCCACCGTACAATAAGCCTCTGATGCAGCCGGAGTATGCGATAGATAGTTTTGAAGAAAGCTACCGGGATTTAGGCGAGGCAGAGATGAAGATCCCTGACCTATAAAGTATAATTGTTGAAAAGGGCTGAACTTAACGGTTCAGCCCTTTTTTATTTAAGGATAAGATTGTGATCAAGAATCCTTGATCATTGAATAATATATGGTTATTACCACGATAATGAATATTGCTACGCAATGCAATATATCCGCATAAGTAGTTGCCGAGCCTTCTATTCCTACCTGTAATTTGGCATCGAATCCCGAAGATAATACCAGGATGGTTGATGTGATTAGACAGTAGGAAAACGATTTTTTAAATCCCCAGAATTTTGTAAGGACAATAAATGTTAGCAGGATAAAAAAATCAAATACCGGATTATCGAATGAGAAGTGCAAGGCTTTTAACTGGCGGATATAGGGCTGTAGGGATTCGATAAAAGCGGACATCTTTTCTTTATCGGAGAAGATGCTGAACTTTTCTTGTATGTAGGAGATTACCCCTTCCAAGGACATTATTTTATCCTTTCAAGAACAGTATAAATGATCCCGCTGGCTATCTCTGGTTTGGGAAGTAAATATTTCCTGGCGGAAACAGAAAGATTCACTTTATTTTGCTTCTTTTGCACCTTTAAAGTTACTTGTGCTCCGTTTACCTCGCCAGTGATCAGTCCTTGGGATTTGTTGAAGTTAACGATTTTACCCATTTTTTGTACGGTTTCCCGGCTTATTTCATAGACCTGTTCGAGCTCCGAGGAGAAATCATATTCTGCGCTGTCTTTTGAAGTAAAAGTCGCAATAACTGCCACCGGTAAAATAGCCATTCCGGCTAAGGCAGAAACGCCGTAAATAGCCGCCCCCTGTATGCCTGCCGCTTTCATTGGCTCTGACAGGATCAAGGCGGTCAGCTGTTGAGCGCTGGTGATATTCTCATATTGCCGTTGTATTTTTAGATTATAGGCATATACTGCGGGATTACTGCCAGCCGTATAATCTTTCAGGACGACCTGTCCGATATCCAGTTTCAATGAGTCTATCAGCAGGGGGATTTCCTCTGTTGGCTTATCGTTAGCCGGTTTTTTAACGATTTTTAAGGAATCAACATTCAATTCTCCCTTGCTGTTTTTTACCAGGACGACATCTTTTAATACGATATCGACTTTAGTCAGGTGCATTTTCTTTCTTAAAATGTTCCCGAGGTTATAATCCACATGGATTTTCGGTAGATCAAGGAGGACGCCTTTGGGGAAACTTTTCGGGTTATATATTTTAAGGCCGGAGATCCGGATTGCATGTTTTAAGATCCCAAAAGAGAAGCTATCGATATGAACCGGGGCTCCGACTACATGGGAAGCCGTGATAGTTACTGTTGATTTAATGATGGGGTCTTTTAGCAGGATGGCGCCAAAAACAAGTATTACTGTTAAGGCAAAGACCATTTTTTTCATTTTCCTGCTCCTTTCTAAGAATACGCCTTAAAGACATTATACCGCTGATAGTTTAAATAGCAATAATTTAGCTTACTATAATTTCTGACAGGGACGATAGTGGAATAAAGTCAGAAAAAAACAGAATCACCCCATTTACATTTATAGTCCCGAATATTATTATAATAAAGTAATAAAGGGTAATAAAGGGGACGTTTCTATTTTTTTGTTGCTGGGATAGAGTATTAGATATAGCACTTATAATTTGCTATTTAGGATCGGTAGTTAGTATGTTATTTAGCCTGTTGAATACTAAATGATGTTTGAAAGTGGAGGTGGATGTGACGAAAGGAATAAAGTCATTTTTGAAGAAAAAGGATGGCAATAGGCAGAAAAGACAATGGAGCGATCCCATACTGATAAGGTTAGTGCAATTGAAGCATGATGAACTGATACTTGCTGGATGCAAGTATGACGCTTTGTGGGTGGATCCATCTACAAGCAACCCGGGTTGTATGATTGGCGGAATATGCGGTTCTCCTTGCAGCACTCTTTCGGCTTCATAAACAGAGAACGAGGTGGCAATTATATCCTGGGGGCAGGCATTTTCAGCCCAGATTTCTTATTTATTTCTAAATGTTTTGACAAGGTATCTTTATAAAGTATAATAATTGTTAAATAAAGGGGACGTTTCTATTTTCTTATCCAAATTTAGCTGATTTTAATTTATAACAAAGGAGGAGAGGATGAGGTATTTAGCAGTAACAGGCGTGATCGCGGCCTTTTTATTCTCAATGGTATCTTTTGGGTATGCCCAGGATAAGAGTAAGGACGAAGTTATTTCTATCGCTATGGAAGCTTTAAAAGGGCAGAATATCCAATTAGAAGATGTGAGTGTTATTTATGATGAAGGCGGCAAGCTTTGGAATGAAAAAGTCGGTTATTTAGCAGAGGAAGATAAATCGCCAAACCATGGTATTTTAAGAAAAGGATTCTTGAAAAATTATAAAATAGTCTTATTCGATTTTAAAGAGCCGCTCCCGGATATTTGGGTATTTATCGATAAAGATACCGGAGAAGTCCTGGAAGTCTATAGGTAATAAAGGGTGGCGTTCCTGTTCCTTTAAAACAGGGAAGGGCCTGTGAAGATTATGGGCTATAAGATAAGAAAACAGTGGAAGCAGCCTAATTTTATAGTATTAGTACGAATAAAAAAGCAGGAGGCAGTTCTTGCGGTCTGCAAGCTTTATTCGAACAGTGATGGTCCGGAGAACGTTTCATTTTCTGGATGTGGAGAGGCTAACCCATTTGATTTTTGCTATGATGACGCCCTGTCATGACCAGTGATAATTATCGTTTATTTTTGCATACATATGGACGGGATGTTTCGAGTAAAAAGGCAGGGCAATAAAGGGGACGTTTCTATTTTTTAGAGATGGAATATGGCATGAATTATAAAATAAAAAAGAGCTGGAAGCAGCCTGCGCTGATACGGTTGGTAAGAGAAAGTAAGGAGGAGCGGGTACTTGTAACCTGCAAACTAGGAGTTGGTGTTGCAGTAGTTGGTCCTGATGTGTTGTTTGATTCGTGTATGCTGGGTGCAGAGTGTGATTTTAATTGTGACTCGTTTGCGGCATCTTAGGGAGAAATGAACCAGAACTTAGGAACTTGAGTTTACCGTGTAGCAATAAAGGGGACGTTTCTATTTTCTTAGCGATCAATAAAGGGGACGTTTCTATTTTCTTAGCGATGAAAATACGATATGGATTATAAAATAAAAAAACACTGGAAGCAGCCGCACTTTATCGTGCTGATAAAGAATAAATTTGAGGAAAGGGTCCTTGTAGTTTGCAAGGTTAATCCTGGAGGCATAAGTAGCCCTGATGCTACGTTAAGTGAATGCAACCTTGATATAGATGGTTGTAACCCTGTTTGTTCAGTTATATCTGCGTCATGATTTCAGTAATAAAGGGGATAATAAAGGGTACGTTTCTATTTTCTTAGCGATGAAAACACAATATGGATTATAAAATAAAAAAACACTGGAAGCAGCCGCATTTTATTATATTAGTTAGGAAATATAGGCCAGAGAGGGTGCTAGTAATTTGCAAGACGAAAAGTACGGGGCAGTATCCGGGAGTGGTGGAGGATTCATGCCAATCTTTGGATGTTTCCTGCGATAACTGTGAGATAACAGGATCTTCTTAGTCTATCAAGTAATAAAGGGAACGTTTCTATTTTTAGCCACACTTAGTTTTTCTCTCTTAGGATTAAATTACGATTAAACTAAATATGAATCATAAACTAAAGAAGCAGTGGAAGCAGCCTGCGCTGGTAAGGTTGGTAAGAGGAGATAGTAAAGAGATGGCACTATCGGGGTGTAAATCTGTTGACTTGACTGGGCCGATTAATTTCGCTCACGCCTGCGAATGTCTGCTTTGTTCCGAATCAGTTATCTCATAACTCTTAGCTTTGGAATAAAGGAATAAAGGGAACGTTTCTATTTTTTTTAGCCGTAATATTAGGTGGTAGTTGAGTTTTTTAGCAGATGTCTGGCGAAATCAGGGGGAAGAGGAAGTAATAATGGATTGCTCTAACAAGAGAATAAATAATTCGATCTGTAATTGCAGTTATCCGGGATGCCCCAGGCATGGTATTTGTTGCGAGTGCCTTACTTATCATCGGTCGAACAACGAATTGCCAGCATGCTATTTTGATAAAGAGTCCGAGCGGACCTATGACCGGTCTGTAGGATATTTTATAAAAACCAAGCTGCCTTAGAAAAGAACAAAAGAAGAACAAGACGTGTTGTATAACATGAATCTTATCAAATAGTTAGGAAACAAATATTTGGCAGTCTATCGTTATAATTGTTTTGTAACTGTTGGGAATAAAAGAGATATGCAACATGTCTTACGCCTTTTACGCCATTAGATTATGAACAAGTTATATGTGGATCATAAACTAAATAAGCCGTGGAAGCAGCCTGCTCTAATAAGGTTGGTAAGACATGTTGTGCAAGAGAGAGTGCTTGTGGTGTGTAAAGGTGTTGGGCCGGTGTTAAGTAGTGGCCCGAACAGCTCTTTTGAAGGATGCGATAATGCATGTGAAGGGCCGTGCAACACTATGGCTGTCTCTTGATCTTTAGTTCGTGTTCTTTTGAGATTAGATTCTTTGATAAAGGGACCGGTTATATTTTTTACGTGATATTAGAGGTTAGTCACTTTTGGGATAGGTTTTTAATGGTTTTCAGCTCTAAAGCTGCCTTAGAAGGTAAATCTTTCCTTTACAGCGTCAATAAAATCTGCTATTATTAACTTTCCCTTTTTACGATATTAAGCTATAATTGTAATAGTATTTTCGGGCCATTAGCTCAATTGGCAGAGCAGGACACTCTTAATGTTCCATATCCCGCCACTATACCGTTGTAAATAATAGACTTACGATTTAAAGTGTGAATAAAATTGTGAATAGAATCAGAAATGCAGTTTATCTACGGATCCTTTTAAGTGGTCTTTAGATAGGTGAGAATAGATCATTGTAGTAGAAATATTGCTATGCCCCAGGAGTTTTGAAACCGTAGCAATATCTACCCCATTCATTACCAAATGAGAAGCAAAGGTATGTCTCAAAGTATGCCATCCTACGTCTTTTATTTCTGCTTTCTTGATTATTCGTCTTAATATCCTGCGCCAGTTAGTAGTATCGAAACAAGGTCCTGATTTCTGCTTGTAGGATTCCAGGATCGACTTTAATTTAGAATGTAAAGGTATTACCCTGAATTTCTTCGATTTAGTTGTAAAACCTACCTTATTGATAACGGAAATGGTATTATTCTTGAAATCTATATTTGACCATTCTAAAGTAAATAATTCCCTTTGTCTCAAGCCCGCATATATTCCAGTAGCGATTGCGGGGTAGAGGGTAGTATCTCCATCAACATAAATACTGGAGTTTTTGGCTGTTAATAATAACTTTTTAATTTCTTCTTGGGATAAGAATCGTTTGGGATTTTCTGGCAACTTATATTTCTTCACATAGGTGAGAGGATTAAAGAAAATATAATGCATCTTGACGCAATAATTAAGCCAAGCTTTGATACTGGCAATGTATCGATTAAGAGTAGGTTGTTTAAGCGAAGTTATCTTATGATTTAGATATTCTTGGAATTGTTTCTCCGTAATTTGCTCAAAAGTTTGAATATTCGACCATCCCAGGAAATCTTTTATTTCCTGTTCAGTTTTCATATTGCCCAGTTTGCTTCCCCGGTGTTCATGATATTGCAGATATTCTTTTAGGACAGGATGGCAAAGATTGTTTTGATTCGGGACGGTTGATTTGTTTTGGAGGAGTTCTTTATCTTTCTCGTTTTGCAGATACTTCGCCGCATTGAGATCTTTGGTTTTTAAACTTTCACGAGATAATTTACCGTTATGCCAATAAGCAAGCCAATAAACATTCCCGCGTCTATATCGATGAGACATATTAACAGAATTTATCCAAGATCTTTTCGTAAATATTCTTTATGGCTATGGGAGAAGCCGGGGCAACGCCGGCATATTGTTTTATTTCTTTGCCGGTAGTTATTTCTGCTTTAAGTTCTCGGTTTAAAGGTTCGGTATATTTCCAGTTTTTATCGATACGAGGGTTGACAGTTTCCGGAAAGGCTTCCAGTACCATCAACATGATATCACTGCGTAGGGCAGGGCAGAAACGGTATTTATAGGTATTAGATAAGAGGTAATGCTTAATTTGCTTTTTGTCGAAGATAAACGTCTCATCCAGGTCAAAATGGCCAAAACGGAGCCATTCGGTATCGTTTGAAAGCGGCATCATTGCCTGAATACATCGCCAAAGGTTAAACGCCGGGAATTGCCGGGAATCTCCCGTGCAGTATTTAACAGGATCATACGCTAATTGGCGCAAGGTATAGCAATCGCAATAATGAAACACTTCATCCCAAGGAAGTTCTTTACCGTCAATAAACACTTTTTTGTTGCGCAATCCCTTAAGGAATTGAGACATACGGTAAGACAACTCCGATTCTTTATGGGTAAATGTCACTTGATAGGTTTTATTTAATTGAATAAATGAAGAGTGTTTCTTTGCTTCATCCAGAGCAAATTTAAAACGGGGGGATGAAGAATGATTAAATTCTATGGTTAGCTTATTATAACTCATTTTGTGGTTAGCGTTATTGGCTGCAGCGGATTAGATTCAGAATAGGTATAATCCCGGACAATTCCGGTATCGTCAAAGGTAACCATAAGGGAATATCCTTTGGCCTCGATACTGTCTTTCATTATAGTCCAAGAATGATTCGAGACAGAATAAGTATACATCCAGATTGTTCCCATTGATGAAGTAGTCTTTGTGATTGGCTGTCCAAATTTAGCGATAATTTCATCTTGAGATGTTTTTCCGCGTTCAATGGTTTTAACGTTCTCCGGGGTGATGTTCTTAGATCCCATTTGGAAAGTCTGGGTGCTTGCGCATCCAGATAATGCAATGAGCAGACTGATAAACAGCAATTTAATATTTCTTTGTTTTTCCAATGATCTTACCCACGATTACGTATCGTTTTTTGTGATCTAATTCGATATCTTTATATTTCGGATTAAGTGGATGCAATATTCTTTTTGATCCGTATTCTTTATATTGCTTAAATGTAGCAGTATTATCATCACGATCAGCAATGATCACGAAATCGCCATTTGCAATATCGATGTTTGGCCTTACGATAATGATATCACCTTCATTAAACTCAGGAGACATACAATCATTTTGGACTCGTAAGGCAAAGATATTCTTACCTTTTTCTTCTGTATAAGTATATTCATCGGATATTCCGGCCGGGAAAGGATCCTGGATTTCTTCAAACTTATTTGCATGGACCCAGCTGATAATCGGGATCTTTTGAGTAGGGGTAGATTCTTTAATTGCAGAAGCGCCGAAGAGTTCGGCTTCACTTATTCTGAAGAGTTCACAAAGTTTTTTCCTTTGGACTGAACTGGGTGAACGGATTCCTGATTCCCACGCACTAACGATTTGTTTACTGCAATCGATTTTGCGTGCAAGTTCGGATTGAGTCAGTTCCGACGATTCGCGGAGTCTTTTTAATTGGTCTCTAAAGTCCATAAACTCATTATACAATAGGTTCTGCATTTTGGGGAAGATAGTTAAACGAAAGTTGAAGTTAAAATCCACTGTAAGAAAGATAACATATTAAAAAAAAGTTGTCAATCTTAAAATACTGCAAGTTGTTGTCAATCAAACTCTTATATTACAAGGTGTGGACAATACAACGCTTTATATGTAAAAAATGCTTGACAAGTCCACAAGGTGTGGTATATTGAGAATGTCTTCAGGGGAGGAATTTTTTTTAAGTTAATAGACCACACAATGTGGACAAAAAGGAGCAATGATGCAGGGTAGATTTAAGACGAGAAAACAAGTAGTGGAAAAATGGGCCAATGGCGGAGAGATGTCATTGAATCAGCTCGCGAAAGAATTGGATATTGATCAGGGTAATTTCTCAAAGATGTTGAATAACGAAATCGAGCCTTCAAAACTTTTCATGCGAAAACTTATCGTGCGAACAGGATACAACTGGGAATCATTGTTCGAGTTTGATCGCGATGCAATTTCGGAGGATTAAATGGCAGGTAAACCGTCAATAACCAACGAATTGATTGAAGAGTTAATGGAAGGCAAGAGTATGCTAAATAGTTTTTCCAAAGAAGTTGGCGAGATTATTAACAGCCTTAACAAAAACGAAGAATTAGATCACCAGAACGACAAAATCCGCACTGAGGCATTCGGTTTTCTTTTAGATTCACTTGAAGCATATAACGCCAAAGATTATGAAGGTATGCAGAAATTCTTACATGCCGCATTACAGAAATTCCACGAACAAGAGAAATTAGACTTTCAGGATGATAAACCGAGAGCTGATGTAAGGATCGCTTTATCTGAAATCAGATTGAAAACCATCTATTGTGAAGAAAACATAACAAAGTTAACTGGAAAATTAGGGAGGACAAAATGATACAGGTTCCCGAAATAATTACTTTAGGAGAAGCTTGCCAGATTCTTAAGATCAACCGTGGATATGCTTATCGAATTTATGGTAATTGGAGAAATTATGGCGTTCGGATATTAAAGACTCATCCAAATGCTCAACCTCGATTCTATGTCAAAGATATCCTTAGAATGTTGGAGGCTAAAAAGTAATGGATAATCAACCGCATTTCCCTGATCCAGATTGGCAAAGAAAAGAAGTCGAAGAAGGCATAAAGAGGTTTCATGTTTTCGCTTTTATAATTGTTATTTTTTTTCTATTTATTATTTTCTTATGCTTTGCGATGCCGAAAAAAGCACATGCGCAAACAATGCCAGTTCCGGCATTATGGCAAGGATTAATCGCAGAAGATACAAGAGGGGATTATCAGACTTATCTCGCAATTGCAAGTGTTGTGCGAAACCGTATTACTCAAGGGCTTAACCATGGACTTGTAGCATTAAAACGTAAGAACTTAAAGGAATTTATAGATAAAGAATGTGATTATGCTTTAAAAGCAAAAGGTTTAAATCTAATAAATCTTTCCCAAAGAGCAATATCAGAAGTATGGCAAGGTAAAGACTATTCAAACGGCGCAACTCATTATGAACATACCGGAAAATATCCGACTCCTTATTGGGCAAAGAGAATGCGAGTTGCAAAAGTAATGTTTAGATGGACTAAACGAGAAATCACCTTTTATAAAAGATGAAGACCTCTTGGAGATTAATTTTATTACCGCTAACGCCAATTATCATATTAGCTGCACTTATCTGGTGTGCTAAGGAGGAAGAATGTTGCCAGGATTAGGGAATAGTGTTGCTGAATATAAGGTAACAAAAAAGACATGTTCGCAGTGTGGAGGATCCGGGGAGATCTGTCATAGCAAGAAGGGATTGATTGAATATATGCGATGGATGGACTTGGGTTTTAAAGAAGCCTTGGCGTATTGGCATGAATTTAAGCATCAGGGGTATATAAATTGTCCTGATTGTGGCGGACGAGGGCGGAAGGAGATTTGGGCATGAATTATCCGTTATTTAAGCATCAAGAAGAAGCGATTAATTTTATTACTGCAAGGGATGGTTGTGGTGCGCTTTTTCACGAAATTGGATGCGGTAAGACGCGGACGGCGTTGGAGATATACAGCACGTTGAAATACACCTGCGATATAAAACTAAATAATATGGTTGTCCGTGGTAATGATCCGTTTCTTAAGCTTTTAGTAATTTGCCCCTTATCATTAATCGAAGGCGCATGGGGAGAAGATATCAAGAAATTCACCTGCTACAAATACCGTAATTGCCACGATGAGCCGATCGAATACTGCAAAGACACCGACATATATATCTTAAATTACGAATCACTATTAAGTGAACAAAAGATTACTGCTTTAAAGAAAATGCTTTTGTTTGGGAATTTCATGTGCGTCTTAGATGAATCATCTAAGATCAAGAATCATAAAGCAAAGACTACAAAAGCACTCCTTGCGTTACGTGATAAGTTTAAATACCGCGTTGTTATGTCAGGTACGCCGGCGCCAAACTGTGAGACTGAATATTGGGCACAAATTAACTTTATTCAGCCAGGGATTGTGCATGAAAATTTCTATCCATTTCGTTCGTATTATTTCCACTTGGAAAGGGAGAAAAACGGAGAGAAAGAAATTGCCTTCGGGCAGGTGTACAGCAAGCTTGCTGCGCAACAGATGTTCCAGCGCGGATGGCATTACGCTATGACAAAGCAGCGATGCGAAGCGTTGATGCTTAGAATTGCTCCGCATGCTCATTACGCGCGTAAAGCTGATTGCCTTGATCTCCCTGATCAGGTGGATGAAGTAAGAAGTATCACAATGGGTAAAGATCAAGAGTTGGCATATCGATCAATGAAGAATGATTTGATCGCAGAAATTAAGGATCAGTGTATTGTTGCGCAAGTTGCATTAGCTAAGATTATGAAATTACGTCAGATCACTTCAGCTTTCGCGATTAATGATGAAGGCAATGTTAGTTGTTTGCCGAATAATCCTAAATTAAAGGAGCTTGAAAGCGTATTAGAAGAAGCCGGCAATCAACAAGTGATCATTTGGTGTCAGTTTCAGCATGAGATACGCACAATCAAAGAAATGCTTGGCGATCGTGCAGTTACTCTTTACGGAGAAACGGATGATCGCAATGAATCGATTGTGGCGTTTAAGAACGGCCAGGCGCAGTATTTAATCGCGCATCCGCGCAGTGCCGGGCATGGATTGACGTTTGTCAATTGCAGTCTGCAGGTATTCTATTCTCTCGATTATAGCTGGGAATTATATGAACAGGCGCGCGGACGTACGCATAGGGCCGGGCAGGTGAATAAGTGTACTTATATTCATTTGATCTGTAAAGGCACGATCGATGAAGAGATCCTGCATGTCCTGCGGGAAAAGAAGGACGCGACGGAGATATTGTATAGGATGGTAAATAAAAGAGAAATGGATATGGTAGAGATGAAAGCTATATGAATTACACTTCAAAAAAGTTTTTGGATCGAGAATACATTCTTAAAGATAAAAGTCTTGCTCAAATGGCAAAAGAATCTAAATGCTCAATATCTACAATTCAACGATGGTTAAGGAAGTATAAGATTTATAAAACTCTCATAGGTTGTGCTTTTGAAAATATATAAACCAAATGACCGAACTCGACCTTAAAAACTCCGTGCGGAGAGCTGTAAAGAAACTTTATCCGGATGCTTTCTTTTGGAAGATACACGATGGATTTACAAATGGTATTCCTGACTTAGAAATTATTATCCAGGGTGTACATATTTTTATTGAGCTTAAAACGCCTCGAGGAGATATTGAACCGATCCAAGAATACACTATTTCCAAGATAAACGCCAGTGGTGGGCATGCATATATCTGCCGATCGAAAGAAGAAGTCATGGAGGTAATTAAACAATGTTTGGAGAAACACGGATTTTAGAAGATTTGATTTTAATCACCGAAACTGACTTGGCGTATCTTGTGCGTAATGATGAAGGTGATGAAGAATGGATTCCTAAGAGTCAGGTGGTAAGTATCAAGTTTGGCGAGAATAAGGAAATCGATGAAGCGCCGGTTAAAGAAATTCTGGAGTTAGAGATTCCAGAGTGGTTGGCGGATAAACTGTGTTTGTAAATTCGCGGGGTAGCCAAGTGGCAAGGCTGTCTGGTTCATGCTCAGATGATCGCCGGTTCGAATCCGGCCCCCGCTAATAAATTGGGCGCTCTTAGATTTTGGAGCAGTTTAAAAGAGCCGTAAATAACAAATAAGAAAGCCCATAAACTGCTATCCGGATACGCATATGGCAGTCTGGAAAAGCGTTGCTAATTGAGACAGACAACCAATTATGAAAGGAGGTGAGTTAAATGTTTAAGAGCGAAAAAGAATTACTACTTAAAGTGCGTGAAGTAAAACTTGAACTTGATGCTGTAACCACGCGAAAAGTACAACTTGAAAATGAGTTTAAACTTCTTAAGTATATCGTCAGTAATTACTTATTCGATATTGATGCTAAGACAACGGCTAAGTATGACGGCATTGGGTTTATAACTCTGAAAGCTCCATTAATAAGAGCTGAAATGAATATGGAGCAAGAAGAAGCCATATTCGATTTTATCCGGAAGATGGGAGAACCGGAAATAATCAAATTATCTGTCCATCATTCTGCACTAGATGGATTTGTCGGTAGATGTATCGATAAAGGAGTACATATACCCGAAGGTTTGAGTTATCGATTTGAGCCAAGTATATTGTGTAAATTCACAAGAAATGATGCGATTAAACCTAACAATGAGGCCTAAAGAGGCCCGGGGTAAGACCCCAAAAACAAGGAGGGTAACATGAGTGAGCAGGCATTAGCAAAGCAGCAAAGCGGACTTCCGGCCGGAATTGATCTGGGAGAAGGGTTTGAAGATCTTACTGGTGGCGATCTTAAACTGTCACGCGCGAAGATTGTGCAGTCAACAACACCGGAGTTTCAGAACGATCCTAAATCGTTCATACTCGGATCGGTTATTGATGATATCACCAAGAAAACATTGCCGGGCGAGTTTATTCCGTTAATGCGGTTTGTTAACTGGATACGGTTCAACCCGCGCAAAAAAGAAGATTCAAACTTCGATCCGGCATTTGATCCGGGTGCGATTATTTGGCGTAGTTCGGATCCGTTGGATCCAAGGGTCATTGATGAAGGTAATTTCGGGCCGAATGGCGAGTTGCCAAAAGCCACGAAGTTCTTAAATTACCTTTGTCTTTTCCCGGGAGAACGATTGCCGATTATTTTATCCTTTGCCAAGACTTCGCTTAAGGCAGGGGTAAAGTTACTGAATATTGCTGTCCGTGGTGGCGGTAATATTTACGACAACAAATATCGGTTAATTACATCACTGGTGAAAAACGACCAGGGTAATTACTACGTATTTGATGTTGAATCGGCCGGACCTTCGGATGTGCAGGCAATAGCGTTGGCCAAAGCGTTCCGTACGCATTTCGGCAATATCGCTAAGAAAGTCGAAGAGAATGTTGTCGCAGCAGCTGAGGCAACTGTGGTTGAAGAAGAGCAAGACGATCAAGGACCAGCAGCTTAGTTTAACCTCGGGGCCCGGGGGTAACCTTGGGCCCCATAACTTACCCATATAATGAAAACGATCTACGAATTTATCGTATCGCATGGCAAACTTACCGATGAACATAGACAAGAACTAAAATCAAAACGCGGATTTACTGATGAGACGATCGCAAAGGGGAGATTCTTTTCATCAGGTAAATACTTCGCTGATTTAGAGCAGGAAATGATCAAGACTTTCCAGGAAGAATCATTGACTGAATCCGGGACTTTTTATTATCCCAAAGGCAGTACTAAGTTACAGATATCTACAACCTTAATGCAAAACCACGTAGTAATCCCTTATTTAGATCCCGCGGGTAAAACTTATTTTATCCGTCCGCATAAACTTGGGCTTTCCGGTGTACCGATCGAGATTTATTGTCCGAATTGGAATATTGAACGGGATATTATTATTACCGAAGGCGAGTTTAAAGCCATGGCTGCTGTGCAGTTGGGTTTATCCGCAATTGCGATCCCCGGAATTGGATCTTTTTCAAAAGAGCATTTTCCAAGATTAGTAAAATTCTTATCCGAAGCAAAGGTGCGTAATATATGCATCATCTTCGATAATGAAATAAAAGATAATCCTAACTACAAGAATTATAAAGAAAACCCATCAGATCGGCATGATACAGAGTTTTATGCTTATTTTATGGCTCGGGCATTAGATAAAGAAGGGTTTCGCACTCAAATTGGCACTTTGCCTGATTCTTGGCGTGTTAACGGTAAAGCGGATATCGATGGCGCCTTGGCACAAGGGAAAGGTAAAGACGAATTATTGTTTGTTACTTCTTCATCTAAGGTGGCCGGGGAATATATTAAAGAGTTAAGCCACGAAGCTCAATCAGTTATTCAGCGGAAAATGAGCCTAAAATATTTCCGTTCACATATCCGCACTGAATTCGGGAAATACGTTGCTACGAGGCGCAGGGGTAAAACCGAATGGGATGAAATAATCTCTAATTTCACAATGAAAATCATTGCAACTCATAAAACATCCGAAGGAATTATCAGAGAAATTCAGTTTACGAATGGATTTGGTGAATCATCATCATGCTTTGCGATTGAACCAGAAGATATGGGTGGAGCAGAAGGGTTTACTACTTTCTGTTTTCAATATGGCAATTTCATCTGGCGCGGGACAAAGGACGATCTTCTTAATATATGGGAAGGGCTATTTCTTGAAGATGATGGCCGGCATATTATCGAACCTGATCATATTGGTTGGGTAGATACTGAAAAAATGTGGTTATTCGGTAATATCGCAATTGATAAAGAAGGCAAAGAATTGCGCCCGGATAAAAACCATATCTTTTGGCTTGAGAAAAAAGGAATTAAACCGATTCCTTTGGGAGTTACATCTGGCAGGACCCAGATATCGGAAGGGATCCCTTATGTATCATTGACATCGTTTGATATTAAAGAACTTCGTCAAAAGCTTGCAGAAACAATCGGAGAGATTGAAGCGGTTAAATGTTTGGGGTGGGCTTCGGCCATACCATACTTGGAGGATATATTCGATGAATATGGATGTTATCCATTTTTATTTATCACAGGGAGAACTGGTTCGGGCAAATCAACGATTGCAGAATGGATTACCTGTTTATTTGGCATTGAAGATGCGGGTAAAAGTCTCTCGCAAACAACAGTTGTCGCGATCCAAAGATCCCTTGGTTATTACTCATCCCTGCCTGTTTTCCTCGATGAATTCAGGAATACGTCAGACATTGCTTTCAAAACGGGGTTTCTCCGAAACGTGTACAATCGACAATCATCTGGTAAGGGGATTAAAAGTAACTTTGGTATTCGGGAAGCGAAAGTACGCGGAACTCTTATCATCGCGGGCGAAGAAACGCCGAACGACAACGCGATCCTCAATCGATCGATCATTGTCGAAATCATCAAAAGCAAACGTGAAGTAAATCATTACGATTGGTTTACGCGCAATAAACAAAAATTCTCCTGGCATATTCTTAATATCATTAAAGAAAAGCCGAAGAATAAAGATATGTTTTTGCATGTGATCAAAGAAGCTCGAGATCATCTTGTTAAACATGCCGGTATTGATGATCGTACTGCTGTCAATTATTCGGTGATCTGTGCAGGGCATGCGGTTAATTTTGGGGAAAAGGATATCAAATTTGCCGATATGATTTTGGCAGAAGCTAAAAAGACAAACACGGAATACCAGAGAGATAATTTGATCAGTACGTTTATTACAGATTTACAGGTTATGACGCAGCGCGGAGAGATCAAAGAAGATCAGTATTGGAAGATCGAAGATGGCAAAGTTTATTTATATTTCCAAGGGTTGTTTAATATCTGGGCTTCGGATTGTAGGAAGCGCGGGATTGATCCATTCAAGGCTTCTTCAGTGCGGGGGTACTTCAAAGAAGAGCCGGGGATCCTGGATCTTAATGGCCGGAATCGGATCGGTGGATTCCCGCGGAGTTGCATAATTCTGGATTATGAGGCTTGTTCAGAAGAAATCCGGGATTTAGTGGAAAGTAAGGTTCCACAGGCAGGCGTTCAGGTTTAGGGGGGCGTTCAGGTGCCGTTCAGGGGGAGGGTGAACACTTAAATGATTGAAATTGTTGGAAGTTATGACAAACGTTCAGGTGTTCAGGCATTTTGGATAAAAACCGCACAAAATGCAATTTCCGAACCCAGAAGTCTTAAATCAATGTGTAGCGACGTAACTTGTATTTTGGGGGTGAACACCTGAACACCTGAACGGGGAAGGGTTAAGTTATTGGATTTAAAAGGGGATAGGTAAAAACATGAAAGTGAACGGTACCTGAACGGGGGTGAACGGTGTTTGAACATCAATTAGTTCAGAAAGCGCAGCAAAATCCGGAATGTATGGAATTCGTAGATCTGTTTGCACGATTCCAGGCAGACATCAAGAAGTTCAATGCTTTGCCTTTAAATGCTTCTATTCGGCCACAGGAGCGTTCAAGAATGATTAAATTTGAGATGAAAATAGATAATGCATGGAAATTAATCCCGGAAGATGAGCGCAGGGTTATTGTTGAAAATATGCTATTTAAGAAGTTACTTCCGGAAGAAGTTAAAACAGCATTGCGCGTGTTTGGGGGGAAGGTGGTGTTAGTTGTATAACCATATCCTTGATCTTATTAAAGCTAAACGCAATATCTTCATCACCGGATCCGCCGGCACAGGAAAGTCATATATCCTTAATCAATTACGCCAAGCATTCCCGGAAATGGATGTTACCGCATCCACGGGAGCAGCGGCCGTTAATGTATCCGGAACGACAATCCACAGCTTTTCTGGTATTGGCATAGGTGATCGGCCCGCGGAAGAAGTTTATTATCATATGAGTCCTGATACGCGCGAGAAAATCCGATCATGCACAATGCTCGCGATCGATGAAATATCAATGCTTAGTGCGGATATGTTTGAACTTATCGATGAAGTGTTTAAGTTTACCCGGGGAAATAAACTTCCTTTTGGCGGAATACAGTTAATTGTTGTTGGAGATTTTCTTCAACTCCCTCCTGTATCCAAAGATGAAATTGAAGTTCGATTTGCGTTTGAAAGTAAAATTTGGGATTTCGAGACTGTACTTCTTAATAAAGTATACCGTCAAACAGATGCCGAATTCCTCGCGGCGCTTAGTACGATTCGGATCGGAGAGCCAGCCGATATCCAAAGTTATAAAGTCGATGATAAGGCAATCCGGTTATTCGCTCTTAATCGTCTTGCCGATGCGTATAACTTCGATAAACTTCGCGCGTTGAAAACACCATCAAGATATTTCGAAGCGTTTGATTCGGGGGATGGGAAAGCGATATCACTTATTTATAAGAATTGTTTAGCACCAAAGGAGTTATATCTTAAGGTTGGAGCCAGGGTAATGTTGCTTATTAATAAAGAAATAGCGTTAGGGCTTATTAACGGATCAACAGGGGAGGTGATAAGTATCGGGGAAAATAGCGTTGAAGTGAAATTCGATAATGGCGTCACAATGTCTTTCGGACCGGAAATCGTCGCGCGGATTGTTGTTGATAAAGAAGAAATTGCGCGAAGGATCCAGGTGCCATTTCGACTGGCTTGGGCAATAAGTATTCATAAAAGCCAAGGATTAACATTGGATAAAGTGCATATTGATTGTGAAGGAATATTTGAATCCGGACAGGCGTATGTCGCTTTATCTCGGGTAAAGACGAAAGAGGGGTTATCAGTAGTTAATTTTCGTCCGGAATTGATTATGGCGAATCAAAAAGCTGTAGAGTTTTATAAGGCCTTGGAGGTCTAAAAGGAGGAACTATGGAAACAACAATAGCAAAGATCGAAGTAATACAATCATCAAAACTTAATCCGCGTAAAAGCTTTGATGAAGCGAAATTAAAAGAACTCGCGGCATCGATTAAAGAAAAAGGCGTAATCCAGCCAATCATTGTGCGTCATGCGGATAAGAAACTCGAAATCATCTGCGGTGAACGAAGATTCCGCGCATCTCAATTAGCAGGTAAAACGGAAATTCCGGTAATTATCAAGAACCTTGATGATAAACAGGTCCTTGAATTTATGGTCATCGAAAACCTGCAGCGCGAAGACGTGCATCCTCTTGAGGAAGCCGAAGGATATGAAGTGCTGATGAAGAAGCATGGATACAAGGACGTCAAGGATATCGCTGCCAAGGTCGGCAAAAGCCCTACGTATATTTACGGCCGGTTGAAGCTTTGCGAGCTGATACCAGAAAACCGCAAATTCTTCTATGAGGGGAAATTCAGCCCAAGCATTGCACTCCTGGTGGCCAGGGTGCCGGCGCATCTGCAGTTGGAAGCTGGGAAAACCATTACCCAGGGTGGAAGCGGATGGGATAAAACCAACGAGCCGATGAATTATAAAAAAGCCCGGGAATATGTTGAAGAACGACTTATGGTTCAGCTTAAAGAAGCACAGTTCGATACCAAAGAAAAAGGCATTGCCGGTAAATGCTCTTGTGTGGAATGCCTCAAGCGGACCGGCAACCAGGTTGAGCTCTTCGCGGATGTCCAGGGTAAAGATGTTTGCACGGATCCAGCATGCTTTAGTGCGAAAAAGAATGCTTATGCGCAGCGCACGATCGACACATTAAAGAAACAGAGCAGAGAAGTTGTTTCTGTTGAAGAAGCGAAGAAATTGTTTCCATATACTAGTGAAAATCCAGAATATAAATACATCAATATTGATGATGAAGACTGGATAGGAGGGAAGAATATTAAATATCGACCTCTCGTAAAAGCTTATAAAGACGTCAAAATAATATATGCTGTGCATCCTAGGAGCAGTAAAGTTATTGAAATGGTTGAGAAGAAAGATATCCCGGCCATTTTAAAGAAAGCTGGAATAAGAATTGAATCAGGCGAAGGTCCCCGGGTAAAAGATTTATCTAAGGCAAAGAAAGAAGGAAGGATCACCAGAACGCGACGTATATTCTGGATTAATAAGCTTTCAACATCAAAAGACCGACGTTGTATCAATGTTGTAATCTTGAAGATTCTTTTGGATGATATGGGTTGGAGTGAGGCTGAACAGATTGTAAAAGGTAAATGTGAATCCCGCGGATACGGTAGACCTTACACCATTTCCAAGCTTTATGAGATTGGTGATGCAGAAGTTCAAGCGATGATCAACCGGGTGGTATCAAAGAAACCCGAGGTAATGGAAGATAAAGATCTCGAATTCCTCGCTACCAAGCTCGGTTTCTCCATGGCCAAGGATTATGTGATCACCAAGGAATATCTGGAGGCATGTACGAAAGAAGAGTTAGTGAAGTTGATTAAAGAATTAGGAATATCTTTTGCCCAGGAAGATACGGCAAAAAAGAATGTGTTGGTTGAGTATATCTTTAAGCATGCACCAAAGGGCAAAGTGCCGAAGGAGCTATTAAAATGAGCCCGTCAATCGAACGGATCAAGCAGCAGGGGGAAATATTAAAATGAGACTTATCCTAAAAACCAAACGCGGTAATATTTACCGTCTCACCGATCCCGAGGCGCGTGTTAATCCGGATGAATGGACTCGAGTGTGTAATATTATTGAAGATCTTATTAATATTGCGATCGAAGAGGGAATTAATATTAGTGAGCTTCTCATGTGTATGAATGAACAGATTTAATCTTACAAAGGTTGGTAGGGATAAAAGCGTTTACTTAGTGTTCAGGAGGTTATTGAGACAGCAAATGTCTAAGAAGAAGATAAAAGATCGCGGGGTTGTTATAAAGATAACACCTAAAAAGTTTGTTCGTCATTTGATTGGGTGTAGATGTAAAGATTGTTTCGAGAAAATACTTAAAGAAGAAGCCGTTAATAATCCATAAGGAGGAAACATGATTCGTATTAAGAACGAATTGATTGATGAATCATTAATCGGAGCTGTTAGTTTAAATGATGATAATAAAGAAATAATTATAAATATTCGGGGGATCGGGATATTAATATTTGCCAAAGAATTTAAGCATGGAATTATCCCCCGCGAAAGAGTAATTACTACTGATGAATACCTCAAGATCAAAGACTATTTCATGATCGATAAAAAATCGGTGGTGGTGGTATGAGTTATTCCAAGGTAATGAAGAAGCTCCGTAAGGAAATGCGTAAGGATATTGACGCGAAGTATAAAGATTTTCGGGCATATTTGCGCGAGAAGAGTTTCTTCGCGCGAGTAAGAATATTAATTGGGATGATGTTTAGTCCATAAATAGGAATTAATCCTTCGCGTGAGGAAAGTTTGGGCCAGAGTTCAAATCTTGGGGTATATATATACTGATTTACTTTTTAGTCTCGCATAACGTGGTTTTGGAGGAGAGCGAAATGCCTGAAATCTGTCCGTATTGTGAAAAGCGACCTAAGATCAAGAAAACGTGCGGAAGTAAGAAATGTCAGATTAAACAGCGTAAAGATTGGAATAGGGTATATTGGAAGAAGTTTGGTAAGCTTATTAATGGCAAGAGAAAGTAACGAATGTAATCCTTATAAAAAGCAACATCTTGTAAAAAGATATTGACATGTCCACATAGTGTGGACTATACTAAGGATGCAAGCAGGGTAGCGCCCTGCAATTAGTTTTGAAGCGCCGAATCCGTGATCACGGCCATGGGTTCGGCGTTTTTCTTTGATAAGAAAGTAAAAGATGAGTAAGGCCGCAACTGGGTGGGTCGACCCTTGCCATCTCTAAATGTTACTGGCATTTAGCGCTCTGCTTGAGCTACAGTTACGGCAGAGATAAGTATAACATAAATTCTTAACAATTGCATTTACTGGGTGCGACATGAGGAAATCATGCGCGACCCGATTGTTTGGTTAAATGAAAAAAGAATGATATCAGAATTAATACCGGCCAAATATAATCCACGCCAAGCTTCGGAAAAAGATGAACGAGACTTGGCTCTTTCCATTGATAAATTCTCCTTAGCAGATCCCATAATTATTAATCGTAATAATACAGTAATTGGTGGACATTTTAGACTTCGTATGCTTAAAGCAAGAGGCGTGCAGGAAGCTGATGTTCGCGTTCCGGATCGGTTACTTAATGATGATGATGAGAAGGAGCTTAATCTTCGGTTAAACAAAAATACGGGATCATGGGATTGGAAGTTGTTGGAAGGTTTCGGAAAAGATATGCTTGCCGAATCCGGATTCGATAGTGCTGATTTAGATCGAATATTTGAGACTGTTACCGAAGATGAGTTTGATGCCGAAAAAGAGTATCAGAATATCAATGTTCCGGTTACTCAACAAGGTGATATTTATCAGATCGGCAATCATAGATTAATGTGTGGTGATGCTACTAAACCAGAAGATGTAGCATTGTTAATGAATGGTAAACTATCGCGGTTAATCTTCACGGATCCACCGTATAACGTGGATTATAAATCGCCCGGGGGATTAGATTATGCGTCAAAGAAGTTTGGAGGTACGGGCGGGCGTATTTTTAATGATAACTTATCTGATGCCGATTGTTTAAAATTCTATTCTAAAGTGCTGGTTAATCTTTATCAATTCAGCACCGATGAATGTAGTATTTACTGGTGGTTTGCCAATAAGAACGAATGGCTCAATCGATTAGCGTTCTTTAAATCCGGGTGGCATAAGAGTCAGACACTTATTTGGCTTAAGAACAGTATGATCTTTTCCCAAGGGCAGGATTATCACCGTATTTATGAGCCGTGTATGTTTGGATGGAAGAAAGGCAAGGCTCATTACCGCACAAAGAAGATTGCTAATCTTAAAGATGTATTTAATCTCGATTTTGATGAGTTTAACGATTTGCCAGATGTTTGGTATCAAAAAAGAGATGTTACTTCGGAATATGTTCATCCAACACAAAAGCCGGTAAGGCTTGCTGAACGTGCGTTACGAAAGAATAGCGAGCAGGGGGATATCGTTGTTGATATGTTCGGTGGATCGGGGTCTACACTTATGGCATGCGAACAGATGAATCGTGTGGCGTATGTAATGGAATTAGATCCGAAATATGCCGATGTAATTATTAAACGTTGGGAACAATTTACGGGTAAACATGCAATCAAGATATAAGAAACTTAGAGCAGTATTGCGCAGTCTTATGAATGGTACATCGATTGTCTCAGCATGTAAGGCTGCAGATATTGAGCCGGTAACGTTATGGCGATGGCGTAAATCTAAACCAGGATTAGATGCCACGATAAGGAATATTATCGATAGCCGTATTCAGATTGTTGAAGACGCTTTATATAAAAGTGCAACAGAAGGTAATACGACATCGATGATTTTCTTTTTAACAAATCGCGCTCCGGACCGTTGGGCGGATAAACGGGCAGTGATTAATAACACAAACGTATTTAAGGCGGAGAATAATGGTATCTCTAAACTCCCAGAGTCTGACCTTAGAGGGATTATCAATCTCTCAAAGAGAATCGATCAGACAGACAGCCAGGCAAGCTAAAAAAGAGTTAGCGCGCCGATATGCTGATGATTTCTGCGAATTTATCATAAAAGATGATAAGGGGAATAACGTTATCCAGGCAGAGATTCATCGAGAAATGAATTGGCATATTGATGAATGCCGGAGGCGCGGTTTAAATTGTGGAATTCTGGCTCCGTGGCGACACGGTAAGACTGAAAACGTTGTTATTGGGCGTACGTTAAAATTCCTTTCTGAAAATCCAAATAATCGCGTGTTTGTGGTATGCAACTCTGATGATAATGCTGCAGCGCGTGTCGAATCAATTTCAAAGTATATAGATCAAGATGCTGATTTCAAAGAAGCCTTTCCCAATATTAAGCCAGGAGATAAAGCGCAATGGGGCCGGCATAAGTTAGTATTGCAAAGACAAAGTTTATCAAAGGATGGATCCGTTGAAGCATGGGGGATTACATCTTCCGGGACCGGGGCAGGATGCGATTTCTTAATCTTTGATGATGTGGTTGATTTGCGTAATGCAATTCTTAACCCGGCAATGCGACAGCAGGTTAAGCAGTCATTCTATAATGTTTGGTGTAGCCGTTTAGCGCCTAAAGGATTCAAGGTTTATATTGCTACTGTATGGCATGAAGATGATTTGACTTCTGAAATAAGGAAAAACAGTGAGTGGTGTTTCTTAGTGATTAAAGTATCAGAAGATTTCAGTTGTTTTGAATGTGAATCTCCGTTGAAAGGTAAATTTACGATTCCATTATGGAGTTTATGGCCAAAAGAAAAGTTAATGCAGAGATTCAAAGAGATCGGGTCACGGGCGTTTAATCGTGGATTTCGGCAAGATGCATTATCTGATGAAGATAGGACGTTGCCATCTTATCTTAAGGTATTTCGGTATGGCGTAAGGATAAATGATGTTGTTAGTCCCCATTGGCCGCGTGTTGCTGGAATGGATCCATTTGGCAAGTTTGTTGTTATTTTTACGCTTGCGATATCTCCTAACGGTAAGAGGTATCCAATAGAAATACGGCGAGGGAAATGGGGTCCGACTCAATCAGTGAATCAGCTTATCGATGCTTATGCGACTCATCGGTATCAGTTGATTGTGGTTGAGAATAATGCAGCGCAGGAAGCGATCGCGCAATGGGCGTTAGAAAAAGGATCAGCATCGATGCCGATTGTGCCATTCACTACAGGTAAGCAGAAAGTTGATCCTTTGATTGGTTTACCTGGGATGGAAGTTGAATTTGCTAATGATTCATGGTTATGCGCAATGGGAGATCTGCACGAACCGGATTGTGAATGCGGATTTTGTGTTTGGAAGAAAGAAATGTCAGTGCATCCAATAGGAGAGGCCGCAGATACGGTAATGGCGGCATGGTTTGCCAGAGAAGCAGCCAGGGCATTACAGATCGGAGTGGTTGAAGAACCTGCGGAACCGGAGATTATTACCGCTGAAGATATCGGGATGGAGACAGTGCAAATTGGAGATTATTAGATGTTTGGACTAAGATTGATTAGTAATAAAACGATTGATACGTTAAAAGAAAATCTAACTATGTATGCCAGGCAGTTAGAAGATTTAGGGTGGATAAACATTTCACTCGATAACGGCGATCAGATGCAGATCTTCGGTGAAGGATTTAAGAAGATGCTTAAGACTTGTAAGCTGTATTATTACAAGAATCCGCTTGCCGGGCATTGGGTAAACTTAACCACGCAGTTTGTGTTTGGCGAAGGAGTATCGAAGCCGAAAGCTCAACCAATTAAGAAAGACGTCAAAAAAGAAATAAAAGAGGACATAGCCCCAGGAGAAAAGGAGACACCTAAGTCCAATAAAGAGATTCAGGATATTATCGATAAATTTTGGGATGATCGAGATAATCAGATTTCTTTGACTTCGTTCCTCGCGCAGCAGAAGTTATCGAATAAACTTCAATATGAAGGCAATTTGTTTTTTGCCCTTTTTGTCGATGAAGAAGGCGATGTTAAAGTTCGTATTATCAATACGGCAGATATAGCTGATATTATTTATGATCCCGATGATAATTTGCGGCCGATATTTTATAAAATAAGGATGACGAGTAAGAAATACAATTTCACAAGTGATTCTTATGAAATAAAGATCGGTGACAAATACGAATATTATGCAGATTGGGAAAATGCTAATCCCGAGATGTATAAAATACCAGATGGTAAATTAAAAGAAGCAGTTGTCTTTCATGTAAAAATTAACTGTGATATTAATGACAAATTCGGGGTGCCGGAACTTTATCGCGGGATTGATTGGATTAAAGCGCATAAAGATATGGCCAGTGATTTAGCGACATTAATCAAGTCGTTATCAATGTTAGCGTGGAAGAAGAAAGTTGTTGGGACTTCGGCACAAGTTAGAAGTCTGCAGAGTGCAATGAACGCGAAGCTTGATTTAACCAATAAAGCGGTGACTGCGGGATCTACGCAATACGAGAATCAGGCAATTGACACGCAGCCGGTTAATACTCCCACAGGTGGCGCAGCAATTGGAGAGAAGGGCCTCAAGCAGATGCAGTTAATGGTTTGTGCTGCATCCGGGTTATTTTATCATTACTTTGGCGATCCTGAAACCGGCAATTTAGCGACAACGAAGAGCATGGAATTGCCAATGATCAAGAAGTTTGTTGCATACCAAGTCCTTTGGACCACGATTTACGATGCGATATTGCAGTTTATCATTAACAAGAAAATAGAAAAAGGTCTTTTACCCGGAAGTTTTGAGTATGATGAGAAAACAAACCGCAATATTTATACGACTGAATTGGAGAGATTGATCGATATAGATTTCCCGCCATTAATCGATAAAGATACAAAATCCGTTGCAGAAGCGCTTGAAATAGCGAAACGCGCTAACCTGATATCTGATGAAACCGCAGCGCGGATATATTTATTAGCTGAGCAGCTTAACAATATTGATGAAGAGATCGAGAAGATCGATTTTACTCGAGTAAATGTAAATCCTTTTTCATCCTTTGGCCAGCCGGGAGATCTAAACAAGCCATTTAATGCAGATAATGGCAAGAAACCTGTAGAGAAGCCGGTTAAAGAAGCAATTACAACTCCGAGTCATGATCCTGCAGTAAAGCTGGCTAATAAGAGTAAGTGGGTCTTACAGCGCATGAATGGATATCGTAAGGCATTATCTAATGACTTCAATAGTTTTAAGCGTAATATCCGAGAGTCATTAAAGAGTGCCGGGGATCCCGGGTTAGTTGTTGGTAATGTGAAAAATCTTAGTCTGCACTTAGATAATCTGCAGAAAAGTATGACTAAGTCCGCAAGCGCATATTTCCCCGTAGCAATTGATATCGGTAAGAAATATTTACAATCACATCTTGAGACTGTGAAGGTTAAAGAATCATTATTTGAGGCCCAGGGGAGAGAAAGAACATTACTTGATAGGATGATTGATTGGAATGAAGGGTATATTGCGACTTCATTAATACCAGATATCGAGAAGAAAGTCATTGAATCAATGCGAATGACATATAATTCAAAAGACGAATTCTCAAAGGCAATTGATTCAGCAGTTAATGCGTTTGAATCAAGGATCGAACAATACGCTGGTGCGTTTTGGCGTGTTGAAGAGGCCGCGGTTAAAGAGGCCGGGATCGGGACAGGGGCGATGGTTAATTTTGCAGGGGCTGATGATGAGTCTACATGTAAAGGATGTCAAGAGGCGATGAACGGTAACCCTTATCTAATAGATGAAGCGCCTGAGCCGGGATCACATGAATGCGATGGGCGGTGTAGACATGCATTACAAATTATATAAAAAGGTTAACTTATTGCGGGAGGAGAGAGGAATGAAAAGAATACTATTGGTTTTGGGGGTGTTGTTATTAGGATTATCGGTTGCATTTGCTGATGACTTACAGAATGCAGAAAGTACAAAGAATATTGATGCTCGAGTAATACAGGGAATAAGCATCGGCACCCGAGTCCTACACCGCGAAATAAGCGACACAAACGACACGTTTACCTA